>NZ_BAABAK010000012.1:0-20551 GCF_039537385.1 Pedobacter ginsengiterrae
AATTCTTTCTGTTCAGATTATCTAAAATTTATGCATAGAATTGCTCCCCAACTTTTTTGCTTGATCCGTACTCTATTAGACTTTATTGCTGCGAACCTGAAAAGCAGTCATCTCTAAAAACTTTAGCCTTTAAGATTTATTAATATTAAAGGAACATGGGTGAAGTAGTTTTGCTTAATCAAAAAAAACAGCATTGAGCGAATTACTAATTGCATCTTTAAAACGTGATGATAGCCTTGCAATGGAGCAAATATTCGGCATCTATTGGGAAAAGGTATTTGATGCTGCGTTTAGAAAAGTTTGTAATGAGGATGTTGCTCAAGACATTACCCAGGAAATATTCATTTCGCTGTGGGAGAATCGGAAAAGTTTAGAATTAACCGGAAATCTCTCTGGATATTTGCATGGCGCTGTAAAATACAAGGTGATTAACTATTTCAGATCCAATGCTATTAAAGAAGGTCATCAGGCAGAATTTGCAGTTTTAATGAATCAGCAGCATGTAAGCACAGCCGACGAAATTTTAATTCTACGAGATACTTCCAAAGAGGTTGAAAATGCGTTGCAAAGTTTACCAGAACGTATGCGGCTAATAATTTCGATGAGCCGAAAACAAGATAAATCGATAAAAGAAATTGCCGCTGAACTAAATATTTCTGCACAAACGGTTAAAAACCAAATTACTGCGGCAATGAAATTACTCCGTGAAAACCTCTCCTATGTGTTGTTTATAACCTTTTTTATCCGTTAATAGAAACTTAACAAATACGTAACATCTTTCGTTAGTACTATTTTAATTTTGAAACGACATGTATTCAAATGACGGAAGAAGAAGCAAAACAGGTGCTGCAAAAATATTTGGATGGAAGGGCAAGTACTGCCGAAGTTAAACAAGTCGAGGATTGGTATACTCAATTGGATGTTCCTAACCAGGAAGTTTCCGATGAACGAAAACTCTTAATCCGATCTGAGATATTGGTAAACATTAGAACGGCTATAGCTAAAAAGGAGAATAGAAGATCTTTTTCAGCTACTTATTGGTTCAAGATAGCAGCTGCGGTTACTATACTGGGCTTTATATTTTTTGGATTGTGGAAGCAAAAAGATCAGTACAAAACGGCTTCAACTCAAACTATTGTATTTACAAAAGCAGGCGAGCGGAAAAATATAACCCTTAATGATGGCTCGGAGGTTACACTAGAACCTTTAGCTAAACTAACTTACCCAGGCAAATTCGGTAAAAACTCGCGTAAAATTAAGCTTTTGGCTGGCGAAGCCTTTTTCTCTATAGCCCATGACGAGCAAAGGCCTTTCCACGTCGAGCTTCCTTCAAATTTAAATGTTAAGGTTTTAGGAACTTCATTTAGAATCCGTGCCGATATCGCAAAAAATGAGATAGAAGTTGCTGTTGCTACAGGTAGAGTTGCGGTAAGCAACAATGGTAAACTCATTAGTAAGCTAGTCAAGGACGAAGTTCTTCAATACAGTAAAACTACAGGGCAATCTTCAATTCATATAAACAAGCTCATCACTCCAGTTAAAATAGAATTTAATGGCTCTACCCTTGGTCAGGTAATTAAGCGGATCGAATATGTGTACAGTATTAAAATTTCGCTTTCAGATAAATCGCTCTCTAACTTGAAGAGTACAGCAACCTTTAATAGTGTTCAGCAGCCTAATGAAATTCTTGACATTATTTGCAGTCTGCACCACTTAAAATTCAGTTCAGATAAAAATCGTAAAACATTTAAAATATATAAATAATGAGCGGCTAAGTCATTTAAAGAACCTGTCCGCGTGAATTTTTAAAGGACAAATCACAACAATTTACTAATTATTACAAGCAATCAAACAAATGAAAACAACCTCGTCCAAGAGGACTCTATCTCCTTATCGAATCATGAAATATTCGTGTTTAACATTTTCAATTATCTGCATATTCTGCAGTTCCCTTCTCGCATCGTCTGGCATGGCCCAACGATTGGCGAAAAGCAAGGTTAGCATTAAAATAAGTAAGGGAACCAAACTTAGTGATATTGTTCGCGAAATCGAAGGCATTTCAGGGCTCAATTTCGTTTATAATCCTGATCTTCTTCAAGAAAAAAACACTTATGTAAGTGGAGAATTTAAGATGGAGCCCGTTCGCTCTTTATTAGATAAATTGGGGCTCAGTGTTGTAGAAAAGGACGATTATGTAATATTAAATAATGCAACTTTTAACAAGCCCGACAGGATTGTAACCGGTACGGTTAAAGATTCTACAGGTTTGGCGTTGCCTGGTGTATCTGTTAAGGTAATTGGTACGCAAACAGGAACGATTACTGATGCTAATGGTGCATTCAGAATTGAAGTTGGCGGACAAACGGTGCTCTCCTTTTCGATGATTGGTTATCGTACAAAAGAAATTGCAGTTAATGATAACCAGATAATCAATATTGTACTAAGCGAGGAAAGAGCCTTGTTGGCTGATGTAATTGTGGTTGGTTATGGAACGCAGAAAAAGGAAACTTTAACGGGAGCAGTAAGTTTAGTTTCACTTGATAAATTATCATCAAGATCGGTGAACAGTGTGGGCGAAGTTTTGGCAGGAAAATCTCCTGGTGTAATTGTTACCAATGAAGGCGGCGACCCTACCTCTACCCCACGAATCAACATTAGAGGTGCAGGCGGTATAAATGGCGAAAGCGTTCTTTATGTGATCGATGGTTCTATTTTCTTAGGTACACCACAGCTAAATCCTAACGATATTGAATCTATCTCGGTATTAAAAGATGCTGCGGCAGCAATTTATGGGGCTCGTGCCTCGGGTGGTGTAATTTTAATTACAACCAAAAAAGGAAAAAAAGGAAAAATGCAAATTGCTTTCGATGGTAAGATAGGTCAGCAATCTGTCTGGAAAAAGTTGGAGGCACTTAACGCAGTACAGCGTGCTCAGGTTGCGGCAACTGCCGCGAAAAATGGCGGAACAACGATTTTACCTGCTTTTGATCTAACTAAATATCCTGATGGGCAGGTTACCCGAACCAATTGGATGGACGAAGTTTTTAGAGATGGAATGTTACAGGATTACAACGCTGCCTTAAATGGAGGAAGTGAGAAATCGAACTTTTATTTAAGTTTTAACTACCGTGATGCAGAAGGCATTGTTCTGAATACTAAAACCAAGCGGTATAATTTCAGAATTAATTCTGAGCACGAGCTTACTCCATGGTTAAAGGTTGGCGAAAATTTATCGTATAGCAGCACAAACGGAAATGGTGCAAATACAAGTAGTGATTACACTGGAGCACTTTTATCAGCAATTTATTATCCAACTAATGGTACGCCTTATAACGCTAATGGGAGTTTTGCGGGTTTGCCTGGAGGTCAGTATGCTGGCGACTACGGAGATATTGTTAACCCTGTTGCCGAATTACAACGTATTGATATTAATAATCCCGTAAATGTTTTAGTTGTTAATCCTTATGCTACCCTTCAATTAGCTAAAGGTTTAACCTTTAAATCTAATTTAAGCATTACCAAGTCAAACTCACAGTTCAAAAGTTTCACACCGAAAAGACCAGAAGTCGGTAAGCCAGTATTAAGTAATAGTTTGGTTCAACGGTCGGATGCTTCGAACGATATTTTGGCCGAGCAAGTAATTAACTATCATACCAATTTTGGTGTTCACCAACTCGATTTTACGGGTGGTTATACCTATCAAAAAACAACGAGTAATGGTCTTTACGCATCAGGATCGGGTTTTGATGATGAATCTCATCAATACAGGTATTTAACTAATGCCACGATCATACAGCCATCATCAAGTTATTACGATGCAAAGTCAATTTCTTCTGTTTTCTTAAGAGCCAACTATAATTACAAGGAAAAATATCTTTTATCCTTAATTGGCAGACGAGATGGTTCTTCAATGTTATCAAAGGAAAACAGATTTAGAAATTATGGTTCAATTTCTGCAGGCTGGGCGATTAATAAAGAAGAATTTTTAAAATCAGCAAACTGGTTAAATGAATTAAAGTTAAGAGGAAGTTACGGCATACTTGGTAATCTGGGTAGTCTATCCACTTCGGCTGTAAACCCATTACTTGGTGCAACACAAAGTTACTTTGGGCAAACCCCAACCTTACAAAATGGTTACGTACAAACTATATTGGCAAATAAAAATCTTACCTGGGCAGAAAGCAAGCAAACCAATATTGGTTTGGATTTTACTGTGCTTGATCGATTGAGTTTAGTTGCCGATTATTTTATCAAGGAAACGGATAAGATGATTTTAACCCGATCGTTGCCTGGTACGGCGGGATTAAATACCCAAACCATTAATGCGGGTATTGTGAAGGATAAAGGTATAGAGTTGGGGTTAACTTATAACAGTGCAAAAAATACGGCTTTTACTTACTCTGTAAACGCAACACTTACCAAGTTAAACAATAAGGTTCAGGAATTGGCGCCAGGTTTAACAAATATCGCCGTTGGAACGAATTTCAGAAACGAATTAGCGCCATTAGCAATCACAATTGGGCAGCCTTTATACAGCTATTATGTTTTAAAAACAGATGGTATTTTCCAAAGTCAGGCTGAAGCAGATAATTATAAAAATGCAAACGGGCAAAAAATTCAACCAAATGCAAAAGCTGGTGATTTTAAATTCATTGACTTAGACGGAAGTGGTTCGATTGATGGCAAAGACCGCTATTTTGCAGGCAGTGCTTATCCTGATTTTTCTTATGGTTTAAGTTTTAACGCAAGCTACAAAAACTTCGATTTTAATGTTTTTGCGCAAGGTGTTCAAGGTAATAAACTTTTCAATGCTGTTAAAAGAACTACTTATAGTGCAAGTGGCCCATCTTACAACAAGTTGGTTGGTATTTTAGATGCCTGGTCGCCAGAAAATCCTAACGGAAAAGTGCCGATTATTTCAACAAGCGATAATAATGGAAACTTTAATGCATCCGATTTCTACATTGAAGATGGTTCTTACCTGCGTATTCGTAACGTAACCTTAGGTTATAGCTTACCAAAATCTCTTACAGGAAAACTTAAAACTGGCGCTATTAGAGTTTATGCAACTACAAACAACTTATTTACCATTACTAATTACTCAGGCTTCGATCCAGAAATCGGCATGGATAATAACGGTCTTGATGTTGGTCGTTACCCACAGGCAAGAAGCTTCATATTTGGTCTAAGTGTTAATCTTTAATCTATAACAAAATGAAAACGAATATAAAATACCTTGTAATATTAGCAGGAACAGTTTTTGCTTCATGCACAAAACAATTAGATATCGTACCAGAAGGCTCACCATCTGCACAAAACTTTTGGAAAACAAAAGAAGATGCTATTAAAGCTGAAGGTGGTATGTATGAAAAATACAATGAAGAAGATTTTTACGGCCGAGGCATGTTCTGGTTCATCAATGCCAGCGATGATATGGTGACTGGCCGTAACAAACCTGAAGCCGATAACATTAAAAATTTTAACCGTACTTATATTGGCGGAGGCTACACCGAATCGCAGTGGAGCATGCGTTACGCCATAATTAAGAGAGCGAACGATATTATTTCCAATGTTCCTGGTATTGCGATGGATGATAATCTGAAAAAACAAATTATTGGCGATGCGTACTTTAATGCGGGTTTGGTCTATTTTCAGCTTGCTGCAAATTATGGTAATGATAAAGCAGGGATACCGATTGTAATGCCAGAGTCTGATGCTTCAGTTGCTGTTCCAAGAGCTAAAAATGTGGCAGAGAATTACGATTATATTATCTCGTTATTTTTAAAGGCGGCAGATAATCTTCCAAACTTTACTGCAATGGCAACCACCGATTACGGTAAAGCGCACAAAACCGCTGCTTGGGCTTATCTATCAAAAGTTTATTTGTACAAGAAAGACTATGCAAATGCAGCTAAATATGCCGATATGGTAATCAATTCGGGTCAGCATAATTTGTTGAGTAATTTTGTAGATGTTTTCAAAGCCTCTAATAATTGGTCTAAAGAGTATATTTGGTCGGTAGTTTGTACGCCTAATGGTGGCGGTACAGGTTGGGGTAGTAAATTGCCAGGGGTAATGTTAACTAACAAAGCCTGGGGTATTTATAATGGGTGGGGTTATTATTTGCCAACTAAAGAACTTTTTGATTCTTACGAAACTAGCGATTTACGTAGAGATGCTACCATTTTAAAACCTGGAGATAAGTTTATGTTCTTTGGTACCGAACGCAGTTTTACTAAAGATGCAGGTGCCACATCAAATTATCAGTTTAAAAAATATATGGAACCGTTTTCTTATGCAAATCCAATCCCAACTCACGTAAATCCGAACGGAGATAATGGTACTACTGATTTGAATATGCCTTTGATGCGTTTTGCAGAAGTGCTTTTAATTAAAGCAGAAGCCGCCATTAATTTAAATGGTGCAGGTGGTGGCGATACAGAATTGAATAAAATTAGAGTTAGAGCGGGGTTAGTTTCAAAAACCGGGATGACATTGACCGATTTAAAACGTGAACGCCGTAATGAGTTGGCTGGTGAATGGGCCGATCGCCATCGCGATTTAGTAAGGTGGGGAGACGCGGAAACAACGTATGCCAAACCATTGCATGATTATGATGGCGCTGTAATCTGGCCAGCAAGAACTTTCAATCCACAAGTGCATGATGTTTGGGCGGTTCCGCAAAGAGAGATTGATAACAGTTCGGGTGTAATAAAACAAAATCCAGGATGGTAAAAAAAACTAAATTTATTTGGTTGTTATTTGTAGCCTTTGGCATTCAGTCGGTTTCTGCACAGCAGAAACTGACTGCCAATAACGGCCATAGTCATAACGATTATAAGCAACAAATTCCCTTGCTGGAGGCTTATTATGCAGGTATGGGTTCGATCGAAGCCGATGTGTTTTATCGTGATGGAGAATTATTTGTAGCGCATGAGAGTAAAGAAATAGAACCTGGTAAAACATTAAAAAAACTTTATTTAGAGCCTTTGTTCGCTTTTTTTAAGAAGAACGGGAATCATGCTTATTCAAATCCACAGCTAAAACTTCAATTGGTTATCGATATAAAAGATGATTACCAAAATGTTTTAGCCACATTATTAAAGCAACTTAAGGATTACGAATTGGTTTTTGATCAGGATAAAAATCCATCGGCCATAAAACTTTTAGTGAGCGGAAACATCCCTCCTGTAGATAAATTTAGTGACTATCCTGCCTTTGTTTATTTTGATGGTCGGCCAGGTAAAAATTATACATCAGAGCAGCTGAAACATATAGGGATGATTAGCGATGACCTTTCTAAATATTCTGTTTGGAATGGAAAGGGCACACCAACACCTCCTGATTTAGAAAAAATGAAAGCTTTAATTGCCGAAGCTCATAAAGCAGGTAAACCATTTCGGTTTTGGGCAACTAAAGATAGTCCGAATAGTTGGAAAGAATTGGAACAAATGGGTGTTGATTGGATTGGAACCGATAATCCAGCAGCATTGAGTAGTTTTTATAAAAACAGAAGCAAATTAGAATTTGTCAATCCAAAGGGTTATCAACCTTATCAGCCTACATACAAAAATGATGGTTTACAAAAAAAGGTAAAAAATGTTATCCTTCTGATTGGTGATGGTATGGGGCTGGCACAAATTCAGGCTGGTTTAACGGCAAATTTCGGGCAATCGAACATCGTAAACATTAAGCACATTGGTTTTTCGAGAACTGAGGCTTTAAATTCTGACTTTACAGATTCTGCAGCTGGTGGAACAGCAATGGCAACTGGGCAAAAAACGAATAATCGTTATATTGGTGTTGATGCAAGTGGTCAGTCATTAACATCCATTCCAGATCGTATGTCTCAATTTGGTGTTAAAAGTGGCATTATCAGTAGCGGCGATATTACAGATGCAACTCCGGCCGCTTTTTATGCGCACCAAATTGAAAGAACGATGTCGCAGGAAATTGCTGCGGATTTTCTCAAAAGCCCTATCGATATTCTTATTGGTTCACGCCGTAAAAGTTTCATGGAGGGAAAGAATATTGATCTGATAAAGAAGTTAGAACGTAAAGGCTATCAAATTAAAACGAATCTATCCGATTTTACTTCAACAGAAGCGGGTAAACAAGTTGTACTTTTAGATGACTCTGCAACGAGAACTGTTATTGATGGTAGAGGAGAAATGCTTAAAACATCATTACTTAAAACCATTGCTATTTTATCGAAAAACCAAAGTGGCTTCTTCATTATGGCAGAAGGTGCACAGATAGACCATGGCGGACATGCAAATAATTTGCCAATTGCGGTTACCGAACAACACGATTTTGATAGACTTGTAGGTGAGGCGTTGAGGTTTGCCGATGCAAATGGTGAGACCTTGGTAATTGTTACGGCTGATCACGAAACTGGCGGGCTATCGCTTTTAGATGCATCATATAAAAAAGGCATGGTGCGTGGCAACTTTAGTACGGATGATCATACAAACATTATGGTGCCAGTTTTTGCGTATGGTCCAGGTTCGGGAAGTTTTATTGGAGTTTATCCAAACACATCTATATTTAAAAAAATTATCGAAGCCTATGGGCGGGAATAATTATTAATTAATAACTACTGCTTATCACTATCTAAAGATGTTTAAATCGGTATTACGGGCAAAGATTAAGTTTATTTTAATTTTTTATTAAAAAAATATTGTGAATTAAATTAAATTCCTATATTTGCACCTCCTTAAACAAAGGGAAATGATTCCGTAGCTCAGCTGGTAGAGCATTACACTTTTAATGTAGTGGTCCTGGGTTCGAATCCCAGCGGGATCACAGACAATAGTATCAAAACTACGTAAAAGCTTGCAAATCAAATGATTGCAAGCTTTTTTGTTTTAGTGGAAAACCTAAATTACTCACCGATTCTCATATTAAAAGTGTGTAATTCGGTGAGTAATTCAGGCGGTAAAAGAACTCACCGAATTATTTATAACCACTTGTTTAACAAGTCGTTCGACCATCGAACGTCTTGACGTTTTCAGACTGCAGGGCTAATTTTGTTAACCTTAATTCAGTTTATATGAAAACTAATTTTAGCCTGCTTTTTTATCTTAAAAAGCAGAAAAACTACCATGGCGGCCATGTGCCAGTTTATTTAAGAATAACCGTTGGCGGAAAAAGGGCAGAAATGACCAGCGGACTTGAGTGCGATCCTGAAAAGTGGAATACCAAATCAGGCAGACAGGATGGAAAAAAGGAAGATGTCAGAAGCTTTAATGCTCATCTGGACAATCTCCAGTCAATTATCAACCAGGTTTACAGGGATCTTTTTGATGCAGGCGAAGTTATTACATCCGAAGGCATTAAGTGCAGATTTATCGGGCGGGAAGTCAGGAAGCACACCTTGATGGAAGGCGTCAAAATTCATAACGAAAAAATGGAGGCTTTGGTTGGAAAGGAATATGCCATTGGTACCTTGAAGCGCTTTCAGGTCTTGGAAAGACACTTAACCGCTTTCATGAATGAGAAATACCAACTAACAGATATTAATATCAAAGACATTGACCACGCATTTATAAGAGACTTTGATTTTTTCCTGAGATCAGTTAATGGTTGCGCTAACAACACGACAGTAAGATATCTGAAAAGCCTTGGAAAGATTTTGCGCATTTCAATGAGCTTGAAATGGATCGACAGAGATCCAATGCTTGGATACAAACTAAGAAGCAAGAATGTAGAGCGGTCGTTTCTCACAGAGGATGAGTTAACAAAAATTTCTGAAAAGCAGTTTTTAACTGAGCGGTTAGGTCAGGTACGTGATGTCTTTATCTTCTGCTGTTTTACAGGTCTTGCCTATTCTGACATAGAAAAATTACGCCTATCTAATATTAAAACTGGAGTGGATGGCAAAAAATGGGTTTATGTAAATAGAACCAAGACGGGAACACGGTCTGCTATCCCCCTATTATTACCTGCAATATCAGTTTTAGAAAGATATAACGATCATCCATATTGCGTCACTAAAGATCGGGCATTACCAGTTTCCAGCAACCAGAAGATGAACGAGTATTTGAAGGAAATCGCTACTGTATGCGGAATTGATAAGCCCTTAAGCTCACATATTGCAAGGCACACATTCGCTACCACCGTTACCCTTCTTAATGGGGTGCCGATGGAAAGCGTATCTAAGATGCTTGGGCATACAAATATCAGGACTACACAGATATATGCAAAGGTCTTGGATATCAAGGTAAGTGCAGATATGGCGATTCTAAATAATAAATATAATTAGATAAATAACCATTAACTGACAAATATTTAAAAATATTAGGCATTAACTTCTGTTTTGGTTAAGTTTGTATGATGTTAAAGGAATTGAATAAAAGAGTAATCGTTGTGCATTGGAAGAGATTTGCCAGTACGGACATCGACGTGTTTTCAAGTCTGAAGGGATTTTGCGACAGCTACCCCGCTTATAACTATCATACATTGAACAACTATCTTTCCAAAAAGAAGGTTCCATTCGAAAATGAGGAAATCAAAATCGAAAGACAGCCCCTGATACAAAAAGTTAGAAGACCCGACCTGCCCAAGGTATTGTTCTGGGACTTTGATTTTGACAAACTTGACTGGAACAGAAGTTATAGAACCGTAATGGAACGGGTGCTTGATAAAGGCAACCCCAAGGATTGGGAGGAGATGATCAGGTTTTACGGGATGGAAAATGTGGTAAACGCTCTTAAAAATGACATTACCTATCTTTCTGACATGACCATGGAAGCCGTTTGCGAATATTTTCAGTTGAGCAAAGAAAAACTCAGATGTTACACAAAGAAACAGTTAAACCAGGGACACTGGATCTAATCCAGACGCTGATGAAAGACAATCAGCTCAATTCTTTTTACCTCGTAGGCGGTACAGCACTATCGCTGAGGATTGGACACAGAGAATCCATAGACATTGACCTGTTCAGCTCTTCGGATTTTGATGGAAACGAACTGGCCGAACACTTACGAAATAAATACGGTGCAGACGTAAAACGCCACAAGGAAAATTATGTCAGTGGAAGTATTGGCGAAGTGGATTTTGATTTTATTTCGCACAAATATCCATCCATCAGACCGATTGAAAATATAGAGGGAATTAGGATGATGTCCAATCAGGACATATCGGCCATGAAGATAAACGCAATCGTTAATAGCGGACAGCGAATCAAGGATTTTATCGATATACACTACCTTTTAAAGGAAATGCCATTGGATGAAATCATTGGTTTCTACTGCCAAAAATATCCAAATGTAGATCCTAACACCGCCAAGTCGTCTTTAATGTACCATAATGATATCGACTTCAACGTTCCAGTAAAACTGATGGATGGAAAATTAAAGTGGCAGGATGTTCAGGGCAGTATAGTTAAAGCAGTACGGGAATACACCCGTATTCAGGAAATCAAAGCGCTGAACAATAAGCTGAAAGAAACAAGGAACGACAACAAAAATGAGCGAGGCAGAGGAATGGGTCGCTAGGTTAGCGAATGCACTACTCCAATCTTTTTGGTAAACACCGCTCCTGAACACAATCCATTTTCAAGACAAGGCTTTGCGGAAAAAAATACCTCGCCAGCTCTGCTGGCAGGGAAGATTTTTTTCCAGCAAACCCGCAGGGCATGGCCTTGTCGGAAATGGATTGTTCAGAAATTTGTGCGACAAAAAGTTGAGTGGAACAAATACCTGAATTATTCATTTGTTGCCTATCTTTAAATACCTTGAAAAAATAACAGGAATAGTTTTCTTAAGAAAGTTTTGTCTTTGTTCATTTATATCTAATTTAAACAATCACACAAAATGAAAATCATTTAAGCTCGGGTAATCTATAAAAGTTTATACTATTATTTATGGAGGATACTATCGCAAATTTCTGATCCTCTGAAAAAATTGCACAGGTATATTCAACAGTATTGATCTCACCAAAAGTTCTTACGAGCTGTCCATTTGATCGCCATAATTTTGCTGTGCCATCTTCACCTCCCGTAAGAATATATTTGCCATTTTTGGAAAATTGAGCTTGATTAATTTCATCGTCATGGGCTTTAAAAGATTTAAGCAACTTACCTTTTATACTCCATAATGCAACTTGTTTATCAAAACTAGCCGTCAATATCCGTTGTCCATCAGGCGAAAAGCTTGCCGAAGTAACACCGCTTGAATGGTAATTTAAGGTCTTTAATTTTTTCCCTGTTAAATCCCAAATAGAAGCCGAATTATCGCAACTGGCAATCACAATTTTTTTGTCATCAGGCGAGAAGCTTGCCTGATATATCGTACAATCATGCCCTTTAAACGTTCTAATAAGCCTCCCGTCCGAAGTCCATAATTTAGCTGTATTATCTCCTCCTCCACTTAATATGTATTTTCCATTATTTGAATAGGTCACAGTCTTTACATAGATCTTATCGGCTTTTACCACTTTAATTTTCTTACCATTAATATTCCATATGACAAAAGTTTCATCGCTTCCTGCAGTAATAAATCTTATATTATCTGGTGAAAATGCGACATCATTTACACTTCTTAGATGACCAGTAATTTGTTTAACTATTTCACCATTTTCATCCCACAATATGGCTATGTCATCAGCACTGCCAGAAAGCAACCATTTTCCATTTGATGATTGTGCTGTACCGTATACGGCTTCTTTGTGACCCTTGAAGTTCTTTTCGGGCAAGGTAGTTTGTGAAAATGTAAAAAGATTCAAGAAAACTAATAATGTAAATGATTTTATCATAAGGATAGAGAATTTTGATTTGGCGAAAATACTATGATATTTATCAGAATGGACAATTTGGATTGTAAATAAAAATGTAAACTTTGTAAATAAAAGTTAACATCATTCTTAATAACAAAAATCTTCTGTCAATCAGATCTCCATACAATTTTATCTTCTGCTATTTTCTAACTTTTTTGTTTCTGCCTGATTACGATATATGAAAAGTTAAGAAAGCTGATCATTTGATTAAAAAAGAATAGCATATCCATTATTTGCTCCCCTTCCGGGGATTCGGCTTCAAAATGTACCCAACCCTCGTATAGCTCTTTCATATTCGCCCTTGCCTCGTGCAATGGAAAATTTACAAAAAACTGCTCGAGCTCAGCATCAGCATTCCCAACTTCGCCATCACTAAGTCCTGAAGGTTGATAATCGAGTAGTTTTTTAATCTCTTCCATGTCGCTGTTTCTATCTGATTTCAAGCTCATACTGTTTTTTGATTTCATCTACGTATGGTTCGAAATGCTCCTTATAATATCCCTTAGGAATTTGAATCTTAAAGTTTTTACGACTAAAAAAAAGAACTACCCTAGAATCCGTTTCGCATTCCAATAGATACCAAACAGTGGGGTTTGCAGACGAACAGATGAAAAACATAGCAATCCTATCTTCGCAAAAATGCAAGACCTTTTCTTTCACCTTGAACCTCAACTTAAGTTCGTAATAATCACCCTTATCACTAAGTAAAAAATTTAAACTCGGTACTTCACCTGAGAATCTGGCAACCTGCATATCCTTTTTCATAGGTCTCTTCTGAATATTTCTCATCCCATAGGTAAACAGGTAATGTGTAAACGGCTCCCTCGATAGCATTGGGAGTGCTTTATTAAATAGTTCGAAAATCTTCCTCTTATTGCTGGAATTGAGATCGTCTATTTCGCCAGAACGTTCATCACTGTCTCCGTATTCCCTGAACTGAATCCTTGCAATCTTCTTCATTTCATAGCAGATGCTGTTCAGCTCAGTTTGATTTACGGACAGTTCAGATTGTTCAAAACTGTCGTCTTCTTCGAAAACAAACCCAGTAAAAGATTTTACAGTCTTATTATCCGCATTGAGGGTAAAGCTATACGGTATCAGAAATGGATAGTGGTTGGAATGGAACCTGACAGGATCGGTATTTGCAAGGCAATAACCAATAAGGTATTCCTGGTTTAAAGTAGCTAATCCATCATTCACAAGCTCTCTCTCCAATACCTTGCGTTCGGATATGTGCAGGAAATAATCATCTGGCCTGAAAAACCCTTGAATTCTTTTTTTAGCCTGATGTCTACTCCATACCTATCACAGATTACTTCAAGATATTTGGTTTTTCCGGTTGCTTCATTGAAGCATTCCGGCCAATAATACTCCTTAAAGTCATGAAATTCATTCCATAACATCGCCCTCAAAGTACGGTAGACATATCTTCCTAGATAATTTTCATCCGTATCAATATTGCAGCTTACCAATAAATGATCATACTCGACCTTCAGGTAAACTTTTACAGGGGGCTCATTTTCGAGCTTTACCCTAATTATCAATATCCCTTTCTTAAATGAAAGCACCTTTCTTTCAACCATGTAATATGGTCGGTTCCCAGCTCGAAGGTCTGTGTGTGACTCCAAAACGTTTAATCTCAATATGCGGGTGTTCTTATCAAACGGAAGTTTATAGAACTGGGATTTAGGTTTTCCGGCAAGGATTATTTCATCAGCCATTGCAAATTCCTCCTTTCTCTGCTTCCGCCTCTTCACATTCGGCAGTTAAAAGATTGATCTTTTTATCACAAAGATCTTTGGAGAGAATTAAAAAATTATGAACGAGGCTATAGAGTTTATCAGCATCGCCCATCTCGATATTGAAATTATCTTTATATCTGGCATGGCTGTAACTATTCATGAGCTTCTCAAAAAGCCTTCTGTTTTCTGGCGTTCCAAGCAAAAGCTCTCTCGGCTGCTCCGAGAAACATGCACAGATATCAAGTAGCCTGCCCAAATGGTGAATATCAGACCTGTACGCCATAAAAACCCTGATCATGGCAATGCAGGATTGCTCAACAACCTGGTGAAGCATAAACACACATACATTGAATTTTTCATTGCTATAACATTCACCCGCACCGTCCAAAAATCCCTGCGCCATTGGAATCCGATGATAGAGATGCTTCCGGGCTTTTTCGAGTGATATTTTTTTATCGAGGGTATATTCAGGAAACAGGTTCAGCGTGCCATCATGACTGTATAGCTGAATGCAAGTATTGAACACAGTTATAAAAAATCTGTTGTTAGCGGCGATTGAGGTATCGACGCTTTCCCTACTATGAACAATGACCGTGATCTTGCCATGATTAAAATGCGTATTTACATAGTCCTGAACACCATGCTCAATTCTGGTCGTGCCCTCGATAACCATCAATAAGTAATAGTGAAAATTGCTGCTCGTCTGTTGTGGTGAAAAGGAAGTACAAGAATTCTTTATCGAATTTATTTCACCGAACTTAAGAATATGCAATGGCGTGAACCGCTCTGCAAGTTCTCTAACAAAATTGGATAACGGCTCTTGCCGGTCCTCCACTGGCTTTAATGATTTTTTTTTCATATCTTCATCGTTATTATGAAGACCAATTTCGATTGGAAAAGGCGCGTACCGAACCAATAATTGTTGTTAAATACAAGCACAAGGTTGTTTTTAACTGTCGGAATTTTTTAAATATATTTGGCCATGGAAACCTCAGAAAAAACGAACAGAATGCATCTTGGTAGAAAAATAAGCCGTATCCGTGAACTGCGTGGAATGAAACAGGAAGCGCTTGCTACAGAACTGGGCATAAGCCAGCAGGCCATTAGCAAACTTGAACAAAGTGAGGAAATTGAAGAATCTACTCTTGATAGAGTGGCAAAAGCGTTAGGCGTAACTGCTGAAGGCATTAAGCACTTTACAGAAGAGACAATTTTTAACAATATCAATAATTTTCATGATAATTCAATTCAGAATAATTTCAATCCCATCGAGAAAATAGTTGAATTATATGAGCGTTTGTTGGCGAGCGAAAAAGAAAAAAGTGAACTCCTGAAAAAAATGTAGTTGTACTCATTCCCTGCCTTATTAATTAACAACACTGCTTCTGCACGTATTGTCTGTCTTGAAATTATATCCATGATGTCGACATGTATGTCTTTTAACATGTTGATTAAGAAAACGGCCATGGCCTTTGCTGGGGCTACCAGGTCAATCGATTGCAGGTTTTGCCTTAAAGTTTTGTTGGTCCTTATGTAAAATTCAGATCAAGCGTTTGACGGAGTTTTCGGTACAGATTTTCCTCCGGATCCGGGCTCTAGAGCTGGAAGCTTGCAAACACAATTGTTATGTGAGAAATGGTTTCCATGTTGACGTTAAGTCACATGAGAATTTAGTTTTTTAAACTAATTATCAGTGAGTTATCAAAATTCCTCAAAGTTTTATATATTTATTGAAAACCAAATATATAAATGGAACAATTAACGCCCGAACAATTTGATGAAGAGCTGGAGACGGGAGCTCACGACAATGTTGAACCGCCAATCGATGAACCACCGGAAACTGGGTCTGCTATTGATAAAATAGCGATAGAAGAAGCTGACGCGGAAAAAATTGAAAAGGAGAAAAACGAACTTTTAAATAGATTGGTGGCGAATAATATTGTTTACTTAAAAGATAGAGTGGCATTTATTCTGAACAATTCAATTGAAGCCAGAAACTCAGACATTGATTTAGCTTGGATGTATTGGCAAACTTATCAATCTGATAGGTTTGACGGAAAAAATATCACAAGAGATGAAATGATTAAGTTGACCAGGCTATCTTCGATAGCTAGAGAGAGGGCCCGTATCCAAAATCAATATAAGTTATTCCAAGCGGATCCAGAAGTTAAAAGGTTCAGATATATACGAGAAGGGGATTTCAAACAAGCCGCAATAGATGATAGACCGGAAGGCCATGGTTTCTATCATGTCTATATAGATGAAACCGGGAAAACTCAAGATTACCTATCAATTGGTTCACTTTGGATTTTGAAGCACGGGGGAGCCTCTGATGTTTTGAAGTCAATGGAGATAAACAAGTGGAAAAAGGATAGCGAAAT
Source organism: Pedobacter ginsengiterrae (assembly GCF_039537385.1). Classification (NCBI taxonomy): domain Bacteria; kingdom Pseudomonadati; phylum Bacteroidota; class Sphingobacteriia; order Sphingobacteriales; family Sphingobacteriaceae; genus Pedobacter; species Pedobacter ginsengiterrae. Next base: position 16,901 of record NZ_BAABAK010000012.1, read on the forward strand.
TACATCAGAATTTCACTTTAACAAAGCCACCAAACATACTGCTGCCACTTACAAGATGTTCTTCGAAAAGTTTTTGACTCTGTTTCCAGAGGTGGGCTTTAAATTAATAACCGTAAATAAACAAGGAATTTCAGATCAAGGCCAAGCCATTGTGGACTTAACCTACCATCTATTAGATAAAGGTGTTAGACATGAAAACGAGACAGGACGCGCCCCACTACCAAGAAGACTGCAGGTCACTTTAGATGAAGAAGAAAAAGGTAGTGATCGTTTAAAACTGGAGAATATTAAAGAAAGACTAACTAGCCAAAAAATAGAGGGCTTACGTCTCGGACTATTTGAAACAGCTTCCTCCGCCGGAAATTATTTTATTCAAATAGTTGATCTTTTTACTGCAGCAGTCAACAGAAAGCTCCATAATCCAAATGGAGATTCTTTCAAAGATGATCTTGCTGATCATATATTAGAACTTGTAGGTTTGGACGTTTCTTCAATTGACAAAGAAAACTCTAATACCGACCAGTCGCACGTCTTTAATTTGTTAGATGAAGTTCCAAAATATCAAGTGGAAAGCTAAAATTGGAAATATATAAACTAATTTCAGTCTACCCTATCATTTACTATTGAATATTTATTACATTTAGTGATGTAAACTCGCCCGTAGAGAGAATTATTTAACATTGCCTCCGCTGGTGAAATTGGTAGACGCGCTAGTCTTGAAAACTAGTACTTCGGTGTTCGGGTTCGAGTCCCGAGCGGGCCACTTGATGGCGAGTTAGGAGTGATCTTTCTCGCCATTCTTTTATGGTGCATAATCACTATTGTTTCGGCAAACCTATTTACTAAGTCCTTGTGACTGTTGCAACTTTTTACGCCTCCGTTTCTCAGCTTCCTCGACAGAATCTGTCTGTGAGGATTCATAAGTAGGTTCCATCAAGATTTCCAATAACCCATTGCCAGCATCTTTTGCAATAGTCATCATATCGGTAACATTGGCAAAAACTCCATCTGCAATTCCTTTCGTCAAACTATCTATATTGATATCTCTTGAAATGTCAGTCGAGAGTTCCGAGATCATTTGCATCTGGGTTTTCTGTTCAGGAGTTCCGTTCTTCATAACATTTGCATAAATAAACTTATCCTTCAGCCCTCTCTCAAATTTGAATAGATTATCAAAAATCTCCTCACCAGACTGTTTAAATTCAGTTCGGTTAAATTGCCCTAGTTTTGCAGAATGTTTTTCATTCTTACCCTTTGAGGTATTTTGAGGACTAAGCTTAACTTTATTGCTCATATCTTTCCGACTCACAATCACTTGAACGTGCATTTGTCGTCCTTCTTTTCGATTGCCCTTTTGCTTTATTCCATTTTTTACTTCTTTGTCTGTGTACTTATAGTAACGATAGTTTTCAACCTTGCCAAACCATAAAAGATCGGTATTGGTATGGATACTGGGTCTTTTAAAATTCTTAGCGTATTCATCCATAACATTCACCGCAAATTCTTTGAGTTTCTCTTTTGCACCACTCTCTCCATATTGTTTAAAAAGATGTTCCAGTTCCTTTTGGCTTGGACTGATGTTAATTAGAAAAAACTTACTGTCATCACGGCCAAGCTTTGCAATGTTATTATCGATCTTAACTCGAACTTCCTGTCTCTTGATATCGTTTCTAACACCATTGAACCAGTTTTCGTAATCCGATACGGAATTTTTCCCATTCTTTAGATCATTCTCCTTTTCCAAATAATTGACCAAAGCTCCGCTACTGCCTTTGTTATTTCCCGTCTCAGATGCTGTGATGTTGATGTACATAGGCTAAATATTTTCAAGGGATTTTCTAACATGGCTTTGCAATTCCTCCTTTTTGGCAGCTGATACCGGCCATCCCAAAGATTCCCTCTGATTGATATAATAATTGAGTATCTCTCTAAAACTGGACTTGAGTTTACTTTTTTCATTGTGATACTGGTGAGTTCTGGAAATTTCTTTTTCCAGTTGCCCCATACGGTTAGAGATTCCGTCACTTTTCTTTTCCTCTTTCTGTAGATGTTGCCAGATTATTCTGAAATATTCTGTATGCTCTTTAGCTATGATAGTGAGTCCGTTACTATCGGTAAACATGGGTAACAGAAAATCCTTTTCCTGCTTTTTGAAAAATGATATTATCCTGCTTACCCCGTTTACCAGCTCTTTCTTAAGTAGCTCGTCGTTTAAATCGATCGGGTCTTTTTTTGTACCATAAAAATAATTAACCATCTGTATAACCACCAATTTTTTCGGTCTCCCCAGTTTCAACGAGATTCTTTCCAGTTTTTCATCAGTTGCTTTTGGATATCGCACAGACTTAACATTGATATCTTCCATTACCTATCTCCTTAAAAGTTCTTCTCCAATTCTATATTAAGCTTCACTTCACTCCCCAGCTTTGGGTGCCATGAGGGCTTATATTTAATAAAACCACTTTCCTTCAGCTCCCTGATATTTTGTGGTATGTAGAAATAGATTTTATCCTTGAAAACCGCATAAGCGTTTTTCTGCTTACATTAAATGGTAGTGTTAAATCCTGATTATTACAACATTGAACCAATGCAATCAACATGCTTAAATGTGTTGGGAAAAAATGTGGCTGCTCGGACGCATGGGCAAAGTATCTGCGCAATCCTTTGTGGTACAAATTTTCATCTTTCTTCATTTCATTTCCCCTCCATCATCTTATCAATTTTTTCCCGGCTGTAAAACATGGTTCCCCCAACCTTACGGAATGGCAAATTGCCATTGATACGCAGGTTTTGTAATGTACCTGGCGAAATATTGAGCATTTTCCTTACCTCAGCACTCCTCAGCCATGATTTGTTTGAGGTACCACTATTATTTTTTAAAATATTTTTCATTTCAATCAGCATTTCTGTCTTGAACTGCTGCAGATCATCCATTGTAATGATGTCCATCTTCATAATTAGCTCCTTTCATTCTGATATATGCATTGATGCACATATAGATATATTTTTACATTAAATATTTGGTATACCTTGAAGTATACCGTTTAATCTTTCTATCGGCTTGAAAAGCCGACAAGTATCCCCGGAGGATACTTGAAACCCCTGTAGCGATAGCTCAGGGCAAGCAAGTAGGGCCACTGCCCAACTTCCGCTTGCTCAGCCCCCGAAAAGGGGACTGACTGCCTGAACCGCCTATCTACCGCCAATCACAGCACCCATAAAAACGCCACAACCTTTTGGACTGCCCCGAATTATTCTGCTGTGCAAGTGGTTTTTGTTACACATAAACCATTGTTATGTGGATATATATCTATGTTGTTATATGGATACTGTCTTGTCCGGAATTAGGTTTACAATTTTGAGCACATAAAACTCAATAAAAGATGAAAATTGTAAAGCATTATTCGGACGATTTCAAACGCGAGGTTGTTCAACATTACCTAAGTTCTGATGACAGCATGCAAAAAACTGCTGATAAATTTAAATTAGCTGTTCATGCATCAGTTGGGCAATGGGTTAGTAAATTTGGTGGTGAATTCAGAACACCTGTTATGAACAAACCTCTAAAAAAGTCCAAAACCGAGACGCCTGATACTCATCAGGGCATGGCTAAACGTATTCAAGAATTGGAAGAAGCTCTGGAAAGGGAAC
>NZ_BAABAK010000013.1:0-32043 GCF_039537385.1 Pedobacter ginsengiterrae
AAACATGTTTCACCTGATCGATTTTCAAAGTTAACCCAATAAAGGAGGTAACTTTTTCAGTGCCCTCCATTCTCATCGGGACTTTTTTGTTATACTAAGTTAAGTATTAGTTAAAGTTATAACGAACTCCAAACTGCATGTAATAAGTAGAAGAAATCGTTTGTGAAGTACCAAAGGTATCTCTTACGATATCACCTTGTGCTGCACCTAAGATAAATGTTGGTTTTGTAGTTGCTGTGATTAATCCGGCATTTTGAGGAACCAAAATATTAGCATTATTTACAAAATTTACATTACCCCATTTACGGTTTAATAAGTTACCTACGTTAAAGATATCTGCAGTGAATTCAAAGCTATTTTTAGACTTACCAAAGTTTTTGAATACTTGTTGCGTAATTCTTAAATCGAATTGATTTCTCCAAGGAGATTTAGCAGCATTACGTTCTGCATACTCACCTCTGTGCTTGCTTAAATAAGGATCCTGAGAAATGTAAGCATCAAAAATCGCAGCTTGTTCAGCAGCGGTATATGATCTTGGATATGCTCTAGTAACAGTAGCAGTACTTACTAAGTTAGCAGGAACAGCAACAAAGTTCATTTCTGATACGTCTTTTGGAATATAAATTAAATCATTTCCGTTAACACCATCTCTGTTGTAATCGGCACCATAAACATATGAATATCTTCCTTGTTGAGAACCCTCATAAAATAATGAGATTGACGTTGAAAGGTTTTTCAAATATTCTTTTCTATAAGAAATATTAGCGATAATACGATCTGGGTTTAAGTTTTGAGAATAACTTAAAGTAGGTGTATTTGGATTTGTTGAAGTAGCTGGAATAGACCATAAGTTACCTAACTGATCACCTGCCCCATCACCGTAATTACGTTGATCTGAACGAGTGTAAGCAACCATTGCAGAAACACCGTTAGAGAACTGTTTAGTCAATTGACCAGTAACTTGCCAGTTGTAACCACCTTTAGCGTTAGTCATTTCTGTAACGTTTAAAGCAGTAGTTCCGTTTAATGTTGGGATACCAGCAGAATTAATGTCAACAACTTGTCTACCTGCAACTGAGTTTGGATATAATGGTCTGTTATCTGGGAAACCTGTAATATTAGTTGTTGTTGGGTCAACTAAGTTGATGTTTCTTGCAACAGCAACATTTAAGTCCTTACCATAAATACCTTCTAAAGTTCCAACAATACCGAATGGTAATTTAACATCAAATGCTAAACTCGATTTCCAGGTTTGAGGGAATTTTAAATCTGGAGACATTACGCTAATTGTACCTGGAATACTAGTTCCAGCAGCTGGCTTAGTAGCAGTAAGTAATTGCGGTGCAATGCTTGGGCTAAATGAAGGAACAGTTCCACCATTAGTGCTAGAATAAGTTTGTAAATACTGTAATAAACCAGCATCACTAGATTGAGATACAATCCATACGAAAGGAACACGACCTGTGAAGATACCTGAACCACCACGTACTTGTAATGAACGGTCACCGTTTACATCCCAGTTAAAGCCAAATCTTGGAGAGTAAGAAATTCTGTTTTCTGGCAATACGCCTGTATCAACTTTTCTACCATCTGCAAAAGTTTGTGCAGCAACTAACGGGTGTGTTAAAATGCCTGGAGAATTAGGATAAGTTGCTTGTTCGAAACGAATACCTGCAGTTAATTTTAAACGATCAGTTACGGTAAATTCATCTTGTAAGTAAGCTGAATATTGAGCGAACTTAAAGCTTGGGAAAGCCTGAGAACCATCAGCAGTTAAAGGATAAGTTACTGAATATTGTAATGGTTTTAGACCATTTTTGAAATCATCCCATGATTTGAAAGTGTAGAAACCTGTTCCAAAACGTTGGAAACCGTTTGTTGTAGTACTTAATTCAGCTTGTAAACCTAAAGTAATGTTATGTTTACCTAATGCTAAACTTAAATCATCGCTATAGGTATAACCTTTAACATCTCTTAGGTTACCATAAGTAAATGGCTCATAACCAAAAGTTGTTAATACGTTACCCGCATTTGCAGAAGTTGCTGTTTGACTACCATCTAATATATCTACCAAAGGAAAAGGAGAACTATCAGAATTACGTGGGTCATTTTGGTGTGAATAAGTAACACGAGCTACGTTAGTAAGCTTACTACCAAAGTTTGAAGTCAACTCAGCTACTGCAGAGTATAAATTAGCTGCCTGATAATAGTTTGAGTTAAAAAAAGGTAAGCCTGCATTATTAGCAGAACCAGATCTTTGATTGTTATAAGCTAAAACACCAGTAACAGCAGAGTTGGTTACAGATGTACTGGCAGGTGATGGACTTTGACTTTCTACCTGGTTATAACGTACACTGAAACGGTGATTTTTAGAAATGTTCCAATCTAAACGAGCAAACATTTTTTCATTATCACTCACATTTGAATAGCCTTGGTAAGGACCAGTAGCATAACCATAGGTGTTTAATAAATAAGAAGAAACTTCATTTAAGAATGATGCTGAAGCTTGAACAACAGTGTTAGGAGAACCAGGAGCACCATAAGCTAAACCTGGAGTTGAAGCAATCCTGGTCGTTCCAGGCTGAATCGTATGTTTTTTCTCGTAGTTAACAAAGAAGAATAATTTATCCTTGATAATTGGACCACCTAAACTAAAGCCATAATTTTTCTCATCTAATTTTTGGATAGCTGCATCAGGGATTCTATAAGTTTCACCAATTCTTTTACCTTGATTTTCTTCGCCACGCATTGTATAGAATGCATTACCTTGGAAGGTATTTGTACCTGAACGAGTTACTGCACTAACAGAACCACCAGTAAAACCTGTTTGACGAACATCATAAGGGGTAACATTAATTGAAATCTGCTCTAATGCATCGATCGAAATTGGAGAACCACCCGCAGGGATATTCTGGCCGATACCAAATTGATTGTTGAAGTTCGCTCCATCTACTGTAAAGTTGTTGGAACGATAGTTACCACCACCAATTGAAGTACCATTTGCTTGTGGTGTTAAACGAGTTAAGTCGTTTACACTACGAGTGATAGTAGGTAAAGATTGAATTTGCTGTCTCGCAATTACCGTAGAAGTTCCGTTTTTATTTGAATTTAAAATGCTGTTAGCACTTTGTCCAACAACTTTTACTTCAGACAATGTTGAACTGTTATCCACTAAAGTTAAGTTTGCTACGAAAGGCTCACCTATTTTCAAGTAAACTTCAGATAATTTAGTTGGCTTGTAACCAACAAAGCTCACTTCAATTGTGTAAGGACCACCAACACGCATAGCACCAATGGTAAAGCGACCATCATTGTTCGTTTGAACAGCATAAACCGTACCTGTTGGAGTGTGGACGGCCTTAACGCTTGCACCAGGTAAAGAGCCAGAGGCATCTTTAATGGTTCCTGTCATAGACGACGTTGTAACCTGTGCATTAACACTTAAGTTAATACCTACAAACGCCACGATAACAAGTACTAATCTTAAAAGTAAAGATTTCTTCATACTTTGATTTTTTAATTTGTTTTTTGTTGAATAATAAATCGGGAATGATTTTAACGGTGCAAATGTAATTATTAATTTTTAACACATTTTAACATCCAATGTTAAATTATTATTAATTATCACAAAACTTTTCAACAATTAACACTACTCATAACCCTTTAACTTTCAGTTTATCAACAACTTGATTCTGATTATAAAAATAACATAATAATTACCCCTCCAAACACCGAAATTTTTAGTCATTATAAAGTTATTGTAAGGAATTTTTCATTTATCGTTTATTAACAAACATTTTTTTAGTTTTGGCATTGAAAGAGAAGTAACATTCTCTGAATTGTAAGGCTAAGGCAGAAATGTTGCAAAGCGAGGGAAATCTTCTCATAAGAGCCTTCTCCTATTCGGAGCTTACAAAAACAATTAAAAAGCAAACCTATTTTAAATAGATACGAACCGACTATAATTATCCATTCATTTTAATAATGGTTTTTAATTATGGTATGCTCCATCTGACAGGTAAAATATAAATTAAAAAAAACAGATGAATTACGACGTTATTGTTTTAGGCAGCGGCCCAGGTGGTTATGTAGCTGCAATCAGAGCTTCTCAATTAGGACTAAAAGTTGCAATTGTAGAGCGTGAATCTCTTGGAGGCATTTGTTTAAACTGGGGTTGTATCCCAACCAAGGCACTTTTGAAAAGTGCTCAGGTTTTCGAATACATCAATCACGCTGCTGATTACGGAATTACAACTGCTGAAGCGACTGCAGATTTTGCAGCGGTTGTTAAACGTAGCCGTGGTGTTGCCGATGGTATGAGTAAAGGCGTTCAGTTTTTAATGAAAAAAAATAAAATTGACGTAATTATGGGTACTGGTAAGGTTAAACCAGGAAACAAATTAGAAGTTAAAGGTGCTGATGGTTCTCAAAAAGAATTAACTGCAAAAAATATCATCATTGCTACTGGAGCTCGCTCTAGAGAATTACCAAACTTAAAACAAGACGGTAAAAAAATTATTGGCTACCGCCAGGCAATGGTTTTACCAGAATTGCCAAAAAGTATGGTAGTGGTAGGCTCTGGAGCCATTGGCGTTGAGTTTGCATATTTCTATGCAACCATGGGAACTAAAGTTACAATTGTTGAATTTATGGAGAACGTTGTTCCTGTAGAGGATGAAGACGTTTCCAAACAATTATTACGTAGCTTGAAAAAAGTTGGCATCGATGTAATGACTTCAGCTTCTGTTGAAGCGGTTGATACAAGTGGCGCTGGCTGCAAAGTTTCTGTTAAAACAGCATCTGGAATGCAAACAATCGAAGCAGATATCGTATTATCTGCAGCTGGTATTGTTGCAAACATCGAAAACATAGGCTTAGAAGAAACTGGTATCAAAACTGAAAAAGGTAAAATCGTTACAGACGAATTCTATAACACTTCAGTTAAAGGTTATTATGCAATTGGTGATGTTGTAGGCGGACAAGCTTTGGCTCACGTTGCATCAGCAGAAGGCATTATCTGCGTTGAAAAAATTGCAGGTCAGCATGTTGAGGCATTAGATTACAACAACATCCCAGGCTGTACTTATTGCACACCTGAAATTGCTTCTGTAGGTTACACCGAAAAAGCAGCTAAAGCAGCTGGTTATGAATTAAAGATTGGTAAATTTCCTTTCTCTGCATCGGGTAAAGCCAGTGCGGCTGGAGCAAAAGATGGCTTCGTTAAATTAATTTTCGACGCTAAATATGGAGAATTATTAGGTGCTCACATGATTGGTGCGAATGTTACAGAAATGATTGCAGAGATTGTGGTTGCCCGTAAATTGGAAACTACTGGCCATGAGATGATTAAATCAGTACACCCACACCCTACCATGAGCGAAGCGATTATGGAAGCTGCAGCTGATGCTTACGGAGAAGTGATTCACTTATAAACTGAAAGGCGATCGGTTTAACCTTAAAGGTAAACCTAAAAGCTAATTAAAAACAAAATAAGAAAACCCTTTAGTTAGTTCTAAAGGGTTTTCTTATTTTAGGAATCAATATACTTAACACTAATAAAATGAAACTACATACCATAAATACTGGACTTTTCAAATTAGATGGCGGCGCAATGTTTGGTGTGGTACCAAAAGCAATTTGGCAAAAAACAAACCCTGCCGATACAAACAACCTTTGTACCTGGGCGATGCGCTGTCTTTTAATTGAAGACGGTAATCAACTCACCTTAATTGATACTGGAATTGGCAATAAACAGAATGAAAAATTTTTCAGTCATTATTACCTGCATGGTGATGACACTTTAGCCCAATCTTTATCCGCATTGGGTTTCACTACAGCTGATATTACGGATGTGTTTCTAACCCACTTGCATTTCGACCATGTAGGCGGTGCGATCATTAATGAAGGAGAAAAACTTATTCCTGCATTTAAAAACGCAACCTATTGGAGTAATGAAAAACATTGGCAATGGGCTATTGAACCAAACGCCAGAGAAAAAGCCTCATTCTTGAAAGAAAATATTTTACCAATTCAAGAAAGCGGACAACTAAAATTTATTGAAGAAAAAGAAAATCTAGAATGGAAAAAAGACATCAAAATCAGTTTTGCTTACGGGCATACCGATGCGATGATGCTTCCAAAAATTAATTACAAAGGTAAAACCATTGTTTACATGGCCGATTTACTTCCATCAGTTGGGCACCTACCCCTGCCTTACGTCATGGCTTATGATATGTTTCCATTAAAAACGCTTACCGAAAAACAGGCATTTTTAGAAGAAGCTGTAGATAATGGCTATGTTTTATATCTGGAACACGATCCCGTTAACGAGTGCTGCACTTTACAAAGAACAGAAAAAGGCATACGCGTGTTAGAAACTTTTAATCTAAGTGATATTTAATAATGATTCGCGAAGCAAAAATTAGCGATGCAGAAACTATAGCCCCTTTAATTATTCAGGCGATGGGCGCACTGGCTTACAAATTCAGCAATACCAGTGATCATAATGCTACAATAAAACTTTTTGAACATTTCTTTAAAGAAACCAATAATCAGTATAGTTTTGAAAACACCTTAGTTTACGTTAATGAAAACAGTGAATTATTAGGTTCTTTAAATGCTTATGATGGGGCAAAGCTGGTAGAACTCCGGACGAATTTTTTAGATTACCTCTCCACTCATCATGGGTTAAAAAACTTTAATCCAGAACCAGAAACGCAAGCAGGTGAATTTTATCTCGATACAATTAGTGTTAGCCCAGCCGCTCAAGGCAAAGGCATCGGTAAACAGTTAATTGATGCAGGAATTATATTAGCAGCCGAATTAGGCCACACTCAAGTGGGTTTACTGGTTGAAGTTGATAATTATAAAGCTTTAAAACTTTATCAAAACAAAGGTTTCCAGATTAAAGACGAAAAAAAATTTATCGGAGGAAGTTATCATCATATGGTTTATCAGATCTTCAGCTAAATCCTTAGAATGTCATATCAGGAATTTATTTACACTTTTATTTGTATTTAATCTAAATAATACCAATTTTTGTGTCCGATGGAAAAAGCGTGTATAGATATCAACGAACTCATTAGTGTATTCTCAAATGCTCAAGGCTCTATTTATCAATCGGATAAATTAAACTGCTTTTATGTTGATTTCGGCGGCAAATTTGCACGCTACAATTGCTTATCCCTTCAAAAATTAAAAAAGGTTGTAGAGCAAATCGACATTGAAGCTCTTCTTTTAAATACCCACAAAGCCGATTTCGAATTGGTTACATTTAATGGCTGCGAGCACATATATTTACTCAGTGCATTAGAAATTGTTGCTTTAAAAGATTTATTACAGGGCACCTTTACCATGTTCAAACTAAATCATTTGATTAACGATTGCCTTTACAGACTGGTTTATTAGTTAGTTTTTTTAAGGTTTGTTCTTTAATTTGTTAATTAATTAAAGCAAAGAGCTTTTCTCTTTTCTCCAAAATCGAGGCCTATCTTCCTAACTTACAACGAGTATCCCTCTTGCGTTACTGTGTAGATAATCAGTCGTCTATTCGCCCTCTTAGATTTCACCAACCTCATCTTCTTGTCATTATTTAAACTCATTACAAATAGCTAATCATCAGCAATTTAGACTAATTTCATATTGCAAATAATTTATAGATCTAAACAAATACATGATACATTTGTATTGTTATTAAAGCACAGAAACTATGAAAGATTTAATGCGTATTAAATGTTTAATATCTCAGGATATCGAAACACTTTTAAATCAGCAAATTAAAAAAGAAGCTCACTCTTCATCACTATATTTATCAATGTCATCTTGGTGTGACCAAAACGGATTCGATTTTTCAGCAGATTATTTTGCAAAGCAGTCTGAGGAAGAAAGAATGCACCAGTTAAAATTGTTTAAATATGTGTTAGACATGGGTGGTAATGCTATTTCTCCAGAAGTTACGGGCATTAAAACAGACTTCGCAGGATTTAGAGAAGTTTTTGAAGATGCATTGGAAGCAGAAATTGCGATTACTCAAAGTTTTAAAAACTTAGCTGCTAGGTGCCACAAAGAACAAGATTTCGTTACTATGGAATTCTTAAACTGGTTCTTAAAAGAGCAACGTGAAGAAGAATACAAAGCTCGTCGTGCGCTAGAATTATTTGATGTTATCGGAGAAGAAGGTACAGGAAGATGGGAAATTGACAAACACGTTAATAAAATCACTTACTCAGAACAATAACTAACAAAATATAAATTGTAAAGCTATCTCGATGCAAATTGAGGTAGCTTTTTTTTTGCTTAAATATTCTCAGCCAAATAATTATAAAAAAAGCTTCTCTGTTATGGAGAAGCTTTTTGGTTTAGTTTAGGTTGTTTGGTTTATGTTGATTATGAATAAGTCTTTAAATTTTGTAAAAAAAGCGCCGTTACCAGCGCTTTTTTTAAACCAAATATATAATAATAATTAACGAGCATTACAAATGTACGAACATTTGTGATATTACCAAGAAAAAAATATAAATATTTAATTTATTTTAATATAAAAACTATAATTATCTAATTATCAGCTGAAAAAACTACATAAAACTAAATAAAAACTCATATATTTTATTTTTTAATTAAAAAAACTATATATTTTCTTTTCAAAATCCTACTTTAAAGAAATAATTAGATAAAATGATAGAAGATTTTATAAAAAACTACTTAAATCATCCAAATACTTACGATGAAATGTTTTTAAATGGTGATAATTATAGAAATCACTATTCAAATTTCATTAATAATTTCTCAAAAGAATCGCTCGACAATCTGAACAAAAAAGAAGAACTGGCTAAAAAACTGTTCATGAGCCAGGGCATTACCTTTACCGTGTATGATAGTGGAGAAGGAATAGAGAAAATTTTTCCTTTTGATATTATCCCACGCATTATTACTTCAAGCGAATGGTCTTTTATAGAAAAAGGAATTAAACAGCGCTTAAAAGCTTTAAATCTTTTCCTTAAAGATGTTTACAGCAATCAATTTATTCTAAAAGATAAAATTGTTCCGATAAATGTAATTTATTCGTGCCCGCATTTTTTAAGGGAGATGCATAATGTAAACGTATTACATGATATATACATCCATATTGCAGGGATAGACCTAATTCGCGACCATGATGGAACCTTTTATGTTTTGGAAGATAACCTGCGCACCCCATCGGGCGTAAGTTACATGCTTGAAAACCGCGAGATTACCAAGCGGCTTTTTCCCGACCTTATCCCGCAATGTGGCGTAAGAAGTGTAACCGAGTACCCTTCAATTTTATATAAGAACCTAGTAGCCTTGTCACCAAGAGCTGTTTCCAACCCAACTATTGTAATGTTAAGCCCTGGGATGTACAACTCTGCTTATTACGAACATACTACCCTAGCCAGATTAATGGGTGTAGAACTAGTTGAAGGAAGAGATTTAGTAGTTAAAAATCTAAAAGTGTTTATGAAAACAACTACTGGATTACAACAAATCGATGTAATTTATCGCCGTGTTGATGATGACTACTTGGATCCATTAGTTTTTAACCCAAATAGCGTTTTAGGTGTTGCAGGATTAATGGGCGCTTATAGAAAAGGAAATGTAGCTATTGTAAACGCGGTTGGAAATGGAGTTGCTGATGATAAGGCCGTTTACACTTATGTTCCAGATATGATTAAATATTATTTAAACGAGGAACCAATATTAAAAAACGTACCTACTTATCAATTGAGCAATCGCGATGAACTTGAATACGTTTTTGAAAACATTAACAAAATGGTTATCAAAAAAACCAATGGCAGTGGTGGTTATGGAATGCTGATGGGACACGCTGCAAATGAAAAAGAAACAGAAGAATATAAGATAGAGATATTAAAAGATCCAAGAAATTTTATAGCTCAACCAACCATCAGCCTTTCTTCTGCCCCGTGTTTTATAAACGGAAAGCTTTCACCAAGAAGAATCGACCTCCGCCCTTTTGCTTTAAATGGCCCTGATGGGATATCGATCGTTCCTGGAGGATTAACCCGAGTCGCCTTAAAGGAAGGTTCGCTTGTGGTAAACAGCTCGCAAGGCGGCGGCAGTAAAGATACATGGGTTTTAACTTCTTAGAATACGAATATGTTAAGTAGAGTAGCATCGAGCTTATATTGGTTAAGCAGATATGTAGAGCGTAGTGATGGTATGTTGCGCATGTTAAAAATAAATTATGCCTCATCTCAAGATACCATTCAGGAATTTACCTGGAAACCCGTAATACGGATTTTTTCTTCTGATGATGAAAATGAATTGCTGAACATTCAGCATGATAGTCGCGCCGTTATCGAATATCTTTTATTAAACAGAGATAATCCGAATTCAATTTTAAACATTATAACCCTTGCCCGAGAAAATGCTAGAAGTGTACAAGAACACATTCCGAAAGATTTATGGCAATGTTTAAACGAATATTACCATACCGTTAAAGACGAAAAACTATTGTGGTATGTACAAAAAGACGATCCAATTACGGCGTTAGATATTTTAATTAAACAAGTTATGCTTTATCATGGCACAGCAGATAGTGCAATGGAACGTGGTGAAAGCCGCAGCTTTATGAAAATAGGCAAACACCTGGAGCGAAGCATTCAATCGGTAGATATACTGGATATTAAGTTTAGTTCGATTAGCACCAATCCCGATTTGTTAACAGACATTGCCTATTGGAAACATTTACTCCTCTCTTTAGGTGGCTACGAATTATATCTAAAAACTTATCGCCAGGGTTTTGATGCAAAAAACATCATCGAATTAGTTATGCTTAATAACGATTTCCCTCGTTCGGCTCTTTACTCCATGAATAATATAGAACGTTATTTTGGGCGATTGAAGAGCGAAAACAACATCGAACATTATAATAATCTATCGTTTAAAATTGGCCGCTTGCGAAGTATGATTACCTACAGTTCGGTAAATACAATGGGCGAATCGCAATTGCATGATTATTTAACCCAGATTAGAGCCGAGCTTTTCGGCATTGGCAAGTCCTTAAACGAATATTACTTTGCAAATTCATAGTAAATAAATCATCCCGATTAGTCCAAATACAAATCGAATAAACGAAAGCATCTATGCCAATTTTCAAAATTAAACACATTACCAACTACAAATACGAATTGCCTGTCAGAGATAGCGCAAATCAAATTATCTTATTCCCGATAAAAGACGATTTTCAGAAAGTAGTACAACATGATTTAAATATCTCTGGAAGCCCAGAAATTGAAATTTTTATAGATTATTATGGGAATGAGGTTGGTACTTTTACCCAAAATGAGCCCCATAATCAATTAAAGATATTTTCGAAAGTAAGCGTAGAAACTTTCCCTAAATTATTGCCACAAGATGATATGTTTAGCAGCGAACAATGGCATAGTTTAGATGCAATTAAATACGAAGTTCCCTATATCGATTACCTGCGGCAAGAGGCTTTCGAAGGTATGGCACAGCTTAAAGAAACGGCATTAAGCATAAAAAGCGATGACGACACACCATATC
Source organism: Pedobacter ginsengiterrae (assembly GCF_039537385.1). Taxonomy (NCBI): domain Bacteria; kingdom Pseudomonadati; phylum Bacteroidota; class Sphingobacteriia; order Sphingobacteriales; family Sphingobacteriaceae; genus Pedobacter; species Pedobacter ginsengiterrae. The sequence goes on from NZ_BAABAK010000013.1 coordinate 11,545, forward strand.
AAACGGCTATTAAATACTGTGCACACGTTTTCAGCTCTTTCGAATATATAAAAGGGATAACGGCTGTAGATACCACAATCGAAGAAATCATGAAGCTAAAAGCTGGTGTTTGCCAGGATTTTGCTCATGTACTTACAGCCATGCTGCGATTAACAGGAATCCCAGCAAGATATGTAAGTGGCTACATTTGCCCGAATAGAGATGGTATGCGTGGCGAAGGGGCAACACACGCCTGGGCAGAAGCATATTTACCAGAATATGGGTGGTTAGGATTAGATCCGACAAATAATTGCATCGCCAATGAAAACCATGTTCGTTTAGCCGTTGGAAGAAATTTTGCCGATTGCTCTCCTGTTAAGGGCGTCTATAAAGGTGGTTATGAACACATCATGGAGGTTAATGTCTCGGTAGGTTATAACGATGAAGATTTTAATGATAACGAAAATTACTTTCAGCCAAAGGAAGTTAATTACCCAAAACCTTCTGCAAATATAACATCTACTAGAAAACAGAATAGTTACCAGGAATATATGGAGGCAATTCAGCAACAACAACAACAACAACAGTAGATTGCTTTATTCTAACCCAATTTATCCTTTAAATAAAGCGGTAGGCAGTTTAGATATGGATGCTATGGTTGTTATGGCGAAACGAAAGATATATCGATTAAAGGAAAAGGGCAAAATGAAGTTGAAGACTATATTGTTAACATACTTACGAAAAATAATCTAGTACCTGTTGGCGATACGCGTCCTAGCGCTGAAAGTTACTACCGATCAGATCATTTTAATTTCGCTAAAGTTGGCGTTCCAGCAATCGATTCGGTAAATGGATTTGATAGTAAAGAGCCACAATTACAAAGACTTAGCTATAATGAGAGCCAATATCTCAACCATCCGATAAGTACTCCGAACAAATTAATATAGGTGGTTTTATCCAAATTGCTAATATTTTATTTTCGGCAAGGTTTAAATTAAGTTAGCAAACTACCTTTCCAGGATGGAAAAATGGCTCCGAATTTAAGGCTGCAGGAGATAAATCGATGGAGAAATAACTTTTTAACATTTGCAATGAAAGTGGCCCATGCAAAAAACTGGAAACTGATAACAGGAAACTGTTAACCGATACATTTTTTTTCCTAAATTTGCGGCTTTTACAAATAACAATATGATTAAGAGACAGCAAATTAAAGATTTATTAAAATCGACTGCATTTGGCACAGAAGTAACGGTTATGGGATGGGTTAGAACTTTCCGAAATAATCAGTTTATCGCTTTAAATGATGGAAGTTGCATGAGCAATATCCAGGTAGTTATCGATTTTAATAATTTACCCGATGAGCTGTTAAAAAGAATTACTACTGGTGCTGCTGTTTCTGCTACAGGAAACCTAATCGAATCTTTAGGAAAAGGCCAAACCGTAGAAATTAAAGCCACCTCAGTAGCAATTTTAGGCGATAGCGATCCTGAAAAGTTTCCTTTGCAACCTAAAAAACACAGTTTAGAGTTTCTGCGTGAAATTGCACACCTGCGTTTCCGTACCAATACATTTAATGCAGTTTTTAAGGTTCGTCATGCATTAGCATTTGCCATTCATCAATTTTACAACGAACGTGGCTTTGTATATATGCATACTCCAGTAATTACCGCAAGTGATGCCGAAGGTGCTGGTGAGATGTTTAAAGTAACTACTTTAGATTTCGACAACACCCCTCGTACAGATGATGGAAAAGTTGATTTCTCTCAGGATTTCTTCGCCCGCGCTACCAACTTAACGGTTTCTGGTCAGTTGGAAGGTGAATTAGCGGCAATGGCTTTTGGTCAGATTTATACTTTCGGACCAACCTTTAGAGCTGAGAACTCAAATACTACGCGTCACTTAGCCGAGTTTTGGATGATTGAACCTGAAGTTGCCTTTGCAGACTTAGAAGATAACATGCAGCTTGCAGAAGATATGATGAAGTATGTAATTAAATATGCTTTAGATAACTGTAAGGATGAATTAGAATTTTTAAATACGCGTTTAGCAGAAGAAGATAAACAAAAACCACAAAACGAACGCAGTGAGTTTTCTTTATTAGAGAAATTAGATTTCTGTTTAACAAATGATTTTGAGCGCTTAACTTATACAGAGGCCATCAAAATTTTAAAATCTTCTAAGCCAAATCAGAAAAAACAATTTAAATATTTAATTGATGAGTGGGGTGCTGATTTGCAAAGTGAACACGAGCGTTATTTAGTTGAAAAACACTTTAAAAAACCAGTGATCTTAACCGATTATCCTGCAGATATTAAATCTTTCTATATGCGTCAGAATGAACCAGATGCCGAAGGCAGAAAAACGGTTGCAGCGATGGATATTTTATTCCCTGGTATCGGTGAAATGATTGGTGGTTCACAACGTGAAGAGCGTTTAGATAAATTGGTTGATAGAATGAATCAATTAGATATATCTACTGATGAATTAAATTGGTATTTGGATACACGTCGCTTCGGCTCTGCTCCACATTCAGGCTTTGGATTAGGATTCGAACGTTTGGTGTTATTCGTTACAGGCATGACTAACATTCGTGATGTAATTGCTTTCCCTCGTTTTCCTAAAAATGCAGAGTTTTAATTTAAGAATTAAGTTAAAGCGTAAAGACGAGAGCGAAAGTCTAACAATACAAAAAAGCCAGTTGAAGTAAATTCAACTGGCTTTTTATATTTGAGCAGTCCAGAAAGGAAAGATTAAACAGAGTAATCTTTTAATTCAAAACTTCTATTTGAAGATTTATTGTAGATTAAACTTAATGCCCATCATCATGCATGGTATCGCCGTATGGGTTTGCATGAGCATAATCAACAGCCGAAACTTTATAATCTGTAGGTGCAAAACTTTCGGCATTACTTAATGCCATACCTAATTCAAAACGTGATGGATAAGGCGTTTGAAGTAAGCTACCTGCAGGAATGTATGGAAAACTTTCGAGGTAAGACTGCATTAAACTCGGACTAACCCTTCTATTAATATAAGCACGACTTAACTGTTGGGGCTCCCTTAATCCAGCAGCGCCAAGTAATTCTACAGCACTTGCAACCGTTAAGTTGTGGAAATTTTTAACACGTACGGTTTTATCTTCTACAACTAACCCTTTCATTAAGCTCTGATCTTGCGTGGCTACGCCTGTAGGGCAAGTATTACTGTTACACTCTAATGCCTGAATACAGCCCAGCGCGAACATCATTCCACGGGCGGCATTACACATATCTGCACCTAAAGCTATATTTTTAACTAAATCGAAACCTGTAGCAACTTTTCCCGAAGCAATAATTTTAATGTTTTTCTTTAGATCAAAACCTGTTAAAACATCATAAACAAATGCAACACCTTCACGCAAAGGCATACCAACCGAATTAGAAAATTCTTGTGGCGCAGCGCCCGTTCCACCTTCTCCCCCATCTACGGTAATAAAGTCGGGGTGAATTCCAGTTGATACCATGGCTTTACAAATAGCATAAAATTCACTCTTGCGACCTATACAGAGTTTGAAACCAACAGGTTTTCCACCCGATAAATCTCTAAGCTTTTTCACAAAATGAAGTAAACCAATTGGTGTATTAAATGCTGAATGTGCAGGTGGCGATAAAACATCTTTACCTTCTGGTACCAAACGAATTCTGGCAACTTCTGCTGTAACTTTTTTCGCCGGCAACATCCCTCCATGACCTGGTTTCGCTCCCTGAGATAACTTAATTTCAATCATCTTAACCTGATCAGTTTTTGCTCTATCTGCGTAAGCTTCAAAATTAAAAGTTCCATCATTATTTCGACAACCAAAATAACCTGTTCCAATTTGCCAGATTAAATCACCTCCAGGCTTACGATGATAGTCACTTATCCCACCCTCACCGGTGTTATGAGCGAAATTGCCCAATTTTGCACCACCGTTTAAAGCCAAAATAGCATTCTGACTCAACGAGCCAAAACTCATAGCCGATATGTTATAAATACTCGCTGCATAAGGCTTGGTGCATTCGGGTCCGCCAACTAAAACACGAGGATCTAAATTCAATTCGTGATGAGAAATTGCCGCAATGCTGTGGCTTAGCCATTCGTATCCGTTATCGTAAACATTTAACTGGGTTCCAAAAGGAATCGTATCATTATCTTTTTTTGCTCGTTGATAAATTAAAGAGCGATTTAAGCGGTTATATGGCGTACCATTTGTATCACTCTCTACAAAGTATTGATAAACCTTCGGACGCAATTCTTCCATAAAATATCTCAAACGACCAAAAACTGGATAATTACGTACAATACTATGTTTTGGTTGATATAAATCGTAAATGCCTAGTATTACAAATGGGCCAGTAAAAAGGAAAGTCCACCATAAAAATGGCTGGTAAACGCCCAACATAATGGTTAGGGCAACTAAAAATGCGGCAATTGCGACGAAAGCTTTTCTCATAAAATTACATTAGCGTATGTTTTGTTTCTACAAAGATTAGTATTATTAAACAACTGACACCATTAAATTGTTATTTTTACGCTATGCTTATTAAGATTTATCCAGAGAACCCAAATGAAAAGGCCATAGAGCAGGTGGTAGAAGTGTTAAAAAAAGGTGGTTTAATTATTTACCCAACCGATACAGTTTATGGTTTGGGTTGCGATATCACCAACCCAAAAGCAATAGAAAAAATTGCTAGAATTCGTGGAATAAAACCTGAAAAAGCAAATTTTTCATTCGTTTGTCATGATTTAAGTCATATCTCAGATTATATAAAGCCCATCGATAATACAACATTCAGGGTTTTAAAAAAAGCACTACCTGGCCCATTCACTTTCATTTTCAATGCGAATAATAATGTACCAAAATTGTTAAGCTCCAATAAAAAAACAGTCGGTATTCGTGTTCCAGATAACAACATTGCCAGGTGTATTGTAAAAGAATTAGGGAATCCAATTATCTCAGCTTCCATAAAAGATGATGATGAACTTATTGAATATTCAACTGATCCTGAATTAATACACGAAAAATACGAAGACCTGGTTGATTTGGTAATCGACGGTGGTTTTGGAGATAACGAAGCATCTACTGTTATAGATTGCACTAATGGAGAATTCGAGATTATTCGTGAAGGTAAGGGCGATATCGAAGATTTCTTATAATATTATCCTAATTGAAAAGACATTCAGCTAGTTAAACCTTTTTTCTTCATCTAACACCTCTATTTTTGGTATTTTTACCATTATGGCAAAACTTATTAATCTCGAAGTATTTCAACGTTTCTTCAAATCTGGCCAAGTTGGTGGTTTTTTATTATTGCTTTGCGTTGCCATTTCTCTATTAATAGCAAATACGGCCTCAAAAGACAGTTTCGAAGCATTTTTGCAAATCAATCTTGGATATGGAGCCATTAATTATAGTATTATAGCTTGGATTAACGATGCCCTTATGGCAATATTCTTTCTGCTTGTTGGTTTAGAAATTAAACGCGAATTGGTAGAAGGCGAACTATCTTCTGTTAAAAGCGCAGCACTTCCGGTGATTGCGGCATTGGGTGGTATGCTCGTTCCTGCTTTAATTTATTTCCTGTTTAATGTTGGAACAGAAACCGTTTCAGGTTGGGGAATCCCAATGGCTACTGATATCGCTTTCGCACTGGCCATCATTGCAATGCTTGGTAAAAACGTACCCACAAGTTTAAAGATCTTTTTGGCTGCTCTTGCTATCGTTGATGATTTAGGGGCCATTTTGGTTATCGCCATATTTTATACTAGCCAAATTCATTTCGAATATTTAGCCATGGCAGCAGGCATTTTGGCCCTATTAGCGCTACTGAATTACTTTGGTGTAAAGAATCTCATTTTTTATTTAATCCCAGGTGTTTTTCTTTGGTATTTTATTCACCATTCAGGCATACATGCAACTATTGCTGGTGTATTGCTGGCTTTTACTATCCCAACCAACCAAACTGATGTTTTGTCACCTTTAGAAAAATTGGAACACCTTTTAACTACTCCAGTTAATTATCTGATCATGCCGATTTTTGCCTTGGCAAATACTAATATCACTTTCCAAAAAGAAATGATTTCTGGTTTGGTGTCACCTTTAGGTTTAGGTATTATTTTAGGCTTATTTGCAGGAAAAACCATTGGGGTAACATTCTTCAGTTGGCTAGCTGTTAAACTGAAATGGGCTGAACTGCCATCTGGCGCAGGCTGGAAACACATTTTGGGTTTAGGTATGTTAGCAGGAATTGGCTTCACGATGTCGATTTTTATTTCCCTGCTTTCGTTTAGTGATGAATTGCATATTTCGGAAGCGAAGTTTGCAATATTAGCGGCATCAATTATATCGGGCTTAGTGGGTTTTGTATTTTTGAAAAGGATAAAATAACAGTAAATTGGAAAGAGAACTAAGCTTAGTTAATTAAACCCGATTAAAATGGAAAGCCTTTTAAAATTCAATTACCATCCTTTTGCCAAGTGGTAGCTTCCCTCTTTCTCGAAATCAGGTTTATACGGAAAAGCCACTATCTCAAAAGTTTGCAGTAAAAATCGGGACTGCCTCAACCGATGAGCACGAATTTTGCTTTTCAAAAATTAACCAAGAAATAATAAGCCAAACAACCTATATGTTCTTCAATGTATATATGGCTAAAATATTTTAGAAAAAACCACTAAGAAATAATAAACCAAACAACTTATAGGCTCTTGAATGTCTATGTGGCCAAAATAATTTCAAAAAAAATAACCACATAAGAAATATAAATTTCAAATAAGTCAATCGACTTAAATGCTTTATATTCCTTACGTAGTTAAAATATTTTCTTAAGGCAAAAACTTAATTCCAGCCACCACCTAACGAGCGGTACAAACCAACAACTGCATTTAACTGTTCAGTTTTAATGGTTATTAACTCTAATTCGCTTTGCAATAAATTACCCTGAGCGGTAATCACTTCTAAATAATTCGCCATACCACTTTTAAACAACAAGCTAGCGTTTCTCGATGCCTGTTGTAAAGTCAAAGCTCTTTTTTCAGCAATGCCATACTGCATTTTCAACTTCTCTACTTTTGTTAACTCATCAGAAACCTCTCCTACTGCATTAATAACGGACTGACGGAATTGAATGACTGTTTTCTCTCTATCAATTTTTGCTAATTCTAAAGTAGACTTCAATTGACCTCTTTGAAAAATGGGTTGTGTAATTCCACCAGAAACCAGGCCAAATAATGAAGCAGGCACATTAAACCAATTACTAGCTTTGAATGAATTGATACCACCACTTGCTGTAATAACTAAAGATGGATACAAACTCGCTTTCGCCACACCAACTTTCGCATTTGCTACGTTTAAAGCCAACTCAGCAGATTTAATATCTGGCCTGCGACTTAGCAACGATGATGGGAACCCAGCATTTAGGTCTTGTGGAATCGCCATTTTATCTAAACGATTTGTCCTGTTTATAGATTTTGGCATCGTACCAATCAATACACTCAAGGCATTTTCTTGTAAGGCAACATTTTGCTCCAAGCGAGGAATTAATTGTGCGGCATTTAACTGCTGCGCCTCTGCTTGTTGGATCGCTAATGAAGTAACCTGACCAGCATCAAACTGTAAATTGATAATCCTTAAAGTACTATCGTTCAGTTTTAAATTCTTCTTAGCAATTTCTAATTGAGCATCAAGCATCAATAGGTTATAATATCCTTGCGCAACATTAGAAACCAACCGAGTTTGAACCGCTTTACGTGCTTCTTCGGTTTGCAAAAAACTGGCTAAAGCGCCAGCTTTTTGATTACGAATTTTCCCCCAGATATCGGCTTCCCAAAATACACCAAGGTTGGCATTATAATCTTCGATATGCGTTGAACCTGTAAATTGATTTAAGCTAAGTCCGTTCAAACTGTTGTCAGACGGACGACTTGAACTTGCCGCCACCTGTAACTTTAACTCAGGTAAATAACCTAATTTCGATTGCTTAAACAATACTTCAGCCGCATCGATATTTTTCAATGCAATTTGCATATCGTAATTCTTAACCAAAGCCGTATCGATTAAATTCTGTACGGTAAGGTCGTTGATAAAACTCTTCAAAGGCAAATCGCCCACACTTGAAGAATCTTTTGGCATTGAATTTCTAAACATTTTTGGCGCCAAACTCTGTGGTAAAGCTAAATCTTTAGATACTGAACATCCGCTCCAGATTAAAGCAAAAAGCAGGATGCTTAAAATATTAAACCGTTTCATAAACTTCTTTAATTATAAGTTCTTCTTCATGATGAGGAACAACCTCATCTGATTTTCTTGATATTTTTTCTTGTAAAGCCTGGAAGATGACAAAGAGTACGGGGATAATAAACAGACCTAAAACTACGCCCGAAACCATTCCTCCCGCTGCACCAATACTGATCGAGTGGTTACCTTGTGCCGATGGACCTGTAGCGCCCATCATTGGAATTAAACCAACGATAAAAGCCAGCGAGGTCATAATAATAGGACGCAACCTAGATTTTGCTGCCTCCAACGCAGATGCAACCAAAGGCTGTCCGCTTCTTCTTCGTTGAACCGCAAATTCTACAATCAGAATCGCGTTCTTAGCTAGCAATCCGATAAGCATAATCAGCGCAACTTGTACATAAATATTATTTTGAATACCTGTTAAACCGATGGCAACAAATACACCGAATATACCTGCTGGAATCGACAAGATTACCGAAAGAGGCAAAATATAACTCTCATATTGTGCCGAAAGCAGGAAGTAAATAAATACCAAGCACAATAAAAATATCACGGTCGATTGGCCACCAGAAGAAATTTCCTCACGGGTTTGACCAGAGAATTCATAACTGTAACCTGATGGCAAATGTTTCTCAGCCACCTCTTCAATAGCCTTAATCGCTTGACCAGAACTAAAACCTGGTTTGGGAATCGCGTTAATCGAAATCGAATTAAACAGATTGTATCTCGAAGCCGTTTCTGAACCATAAATACGACTCAATTTTACCAGCGTATTGATAGGCACCATTTCGCCACGGTTACTTTTCACAAAAACACGATCGATTGATGATGGGTCTGCCCGATCTTGCACATCAGCCTGAACAACAACACGGTAATATTTACCGAAGCGGTTAAAATCTGATGCCTGTGCACTACCAAAATAAGTTTGCATGGTTTGCAAAATGTCTTTCACATTCACACCCAGTTGGTCGGCTTTTTCGTCGTTGATATCCAATTGCAATTGCGGATAATCAGCTTTAAAACTGGTAAAGGCTACTGCAATTTCTGGGCGCTTCATTAATTCTCCAATAAATTGCTGAGAGATCCCACTAAATTTATCCAGCTTACCGCCAGTTTTATCTTGGAGAACCATATCTAAAGCTTCCACATTACTAAAACCAGGTACGGTTGGGAAACTGAATACGAAGAAACTACCGCCAGTGATACCGCCCAGCTTACCACGAACCTGGTTCATGATTTCTTCTATATTTTTAACTGCGCCACGATCTTCATTTGGTTTTAATAAGACGAAAACCACAGCAGACGACGGACTAGTAGAATTCGTTAATAAGTTGAAACCAGAAATAGCCGTTACATCTCTTGAAGCATCTAACTTGCTTAGCAAAGTTTCCGCTTCTGTCATCACTTTTTGTGTACCCTCTAATGATGTTCCTGATGGGGTATTTACTGCAATCGCAATAAAGCCTTGGTCTTCCGTTGGAATAAATCCTGCAGGTGTGGTCTTTACCATGAAAACGGTAGCTAATGTAATCAATACCAAACCACCCATGCTCAGCCATTTATGACGAACCAAAAACTTCAACCCGCCAACATAACGATTGGTAAGAGAATTAAAACTGTGATTAAATCCGTTGAAGAATCTTTGCTTAAAGTTTGGTTTCTCCTCAAGTTTTTCACTATGTGATGAATGGTTATCTTTAAGAAATAAAGCAGCCAAAGCAGGACTTAAAGTTAACGCATTAACCGCTGAAATCACAATCGCAATAGCCATGGTAAAGGCAAACTGGCGATAGAAAACACCTGTAGAACCTTCCATAAAACCTACTGGTAAAAACACTGCGGCCATTACTAAAGTAATCGAAATAATTGCACCTGTTATCTCATGCATGGCTTCGTGCGTTGCTGCTTTTGGTGCCAAACCTTTATGTTCCATCTTGGCGTGTACCGCCTCGACTACCACAATCGCGTCATCGACCACGATACCAATGGCCAAAATCAAGGCGAACAAAGTCAGTAAGTTAATCGAGAAACCGAATAACTGCATAAAGAAAAACGTGCCCAGAATAGCTACTGGAACAGCAATAGCAGGAATCAATGTTGATCTGAAATCTTGCAGGAATAAGAACACTACGATGAAAACCAGAATAAAGGCTTCAACCAATGTATGTTCTACCTGCTCTATAGATTGGTCTAACGCTACTTTTGTACTATAAAAAATATTCTTTTTTATTCCCGCTGGAAAACTTTTTTCTGATTTCTCCATCAGCTTATTAATCGCCACCTGGATATCATTCGAGTTAGAACCAGCCAATTGAATAATACCAATTACAATTGCTTTTTTACCATTGATACGGGTAATACTGTTGTAAGAATATGCACCTAATTCTACTCTTGCTACATCTTTCAGATGTAAAATAGAACCATCTGCATTGGCACGTATAGCTATATTTTCATATTCTTCTGGTTTGGTTAATTTACCTTTGTATTTAATTACATATTCGAAAACTTCCTTACTTTTCTCACCAAATTTACCTGGCGCAGCCTCTAAACTTTTATCTTGAATGGCTTTCATTACCTCATTTGGGGTAACCTTATAAGTGGTCATTTGTGTTGGGTTTAACCAAACACGCATCGAATAATCTTTAACACCACCAAAAATCGCAGCAGAACCTACACCTGGAATACGTTTAATCTCTGGAATAATATTGATTTGAGCATAATTTGCTACAAAAGTCTGATCATATTTCGATTCATCTTCCGTGTACAAACCAATCGCCATAATAAAACTATTCTGTTGTTTCGCTGTAGTTACACCCTGCTGAACAACTTCTGCAGGTAGTTGACTCGTCGCCTGTGCTACCCGATTCTGAACATTAACCGCTGCTTGATCGGCATTAGTGCCCAATTTAAAGAACACTGTAATGGCTAATGAACCATCATTACTAGCTGTAGAACTCATGTAAGTCATGTTTTCTACCCCGTTAATAGATTCTTCAAGCGAAGGCGCGACCGAACGCAAAACCGTTTCGGCATTTGCACCAGGATAAACCGCCGTTACCAAAACCGATGGTGGCGCAATATCAGGAAACTGTTGTAAAGGCAGTTTCGTTAAACCAAGTACCCCCAATATCACCAATAAGATGGAGATAACAGTTGCCAATACTGGTCTTTGTATAAATATCTTGAACATTTTGTTTTATTTATTTTTTGTTCTTGTAATATGCTTTAAGCTTAAGTATTTAAGCTTTTAACTTTCAACTATTTAGCTTTCGGCTACAACTTTGCAGCCTTATCAGTTCCTTTTTCAGGCGTAATTACCTGTCCTTCTTGCAAACGATCTAAACCGCTCAATACAATTTGGTCGCCAGAGTTTACGCCATCTTTTACTAAATAATTATTGCCACTTTTACCGATAACTGTAATGGGCATTTTGCTCACTTTATTGTCTTTGCTTACTGCAAAAACGAAAACTTTATCCTGCATTTCTACAGTAGCAGCTTGCGGAATCAATATGGCATCATCGTGCAATAAACCTAAACGAACTTTACCCGTATTTCCAGAACGTAATGTTCCGTTTGCATTTGGGAAACTTGCTCTTAAAGTAATGGCACCTGTATTTTTATCAAACTGCCCGTCAATCATATCGATCTTCCCTTTAATTGGATAAGTAGTGTTATCTGATAAAAGCAACTCAACAGCTGGTAAGTGTTTAATCCTATCGGCTGGCGATTTACCAGGATAGTTGGCGTTGAAATTGTTGAAATCATTTTCAGCCAAAGAGAAGTAAACATGTACTTCATGAATATCTGATAATTGCGTTAAAGCAGCCTGATCAGTTGGCGAAACCAAACTTCCTTGTTTCTTTGGGATACGACCGATGTAACCACTCACAGTAGCTTTAACATTGGTGTAACCTAAATTAATTTGGGCCGAAGCAACACTCGCTTTTGCTTGCTCTGCATTAGCTTGAGCAATTTTATAAGCTGTTTTGGCGGTTTTTAACTGGAATTCAGATACAACCTTATTTTGTACTAGAGGTGTCAATTTATCTACTTCTAACTGAGCATTTAAAATAGCAGCTTCAGCAGCATGTAGGCTAGCTTTAGCATTATTTAAAGCTTCACGGTAAGGGTTTTCGTTAATTTTAAAAAGTGTTTGTCCAGCGGTTACATAAGCGCCTTCGTTAACCAACACACTTTGTAAATAACCGCTAACTTGAGGGCGAATATCGATATCTACAGCACCTTGAATAGCTGCCGGATAATCAATATAAGTTGTTTGCGAGCTTTCGCTAATCAAACTTACAGGTAAAACTGGTGGCGGCGGTGCAGCAGCAGATTGATCTGGAGATGCTTTACAGCTTACCAAGATTATAGAGAATGATAGAATAATTAACATGGACTTAACATTATTAAACTGTTTAACAGTGTTAAGTAAGATAAACAAGCGATGGATAGCATTCATATGATTATAATTTATTGTGGATTTAAAGTGTATAAATAATCTAACAGTGTTAAATGGTAGATTAAAAAAAAGTTTAGCTGTTAATAGATAGCGTAATTCCCTTAATAGCGTCTTTCAAAATTTGTTGGTTAAGTTCGTCAGTTGTTCTACCATTTGGCCTAACCAGGTTAATCGAAATCAAACCATGAATAATCGACCAATATGTGTAATACTTCATGCAGATGTCGTCTTCAGATACTGGTTTCTTTTCGAATAAAGATTCAATTACATCACCTAACATGTTCGAAACTTGTTCAGCCTCCTGCATAGAATTTTTGACCGTGCAGCAAACCATATCAACACCATACATCAACTGGTAAAATTCTTTATGAGAAAAAGCGAAGTTCCAATAAGCAACCCACATGGCTTCCATTTGGTCGGCAGCGTTTTCATGTTTATCACGAGCTTCGCGAATATCTTTGCCTAAGATCTGATAACCTCTTCTGGTTAGCTCTAATAAAATACCTTCCTTATTAGGAAAATATTCATAAATAATTGGTGCAGTATATTCAATCTGGTCGGCGATTTTACGCATACTCAAAGCCTGCCAGCCTTCCGTTTGAACAATGTTCAAGGCCGCATCCAGAATACTGGTTCTGGTTTCTTCTTTTAAACGTAGAATTCTTTCTTTACTTCCCATGACTGGAATTATTAAGTGTAAATAATCTAACACCGTTAAGCAAATGTAGAACCATTTAACAAATCAACAATCATTCTATTGTCAAATAGAACTTTCTCTTCAAAAAAACACGTTTGAAGTATTTAAAAGAGTATTTGTCTAGTAAATGTTTATTTCATTTTTTTTTTAGCTTCTTAAAGTTCATGACAAGTACACATTTTTTTTTTGGAAAGCAATAACTGTAGCCTTTTTGGAACGGAAGTTTAACCCCTTATTACAATCTGTTTTAGATTCCGCTATGCTGTAATGAAGGCAGGCCTTTCCATTACCTGCAGATGAGTCTGAGTTTGAAGTTCAGGCTATTGCAAGGAAAAAATAACCGCCCCAGACTGCCGATGAAAAATCGTCAAAGACGACATACTAAAATAAAATTTAATATTTTAGTCCAATGATTTACCGAGAAGCCACAACATCCGACATTCCTCAAATTCAAATTGTTCGACATACCGTCAAGGAAAATACACTATCCGACCCAGCACTTGTAACCGACGCCGATTGCGAAGAATTCGTCACTCAACGTGGCAAAGGTTGGGTTTGTGAAATTGAAGAAGAAATAGTTGGCTTCTCTATTGTTGATTTGAAAGAACACAACATTTGGGCACTTTTCCTTCGACCCGAATTTGAAGGTAAAGGCATTGGCAAAGAGTTGCATCGCTTAATGATGGATTGGTACTTCGATCAAACAAAAGAAAAAGTTTGGTTAGGAACTGCCCCCAATACAAAGGCTGAAAAATTTTATGAATTACAAGGCTGGAAAAATGTCGGCAGGGTAAATAAAGGAGAAGTAAAGTTCGAAATGAATTATGAGGATTGGGTAAATAAATGTAGATAATCATATTAAATCCTCCCCCGGACCCATCCAATGGGCGATAGCATGATACAGCAGAAAATTCACCTGTCGGTTGGTGTGACACCAACCGAAACAGTCGTTACATAAAAAGTAAGCTAGCTTTCCAATACTGTGATTAGTGAGACACCAACCACTAACTGTCATACATGCTTAAAAATCCTTAACCTTTAAACTTCTTCATAAACTCCCTCACGCTCTCTTCAATATCCCCATCCTGAATAGCTTTAACGAATGCCGTTCCGATAATCGCTCCATTTGCATAAGAACATGCTTTATCGAAAGTTTGTTTATCGCTAATCCCAAAACCAATCATGGTTGGATTGTTTAGATTCATATTCTTAATTCTACCAAAGTATGTCTCTGTAGTATCCCCTACTTCCAGGTTTTTACCTGTCGTTGCTGAAGAAGAAAGCAGGTAGATAAATCCATTTGTTAGCCCATCGATTTTTTGTATACGTTCTTCGGCGGTTTGAGGTGTAATCAAAAACACGTTACTTAAATTGTGCTCTTCAAAGCAACCCTGGTAAAACTCTTCATATTCCACCATTGGTAAATCGGGAACGATACAGCCATCCACGCCAACTTCGGCACAAGCCTTACAAAAGTTCTCTACACCAAACTGCAAAACAGGATTTACATAACCCATCAATAAAACAGGAATGGTTACGTTTTTACGCAGGTCTTTTAATTGCTCGAAAAGTACTTTCAGCGTCATGCCCTGATCTAAAGATTTTTTGCTACTTGCCTGAATTACTGGCCCATCAGCAACTGGATCGGAATACGGGAAACCAATCTCCAGCATATCTGCACCAGACTTTTCTAAAGCCTCGGCAATTTGTATTGTATCGCCGATATTTGGATAACCTGCGGTATAGTAAATTGATAATATATTTTTCTTCGTTTCGAAAAGTTGTTTGATTCTGTTCATAATTTAATTTGGAAATGGAAATGGTAATAGAGAATAGATTGCAACAGAACCATTTCCAATTCTCTGTTTTCAATTCTCTATCTTTATAAATTAAAATATTTAATGTAAGTATCTAAATCCTTATCGCCTCTGCCCGACAAGCAAACCACCACATTTTCGCCACCTTTAAATTCCATCTTTTCCAGGTAAGCCAACGCATGAGCACTTTCTATTGCTGGAATAATCCCCTCTAATTGAGTGAGCAATAAACCAGCATCCAAGCTTTCTTCATCAGTAATGGAAACATATTTTCCTCGCCCAGTTTTGAACAAATGTGCATGCTGTGGGCCGATTCCAGGATAATCCAAACCCGCTGAAACCGAATGCGGTTCTACCACTTGTCCGTCTTCGGTTTGCATCAAAATACTTCTGCTTCCATGTAAAACCCCCTCTTTACCAAGATAGGTTGTTGCGGCAGAAAATCCACTAGAAACACCTTTACCAGCAGCTTCAACAGCGATTAATTTCACATTTTCATCATCCATAAAGTGATAAAACATACCCATGGCATTACTACCACCACCTACGCAAGCCAAAACATAATCAGGCTGATCATTTCCAGTTTGCTCAATTAACTGTTTTTTAGTCTCCTCAGAAATGATGGATTGGAAAATCGCCACCATATCAGGATAAGGGTGTGGACCAACTACAGAGCCAATAATGTAATGTGTATCAACTGGGTTATTAATCCAATCACGCATAGCCTCATTGGTTGCATCTTTAAGTGTTTTACTTCCTGAACTTGCTGGAACAACCTTTGCACCCAACATTTTCATACGTGCAACATTTGGCGCCTGACGCTCAATATCAACCTCGCCCATATAAATCACGCACTCCAGATTACGCAAAGCACAAACGGTAGCCGTTGCAACACCATGCTGACCAGCACCAGTTTCGGCAATAATTCTTTTCTTGCCTAACTTTTCAGCTAGTAAGATCTGACCGATGGTATTATTAATTTTATGTGCGCCAGTATGGTTTAAATCTTCTCTCTTCAAGAAAATATTTGCACCATACCTTTCTGATAACCTATTGGCTAAATATAATGGCGAAGGGCGGCCAACGTAATCTTTCAATAATTGATGAAATTCTTTCTGAAAATCGGCATCATCAATAATCTTTAAATAGTTTTGACGCAATTCCTCTACGTTTGGATAAAGCATCTCTGGGATGTATGCTCCACCGAAATCTCCGTAATATCCTTTTTCGTTTACTTTGTATTTCATATATCTTAATCAATATTCCATCAGTTGAAACCGACGGCAATGAATTTTCAAATCCTTATTAATTTCTGTCACATTGAGCTTGTCGAAATGCATTAAAGTTCTTCGACAAGCTCAGGATGACAAACTGTTTATTTTTCATTGGCTACGGTTCCGTACTGCTAAGCCTTACCACTACATCTTCGTTTAACTCTATCCAGCATAACAAATTTTTCGGAATGCATTATCCAAGCCAAACCACTAACTTGAAGAGAAAAATTTTCAGCTGGCAATTTTGTTTTTTCACTGACTTCTATTTTTCATTTGTGTTCAAGCTAGCTTATCTGGTCTTTTGTTGTCAAAAGAAAAAAGCCTATCTGGCCAGGACAAACACCTAATTTCCTCCCGCTGCCCACTCCAAAGGGGGATAGGATGGCGCACAACTAATTACCTAAATTAGCTAACAACTCTTTAATCTTCTCTACATCTTTAACCCCAGGTTCAATCTCAAATCTACTATTGATATCCAACGCATATAGCCTTTCATCATTTATTCCCAGAACCGCATCAACATGCTCCAAATCAATCCCTCCACTTAAAAAGTAAGGCTCATCAAGGGTGTAATTATTCAATATCTCCCAATCGAATGTTTTTCCTGAACCACCATGTGCTTTTGTTTTGGTGTCGAACAGAAAGAAATCAACCTCATTCTCGTATGGATCTAAAATAGAAAAATCAAATTCCTGATCTAAACCAAAGGCTTTAATCACTTCCAAATTATTAAAAGTAGCTTTCAATTCTGCACAATATTCGGGCGCCTCACTTCCATGTAATTGAACAGCCTTTAACTGATAAAGATTTATTTTTTTCTTAACAATTTCCAAATCCTCATTAACAAAAACACCTACGGTTTTAATTTCTGACGGAATATATTTGATTAACTCTGCCGAGACATCACTAATGTACCTTGGCGATTTATCATAAAAGATAAAGCCCAAATAATCAGGCTGCAAACCAGCAACAGCAGCAATGTTCGCTGCGAATTTCATTCCACAAACCTTAAATTTCAAATCGCTCATTAGGCTACTAATTTTTTAAAGCTCTCCAATGCTTTTTTGCTCGTTAGCGATTCCTCAGCTTCATAGAAACAATCTGCAAAACTTGCCGATGGTTTTATGGTTTTAATGGCTAGAGCAGAATTACAAAGCACTACATTGTTTTGCACATCAGTCGCCTCGCCATTCAGCACATCTATAAATATTTTCGCAGATGATTTTACTGTATCGCCACCTTTAATATCATTTACAGCAACCTTTTCAAACCCCATATCGTTAAGAGTCAAAATACTCTCCCCTTTATTATTGAATGTTTTAACATCACAGGTTAACGAAATTTCGTCATAACCCTCTAACGCGTGTACAATAGTATAATTCTTTGTAGTATCCTGATATAAATAATTGTACAAGCGAGCCAGCTCCAAACTAAAAACGCCAACCATTTGATATTTTGGCTGCGATGGATTAACCATTGGCCCTAGCATATTGAAAAAAGTTTTCACACCCAATTCTTTGCGAATAGGAGCAACAATTTTCATAGCTGGATTAAATAGTGGAGCATGTAAAAAACAAATTCCAGCACTATCCAGATTGCGTTTCAAAATATCCTGATCATTCGTGAAACTATAACCCAAAAACTCCATAACATTTGAAGAACCACAACCCGATGAAACGCCGTAATTACCATGTTTAGCAACCTGATAGCCAGCTCCCGCTACTACAAAAGATGAAAGTGTAGAAATATTAAATGTATCCTTACCATCGCCACCAGTTCCACAAAGGTCGATTAATTCGTAGTTTGAAAAATCTGTTTTAATTCCTAAGTCCAGCATCGCATCACGAAAACCTTGCAATTCATCAACGGTAATGTTACGCATGGCATAAGCAGTAATAAAAGCCGCAATTTGAGAGGAATTGAATTCACCCTGCGTAATGGAAATAAGGATGTTTTTTGCCTCTTCCCTACTGAAACTTTTATTTTCAAATAAATGGTTTAATATCTTCTTCATGTTTTCTTTTATTTTAACCACCTCAACACAAATAGACACAGATTTTTCTCTGCGTTTATCTTTTATCTGTCTACATCTTTTCCATCTGCGGTTAATCATTTTTTAACGTCAATTTCTTTTTTTTCATGAGAACACGATCCGAGGATCTAGTTCAATAAAAAAAGGATTGCTTTTTGGGCAATCCTTTCAATTGTATTTAAAATATTTTAAAATATATAACAACAGAATTTGCCTAACGAATTTCGTTATGCCACCACCAATTGTTATTTAAGTTTTTAATTATCATGTTTGTATAAAACAAATATTATCATTGTTTTTTATAATTCCAAAATCTTTCTAAAAATATATGGCTTTCTTCAAAAGAAAAGTACAATTTAATGATGATTTAGGTTTCGGTTCTGTTCCCGTAATCAAAAATCAACGCGTTTTAAACACCGACGGTACACCAAATATCGAACGTATTGGTTTACCATGGTTTAAATTCGACGATACTTATACTCGTTTAGTAACTATGAGTTGGCCTCGTTTCTTCTTTGTTATTTTAATTGTTTACCTCATCGTAAATAGAATTTTTGCAGTTGCCTATAATGTTATTGGTATCGAAAACCTAAATGGGGCTAAAGGTACAACCCTACGTGATCAATTCTTTGATGCCTTTTTCTTCTCTGCCCAAACCATTTCTACAGTAGGTTACGGTCATATTTCACCGCAAGGTTTCGTCACAAGTATACTTGCTGCATTCGAAAGTATGCTAGGTCTATTGGCTTTTGCACTAGCTACAGGACTACTTTACGGTCGCTTCAGCCGCCCTACCTCTAAAGTTTCTTTTAGTAAAAAAATGGTCGTCGCACCCTATCAAAATAAAACTGGTTTAATGTGTCGGTTGGTCAATTTGAGAAAAAATTCACTAATTGATGTTGAAGTACAGATGTTCATGACCTTTAACGAAACCATTGAAGGTAAACTTAAACGTAGTTTTTATCCGCTCGAATTGGAGCGTAGCAAAATCAGTATCCTATCCCTTAACTGGACAATCGTTCACCCAATCACAGAAGACAGCCCATTGTTTGAGAAAACATTAGATGAACTGATGGTTGCAGAGGTAGAGATATTTGTAATTTTAAGGGCTTTTGATGATACTTTTGCGCAAACTATCCACAGCAGAACAAGCTATCAAGACGAAGATATTGAATGGAATGCTAAGTTTAAAATTATGCATTCACACAATGAGCAAGGAAAAACCGTAATGGATTATAGCCTATTTGATAAAACAGAAAAAGCTTTTATTGATTAAATTTCCAGTAAAACAATTTCGGTGCTTATGGGTCAATGAAGTCCTGCTGTTTGCTGCAATCTTTTTGTCCACTGGAGTACCCGATCGGATGAAAGCCTGCAAACCCAAAAAGGATTTTCGCTGCCATCAGGTTTAAAGCGCAGGGACAAATACTTTTTTGAACCATTCATCATGCCCAAACATATAAAAAAACCTAATAAGCCTTTAAATGAAACTGGAAACCTTAGATACCCTTAGATATCTTAACTGGTGGGATTAATATACTTTCACCATTGTAGATTGATGTCTGGCTTAACCAGCTTAAGCTTTAAGCTTTCTACTTTAGCCTTCCATCTTCCGCTTTAGTCTTTCCGCTTTATGCAACATACAAAAACCCTGTAAACCAAGAAACCCTTGCAGTTGTTACTACAAGGGTTCTTTTATTAATCTGCTTTAGCAGTTTAAGATTTGGCACCGACCTACTCTCCCACGTGTTACCGCAATACCATCGGCTCTGGTGGGCTTAACTTCTCTGTTCGGAATGGGAAGAGGTGGACACCACCGATATAGGCACCTAAATGTTTTTAAATAAGGTTGAGGGTTTAAAGGTATAGCGTATAAGGGTATTAACCTTTTCACTTTTAGCCTTTTTCCTTAAGCCTTAAATGACATATTATTGAAAGAAGTTAAGTTTTGAAGAACAAACAACAGTATGTTGCTTTTGAAA
>NZ_BAABAK010000014.1:0-10383 GCF_039537385.1 Pedobacter ginsengiterrae
AAACATGTTTCACCTGATCGATTTTCAAAGTTAACCCAATAAAGGAGGTAACTTTTTCAGTGCCCTCCCTTTCGGTGGCCATTTTAGCAACATTTAGAAATTACTTGCGGCGCCAGTATCCCACCATAATCGCGATGCAATATCATCTTTACCCGAACTTAAAAAAGTTGAAGCTTCTGCTACAGCAGCAGCATTTCCAGTTCTTTCTGCAGGTACGTATACCAAACGTTTTATCCACTGATCCGAAGTAATAATACCCCAATCTGGACTACTATCATTTTTAGCAACATGTGGAATTTTAGGATAACCTGTTCTTCTAAAATCTACCCAAGCCTCCAATGTATTGGTAAAAGTTGATAGGTATTTTTGAGTAATAATTTTTTCCAGCTTTAATTCATTAGAATCACCTGCATTCCAGGCAACTGTAATGGTAGAAAGTGCTGTAAAATTATTTCTGCTATCCTTCGGGTCGATGTAATTAATAGGTTTGCTTGTTGCATCAGCTAAATAAGCATCAACACCTGCAGCTCCCCAATCGGCAAAAGAAAGACGTACGCCGTTTTCATAATTTGTTTTCGCATCACCAGCGTTAGCCCAGCCTCTTAATGCTGCCTCAGCTTTTAAAAATGCAATTTCTGCAGCCACGAAACCTCTTCTGTTTTGTACTGATTTGAAATCTGAACTTACTGTAGAGTAAGAAATCCTATCGTCTTTAGAATTGATAAATGCTCCACTGCGGATACCTTTATACTTATACGTAGGATGGTCAGTAACTAATGATGCATCGCTAACTTCGTTGAAGTATTTAGCCATACGTCCATCTTTTAAGCCCACCATAAAAGATTCCATTGTTGCTCCCATACGTGTATCGCCCCAATCAAAACTAATCATGGCAACTGGCATAACATTACCATTTAATGGTATTAGAAAATTTTCGGCATTAGTGCTGATTAAACCAACTGGATCTGCTAAGGCTTTTTCACCCTGTGTTTTTGCAACAGCCGGACTTACTTTTACTATGCGCATAGCTAAGCGGAAACGTATTGAGTTAATTAATTTTAACCATGCAGCCATATTGCCTTTGTAGCTCGGATCAAATTTAGTAAAGCCTGTATAAGTTGGGTTAGCTTTAAAATTTGACTCAATCTGATCTAATTGTGTAAACATAGCAGTATACAAATCAGATTCTTTATCGTATTTAATTGAACCTAAGCCTGCAGTTCCATAGTTAGAATAAATTACTGGTCCGTGTATAGCGGTTAGTTTAGACATAGCTAAGATTCTAACAAATTTTGCCCAATCTGCAAATAATGGTAAGTTTTTCTCTCCTGCAAGCTCAATTACTTGTTTGGATGGAGACATTACGCTACCATATATACGATTCCAGTATGCATCAATCCAACGCAGGTAATACGTTGTGTTGTTTACACCACCAACATAAGGGGTTGGTGCACCCATATAACCCATCCAGTTATCATAACACAAATCTTCTTCAATTTGATGTCCCATAAGGTTAAACAACATTACTGAAAACGAAGAACCCACAAGATTAAAATCCTGCTCTAATAATTTGTCTGTTATTTGATTGGGATTAGTATTTATTTCTTCGAAATTTTTGGTGCAAGAGTTGAGTAAAATCAAAGCAAGCACTACTAAACATAATTTTTTCATTACTTTAAGATATTAAAAGTTCAACTTAAGATTAAAACCATACGAGCGTGTAGCAGGAACTGCGAACACATCATTTGCCTGATTACTGTTACTTGTACTCATGGCTTGCTCAGGATCAAATGGTGCTTTTTTGTAGAAGAAAAACAGGTTTCTACCAACTAGCGAAACCGAAGCTGATTTAATCGCCGAACCCTTGATCGGAATGTTATAGGCTAATGAAACCTGCGCTAATCGAACATTCGTTCTAGAAAATACGTAAGGTTCCATGATTCCGTTTCGATCACCGATTACGCTATAATAAACTTCTGGGTCGATTGAAGTAACAGGCGTAGTTCCTTGAATTGCATTGATTGGCATAGTTGTACCTGCATCACGAATATCACCAGTTCTTTTACTTACCCCATACGAATCTAAGAAGGCTTCTGTTTTAGAGAATGCAACACCACCAAACTTAGCCGTTACTAAAGCACTTAGGCTTAAATCTTTGTAAGTAAATGTGTTGTTCCAGCCAGTAATAAAATTCGGGTTTAAATTTCCTACATACTCTTGATTAGCAGTTCTGGTTGGCTTACCATCAGCATCTAATATAATTTGTCCTGCTGTATTACGGGCAAGTTTAAAGATATATAAATCGTTAAATGAACCACCAGATTTAATAATTGAGTTAAATCCTTCATCGTTACTACCTACCTGGTACTCTGGATTTTCGGCGATAAGCTGAACAATTTTGTTTTTGTTTTGTGATAAGTTTATGGTAGAGTTCCATTTGAAATTATCATTTTTAATCGGATCGCCACCTAATGTTAACTCAAAACCCTGGTTAGTTACTTTACCAGCATTTACGTAGTAAAAAGTATAACCAGAACCAGAAGGAGCAGTTAAAGATAAAAATTGATTCGTGCTTGAGTTTTTATAATAAGTAAAATCAAGGTTCAATCTGTCATTTAAGAAACGGGTTTCTAAACCAATCTCGTTACTAATTATCTTTTCAGGTACTAAGGTTGAAAAAGGAGTTTGTGTATTTCTGTTAATACCACCGATACCATCAGGTCCGCCAGCGCCACCTATTACATTACCTGGACTTACAATATTATATGGCACTTCATTACCTACTTTTGATGTTGATGCTCTTAATTTTAAGAAACTAATTTCTTTTGGAAGGCTAATCATTTGGCTTATAATTGCCGATAAACCAGCTGAATAATAGAAATAAGAATCGTTTCCAGTAGTTGCCAATGTAGATGCATAGTCATTACGACCTGCTAAATCCAAATAAAGCATATCTTTAAAACCCAACGAAGCATTTGCAAATAAACCTTGTTTTTGCACTCTACTATAAGTTTGATTAACTACCAGATTATAAGGTAAGTTTGCAAAACTAAAGAAGTTAGGATATTGAAGTGGTACTGTACCGTTTCCAAAAGCCATTCCATCATTAAAGGTGTAATCTTGAATACTTGCTCCAATAACACTGTTTAAACTAAATTTACCGAAATTATTATCGTAGTTTACAATAGCATCTCCATATAAAGCTTTGTCGTTATACTTGGTGTAATTCCAAGTTCCGTTAGAGCTTACACTTACTGAATTACCGCCTGCAGCATAACGATAATCTAATAATCGATCGTTATAATCTATATTTCCGCGAACATCAAACCTAAAATGTGGTAAAAATGCATACGATGCTTTTGCTGTTGCAATTACCCTGTTACTGGTTGTAAGTTTTGGGTCGTTGTTTAACTCCCAATATGGGTTGTTTTGTTTTTCTTCAGTAGAATACCAGTTTTGTCTGAACAGGTTTCTGGTTGCATCAAAAATCTGATAGTTTGTTTTGTAGCTATCAAAATCTCTTTCGCGGGCAAACAAATATAAACCTGTTAATGGGTTGTTATAATAGCCTGCTCCTGGACGGTTTTTTGATTTCTCATAAGAGAACCTAACGTTTCCACTAAGAATCAACTTATCATCAAATAATTTTGTTTCCTGACTTAAAGTTACGTTATGCTTGTTATAAGTACTTGTAGGTACAACGCCTGAAGCGTAATTATTTCCGTATGAAAAATAATTGGTTGTTTTTTCATTTCCTCCTGATACAGATACCGTATTGATTGTGTTTACGCCTGTTTGAAAAAAATCATCGATATAATTGGTTTGATAATTTCCTTTTGATTTAGACCAGCTTCTGTCGTTTCCTGCTACAGCTCCATAACTAAACTGGAATTCTGGTAAGGTAGCTACAGTACTAAAGTTTGTAGTAGAATTTAAGGCGATAGCAATTTTTCCCGCCTGACCTTTCTTAGTATTAATTAAAATAACGCCGTTTGCACCTTGACTACCATACAAAATAGCACCATTGGCACCTCTTAAAATCGTTACAGATTCAAAATCATCCTGATTTAGTGCTGATAAACCATCGCCTGCATCTGTTCCTCCGTACGATCCAGGTTGCCCACCCTTGTTGTTCACCACAGGCACACCATCAATTACGAAAAGTGCTTCACTACTTCCAGCAATAGATTTAGAACCCCTTAGTACTGTTTTTGTAGAACCACCAACACCTGAATTACTAATCCCAACATCAACACCTGCAGCCTTACCACTTAAGGCTTCCATAAAATTGGGCGCTCCAGCTTTGGTTAACTCTACCGCACTAAGTTGCTGTGCCGCAAAGGTTAATGCTTTTTTCTCGCGTTTTACACCTAAAGCCGTTACAACAACCTCCGATAAATTGGCGCTGCCTGATGGTTTTAGCTTGATCGTAACATTACTCAAATTACTGATATTTACTTCCTGAGCTTCCATGCCGATAAATGAAATAACCAATACGGTCGCATTATCTGGAACATTTAAGGAAAACCTACCATCATTATCTGTTACTGTTTTTACATTTGTACCCTTTGCTACAACCGTTGCACCAGGAAGCGGATTTCCAGTATCATCGGTTACAACCCCAGTAATGGGTTTAAAGAATGCTTTATTTAATTTGTTAAGCTTGTTCGCATCCTCAAAAGGAGCAACGGCGGCATTCAGCTCTGTGCCAATAATCCCTGCTTTTGCAGAATTTTGTAAGCTCAAAATAGCGATACCTGTTACAACAAGTTTGAGTATACTTCTTGAAGCGGTAGATTTATCCCGCTCTAGGCCACTAAAAGTGGAGTAAAATTTCCTCATTTTCATACATTTAGTTTAGTTTGTTATTTTAGTTTTAATCTTTTTAATCAGATTCATTGGCAGAGGTGGGTGAGCTCGTAAAACGTTTTACGTAATTTTAGGCATATAGTATATAAAGCTCTACATACAACCTCCACTAATTTAGTCTAGATCAAATATTTTATATTGTTTGGTAGTTATCCAAACTGCTTAGTACAATTATTTAATGAAATTTTAAATAGTTAAAAAGCTTAAAGGCAAAACCACCGCCTCCTTCGATGAAATTTAACATAAAGCAAAATATTTTAACATGTTTCACTTTAATACCTAATAAGCTAGTTGTTCCCATTGCAGGTTAATGAAACTTGGCAAATCACGCATCCTGACAACATGGTTACAAAAAAGTTCTTCAAACATTAATATTATTCCTTATGCGAATAACAAAAGTTTATATTGGTTATTCAAACTTAAATGAAATAATATATCTTTATTTGTAGAAAAAGGAATTTTTTTGGTAAAAATCCGACTTCTGATTTTATATAAATCCCTAGATTAATTCAGATGCTAAATCGTTTATCACAACAGCGCTACTCGTTGCTAAATGTCGATGTCGTAGAACTTACATCCAATTGGAGTTATCGTGGAATAATCAGCCCATATACCAGAATTTACTATATAGGCGCTGGGCTTGGACAGTTATCTGATGCAACAGGTAATATCAAATTAGAAAAAGGCTATATATACTTAGTACCCAGCTATACCATGTGCGATATGTTATGCAAGGATAAACTGACGCAATATTATGTACAGTTTTTTGATGATTTAGAAACAGGCAGTTCTTTATTTCAAAACATAAAATCTATAGCGAAGGTTTCTGCCAGCGATCTTGATTTTCAACTTTTCCAAAGGCTTATTGAAATTAACCCAGAGCGAGGCATTACAAAATCTTACGACCCAAAAACCTATGAAAACGAACTTTTTTACAATGATTGCCAGCAAAAGAATCTAAGACAAAATTCTTCGACGTTTTATGAAACTCTTGGTATCATTCAACAATTAAGTTCCCGATTTTTAAATTTTGAAACCCATCATACCAGGCCCCAGAGTGTCCAGTCATCAAACATGGTCGATACGGTAACTTATATTCTTAAACACTTAGATTCAGATCTATCTGTATCCAGCCTCGCAGCACGGGTAGATCAAAATGTAGATTATTTTTCACGTCAGTTTAAAAAGCATACAGGTATCCGCCCGTTAAACTTTTTGGTGCAAAAACGTATTGAAAGAGCTCAGTATATGATGGCAACCACAGCTTTAAATTACACCGAAATTGCCCTTCATCTTAGATTCGATAACCTCTCCTACTTTTCAAAAACCTTTAAAAAAATAACGGGATTATCCCCAGGCACCTACAAAAAACAAATATATTTAGCCGAATTTTCAGTCCGAGTTTAGCTTAACAAATAATATAATTGCATTGTACATATAACAACAGTTTAGGTAAATATTATAACCTGAAAAACTTTATAATATATATCTTAGGGCAATAAATCCTCAATAATAAAAAATGCATAAACATTTAAAAAACCTAATAATATTTTCCGCATTATGCTTTAACACTAGCTTTGCAATCGCTCAAATTCAAACATTCGATCATTTAAAAGTAGACAGTTTAACATTTGTAGAAACCAAAGCCATAATCAATAAAATTCCGAATGATAAGTTCGAAAAAAGAATTTATAAGCATAATAATACAGAATTGCCATACAGACTTTTATTCCCTAAAAATTACGACATCAAAAAGAAATATCCTGTAGTTATAACCTTTCATAATTCTACACGTATCGGAAACGATAATGAAAAACAACTGGAGCCTTTATCTAAAATTTGGTTAAGACCAGAAATTTACGAAAACTACAATTGCTTCGTTATTGCCCCTCAGTTTAGCGAACGTTCTTCAAATTATTTGGCAAATGAAAATGGTTTGTTGCTTTCAAAGCCTGGTGATAAGATTAACTTAGTTTTAGATTTACTGAACGAGATGGAGGCAAAATACACCAATATCGACCAATCAAAAATTTACTTAGTCGGTTACTCAATGGGCGCTTCAACAGCTCAAAACCTATTAAGCTTAGCGCCACAGAAGTTTGCCGCAGTAGTTTCTATAGCTGCTGTTCCCGATTTTTCTAATCTTAATGCCATGAAGCGTAAAAGCATCCTCCTTATTCACGGACAAAAAGATGTTGAAAACCCATATAAAGGAAGTGCCGAATTATTTGAACAATTAAAACAGAGTAAAAAAATAACTTTCAAAACATTTACAGAGCTGAATCACGACACGATAAACATCCCGTTATTATTAAGCGCTGAAATTCCTGAATGGCTATTTAAACAACATAAATAAAAGACAGTATCGCTAATAAATAATCTCCATGAAAATATTTGCAGAAACTGAAAGATTCATTTTAAGAGAAATACTACCAATAGATGTAGAGGGATTTTTCGAACTCAACGCTGATCCCGAAGTACAAAAATACCTGGGCAATAAACCAATAACAAGCACCACACAAGCCATTGACGATATAAATTTTATCAGAGCACAATACCTTAGTAATGGCATCGGGCGCTGGGCCATCATAGATAAGAAAACAAATAAATTTATCGGCTGGACGGGCTTAAAACTAATAACAGAAGAAACCAATCACCATAAAAATTATTACGATCTGGGTTATAGACTAATTAAAAAATATTGGGGACAGGGAATTGCTACTGAAACGGCAATAGCTTCGCTCGAATATGCTTTTGATAAACTCCAGGCCAATGAAGTTTATGCTATTGCAGATTGTGAAAACGATGGTTCTAATAAAATTCTAAATAAAATAGGCTTTAGCTTTATCGAAACTTTCAATTTCGATGGTATAAAACATAATTGGTACAAAATAGAAAGAAAGACCAGAGATTGAATATTCATTCTATAATACTCTTGGCTCGTAACAAGCTTAATACGGTATTTAAAAACTATGTTAACATTCCGATAACATAGTTTTTAATTTAAAGACGGAAATTTGCAGCCTTGTTGATCGTGGTTGGTTGCATTAAGCCGCCCCCTTTCTCATTATTATATTATGTCAAGAAAAATTACAATCCCTGCTGTTGCTCGCCATCCTGATCATGCCGAGGTAATGAAAAAGGCCTTGCCCAGGCTGGTTTGCTAAAAGAAATCTATAACTAAGCTTAAAAATTGATAAATGAAAATAATTAAAAAAGAGTTTAAATACTTTGTGCTTTTCTTACTTATAGTAGCTGGAAGTTTAAATGCAGCGGCACAAACCGATACGCTACAACACAAAGCACAGGGCAGAAAAAATTCGTTGGAGCAGCAAAAGAAACCTTATGTAATATTAATATCGGCCGATGGTTTTAGGTGGGATTATGCTCAAAAATATAAAGCGACTCACTTACTCGAGCTCGGCAGTAAGGGTGTACAAGCTGAATCAATGATTCCTAGTTTTCCTTCCTTAACCTTTCCAAATCACTATACCATTGTTACTGGATTATACCCTTCCCATCATGGATTGGTTAATAACAGCTTCCTGGATGAAAAATCAAATGAGCGCTATTCGATGGGTGCCAAAGCTAAAGTGAAAGATGGTAAGTGGTATGGAGGTACGCCACTTTGGGTACTTGCCGAGCAACAAAACATGATGACTGCAAGTATGTTTTGGGTAGGCTCTGAAGCTGAAATTAAAGGAACAAGACCTAGCTACTATTATGATTATAACGAAAAAATTCCTGTTGCCCAACGCATAAACACGGTAAAAGAATGGCTGATGTTACCAGAAGAACAAAGACCTCACCTAATAACATTTTATCTTTCTGAACCTGACCATGCTGGACATAGTTTTGGACCAGAATCCGATGACGCCAGTAAGGCTGTTAAGGAAGTAGATTCTATTATTTATGAACTTACCAAAGCTGTTGCAACCACTAAACTGCCTGTTAACTACGTATTTGTTTCAGATCATGGTATGACTGCTGTTGACCGTGAAAATCCAATACCTACCCCCAAATCTATTGATAGCGCTAGATACATTATTGCATCTTCAGGTACCATGATGGATATTCACGCCAAAAATAAAGCAGACATAAATACCTTATATCAAAAATTAAAAAGCGAAGAAAAAGATTACACCACCTATTTAAAAAGTGAAATGCCTGAACATTTTCACTATAGTTCAAAAGATGATAAGATGAATCGTATTGGCGACATTTTACTGATTCCCACCTGGCCAAAAGTTTTCTCCAGCAGAAAACCTGGAGCAGGGTATCATGGGTTTGATCCTTCGGTTGTGAAAGACATGCACGCTACATTTTTAGCCTGGGGACCAACATTTAAAAAAGGTTTAAAAATACCGTCTTTTGAAAACGTAAATGTTTATCCACTCGTTGCAGATATACTTGGTTTGAATTATGATGAAGCAGCAATAGACGGTAAAAGAAAAGTTTTAGAAAACATCCGTTAGTATTAATGCCATATTGTTTCCACACTTTATCCATTTTAAAGATGCTGATGAAAACGATAAATTCCTAATATAAACTTGGAAACGTTAAGCATGCTCAGAAAAAGGATTACAAATCTAAATTAAAACTGACTTCATTAAATCTTCATATAACATCACGTAACTTTATACCATCAAGGGTTGAGAGCCTTGTAATCAAACTTCATGTTTGAGAGCGTTAATTTAGATATGAGGGTAAATGGCGGAGCTGTTTACCCTTTTTTTATGCTTTCCAGGAAATTAAATTAGTTTTATCATTCCCTTAAACTGAGAACAATATTTTTTCTTCTCCTAAATGAACAAATGTTTTTTAACGGAGGTGAATATTTGCTTTGATAAAATTCCAAATCAATAAAACTTTACGCTTATGATATTGTTAGTTCAATAAATTTTAAGGGTTAATCAAAAGGCTTTTCAGTAAAAAAGCTAGACCAAAATACACAATCAAAGTCATTAGAATTTTCTTTTTGCCCAACTCAAATATTAAAATGAAATTAATAAATTGTATTTTTATATATGTTTAAGTCTCTCCTATTCGCTTCTCTTCTAACATCTGCCTTATCAGGTAATGCATTTTCACAAACTTCTAATCCCGACTCCATAAAAAGGATTGCGGTTGCCGATGTACAAAACTTTATGCTAAAAGAAGAAACTATAAAAAAAATCAGGAACCAAAGGAGCGAAAGTTCTTCTGATTATTTTAAACCATTGAAAGAACAGGCAAGTAATACTTCGCTTTTAAATGATTCTATATATGTTAAAGCTTATCGCGATGCAGCATATAGTAAAATAAGAAACAGCAAAGCAGAAACAAAACGTGGAGGAATTGGAACAGTTGGCTATGTAGCGGGCGCTCTGGCTGTTTTTGCCGTTGTTTTTGTCGGATTGAATAAAATGTAATTTTTAGTCAATATAAAAAAGCTGCCAGTAATAAAAGAGGGCACTGAAAAAGTCCCTTGTTAAAAAGGGATAAAAGGGAGTAGAAAGCTAGTTTTTCTACTCC
>NZ_BAABAK010000015.1:0-632376 GCF_039537385.1 Pedobacter ginsengiterrae
AATTCTTTCTGTTCAGATTATCTAAAATTTATGCATAGAATTGCTCCCCAACTTTTTTGCTTGATCCCTTATCCTAACCGTAAAACAAAAGCGATTCTTATCTATTTTTGTGTAAACCCTGGCAATATGTCCTTCACTAAAATACTTATTTTTATGTTAATACAATCTATGCTGCTCTTATCGGTTAACCATACGAGCTGTGCACAAAATAATAGCATAAAAAAATCAGGTTATGCCCCAATAAACGGGTTAAGTATGTACTACGAAACTTATGGATCAGGCAGTACGCCGCTGGTTTTAATTCATGGCGGGGGCTCCACCATCGAAACCTCTTTTGGCAACTTGATTCCATTACTTTCAAAATACGGAAAAATAATTGCGGTAGAACTTCAGGCTCATGGCAGAACAAGCGATAGAGATGCCGCAGAATCCTTTGAACAAGATGCAAATGATGTGGCAGCTTTATTAAAACACCTCAAAATAAAACAAGCAAATATTCTGGGCTTTAGCAACGGCGGAACTACCACCATGCAAATTGCAATCAGACATCCTGAAATTGTTAATAAAATAGTCGTCATTTCTGCCAATTATAAACGCGACGGCTTGTTACCAGGCTTTTTTGAAGGTATGCAACAGGCAACCTTAGATAATATGCCCAAACCTTTAAAAACAGCCTTCTTAAAAGTAACACCCGATCAAAAAAAACTACAGAACATGTTTGAAAAGGATAAAAACCGAATGTTGAATTTTAAAGATTATGCTGATGAGAGCCTCCGTTCAATAGCGGCTAAAACTTTACTTATCGTTGCCCAGCATGATGTGGTTACACTTGAACACAGCGTGCAAATGGCTAAACTTATTCCTGATGCGCAATTAGTTGTTTTACCAGGCACTCATGGCTCATTTATAGGAGAAATATGCAGTACTGAAAGTGGTAGTAAAATACCCGAGGCAACAGCCATCCTGATTACAGATTTTCTAAAGCGTTAAAATTTTAAGCCCATCAAATAAATACTATTGCACAGCAACGCTTTTAACAATATAACCTTTGCTTCTGTTGCTTGGGTCATGTATTACTTCAGCATTGATTATTACCTTTATTGCATACTGATAATCACTTTCAAGCTTAGAGCGTAGCAGTAACACCTCTTCCAATTGCTTTTTCACTGCGTCATTCTCAGGCCTCAACGTATAGTTACCATACTCAAAAACCTGATTTCTAAAAGCAAACGCAATACCACTTCCAAACAAACCATTATATTTTAACGAGATATTAAAAGGTTCTGTGCTATTATATATTTCTTTGCTCAAAACCTTTTCAAATATAAACCAGTTATTAGGCCCATCCTGAGGTGGTACTTTAGGATAAAATGTTCTCGCTCTAACTTTATAAGTGTATCCCAATTCCCGTTCATCAAATCCTTCTAAATATGTGGTAATTAATTCCTTCCCAGGCAGTAAAGATATCCTCTGATTGCTTGTTTCAGCATAGTGATCTACAAATAGCTCCACAATTTGTCCATCCTTTGGATTAATCGAGTCTTTTGAGCAACCGAATGATAATAATATGATCAGTAAAATAGGTAGATAGCGCATAGTTTAATTGTTTATATTATTAAAACGAATGGATTACGCCTATCGCTACATCATCCTTAAAAAATTAGCTTTTTCAATTAAAAAAATTTATACCATCAAAAAGTTACCTGGCTAAGTAATTGTTAATCATGGTTTAAATTATATTTGTTTTAGCATATCAGTATTAGGTCTCTAACTCTATTATTGATACTATTCCAAAAACCTCAAACCTCAAAACTATCCTTTATGATTAAAAAATTTTACGCTTTGGCTATTGTTGCTGTTTTATCCATACCCGATGCGTTACAGGCGCAAACTACGCCTGCCAATAGCCGTCCGCAAAATACAGCCCCCGCTGCAAGCATTTCTGCTTTTACCAAAGATTTTAAAAAGAACGAAGGTTATTTCAATTTTTATTATGATGAAAAAACTGGAAAGGTATTTTTAGAGATCAGTACATTCGATAAAGATTTTCTTTATTTCAGTTCGTTAACCGATGGTGCAGGCCGAAACGCCGAACGTGGCGGTGCTTCTACCAATGTTGCCCGCTTCATTAAAGTTGGCCCCAAAGTATTTTTATTAGAACCTAATCTTGCGTACCGTGCAGGAAATAACAATCCCGATGAAATAAAAACCGTTGAGGGTTCATTTGCCAAATCTGTAATATGGGGCTTTGCGCCCGTGGCGATAGAAGGCGACAAGATTTTAATAGACCTAACTCCTTTTATCATTAGGGATAGCCAGAATATTGGCGGAACTATTGGCGCTCCTGCCTCTTCGGGTGGCGCAGGCGGCAGAGGGGCGGCAGCTGGTGGTACAACCTATCGGGTAGACGAAACCCGCTCTGCAGTTTACCTGCCAAACACACGCAACTTCCCAAAAAATACAGAATTTGAAGCGATGTTGACTTTCACAGGTGGTGCACCAAGTGGCAGAGGCAATATTGCGCCCGATGCAAATGCGGTTACCGTTAGAATGCATCAATCTTTTGTTGAATTGCCTGATGGAAATTTCAAACAACGCAAGTTCGATCCCCGATCTAGCTATCAATTATTTAGTTATACTGATTTTTCGGCGCCGATGAACGAACCGTTGGTTAAGCGCTTTACACGAAGACATCGCCTGGAGAAAAAAGATCCTAATGCAAAACTAAGCGAGGCAGTAGAACCAATTGTTTACTACATCGACCGCGGTGCACCTGCGCCAATTAAAAAAGCCCTTATAGAAGGTGGTGCTTTCTGGAACGAAGCTTTCCAGGCCGCGGGTTACAAAAATGCCTTTCAGGTAAAAGAATTGCCAGAAGGTGCCGATCCTATGGATATTCGTTATAATGTAGTAAACTGGATTACACGTGCTGGTAGCCCGAGAGCCTTCTCTTATGGTTCATCTTATAGCGATCCGCGTACTGGAGAAATTATTAAAGGTGTAGTTACATTGGGCTCCGATCGCCATCGTCAGGATTACCTGATTGCAGAGGGTTTATTGCAACCTTACACCGATGGGAAACCAGTAAGTAAGGTTATGGAAGAAATGGCACTTTCCCGCATCAGACAGTTATCAGCCCACGAAATTGGTCATACCCTTGGTTTAAATCATAATTTTGCCGCAAGCCCTAAAGAACGCGCCTCCGTGATGGATTATCCTTTCCCTCGCATTAAGCAAAAAGCGGACGGGAGTATCGATCTATCTGATGCTTATGCAAAAGGAATCGGAAGCTGGGATAAAAGAGCCATAATGTGGGGCTATAGCGATTTTCCAAAAGGCGCAGATGAAAATGCTGAACTCGATAAAATCATGAATGAAACTTTAAAACAAGGCTTTCAATACATTCCAGATATTGGGGGATACACACATCCGAATGCAAATCAATGGGAAGATGGCGAAAATACCATCTCAGAGCTTAACAGGTTAATGAAAATCCGCAGACAGGTTTTAGATACCTTCTCGGAGAAAGCAATTGTAAAGGATGCGCCAATGTCGACCATTGAAGAAGTATTGGTACCCATTTACTTATTACACCGTTACGAAATTGAAGCGGTTGCCAAAAATATAGGCGGTTTATATTTTACCCATGCCGTTAAAAACGATGGCCAGAAACCCACCAAGATGGTCGATCCTGCTCAGCAGTGGGCTGCATTTGATGCATTGGTCGCAACCATTAGCCCTGATGCCCTGGCTTTACCAGAAAGCCTAATACAAAAAATACCACCACGTCCTTCTGGCTATCCAGCATCGGCAGAAACCTTTAGCGGCTATACGGGCCCAACTTTCGACCCGATTGCTACTGCTGAGGCAGCAGCTAACGAAACAATTTCTTCACTTTTAAACCCTGAAAGAGCATCCCGCCTGGTCGAATATAATTCGCGTGATGCGGAGCAACCAGGCTTAATGGCCGTTATCGAAAAACTGATTGACAAAACCTGGAAAGCAGAACCAGTAAAAGGATATAAAGGCCAACTGCAGGTTATGGTAAATAACCTAACGCTAAAATATTTACTACAACTTGCCGCCAACGATAAAGCCGCTGAAAGCGTTCGGGGAGAGGCATTATTGGAAATTAACGAATTAAAATCGTGGATGAATAGCAGACTAAAAGAAGCCGAAGCTAAACAAAAAGCAAATATTTTATTTGGTTTATCTCAGATAAAGGAATTTGAAGAATCTCCAGTTAAATTTCAACCTGCACCAGCGCAAGTAATGCCTCCAGGTGCGCCTATTGGAATGGGTGGAATGGATTTTACAGAAGACTGGAAATAGCATATACAGCTGGGTGAGCTACATAATTTGGATAACTCACTTAATTTATAATATCATTCACCATAAATTTTTAACCCCAATAAATTAATATTTATTGGGGTTTTACTTTATCTCGCTGGCCCCGCAGCTCTCGTTCGGATAAAAACTGGCAAACCATAAAGCCTTGTTCACTTACGCACAGAACTGTTCGAAACCGAACATAAACACAACAACCAAAACACCCATTAACAGGCAGTTAACTAAGATAAAATCATTTGGCACAAGCTTCGCAATTGCAATGATGTTAAGCATACTTAACGAAGTAATAAATCAAAAACAATTTAAAAGAAGTTAAAATGAAAGCATTCTTAAAAACGAACATCATTCTCATTCTGAGTATAATCTTATGTGTTGCACTGGTAAATCCCGGAGCAACTTACGCACTAAAAGCAAAAACAGTTAGACCAAGCAAAATCGCAGCCTTTAATAAGATTGTTGTAACGGGTAACGTAGAAGTGTTATTGGTTTGGAGTCCAAAAATAGATATACATTTCTCGCATGATAATGAGGGAGTAGCAAAAGTAATTCAAAAAGACAGGGTACTGCACATTGTTGGCAATGATCGGCTAAAATCAAAAATTGTAGTTTACACAAACGATATTTATAGAATTGAGGCCCATAACCAGGCAGTAATTCGCTGTGAGGGTGCAATAAATATCAAGTATCTACAAATCATCATGAAGGATAATGCCTGGGCAGACCTGAACGTAAATGCAGAGGGTTTATACACCGAAATTTCAGATCATTCTATACTGAAGCTTGAAGGAAATGCAAAAAGCTTTACACTTCTTTCCAATGGTGCGTCAAAACTTGTAACCAATAATTTCCTTTCCCAAAAAATGAGCAACAATACACAAAATGCCGACTAACCTTACAGACATTAATATTACCTTGTTTGTCCATCAAATTTTCCTCTTCACCAGCATTAAATAATTGGAGAATGTTTCTAAATAATAAACATATTTATTTGGCAGCAAACAAAGTTTTAGCTTTGCCATACTAACAAAACATATTTATGTCGAAAACAAAACTTACAATTAACAATAACGGGTCGGTAAAGATAGAGGGCGATTTCGAAATCGTGGATAGAAATGGCAACGAATACGGATTACAAGGCAGAACGGTATTATCCATTTGCAGATGTGGACTATCTAAAAATAAACCATTTTGTGATGGGGCTCATAATGGTCACTTCGAACATGAAGCCATTGCCTTTGATTTGCCTCCAAAAAAAGTTTAATACAAACAGAAAAACCTGCTTAATGCAGGTTTTTCTGTTTTAGAATTAATTTATTTAGCATCATAAATAACAACGCGCTCAAAGTACACTCTAAACTCATCCAAAAATGCTTTGTGCAATGGGTGTACCTGATAAAGATCATGTGCAGCCATATCCTCAAAGAACAAAATTAAACTGAATGTATAGGTGATATCAACCACAGCACGCTCAATTGCTGCTGGCGTACCAACATGAAAAGTTTTTACAACTTCAATATTTTCTAATGTTTCCAGTGCTTTGCGAAAAGCAGTTTTTTGCTCTGAAGAAATATCGGTTTTTAACCAGAACAATACGTGATGTGCTATCATTTTCTTTATTTTTCGTCAAATATAAAGATTAAGCATTGATAGGTAAATCAAATTCAATATTTCTATATATACCACGCACACTAAAACTAGTCTTACCTGTAGTCTAAGGCTAACAATTGCAGCCTTGCTCAAACAGAGTGACTTAACAGGTTTATTATTTGACAAAATATACATCAGCTGCAAGGTCGGTAGGCCGATACAGTTTACCGGATGTTCAGCATTGAGCCCTTTAAAGAAGAAAGTGGAAAAAATCTTCAAGTTCAATTAGTCAATAAAGGATTTTGTAGGGTATGGGATAGGATTTAACAGACAAATGCTCTTCCTCTTGCGCCGAATCATTTATGCAAGTAAATTCTGGGGCTGAATTTATAAGCCGTTGTTGTTTAAGTTCATCCCGCGCATTCAACGTGCTGCAAGATGGCGGTGACTGAAGCGGATGTAATGCTTACATTATGCGGCTGATACAGTGGAATCTGCATAAAATCACCTGGTCCCATGTTAAAGGAGGAGTTGCCAATCCTGCAGATGCAAGTTCCCTCCAAGATTAGGAAGCTCTCATCCAGGCGGTCATGTATTTCTTCCTCGATGTCGCTTGAGGAACGAACCAGAACCTG
The DNA here is from genome assembly GCF_039537385.1 of Pedobacter ginsengiterrae. Classification (NCBI taxonomy): domain Bacteria; kingdom Pseudomonadati; phylum Bacteroidota; class Sphingobacteriia; order Sphingobacteriales; family Sphingobacteriaceae; genus Pedobacter; species Pedobacter ginsengiterrae. The sequence continues at coordinate 6,573 of NZ_BAABAK010000015.1, forward strand.
CATTACGCCGTTCCCGTGACGCAAAAGCTTTTCGAATCGCTCTCCAGAATGGATCTTTGGCAGTAATGGTGATACCAGTTTCAGCCAGTAATCTGAATTGGAGAAGGCACTGATGAGCGGCAACAGCGATAACTGCATATTTTGTTCCGCCTCAAGACCTTCAAAAATCAGCTCCATTTTTTTATCGATTTGCTCAGGCGGGGATACCGCATTTCGCATGGCATCTTTTTCAATAAAGTCTTCAATTTTTGCAAGCTCTGAATTAATTTCGGGATATTCGCTACGCATGCGCTCAACTAAAGAAACCTCCTCAGGGCTCAATAAACCCATCAGATAAAGTTCAAGCATACCGTTATTTATAAAATCTTTTAACTCCATCTGCTGTATTATTCTTTTAGTTTTTGCCTTAGTCTTATGACCGCCTCATGGTTGCTTATGTCCAATATCCTGGCGGCCTCCCCTGGGCTAAAGCCTTCTGTAAGCACAAGTCTTTTGATACACCTGTTGTTTTCGCTTTTTTTGACCGAGTAGTCCAAAAGATATTCTCTTGAGACTTTTCTTGCGATGTTCATCAGCCAAATCAGCAGCCTTCTTTTGATGGGCATGCCGTTTTCCATTTCTGTCCTGGCAATTTCAAATACCTTTCCTGTTAATTCGTATGCCTTGGCCCGATCCCTGCAAAAGACTGAAAACTGCCCATAAACTGGGGAGCAATAACTCTCATAGAGGGCTTTATGGAAACTATCGTCCTTTAAAAGCATGAGCTTTCTGATATCTTCCTCACAGAGCGTATTGTAACGGGGCATTTGGTTTTTTCTTTAAATATACGCAAATAGCTGATTAATGGCTGTTTTATGCAAACATTTACACACCTAAAGGAATTAAAGAAAAATACTTAGTTACCATCGTACAAATACTAAAAAATTTACAATAAATAAATTTCATCTGAATTTCATTGCCTTCCAGATGAATACCCGATATGTAAAGGGAGCTTCGGTTATAGTCCAATCAGGGTACATCCTATATGCTAAGGGATGCAGTTATAAGCCTAATACAAACAAAGGAAAACGTAAGAGGTATGAGAGATCTAGGGCAATTATCAAACGCTTTATGCAAACATAGCAAAGTTTCGGCTTATCTTTAGCGCTACTTATCACAATTTGTTTTATTGCGACAAAAAAATTGTTTCTATCTGTCGCAATAAATTCATTTCTTGTCGCAATACTTGCTTTAGTATCAAAATCTGTCGAAATATCAATTAGGAGGACCGCAATCAGCATTTTTTAAACCTAAAGATATTCTCTATCACCAATAGCGCGTTGATACGAATCTTGGTATTATTTTTTTTGCTCTAGTTCCAATACTTTTGCAAACATGGGATCATGAAACCAAGTCACAATTGTCGATTTATTATTGCCTTAGCAATATTAATGAACTACTTGGTTTTTATTTGCCTTTATCTTTTAAACCGACTAAGAGTTTTATGTTTTGCAGTTTTCTACCAAATTCATCATCTACTGCCAGCTTGAGAAAATGATCTTTGAGATTTCATTCTTAATATCCTATGCGTTTACAACAAATGCTCCCATGAGTGAAAAACTCAAATTGGAAATGTCTCAAGAGAATACTTTGGTTACCAGTTTACAAGAACCATCAAAATTCATGGAATATGAAATCAATGCAATCCAATCCATGGACCACACGCATGCTCGATCTGGAATACTATGTGAGTTATAAAGCTCTTTAGGTAAAAGCGAAATAATTATCAATGGGTAATATTATGCTCATTTACGTAATTATTAAGTAGAATGTTATCCATTTTTAATTTTTTATCAACCTTCATTTGTAGAAATCGTGTGATACAAGGGCATCAATGAGTATTAATATCTCCATAATTACTATATTTGGGTATAATTATACTCATTATGAGATCGAAGAAGGTTGTTGTATTTCCAAAATATAAAATGATTTGGGATCAGTTAGGCGAAAATATCACGCTTGCCAGGAAGCGCAGAAAATTAACTGCAATACAACTTGCAGAACGCGCTGCTATTGAAAGAGCTACTCTTCGTAAAATAGAACGGGGGAATCCCGGAGTGTCTATGGGGGCATATTTCAATGTACTTAAGGCACTGAATCTGCATGAAGATTTCCTTAAGCTGGCTGTAGATGATGAACTTGGGAGAAAACTTCAAGACTTAGATTTGTTAAAGTAATGGCAGCAACAAAGACTGATATATGGGTATATGCTCACTGGAAAGGCATGGATGCCCCACGGTGCATAGGGGTGATTTCTGCTCAGCAGAGTAAAGGAAATAGGATATTTGGATTTGAATACGACCGGGGTTGGCTAAAGTCTGATCAGTTGTTTTTGCTTGATCCTGAAATCGGTTTATATTCAGGAACCCAATACCCCGACAAAAAAGACAATTTTGGTATATTTATGGATTCAATGCCGGATACCTGGGGACGAAAGCTTATGTTACGTCGTGCTGCACAAACTGCTTTTGCCAAAGGGGACGCGACACCGAAACTATACGAAATTGATTTTTTGCTGGGCGTTCATGATGCTTCCAGGATGGGAGCATTAAGGTTCAAGCTAGATCCCAACGGACCTTTTCTTGATGATAACAAGAATAATCCTACTCCACCAATTACTCATCTTCGGGAGCTACAGGCAAGTGTAAAAGCTTACGAAGAAGATGAGGAAGGGAAAAATGGTGGTGATTGGATTCCAATGCTTTTTGCGCCAGGATCATCGCTGGGTGGAGCAAGACCAAAAGCAAATGTTGTTGATTTGGATGGTCATTTGTGTATTGCAAAGTTTCCCTCAAAAGCTGATATAATTGATAAGGCTGCATGGGAATACTTAGCTTATAAACTGGCGACCAAGGCTGGAATCAATATGCCAGTTTGTACACTTGAAAAGGTAAAAGGACCCTATCGTACATTTTTATCGAGGCGGTTTGATCGGGATATGGGTGAGCGTATTCATTTTGCTTCTGCTATGACTATGACAAAAAATAGTGAGGATAGCATTAGAGATGCTACTCCTAGTTATCTTGAGATAGCAGATTTTATACAGCGTTATGGATCGAACATAGAAAAAGACCTGCATCAATTGTGGAGAAGGATAGTATTTAACATAGCGATCTCCAACACGGATGATCATTTAAGAAATCATGGCTTTTTGTTGACAGCAAATGGATGGAGGTTATCGCCTGCGTACGATATCAATCCCTCAGTAGATAAAAATGGATTGGCTCTTAATATTGATATGGACAATAATGCGTTGGATTTCGATTTGGCTTTAAGTGTTGGCGAATTGTTTCAGCTAAAAGAAAATCAAATGCACAAAATCATTAAAGAGGTTTCAATAGCTGTAAAGGATTGGCGAACGATAGCCACTAAACTCGGAATATCTAGGTCTGAACGAGAAGAAATGTCTCCCGCATTTAGAACAATTACTGGATGACGAAAGGAATTATTATAAATACCTTGACCAAATTAGAAGAAAACACGGGTATTTATAGGATAGTAAACCTTATCAGTGTGTTACATATCAGTTAAAGAAATGAGAATAAAGATAATTAGTGATTTGCATCAAGAATTTGGGTTATCAGATTTTGATTTTAGCAATGCTGATCTCGTTATCCTGGCTGGTGATACAAACTTGGGGACAAAAGGGATATAATGGGTTAAGAAAAATATTCCCTCTAAACCAGTGATATACCTATTGGGAAACCATGAATATTATAAAGGATCATATCCGAAGACACTCACAAGATAACTGAGGCATCCAAAAACTCAAATATAAATATTCTTGAGAATAATATGGTTGAATTCGAGGGGATAAGATTTCACGGACGCCAGTCCCTACAATCTGACTACAACAATTACCAACTGGGCTACTTTTTAAAGCACGGCAATGGGGAATTTTGTATAAGAGGATTATAAATAATTAAAATGAGTTATGCAAAAGAGAAAATTAGGAAATAGTGGATTGGAAGTTTCCGCATTAGGCTTTGGCTGTATGGGTTTAAACTTTTTGGATGGCAAAGGTCTTGACAGGAAAGATGCGATAAGCCTGCTGCAAAATGCAGTTGAAAGGGGTATAACTTTTTTTGATACCGCCGAGGCTTACGGACCTTACACCAATGAAGAAATTGTTGGAGAGGCATTACAGCCTTATAGAAAAGACATCGTAATCGCCACAAAATTCGGTTGTAAGGATGCCAGGCCAGCGGTGGGGTTAGACAGCAGACCCGAAACAATCAGAGCAGTCACCGAAGCATCTTTAAAAAGATTGAAAACAGACTACATCGATTTGCTTTATCAGCACAGAGTCGACCCTAATGTTCCAATTGAAGATGTTGCAGGAACAGTCAAAGGGCTGATAGAGGAAGGCAAAGTGAAATATTTTGGATTATCGGAAGCGAGTGCTAAAACGATTCGAAAAGCACATTCAGTACAAGCGGTATCCGCATTACAAAGTGAGTACTCCCTATTTTGGCGGGAGCCGGAAGATGAAATCATACCAACCTTAGAAGAGCTGGGCATTGGTTTTGTTCCCTTCAGTCCTTTAGGAAAAGGCTTCCTTACAGGCATAATAAACAAAAAATTAGAAGATGTTGACCGAAGAAATATTATTCCCCGTTTCACCGAAGAAAACATAAAAGCCAATCTGGTTTTAGTGGAAGCGCTTTCGCAGATTGCCAAAGAAAAAAATATTTCAGCCGGACAATTGGCGCTAAGCTGGCTCTTAGCACAAAAGCCCTGGATCGTACCCATTCCCGGAACTACAAAACTGAATCGATTAGAGGAAAACATTGGCAGTACAAATGTTGTATTAACTTGCGATGAACTTGCAAAAATTGACAAAACAGTCAATGGAATTACCCTCCTTGGCGACCGCTATCCTGAATTTTTAGAAAAACAAATAGACAAGTAAAAAGATAACATCCATGCAAAATATAAAAGGAAAAGTGGTTGCCATTACAGGGGCAAGCAGCGGAATGGGTAAAGCCATTGCGATGGAACTTGCAAAAAATGGGGCCAAGGTTGTGCTGGGCGCTAGACGAGAAGCACAATTGAGCGCGCTTGTTGAAGAAATAAAAAGCGAGGGTGGTGAGGCCACCTTTGCTCAGATTGATGTAAAGAATAGAGCAGACCTTGTGCATCTGGTTGATACCGCAGTGGGGCAATACGGAAAGCTCGATGTCATTGTTAATAATGCAGGGGTGAGTCAACTAAGCGGTATAGAAGATCTGGATATTGAGGGATGGGAGGAAATGATCGATGTTAACCTTAAGGGCGTTTTGTATGGAATGGCGGCTGCAATTCCCATTTTCAAACAACAACAATCTGGTCACATCGTTAATATCATTTCAACCTCAGGAATAAAGATCGTACCCATGCAAGGCGTTTATGCAGGAACTAAAAATGCCATTCGCACGATCGGGGAAGCATTCCGTCAAGAGTCAGAAGGAAATATACGCATTACCGGTATTTCGCCCGGGTTTGTGAAAACAGATTTTGCAAACAACATTAAAAACCAGGAAATGAAAGAAGCGGTCCAAAAAGGGATGCAAAAGATTGCCATCGATCCCATCGCCATTGCCAGCGCCGTAATTTATGCAGTAAGCCAACCCAAGGATATTGAAATTGGTGACATTGTGATTCGTCCATCAAAACAAAATTGATTAAATTCATAAAAGCAAAATGCACCAACAAGCTAACATCAGTCACCTTCAGAGCATATCGCAATTAGCTCGATTACTGGAACTTCCTGCGCCACTGCATCCGTTGATTACCCTAGTTGATTACAATAATATCTCCATTGAAAGGTTTCCTAAAGGGCAAAAAGTGAGTCTTGATTTCTATAAGATTTCCTTCAAGCCGACCTTTAAAGGACACATCAAATACGGGCAAGGATATTACGATTTTGAAGAAGGAGGGTTAGCCTTTTTGAAGCCAAACCAAGTCGTTTTTTCACCTGAAGAAAAAGAAAGCTATGAGGGGATTGCTTTGTATTTCCATCCGGACTTTATCCGAAATTACCCCTTAGCCAGTACGATAAATCATTATGGCTTTTTCGCCTACGATGTTTCAGAGGCTTTATTTCTCTCGGCAAAGGAAAAGGAAATCATATCTGGTTTATTTACTTCGATAGCGGGAGAATTAGCCAACAACATTGATCTTTTCAGCCAGGATGTTTTGGTCTCACAAATAGAGTTGTTATTAAATTACAGCAACCGTTTTTACAACCGGCAATTTATCACCAGAAAAGCAGTCAATCATGAGATCATAACCGCTTTGGAGGAACTTTTAAACGACTATTTTGAGGGAGAAAAGGGTCTAAAAACAGGTTTACCATCCGTTAAATATATCAGCGAGGAATTAAAGCTGTCACAACGCTATTTGAGTGATATGCTGAGTTCATTGACTGGAAAAAACACCCAGCAATACATCCAGAACGCAATCATAGAAAAAGCTAAAGAAAAATTATCAACAACAACGCTTTCTGTTTCGCAAATTGCTTACCAGTTGGGCTTTGAGCATTCCCAATCGCTTAGCAAACTTTTCAAAAGCAAAACTTCTCTTTCGCCTTTGGAGTTCAGACATTCATTTAATTAAAGAAGGCAAAAAGCGGATAGCTAAAAGCTTTACGCCGTTGACACTGGTTAAATATAGGAATCGCTGATGTTCTAAAAAAAGAGTTTGCTAAACTTAAATGCTATACATCCTCTAGCCGCTCAGCTCTGAATTTTTTAAGATGAAGTTAAGGCCTGGATGGGGCAGAAAGACGATTCATCTTTTTATCTTAAAGCTAGCTTGTTGCCCAGGCTCATCTACTGGTTGGGAAAAACCTGGCGCTACATTTTGATTGCGATCGGTCCCTGTGAACAGCTGTTCGTTTCGTAAAGGGTGCATGTGCTCATTATATACATTCAGGCACTTGAATTCCGGGTCAGCTGAAAGATATACTGGAATGGTTTTGCCTTCTACTTCCATTTTGAGCGAAATCAGGTTACCAAACCTAAGCGCTTTGATCACCGACTCCCGCTTCTCTGTATCCTGCATGTCCAGAATTGGATATCTGTCCAATGTATGCGCTAAATCAAAGCCATATTCAGGGAAAAAGAATTTCATCGGGTGCTCCCCATCTTTATCGGTGACCTTCAAGTCGAGTTTGTGCCAGACTGGGATCCGTTTACTTTTATTCCCATCTAAATCATCCAGATCCTGCACAAAAATATCCTTCTGAAAGCTTTGACCACAAAGCAGTTTATAGGCCTGGAGTGCGGAAATGCGGTTATGGTTATCCATTTCAAATCGCTTTTGAATAACCACAGGGTTATCATAGCGAATGAGTTTAGCATCAGTCCATACGGACAGGGCACCTGGCCTGCCCCTGCGCGTTCGTTATATTGATATGATCTCAACTTCGCAGGATTTTCCGCTACTCGCAGAATAATGCTTCATTCCTATATGTCAAAGAGCTTGGCGGATATATTCCCCCTGCGGCCTAAGCCTGGATTAACTTATCCGATCATCCTGCAGGCCGGGCCTACAGGAATCTTATTGATACAGTTTCACTTTTATAGCTGCATTTAAATTCTAGTCTTGACTTTTCCCCATTTCTCAGAGGGCTAATCAGAACGGCTTTCAAATCAGCTCTAAAGGCTAGAGCATTTAAAATCCCTTTTTTTAAAATGCTTCTTGAGAAGTGGTGTTAGTGCCAATCCAAGGACAGTTTCCCAAAGCGGAAATAAAGCGGCGTATCAACATGAATCAAACTTAACCTGGAAATTTTGCAGGTACGAAAAAAGAGCTCAATTGAGCTTAAATGAGCTGTTTTGAACCAATTTGAACTTGATTTATAGTAAATTGGCTTTTAGAATAGAGCTCTTTAAGCTCAGAGCAGCTAAAAGAAGAAACCCTGCCGAATATTAATTTTCAGCAGGGTTCTAAGTAGTAAGTAAGGGAGTGGTAAAGGGAGGTTATTGCCTATAGGCTAGTCCTTTTTGAAAAGGTAAGCCGCGTGGTGAAAAACCGAAGAGAGCCCTTGAATGAACTTTTCAAAATCTTCATCAAAAATGATGACGCTGGAGCGTACATATTTCCGCTCGCCCAGCTCATCACTTCTGCAGATCCTTAAGTAAATGGTACCATTTTGCGTTTTTCTTATGTCCAGAAAATAATGTTTTCTACCGGAAGAAAACGTTTCAGAGTAAAAATTTATGTCTTTCATTTTAACGTTTAAAAATGTGAGTCATCAGTACTTTTATATCCGGCCTTTTCTTTTACTCTCCCCTAGCGCCTCAATGAGATGATGTTTGTAAAACCGGTCTCCTCCTGGCATTTTTATCGGCCGGAGTGTACCATCTTTCACCTTGCGTTTATAAGTGCTCTCACTTATTCCAAGATAGTCTTTAACTTCCTGCCGGGTCATGGGCTCCTGGTCTGTGCCCGCAGGAGGCAGGGTTGAGGGCTGCTGGTTACTCAGGATTAAATAAATTTTATAAAGGAGGTCTAGGAGTGTGTCGATCTTAGTCATATGCAATAATTTAATTGGAGATGATCCATCAAAAAACAGCGATAGGCGTTGGAGCATGAAAATCCCGGATACGGGAGTACTGCATTAATGGAATGAATTATACCAGGAAAGGCATGATCGACAAACGAATTTAATCATTGCCGCCAAAAAAAACAAGAAAAATGGTGCATTTTTGACTACAAGCAATTAAAATACAGCATTTTATTAATCAAAACAGCCTATTCTCAGTTTCGAATCAATAATCTTAAGCCTGCATTTTCCTATCGAATGCGGCCTTGAATTCCCGGAAGCGTTCCCTACTCACAATTTTGGAAACTTCGGGATTAATCTCTTCTTTTAAGATCAGCACGCCCTCCTTTTTATCCCTTCTGTAGCTTTCTATCACATCCAATGAAAAAATGATTCCCCTGTTGGTCTGATAGAAACGAGTTGGGTCTAAAACATCTACTAAATCCTGTGTGCGGTAATCAATATTAAATACCGCATTATTCTTTAGATATACATACCCTGAACGAGACTCACATTTGATGCAGGCGATTTCATCCAGACTGATATGCTTGGTCTTGTTACCAAGTTTTCCAATGATGCCTTCGATGCCATCCTTTAAAGCAGCTTCACTATCAATCTCTCTTCCTCGCGCTCGCTCTTGTGATATTGACGGTGGACTCGCATCAAGCCTTGATTTAAAATGTTTCCAGCTAAGCAGCCCCGGAGCCAATGCTTTAATCCAGTAGAGAAAATTCATCGTGCCCAGCATCCATTTTACCTTTGGAAATTCCACAAGCATATAACCGCTTTTTTTAAAGTCGGCATCTAGCAGATGAAAAACGCCTTTTACTAAAAGTAAATTTAAATAAAGCACGACAAAGAACCCGAAAACAACCTGAAGCACTAACCTTAAAACGGGTCTCCTCTTCCAGTCCCAACCCTTATCCAGGTTGATGGAGATGTAGTGGATGATTTTGAGCAGCACCATGGCGATAAAAAAACTAAAGACTAGCGAGACATAGAAGTTCTTTTGCTGAATGATCACCATCGCGGGTTTGTGCTGGCCTTCTATGATTAAGTAAATTGAGCCGAGGAAGGCGAGCAGAATGCGCACATATATTGAAAAATACCTCTTCTGTGGAGGAATGTCCAGGTAATTTTTTTCCATAAACAGGTAGTTTGCTGACTCAAAATAGGAATATTTTATAAAAATTCAAAGCAGTATGCTGAAAACAGATAGCTTAAGTGGTAATGAAACCCTTCGCTTGACCCGTCAATAACCTACTATACCTCCTGAAAAACAATACGAATGAAACCTGCATTAGGCGGCTTGAATCCTATAAGGGTCTGCTCAAGAAGATTCATGGGCCTCTGGGACATGCCCAGTGGCCCCATCTATTTTAATTTGAAATTATGGGCTTTAGTTTTGGCTAATGCCTGCCAGACCTCAGGCACTCATTTAACCTATTTTATTATGCAAAAAGTCCCATTTACCCCAGAAGGCGTAAGTGATTTGCTGTCGCAAATCTATGCCCTTCCAGACCCACAGTTGCAGCAGGAAGCGGCAGCCTGTGCCGCAAACTTCCGCTTATGGATGGAGAACAACTTCATCCTTGAGGATTCCCAGCTTGCCTTTCTTGAGCAGATCGATGACCAGTTTATTGCAACTGCCGCATCAGAAATGCAGTATTTTATCTCAGGGAGGCTTCCCATTTCGCTCATCAAAGAAGAGCATCAGAAGCTAAAGGAAGAAGATGACCGGGGGAAACTCATTGACCTTGGCAAGAACAGGCAAAGTAGCTTTGATAGTGAACTAGGCTTTAGTGAACTTCAAAGTCTCACTTTTACCATTAGCTATTCCGAAAATTAAAGCTTAAAAAGTCCTGCCGGCAGGTCATGATCGACAAACCAGGAAACCGGCAGGGCTTTTAGATGCTACTTTGCTAATAGAACTGTTATGGGCACTTCATTTCAAAACTTTATTGACTACCTCAACCAATTCCATGATGTCTCCGATCAGCTCACCGATTACTTGCAGGCGAGCGTAAGGGAAACTGTGTACCCCAAAAATCACACTATTCTTCAGGCCGGCAAATATCCTAAGGAGCTAAACTATATTGTGAGTGGATGCGCCAGGGTATACCGGTATGATGAAGTAACGGCAGAGGAGCTCACCCTATGGTTTTATACCAGCACGCAGCTTATTCTTCCTTTGAGCGGACCAGATACGCTATCCAAATGGTTTATTACCATGGAGCAGAAAACAACCGTCATCAGCATTTCGCATATACATCTAAAATATCTGCATGTGCTATTCCCCGAATATCATTTCATTAACCGAGGATTTCTTGAGCTTATGATCAGCCTCCTCAGTGAGCACCTGGACATGGTTCAGCACCAGAAATACGCCGAAGGTTACCTGCAAACCATGCAGGAAAATCCCGGAATATTTCAATCCGGTACCTTGAGGAATATTGCCTCATTTCTGGGCATGTCTGAGAGTACATTGAAACACATAAAGTATGAAGGGAGCGCGAAAGGAATTTGATGCCTCATTGATCAGGGGTAATCAGAGAAGGTAAAATATTTCCACTTTAAGCTTTCCAATAGTGTAAGAATTGATAAACAGTAGCAATAGTTGGAATTATAATTTATGTTCACTATTTACGAATGTTCACGTAACGTGAACAAAAAAATTAAATGAACATGGAGCAGCATCTTATAGAAGCTTTAACAAAGCTGGAAGCAAATACAGAAAAGTTATTTGGGTAAAAAGCTAAAATTGGAAGTGATGTATTATATGTGCGTAAATTTTAATTATAAATTACAAGAATTATTCACTGGTGTTTACATTTTCCAATATATTATCGAAAAGAGCCCGTTTATTGATTAGTTGAAGCATGATAAGTTGATCGTTCAAATAGATGCTCACATTAGCAAAGTCGAATTGCAAGCCAATATAACTTACGTGAATGAAACAAGCATGCAACGTCAGAACAGTATTTGCGTCATCTATTAAATTACCACCCGTAGCGAATTAAATCCATGAGAAAAACTAGAAATATTAGCGTCGTCCTTTTTTTTATTCTTTTATGTTCATTATCGCAATACCTAAAAGCACAAAATAAAAATGAGATCGCACAATTGGGAATTCTTTGTAAGACATGGGGATTGCTGAAGTACTATCATCCGGGTGTTTCAACAGGAAAACAGGATTGGGATTCCGTACTCATATCCGCCCTGAATAGCCTGTCAAAATCAAAGACTAATAAACAACTTAACATAGAGGTACAAAAGATGTTAACCATTTCAGGAAAAGATACCGAAGGGCCATATCTTCCTCAAGAAAACGCAGCTATAAATACCCGTAACCTTGACCATACCTGGATTGGAGACAATAAAGAGCTGGAGGTAAAAAACAAACTTGCATTAGGATTTATTTCAAAACATCCTTACAGGGGATTAAATTTTTATGCCCAGCCAAATCCCGATAATGACAGCACCATTTATACACCGAACGAAAAGCCCTATCCTGAAATGGCATTTCCGAATACCAACTATAGATTACTAGGCCTTTTCAGGTTCTGGAATGTCATTAATTATTTTTACCCTTATAAATATGCTATTGGCAGGCCGTGGGACAGTGTATTAAATGAGCTGATTCCCCAGATAATTCATGCAACGGATACCGTTTCCTACCACAAGGCCATAGCAAAAATGGCTGCATCCATTAATGACTCGCATGGCGGCCTATGGCCGCAGGTGTACGATACCTTCACAGGAAAATACAGCCCTTCATTTGATTTTCGCATAATAGCAAATAAGGCTGTTGTGGTGAGGGCGGACAGCAGCAATCCGCAGTCCCTGATTAAAACAGGTAGCGTTATAGAAGCAATAGATGGCGTACCGCTGAAAAGAAAGATCAAAGCGTACTGGGACTATATACCGGCATCGAACAACGGTGGAAAAATTAAGAGCTTACATTATCTGCTTCTGAACAGTAAAAATAAAACCGCTTTGCTTTCAGGATACCAACGGGACAGAAAAAAATTTAAAGCGATTATTGATTTAAAGGAGCGTGATCTGCTAAAGGAGTATAAGAATTTTTTTGAAATGGAAAGCCCGATTACTTACCGATTGCTAGAGGACAGCATCGGATATGTGTTTTTCAGCAATATCAATAAGCAAAACATAGACAGCATAATGCAGCCTTTGATGGATACAAAGGCTATCATTTTTGACATGAGGAATTATCCAACTAATGGCACAGGCACCTATACCATCCCACAATACTTATTGGGTGAACGAAAAATGTACAGCCGTTTGACCCGTCCAAATTTTAATTTGCCTGGCACGTTCAAGTATGAGGTAGCAAACAAGGGAACAGCCTATTCAGAAGTTGGAAAATTAAATCCTAATTTCTACAAAGGAAAAATCATCCTGCTTGTAGATAGCCGGACCCAAAGTGCCGCAGAGTGGGCATGTATGACATTAAAAACCGCTGCCAATGTTACAGTTATCGGAAACCAGACTGCCGGAGCCGATGGCAATGTTACCCGGACGGTTCTTCCTGGTGGTTACCGAATTAATTTTTCCGGACTAGGGATATATTACCCAGACGGATCGGAAACACAACGAATCGGCATCCACATAGATATTCCGGTTTCCTATACAATCAATGATGTGATCAATAAAACTGATCCTTTATTGAAAACAGCATTAGAATTTATTAATGATAAAAAGATTAACTCTGACTGAATTTAAGAAAAGGTTCACCCATTAATCCGTCCTTATTTTGTAATGACTAAGCAAATGTCTTATTATTCCACCGTTTTTTGATAGAGCTCATGGTAACTAAATTCTTATACTTGCAACCTATTCCATGTTATCATCGTCATTGATTTATATACTTATGCAATCAATAAACTGATTTCAAGCCACATGTTCCTTATTTTTTTGGCAACTAGTAGGCTGAGTGTTCACGCTTCTCAAGCATTATCATTAATTCAGCCAAATCGTTTATAACCTTATCCGGATTTGCTTTCTCCAACTGTTCTGCTGAATGTGCACCTGTTGTTATTCCGATGCTCATGCCACAGCCCGCGTTTTTACCTTCAAGAATATCAATTGTTGAGTCACCTACCTTAATTACGCTTTCACTATCTTTAATATTGAAGCGTTTCATGGCAAAAAAGATCATATCTGGATCTGGCCTATTGTGCTCCACATCCGATGCAGTTACCAGTCCGTCAAATTCAATCCCTTCCTGCCATCCTAATTTATCGATAATCGCTTGTGCCGTTTTTCTATCATAACCGGTATTCAAAACCGTTATAATTCCTTTTTGCTTTAACTGGAAAAATACTTCAATTACATTTGGCTGTGGTAAAATAGCCTCCTCTTTGTATGCATTCGTAAGCTCAACTATAAAGTGCTCATAAATTTTGGATATCACATCCTCATTTTTTTCAGCATAGAAATTATCGATCAAAGAACGAATCGCTTGTCTTTTTTCTTTTCCAGCGCCCAACTCCAATACTTGTTCCAGATTAAGTTCAAATCCAGCATCATTTATCACCTTTAAAAGTGTTTTGTATACAAGGTTATCTTCATTTACAGTAGTACCCGCCATGTCGAATACAACCATTGATATATTTTCCATTTTCATTAAAATCTAATTTATTGATCGATAAAAAACAAATTATTGACCAACACAATGTTTAGCAAAACTAAACATTGTTTACATGAATTAGGCTTATTGAATATTAAATTTATGTTAATTCGTTTATTTGTGCTACATGGCCCAGATTTCGTTATTTGAATCAGCTTCTAAAAACAAACAAATATATAATGATTGGTAACGGAGAACAACTTCTACAACGGCCCATTACCATTTTGCTCGAAGAAATATACAATAAGCATTATAGCTTTCTCATTGGTTGGGTTTTTGGGTGTATGCGGCAGGCGACCATCAAAAAGCATAGAATCTCCCTGGTTTAAAGTGTAGGTTTGATCTTCAAACACATAATTTACTTTTCCCGATAATATGTATTTATATTCAAAGGCCTCGGTTTCTACCATTGGCCTGGTTGCATCAGGCTCCAGCTCCAGTAAAACAATGTCTACAGTAGAGTTTTTCATGGTTTTGGTGAAAATCCTTTGGTAGAGAAAACCTACAGCCTGCTCCTTTTCAAAAGTATCGTAATCCTCTTTTCTTCTAATGATTACAGCGGGCAATGCTCCCGGATTAATATCCTTAAAAAACTGGTTAAGATCAACCTCAAGGGCACTGATAATATTAACCAATACCAATAGCGAGGGAATCGTACGGTTATTCTCAATTTGAGAAATGAGTCCTTTGCTTACGTTAACACGGTCGGCAAGTTCTTGAACGGTTATGTTCTTTTCTCTTCTAATTTCCTTGATTCGGTTACTGATGTGTATTAATGTATTTTCTTCCATTTTTATCTTCAGCCGAAAATACTAAATCAAATTTATAAACAAAGCTTTCCACATTAAACTCGTCTGGTTAAACATTAAAAATTTTATGTAAACTATCCTCGCTATAGCCAGCTCCGGCCGTCATTCCCTTACCACCAATGCAGGTACGAATATGAATACAATCATCAAAATCAAATTCCAAAATATGCTTGTCAGGATGTTGAGGATAATAACCTGCCCAGCTACTGGCTATTTTTCTAACTTCTAAATCTACAATTCTTTCTGCCTCAGCCAGCATAAGCTCGTTGATATGCGAATTGATGTTAAAGCCAAGATTGTCAAAACTATTCACATCTGCGTATTCATGACTATCGCCAATGATAATACTACCATCCACAGCAGTCTTAAACAGCATATGAATGCCCATTTCCCGTAGTTCCAGGTAATGATCTGGAGTTTTTACGCTTTTAAACGATGGGCAATATTCTTCAAAACTTTCATATCTTCGAATAGTTAAACCCGTAAGTATATTTCCGGCTAAGCCTTTAGGGTTTAAAGACGTTGTTCGCATCATTTGAAGTTTACTTATAACTTGCCCACTTTCTTTAAAGACATCAGGAAAAAGCAGCTTAAACTCGTATCCGTTACAAATAATTGCTTTGGCGGCGTAAAAAACATTGCCATTCGAAATCTTCACCCTCACTCCATCTCCATTAGGTTCACAGTCAATTGCAGGCGCATTATAAAGAAGCAAATAATACTCAAATTTTTGTTGCATATACTCCTGTAAACGATAGATCATCCGTTCAGGCTCCACACTGATCTCATCCCCAAAAAAAAGTGCTTCTTTGGCATAGCTTGATCTTACTGATGTGTATTTTTCCAAAACCTGCTTTTGGTTCATCATGGTCTGGTTATAGCCAAGCCTATCGTAATGTGCTTTCAATTCATGCAACAGCATCACCTCATCCTCATCTGAGCCGATATACACACTCCCGTTTTTGCGCACAGAAATGTCAAACTCACCCTGAATTTCCTGGTAAATCTGTAGTGAACGAATACCGTATTCAAACCATTTACCAGTCATTCCTGATGGGATTACCTGACCGAAATTTCTGACTGTTGAACCGACCGGGTAATTATCTTTTTCGAGTTGAAGCACTTTCTTACCCAGCTTTAGGGCATGAAGTGCATGAAATGTTCCCAGTATTCCTCCTCCAATTACGATGAGGTCATAATTATCTTTATTCATATTTTAATATTATTTTATTTGCCTCTACGGACCGATCTGCACCCAATAAATTATCTTTTGCTTGGGTTTTTGGCAATGTTGTCTTAAACTTTTTGTAAATAAATGTTTTCCGCTTAAAATAGATTAAGGAGGCAAAACCAAAAATACTACCAACAAGGGATACAACATATACCGTTTGCTTAAAGAAAAGCCCCCAGCTAATATCTGCCGTACCGAATTCCCGATAGATTAATACTGATGCACTGCCTAAATACCCCATTGAATCTGAAAGGTAAATGATAAACCCGATATTGCCAGCAAAATGAAAATTGGCAATCATTCGCTCATAAAAAATCGCATTATAAGGAATATAAGCCATATAAAGTCCTAAACCTACAATGCTCATCCAGGCGACCGGTCCAATTAAGTGGAGATCAAATCCTATTGTAGCCAGCGCTGCCAGGGCAAAACCACTAATAATGATGATATGAATCACGATGAATGCTTTGAGGTTATTTCGGATGAGGATCAATAAGCCCATAATAACCAATACGGTAATCGAAACGAGCGTATCCGTTTTTGTGTAAATATGGTTATCATGAATATTTAGGGTTGCCCAGATTTCAACCTCGAAATTATCCCGCATATCCCTTAAAATTGTAAGCAGTACGTAAATGATAAGCGTAAAAACAATTCCTGGGAGAAAACTCTTTACAAAAGCTTTTCTTTGGCTAGCATCCATCGGAATTCTTTTGGTTCGTAATCGTTGATCTTCCTCACTTTGTGGCGGTATCAATTCCAATCCATAAACGCTTAGTAGAAAAGGCAACATGAACAATAAACCAGTAACAAAGGGCATCCAGTATTCTCCAATGGGTAAGAGCTCCATTATTATCCTCGCTACCGTTTTCACAAAACCAGAGGCAAATATCAGACTGATCGACATTACAGCCCCCATAAATTCCGTTGTCCTTCTTCCTTCCAGGTAACTGAATACCAACCCCCAGATCATGCCCAATGGAAAACCATTAAGCAAGAGAAAAATAATGTTATAGGGCGCTGGTACGAGCGCGAAACCCAATAACGACAACCAGGCGAAGAGGATAAGACGGATAAGGTTTTTGGCCCTACTCTTTCCTGATACCTCGGCAATAAATCTGATTCCGTAGAATTTACTTAAGGTATAGCCCACCATTTGCGCAATGACCAGCCAGATCTTATAATCCACACCAAGAAAACTTTGTTGTTCATAAGTTCCTGCAGCGAATGCTTTTCTAAAGGCATACATACTGGTATAACAACTAAAAGCTGCAAGTGAAGCCAATAAGGTAATAGCCAGAGGTGACCATTTTGCTGTTTTTTTTCTTCCAAAGCTTAATAGTTCCATTATGCTGTAAATTTATTTTCGGCTGGCTTAATCACTGATGCTGAGGGTATAAACAGACACATTGCGTATTGCCTTAATGTTAATTTTATTTTAAATTTTTGTTTTAATCAACCGATCTGAAATAACCGGAACGGTTGGATAACCTTTATAATCCGACCCTGCATATTCTAAGCTCCCATCCAAATAGGTTGTGGTTTTTCCTTTAATCCTGATTTCACCATTCGCATGAAGACTAACCAGGGCCCAAAGTGGTTCTTTAGTATGTACAAACTCATAGTTTTTGCCCTTTCTTCCAAATTGATAGGCAGCGCTGTTAATTTGGATATAGTTTACTCCATTATAATTGTTATGATAATCTTCATGATTATGCCCACTAAAAACAGCTAATATTTTTCCGTGTCCTGGGTTTTGATTGGTTCGTTCAAATAGTAACCTCAGCATTGCACCTTCTTTAATACCATCGAGATCATTGTCGATTCCCTGATGACAAAAGATAAGGGTTGGCAATTTTGTCTTTTGCAAATCTGTTTCCAGCCAATCGTATTGAGCATTTGAAATTGATCTGGGATATCCTTTACTGGTATCGTTTTCCGGTCTTTCATTACCATTGAGTACAATAAAATGATACCCTTTAAGATCGAAACTATAATGAACCCCTGCTGCATTCCAAAATTCAACCACCTGCTGGTGATTAAATCCACCGTCCACATCGTGATTGCCAATTACATGATATTTTGGTCCGTTAAACTTTTCCCATGCTTGCATCAATGGTTTATTGCTTGGTTTGGGTGTACAGAAGTCGCCCATCTGCATAATAAAATCTGGCTTCACCTTATTCATTTCGGCTACAAAAGCTTCTATTCTTAATTGTCCATCCTGGATTAAATCATGGTGAAGATCTGTAATCAAACCAAAACTCAATACCGTTTTAGCTGCATAGCGAAAATCTTCACTGGCTGTAGTATTTATTGGCCCTGTAGCTAAGCCTGCTGCTCCAGCGAGCAACAGGCCTTGTTTTAGAAACCCTCTTCTTTTTAAATCTTCCATTTTTATTTATTTGCCCAGATTACCCCATTCTGGGTGTCAGCCCCCGAAAACTGTCTTTGCAATGCCGCCTTTAGGTTTGCGGCATTAACTGTGTATTCACTGGTAGGATAAGCCCATCGTGTTGGAATAAGATTATTATTGGCGTTTGCCGGGCCAATATCAAATTTTGGAATACCAGTTCTTCTATAATTATAGTAAGCCTGGCGACCAGAATTCTGAAAAAATGAAACATACTTTTGCTCCAGGATTTGACTCAGGCCTGTACCATTATTTCCAGCATAAGCGTTTGTGGTTAAAAATGCAGAAATCGTAACTGGATTTGTAATTCCGTAAAATTTGATCGATTCGCTAATGCCCTGCTCATAATAAATTGCAGAATTAATTGATGCCCAGCCGCGGTTAATGCCCTCAGCAATATTGAAATTGGTTTCTGCAGCGCCCAATTGTACGCAAGGAATGCCAGATGGCGAAGAAAGCCAGTAATCAAAATTAATCATGCTCAATTTTCCGGCGATAGCCTGATCCTTCAGGGTAGTTTGCAGCTCACCAGTTTTTCCACCTTTAAAAGAGCTAAACTTGGTTGCATAAGCTGCGTCTCCGCTTAACCTGGCCGAATCCGTTGGTAAAGCCACGACAAATATCCTTGGATCATTTGTTCTGGTCAGGATATTCATATAAGTTGAACCCAGGTTGTTTCGAAGATCGTTCTTCAATACCACGCCGTTTGATGGCCATAGTGGATAGTTATTGGATACATTAGAAGTATTATAAACTAGTTGAAAATTATCAGCATTGGTTAAAATCAGCGGATATTTTGCCGGATTAGTTACAATAGCTGCAAATTGATCCTTAATATTAAGTTCAGGCGTATCATCAGCACGCTTGCTCAACGAAACGAGAACCCTTAATCTAAAAGAATTAACCAGTTTTTGCCATTTTGCCAAATCGCCGTTATAAAAGAAATCTCCATCAACTTTTACCTGCGTTGCAACGAGGGGAGTAAGATCTGCATTAGCATCCTCTAATAGTTTCAAACATTGGGCATACACATCCTTCTGTGCATCGTATTTTGGTGAAAAATTACCCGAACTTGCACCTTTTAATGCTTCACTCATCGGTATATCACCAAACATATCGGTTGCCGAAATAAAGAAATAGGCCCTGAAAAACTTTGCGAGCGCTAAGTAAGCCTTTGCAGGATCGCCAACCTTTTGTGCTTCGATTTCCATTTGCTGTACATTTCGAAGTTGTGTATACGCACTGTAATCTGCAGTTGTCCAGTTATAAGATTGATTACCATAATAGGCCTCATTCATAACCATAAACTGGTTGTGCCGCTGGTCTGTCGACCATGGAGCCTGCGAGCTGTTAAGTAGCAGTCCTGTGAAAATTAGTTTTGGTGCTGCATTTAGTATTGCCGCTGGATCCTTTTGTAACTCTTCTGTTTTTTTACACGCCGAGCTGATAAAAATCAGGCTCAATGCAAGAATAGAATATATTTTAGTTTTCATAACCCTATGTTTTAGAAAGTGATATTTAAATTTAAGCCAAAGCTCTTAACTGATGGCGTTTGCAAACCTGCTCCGGAAATAAACTGATCGAGATCCATATTACGAGTACCCTTTCCTGTGAAATAAAGCAAGTTTCTTCCTACGAGTGATACACTTGCCGCATTGATTATTTTGGAGCGTTCTAAAAATGATTTAGCAAAAGTATAGGTAAGCACAACCTCTCTTAATTTCACAAAAGTCCTGCTGCGCATGAGTTCATAATTAGAGCGATTAAAGTTTCTTGCCCAGGTTTGATATAAAACCCGTACATCGTTAGGCGCAAAAACCCTGGTATCAGAAATAACTCTTCCATCCTGATCGGTATTTAAGGCACCGCTAACAATTTTCACTCCATCGGTCATCACGCTACCTTTCCATGCGGCGTTGGCCCGGTTCTCCCAATCGAGCAAACGGTATGGGCTATCCGATGCTGGGGCAGTACCAGAATTCCACTGCGAATCATCAACGGCGTTGGCAATCTTTCCGCCAAATCTTCCATCAACCTGAAAGCTCAGTCCGATGTTCTTATATCTAAAAGAGTTGTTAATGCCTGCAACAAAATCATTATCGCTATAACCTGCAAGACTTCTGTAAGGATTTAGAGCCGGAAGTCCGTTAGTGCCCACAA
Source organism: Pedobacter ginsengiterrae (assembly GCF_039537385.1). Lineage (NCBI taxonomy): Bacteria > Pseudomonadati > Bacteroidota > Sphingobacteriia > Sphingobacteriales > Sphingobacteriaceae > Pedobacter > Pedobacter ginsengiterrae. The sequence goes on from NZ_BAABAK010000015.1 coordinate 27,405, forward strand.
TCATTTTTCCATTCGCATCTCGTTGGAAATCGGTAATAAAATAACCATCCGCCCGATCTCCAACTTTAATTAAGCCGTCGCGTTCTAAAACACCATCAATTTTATCCAACCAACGGTGAGAAGTTGACCAGTTGGCCACAATATTCCACATGAAATTAGTCGTTTTGATCGGGCTCCCATCCAAGGTAAGCTCTACCCCCTTTCTCAAATAAGTAAATGCATTTTTTTGCGTTGAGGTTACGCCCGATGTTGGGCTTACCTCAAGGTTTACGATACCTGGTCCCTCCACATTATAGAATGCTGCAGCATCAAAACCGATTCTATTATTTAAAAATCTGGCTTCTAAACCTAATTCAGTTGTTTTTACCCTTGCCGCTAATATATCCGGATTGGTTAATACCCCACTGTAACTCACGCCTGTATTATTATTCCAACGTGTAGAATATGGTGTATAAGTAGCGTTAAGCTTGTAAATATCATATTGCGAACTCTCATTAACCAGATCAGATGCCACATTCGCATAGGATCCTCTCACCTTCAAAAATGAAATGGTCTTTGGAAGCGAAAACATCTGTGAAATTACCGCACTTAAAGATGCTGAAGGATAGAAATATGCGTTGTGTCTGGTTGGAAGGGTGGTTGACTTATCATACCTTCCCGTTAAATTTAAAAAAATGTAATTTTTGTAGTCCAAATCTATGAGTCCATAAGCACTTGCAACTTGCCTTTGTCCATAATCATTTGCTGGAACTGAGGGTAATACGGTATTAGATAGATCGTAAACGCCTGGAACAATTAATCCCCCATTGGTACTGGCACTTAAGGAACTAACCTTTACCGATCTTAGGTTTGCAAAAACTGAAGATTTAAACCCGAAGTCCTTAAACTGATCTGTATAACTTAATGAGCCTTCGGTATTATTCTCCCAGAATTTATCATAAATTTCCTGATAACCGCCAACCTGGTTTACCCCATCATTATAAAAGTTTCCCGATACCGGAATCTGCTTGGTTCGGGTACGGTTCCAGGTACTTACGTTGGTACGCAAGTTGAAGTTCAGCTTTTGAGTAATGTTGTACTTCATCAGAATGTGGCCGTAAAGATCATCTTTCTGATATCCATGTAAGTTTTCATAGGCGGTAAAATATGGATTGTTATAGATGGTATATTCTCTGTTATATTGTTGAATGTCCTCCAAGCCTGGTTTCCAATAATTTTGAAGATCACGTACATCATAATCTGCTCCGCCCCAGATATTCATCAGATAGACATAACTATTTGGGCCGTAATTGGCATCCGGATAATTTGGAGTAATTTGCCTGTTGTAATTGATATTGGTCTCAAACCTTACCTTCTTCCCGGCATTCAATCCCCCAGAAAAATTAAAGTTCGTACTTCCCAGTTTAGTATTGGGAACAGTACCTTTTTGAAGCATCTGAGAAATTGAGAAACGCATATCACCTACTTCACTCTTGGTTGATATGGCTACATTATTGGTACTTAAAAGTCCGTCTCTGAGGAAATTCTTCAGGTTATCTGTACCTCTGGCAAGCCAGGGAATCGGAACTAAGGCTTTTGTTACCGGATCAATCGGACTGTTATATTGTGTGATCAGTTGTCCTTCAAAACGCGGTCCCCATACAAAATAATCGTTATCGTTTATACCGCCACCTTTTCCATCCTTGAACGCGTACTTAAAATTATCTCCAGCACCATAAGCAGTCTGGTAATCCGGAATAGCGTTATAACCGGTTTGCAGTTGGGTACTTGAGTTAAACTCTACAGTAAAGCCCTTATCAATTGAACCTCCTTTTTTAGTGGTTATCAGTATTGCTCCACGCTGTCCCCTACTTCCATAAAGTGCGGCTGCGTTAGCACCTTTCAATACAGAATAAGTTTCAATATCGTCAGGACTTAAATTCCAAGAATCAGAGCTAATGGGAACGCCATCGACAACAATCAATACTCCGGATTGGCCCCTTAAGTAAATTCCCGGATCGCCAAATAGATTGGCACTCGGCGTAATGGTTAATCCAGCTACTTTACCCGTTAAAGAGTTAATACCATTTGGCTCTCTTGCCTTTACCAGGTCGGTTCCTTTAACTTCCTGGATCGCATAACCCACAGCCTTTTTTTCTTTTTTGATACCTAGTGCAGTTACTACAACATCACTAAGCGTTTTACTGTCTGATTCAAGCGTAATGTTGATTGCTAATCCATCTGTAACCTTAAATTGTTTGGTTTGATAACCAATGGATTTGAATTCGAGTACATCACCATTGTTTCCGGCGATAGCGAAACCGCCATTTAGATCGGTTGAAGTACTTTTCCCATTCGCCTTATTGGTAATAGTTACACCAGGAATGGCTCCCCCGGCATCCATAACCTTTCCAGTTATTCGGCTCTGGGCATATGTAGTAATTGAAGAAAACAGCAAGAATACCGCCAGGAGTATTTTGCCTAAAACTTTTAATCGTTGCATAATATAGTTTCTGATTTTGTTTAGCAAAACTAAACTTTGTTTATAAACACATTACTAAACTTTTGTTAAGTATTTGTAAACCCCCTAAATTATATTAGCCTCCATAAACGCAAAAAACCAGCATTTAAAAAATGCTGGTTCATCAATTATTAACATTAATATTATTTGTTTAAAACCGTATTAATTTCTTTTCCTACTGGATGATCTGTTTTAAAGGTAAAACCTAACAGTTTTGCCAGCGTTTGTGCAATCTGATCCTGATAAATTTGAGATGCTGTTTTTACTTCTCCCAAACCTTTACTATCCGGACCAATTACTGCAAGCCAAGTTTCATTTGAATGCTCGGCAGAAGAACCATGCCCGGTCCATTTTGCGCCTACTCCACGGCCATGATCCGGGCAGATTATAAAGGTGGTATTATTTTGATAAAAGGGATCGGCTTGCATGGATTTCCAAAGGCTGGCAATCATGGCATCCAAATAGCTGGCGGCATCCAGGTAATAATCATATTGTCCCGCATGTCCCAAATCATCAGGATCAACAAAGTCTATATAAGTTAAGCGTGGATGGTTGGCCGCTATATAGGTTTTGGCAATAGCGAATGTGCCCATATCCCAACGTACAGAAGTTCCAAAATAATTTGGAATATAATCTTGTATTTCATTGGCCAATACCTGGGCTTCTGTTAGGTTTTTTCCCTTAACTTTTTCAAAGGGATTAATCAGCGGCATCTGGTTGCGATCGCGGTTAACAATCTTTGATACTGGCGCCCAGCCCGCAAAGGTTACTACCTTTCCATTGAAACCTTTTTGCTTATTAATATATTCCAATACATTCTCATTGGGATTATTTGGATAGTCATTTGAATTGATCTTTTCATCATAATAACCCGTTATGGTCTCACTTCTACCTGGATAAGAAAACCAATATTTATTCCTCAGATTTACCATGTTACCTAAATCACGGTTTCCATATAGTTGCCCTTCTTTAGCAATAGTGGTCCAGAAGAATGGCATTAGTTTCTCACGACGTTCTTTTTCATCAGCACCCCAGAATTTTTTAAAAGCGGATACCGAATCCTGTTTTCTGTAGCGTTTATTTTTTAGTAACGAAGAATCAGCGCCCTTGAAAATTTCCTGCCAACGGTAGCCGTCGATTGAAATGAAGACAACGTTTTTTGTTTTTGTCTCTTGTGCATGAACCATGTTGGCGCAAAAGAGGATAATTAGTAATAATTTAGTTTTCATGATAATGCATTTTTTGTTTAGCGAGGCTATACCAGTGATGAATTCTGATTGATTAGATCTGATGATCAAATGGGATGTATTTATTTTCGTGACTGCCGTCAGGGTATAATTTTAGGATAGCATAGCCCGGTGGGGTTTCCTGATAATAATATCCGGCCGCGGATTTTTCGTCTCCCTTTCCCCACCAAAAGCCGCTCATTGCGCCGTTGCAATAATATTCAACCCCGTTATACCAGGCTCTATCCAGTAGATGCTGATGACCGCTCAGGCACACTTTAACCTTATCCCTATGTTTAAAAAATATTGATTTCAGCTCTTTGTGATCGCTATGTTGCCCTCCTTCCCAGGTGCCGGTTACTGTGAGAATTGGATAGTGAGACATAATAAGAATAGGAGTGCCGTATTTAAGATTGTCTAAATCTTTTTTAAGCCATGCCATTTGTTCAGGGTCTAATTTGATGCCATCATTATTTCCATCTAAAACAATAAAATGCCAGCCTGCTTTTTCAAAACTATAGTATCGGTTCGGAATTTTGAGTCTTTTTACAACATATCGAATACCATACATGTCATCTGTTTTATCAGGGGCTTTCCACCATGGGTCATGGTTTCCAATGCAACTGTAAACATTGAGATTTGTAGCTGCGATAAACTTATCCCAGGTTTCCCACTGTGCGATAACCTGTTCGCGTGTAACATTATCATATGAGGCATCATGTATAGAATCTCCGCCGTTCAATATAAAATCAGGTTGATGTTTAAGTACTTTTGACAGGCACTTAGAGGCTCTGTCCGGAATATTCTCGTTGCCCCTGATGTGAACATCTGTGATGTGGGCAAGGGTAAGTATTGGTTTGGAAACGGCCGTATCCGCCAGAACTATTCCAGCAGGCAAGACAGCCAGAGCGCCCGCTATGGAATTGCTTTTTATAAATTCTCTTCTTTTCATCGCTTTTAAATTTATACCTATCTCTCCAATTTTTAATGTTTAGCAAAACTAAACTTTGTTAACAAATAAATCATATAATTGGTATTAACATTTTGTTAAATGCTCGACAAGAAATTATGACGTAGCTAGACATAACTGAAAATAATAATGTCTTAAGCCGTCCTGCACTCACTGGATAAACCAACCTATTTGACCCCTACCTCACCAATCTTCAATTATTTTATGAACTCATCAGTAAACAGGCAGTTACGATGTTTTTTTTGGCGAGAAGGGGTCAATTGGCTTCGCTTTATCTCATAAGCCTAAATCGAATTTTTTTTAGGACTGGCAGTTAATGTTCATCGGTTCTAAGCTAGGCTCTAGCTTGCCATAGTTGAATAATTTTACCCAATTTACTTTTGGCTAAGTCGATTTATTTATTGAAGTAACTTGCCCTTTGATAACAGTTGAGTAAAATTTAAATGCCAAATAAGCCCGAAAGTGGAGATGAAAGCAAAAATTGAATTTATGCTAAGGCTTGTATTTTAACCAACTTTGTGTTTCGCGCTCCAACCATTTTACAAATCCTTGCCACCGAATCACTTTCTAAAATTACACGACGTTTTTTTGAGTTAAAGAACCCTCATAAATCGACTTTATTGACAATTGGTCAATTCAGCACTTTATAAGCTAAACCTAGATAAAATTTAATGTATTTACGCGCAGATCCGGTGACCGCTGAAAGCTTATCTTAATTTTTAAGATAACAGTTTAAATATATGCAAAGGCTCATCTGTAAATTACAAAACCTTCGAACTGCTGAAAAACGGCTGGTCGATTTGTTGGTTGATATGTTCGTGCCAGTAGTGTTCCATAAAGGGGCTATTTTGGTAACGCCGATTTATTCTACGCCGGTACTCTATTTTATAGAGGAGGGACTGGTCAGAGGTTACTTCGATTCAGATGGAGCGCAGCAAACCTCATGGATTACGGAAAGCGGGTTCTTGTTACCCACAAAGGGAATTTTTTCCTCTAATCCTGGCATTGAATACATTAGCTTTTTGAAAGATAGTCATTGTTATGCGCTAAATTTAGCCAGCGTAGAAGAACTAGCGATAAAAGAGCCAAGGATTTACAGGATGCTTTTAGAAATATACGAAGAGGGTTTACGGGAGGGAAAAGAAAGAGAGCTGCTGCTAAGAATTAAAAATGCAGGAGAGCGGTTTCTTTACTTTGAAAGCCAACATCCCAGACTCATCTACCTTCCCATTCACGACATCCTAGCCTCGATATTAAACATCGAATCCAAATACCTTTACAGGATTAAAAAAATATACCGTTAAACTTCTACAGTATCTTTTCCCACTAAAGTGTCCTGCAAAAAGGCAATAATTATACTTATCTAAAAAGAGTAAAAATAACCAAAGCGGAGTAACCTTCCCCATTTTCATTCCGGCGAACTTTAATCTGTATTCAGATAATCGTTATGGAAATTTTGAAAAATATTGATAAAAGCCCAGCTGGTTCAACACTAAAAAGTAACCACTCCCCGTCCTATTATATTTATTCAGCTGAACTATTTTTACTGATTCTGCTTTGGTCGTATGCGGTATTTGTAAAGCTTGCAGATTTAACGCTCTTCCAGAGACAAATGTATCAACAGCCATTCTCAAAGGGAATCAACCTGATGCTCATTTTTGCCATACCAATCCTGGAAGCAGCAGCCGCTATTTGGCTAATCTTAAACAAAAGAAAATGGGGACTATGGATTTCCCTTCTATTGTTACTCGCATTCACAGGATACGTCATTTTGGTTTTAGCAGACTTCTTTCCTAATACACCATGCAGCTGCGGCGGGCTGATAGCTAAAATGACCTGGAGAACGCATTTATGGTTTAATATATTCTTCATGGTTTTAAATACTTACTGTCTATTTTTTGAACATAAAAGGAAAGGGGGACGCAAGGCGAAAAATTGAATTATTATAGATGCCCGGCCGATAAACCCGGGAATACACAAAGCGCTTTGCCGTTTATCCAGCCATGCTAAAGCGCAGCAATTATACCTTATAACTAAACTTTTTCATCTGCTTTTTCAAAAGCAATAAAGCAGAAATCATTATGTTAAAAAAAATCAATTTAGGCCTGGTAGCACTTGTATTAGGGTTTGGTCTTGTTTTTACGCAAAGTGCATTCACTTCTTCGAAAAAAGCAACTGGAGCACGCGCTAAGTTAACCTTCCATTATGAAGGTCCCGTTCCAATGACTAAGGCTGATGTTGAAGATGAGAGCAACTGGGTATACGGTGAAGAAGCTTGTCCGGAAGGAAATGCTTTGGCCTGTGCGATTGAAATTGAAGATACCTTTGTTGACAATCCAAGCGGACCAACACCAACGTTGAATTCAAGTGCAGCGCTGGTATCTGATCCATTAATCGCAGCTCCCCGCGTTACGGGTTCTGCTGATAATTCTATTGTGATTTACAATAGACAACAGAACTAAAAGTATCAGGGAGGGTTTACCCCTCCCTGATAAATTATTTCAAATGCATGACCACCCAAAATCATTATAACTGGAAGTTTTGATATGAATTAGTTTTGTGGAATCCCAGACTGCTCAATAACATCCACCGGGATCGGAAGTGCATAACGGGGGTCGTTCGGCGGTAGGCTGATTAACTTCCCGCCGATATTCCGGAAAATGGTAATATTCTCCCCTTCCCTGTTATACCTTTTTAAATCAACCCACCGTAATCCCCTCATCAGCAATTCCTTTCTGCGTTCCAGGCGAACTTTGCTAAGCGCTTCCTTTTGACTTGCTGCGCTGACTGGCACGAAAGCAATAGCCTTGTTCCACCGTTTGCGCAGCAAGTCATTAACATCGGTCATCGCCGAAGCTATCTCTCCAAGATAGGCATTGCATTCTGCGCGAATCAGGTAGAGCTCGTCGGTTGCAATACCAGAAAAAAACACATTAGTATTTCCTGTATAATTACCCCTGAACTGCGCATAACCGGAAATCATATTAAAAAACACATTTTTTCTAAGGTCAGCCGCCGCATAGCTTGATACCAGAACAGAATCTATCCTTGAACGGGAAGTGCCGTGATTGACAATTTCCAGTCCCTGTTCTGCATAAAAAATAGTTTCCGTATTTAGCCTTTGTACATAAGAAGTTGCGCTGAAAGGCCCGATGGATGGGTCAGCGTTATAATCCATTAATGCTGAATTAATTTTGAGTGCTTCATTTACCGCATTCCTGGCCTGCGTGTAATTTCCCATAAAAAGATAAGTCCTGGCCAGCAGTGCATGTGCCGCCCCTTTTGAGGGCCTAACTTTAGATTGGGGATAATTGGGCAGCAAAGTGATGCTCGTAGTCAGATCTGCAATTATCCGGCTGTAGGCATCCAGTACTGTTGAACGGGTTGAGGGAATGTTAAAGTCAGAAAAAGTCCTAAGCACTATACCCAGGTCTACTCCTGCCGTGCGTTCATCGAAAATCTTTGCGTACTGGGTTACCAGATTCAGGAAATGGAAGGAGCGAAAAAAAAGTGCCGAGCCTTTAACATTATCCCACCCTTGAGCATTTGCGGTGGTGCGTTCTATATTCTCCAGGAGTTCTAGCGACAAATTAGCGTTATAGATGGCCTGGTATCCAAGGTTCCAATCATTCCCATAACGGATATCAAAAGGCGCCCACTGATAAACCTGCTGGTTGGTGAGCGGCTGGGCGGAAAGGCTGGCAGGGAGCATAAAGAAATCATCTGCAGAACTCTCCCCTAACGAAGGGGTGTTCCGCAGGTTCATTTTCTCCCCATCATCGAGTATCCCTTGTATATCCTTTAGCGTTCTTGGGGTAACCAGCCTTGCGTCTGATTTGTATTCAAGATACTTTTTACAGCCTGAGCAGAAGGCAAAATAAGTAAGCAGTATAATTATAATGATGTAATTTTTCATAATCTTTTAGCTTTTATAGGTTAAAATTTCCACGGATACCAAATAAAAAATATTTGGGAGGTGTGATATTATTCAGGTAATCTGGATCGATTTTAAGGCTGGTTGCCTTCCAAATGACGCCAAGATTCTGAACTCCGCCATACAGCTCCAGGTTATTCAGCCAGTTTTTAGAAATTGAAGGCTGGAATTTGTAACCCAGGTTAAGGTAATCCAGCCTGATATTGTCTGCTTTGAAGATGTTGATTTCCGAATTGGTATACATCCCATCCCTTGCAGCGTTCACCGGATAAACGAATGATGGAACATTGGTCATGCGCTCATCACCAGGCTTCTGCCACCGGCTTTCATAATCTGCATTACCCACGCCATTGGCTACCAGTGAACTATAAGAAAGCCCGGTGCGGCGCGCATAATATCCGGCCTTATAAGAGAGATTAACAGACAGCGTAAATCCTTTGTAAGAAAAATTATTGACTAACGAGCCGTAGTGCACAGGAATGGCTGAACCGATGAATCTGATGTTATTGCCACTTGAGGCGCCCTCGCGTACAATTGCATTATAATCGGTACTCGGCACGCCATTCAGGTAGCCCATCGGATTTCCAGAGGCATCAAGCCCTGCCCATTTATAAGCCGCTACTGAATATAGAGGAAGGCCGATTACCGGGGTAATGACATTGCTTCCACCAATGAGCACCGATAACCCTGAGGTGGGTGTTTCCAGATATTTAACTGTCCTGGACTCATTGTAATTCAGATAAGCATCGGTTGTCCACCTGAAACCCTCTATGCTCAGATTTATGCTGTGGAGATCAACTTCCAGTCCCTCGCCCTTCATGTCAGCAACATTTCGGGTCAGTGAGCCTGTTCCTCCCCAGGCTGTATAATCATATAGGGCGGGACCATAAAGGTCGCTTCCGCGTTTCCGGAAATAAGAAACCGAACCACTAAGTACCTGACCCTTTAGCGTAAAGTCAAGACCAATACTCATCTGGGCAAGCTGTTCCCACCTTAGACTCGGGTTATTTATGGTTGCAATCCTGGTAAAAGGTAGCAATGAAACATTATTTACACTATATGACCCGATGGCTGAAGCGGTACGGGTCAGATCCACATTTCCACTGTACCCAAAACTTCCCTTTAATTTTAAACGCGGTAGCCATGAAACCTTGAAGAATTCCTCTTCTGATAAAAGCCATCCGAGGCCTGCCGACCATAGGGGTTTCCATTTATCATTGGTACTTGCCCCAAATATATTGGAGCCATCGGCCCGAACGCTTGCCGATAGTGAATAGCGGTCCATGAACGTATAGGCGGCGTTGGCATATCGGCTAAGAAACCTGTAAGTGGTGTTACCAGCGGAAATGCCCGAAGGTATCTGCGCGGAACCACCTGTAGCCGGATTGGCAAAGTAGGTAACCTGGTCAACCCCAAGGTAGGTAAGCGGGTCACTGTTGTATCCATATCTTGTCGCCCTGCTGGATTCAGCATGGCTTTGCCTCATTTCAAGGCCGGCAATTGCATTGATGTGATGCTTGCCGAAATGTCTGTCCAAATCTAGCTGGCCACGAAGGGTATAACTGCTGACCAGCGCCTCGCTAAGGCTGCTTGTACCGCCAAGCGGAACATTATAGGTCACCACTCCGGTAGAACGGTTAAGCCTGCTAAAAGAGTTGACGAGATTGCGAGCAGTATAACTTCTTTCATTATTGTACTGGTCTGCCCTGTCCCGCTGACTTTGGTACTGATAAGATACACTGGCATTCAAAAACTTCAGCACTTTATAATTCAGGCCACCATTGAAATAAATCTCCTGGCGTGACGAGGTCAATATGCTGTTCATATAATCTTCTGCAGGATAATACTTCCAGTCCAGATACCTTCCACCGCCAAGGGTATCGGTGAATACACTCCTGTAATTCATATCCAGAGCAGCCGGGCTTCCGTCGGCGTTTCGAAATGAAGTGTAAGGAAGTGCCCTTCCACCTGTTGACTGCGAATTGTAGGCTGGTCTGCCTGAGCCTGATTTTATATCCGTAAAATATACCTTTGTATTCAAGCTGAGCAGCTTACCAAGTTTAACTGTATTTGCAAAATTGACATTTATTTTATCCGTTTTTGCAAAGGTTTCCCCTTTGGTATTGTCCACACTTGCGGATAAAAAATAATTGGTCTTTTCTGAGCCGCCCTTGATCCCAAGGCTATACTGAACGGTAAGCGGATGGGTGTAAAATTCATCGATATAGTTCTCTCTGGAATCGATTGCCTTGAGCGCTGAAATCCCGTTTTCAGTATCCAGCGCACTTATGATCCCCCGCCGCTGTTTTGAAAGCAACTCGACCACTGGGGATATTGGCAGGTAAGGGGTGGAATTTATCCTGGTATCATAATAACCTTTTGAAAAAAGTGTGCGCTCGAAGTCGATATAATCCGAAACGGACATTTGTGGCATAGCGTACAGGTCCGGCAGAGACCGGATGAGCATGCTGCCTGAAAAATTTATTTCTGTTTTTTGATTGAATTTTCCTTTTTTGCTGGTAATAACAATTACGCCATTACCTGCCCTTGCTCCCCAGATAGAAGCCGCCGAGGCATCCTTTAGAATAGAAACCTGCTCGATGTCGTTTGGGTTGATGTTATTGATGTCTCCCTCGTAAATAAAGCCGTCGAAAATAATAAGTGGGTCCAGGGGACCATTAATCGTGCCCAGTCCGCGAACGGTAAGGCCAGTCTTGTTCATTACATTTCCGGTGCTTTTACCTACATTGGCCACCAGCCCCGTGCTTTGTCCAAGCAGTCTTTCTAAAATATTTGATCCGCCCCTTTCATTAAGCTGAGCAGCTGAAATAACAGATACATTGCCATTGATTTCATTAGCTTTGCTCACCTGGTAACCGGTGTTAACCTGAACGCTGTCTAGCAGAAAAGCGTCTGTAGTCATCTCTACTGCGAATTCTTCATTCCCTGTCTGAACCAGTAATTGCTGCCTCTGATAACCTATGGCATAAACTGTAAGCGTATCAGGCAGTCGGCTAATCTTTAGGGAGAAATTACCCTGTTCATCGGACTGCGTACGTCCGTTGAATCTGGTAGAAATAGTTGCCCTCACTTTAAGATCTGAAAAGCGTATGTGTCCTTTAATTGTTGAAAGATTAGTCTGTTGCCCGTAGGTACTTAAAAAAGAAAAGGCAATTAATAGCAGTGTTAATACTGCAAGCAGTATATTCCACTTCCTTGGATGTATATCCATATTCATATTTTTCATGGCTAGTGGGTTTTAATTTCAAGATCTAAGTCAGCACCTGATAGAAACTTTGCAATATTCGCCGGAGAAAACTGCAAATGATCGGTCAGGGCTTTAATTTTGCCGTCCGCGCCAATCCACACATAGTGCGGGACTATACGGAAATACAGGTATTGCCTGAAGAGGTCATTTCGAAGCACTAATGGCGAATGAAATTTATTTCGTGCAAGCAGGTAGTCTTTTATAAACTTCCTTTCCTTGACAAATCCAATCTGACTGGCGCTGGCATTCATCATAATGACCTGCAGTTGCCCTTTGTTTTCGTAATGGATACTATCCAGTTTTGGCATGTTCGCAAGGCATGGCGCACACCATGTAGTCCAAAAATCAATTATAATGGCTTTGCCTTTAAAATCCTGAAGGGGAAAAAATTTGTCGCCTTTAGGAGTGACAGATACTAGTGGGGCTTTCCAAAGATCTACGGGTAGCTGACTGCCGACTGTCAAGGGTGCTGCCGTAGGTTGTTGTGCTGAGCTACTGTTTGCAGTTAACAGTAAAGTCAGCAGTATTGATAAGAACATGCAGATAAGAAAACTCTTCACTAAAAGGCATAGCAATGCCGGTACGACATTTATCGTTAATTTTTTCATTTCAAAAAAGCTGGTTTAGTTGGTCTAGAAAAAGGTGATAATATATCCGGGCAGGTGCATTATAATAAGAACCTATTTTCATTTAACCTGGATGCTAAGCCTGCCCGGAAATATTATCACTCTGGATTTCTTGGCTTCAATGCGTAAAGCCTGTCGAATAGATAAAACTTTATCAGGCACATACGAATTGGAATAAGGGTAATTAATTATTGAAAGTATAAGGCAAAAACCAGCCCTTCCGCATATAAACATGCGGATACGGGAAACCGTATTTGTTATTAGGAAAAAGATACTTACCTTGGGATTGCGAAAAACCATTGTGCTGCACCTTTGCTTAATCAGCAATAAAGGGCTGGTACCAAGCTAAATTAACCCGCTGGGACTTTGTGCGCTCTCTTCACACTAGCCTCTGCTCATTTGGGCTATATTTTAACTTGGAATTCTGGCAAGCATTACGATGGGGAACAAATAATGTTCTTTAAAAAGAATTTGAGGGAATGACTTAGTACCACTTCCTGGAGGTGATACATTTTGATGGCGCTTAATTTTTTCGTTTTCATAAACGGTTGTTTTATGTAAAACGATGTGAACTCAATAAAGCAGGTGGAAACCAGATTGGTCAGAAAACCAATAAGGCGAACTCCAATGCTTTTGAGTGAGGTACCGTCAAGAACCACTCAGACCGAGATCTGAGTTCGCAAAAGACTAACATGAAGTCCGCCCTATTGAATATAAGATATCGCGAAGATAGCAAAACTCAATAGATACGGCGAACTCACGATCGGCTCATGCGAAATTTGACGGTTTTCACTCATGAGTGACATCGTTAAAGCAAGGCTAGGCCCTACTCTATTTGTCGCTTTAAATAACTGATAACAAATATAGTAAAACAATAGTATAAAAGAAAAAATAATTTACATTATTTATGATTAAAATAGACCTTTCAAAGGAATATTCAAAAATTCTAAAGAAATACTTGAAGGCATTCGAGTTAGAGTCTATTGATATTGCATATTTAGTGCAAACAAAAAAGGATGTAATTGATGGCGTTCTAAAAAATGAAAAAAGTGTTGTACTATATACTTTAGAACAAATCGCACAGATTTTTAGCCTTCGATATTATGAATTTGGGAATCCTAATCATCCCATCCCTTCCTTAGACTCACTTCCAGAAAAAACTAAGCAACGAATTGAATATCGTAAGAAAGAAGGTCCTGCAAAAGAAACTACTTACACTTCAAGTGAAATTAATAACCGCATAAGCGATGTATTATCAACCTTTAAAGTTGGTGATGAATTTTTAGCGGAGGAAATTGTGAATAGTATTAGTAAAAAATATGACGAAACTTATTCGGTTAGTGATATTATAAATCGTTTCAAAAAAACATTTAGGGAAAACATTGAAAAGACGGATAGAAAACATACAGCAAGGAAGGGTCGAGGACCAAAACCTTTGTATTATAGGTTGGTGAAGATCATATAAAATAAAGATGGCAAAAATTATCGCACTCAGAGGAGATTCTAATAGGGGAAAGTCCAAAACATTAAACATCGTTTATCAGTATTTATTGCTCTTTGGATATGTGCAGGTACCTAAATATTTTGGTGTACTCGGCAACCGTGACCAATATGACTTTATCGACATTGTTGAGAAAAAAGGAGTAAAAGTGGGCATAGCCACTATGGGTGATTACCAGAATGGTTTACAACGCAAAAGAAAAGGTAGTGTGGAAAGCATGATAGATCATTTGGTTGGTGCAGGGTGTGACGTAGTGGTGTGTGCAGTAAATTTAGGTTTAACCAGAGCAATCAGCCATATATCTTCCTATCCACACGAGTTTGTTAACAAGTCGGTTTCATTATCTGATGATGAAGAGAGAATTAAAAATGGTGAAGATGCTGAAAAAATTTACAAATTGATTTAAATAAAAAATAACGCTCGATATGAATAACAATCACCAGCCAATCGCATTCATCATTCCCTCTGTAGGTAATAAAATTACAGCGAATGATATCAAGAATAAGCAAATTAGAATTACGGCAGCATTCAAACCATTATTTCTTAAAAATGATTCTGAATTAAAGATTGTAGTCAAGAATGATCATTATTTACGCTTTAAGAATCTAGTGAAACGTTCGCATATAATTCGTTTTACGGATGTAGCGTTTGATGAATTAGAGATAAAAGCAGGTGGAATGATTAAAATAGAAAAACATGGGCCAGATACATTTAAATTAACTAGACAATCTGCATAGTAGTTATGGCCTACTTGACTCAATATTCTTATAGTAAACTATGTCAAATAGTTGAGATTGACTTTGAAATTAACCTTACTAGTTTTTTGGAGCACATTTATGAAGATAAAGAACTCTATGTTATATTTAATAAAAGAGACTTGGCGTATCTTTTTAAATATAAGCTTATACTCGAGGATGAGAATAAATTTTGCATAGAGTACTTTCAGCCAATACCTGAAAGGGAAGATACGAAAGAATGGGTTTTCAATAAGGGAGGCAAAACTAAGTTTCATGCTGACGCAAACTGTAAACTACTTAAAAAAGACTATATCGATTTTCATATCCCCAATGAAATTCGTGAGCTTGGATTAGATGCCATTGATGAGTACAGGCAATGGTTTCAATCTAACAATTTTGCAGAGAAATACAAAGCTAAAGCAATAAGTAAAGATTTCATTATCCTCGCATTCAACAGTAAATATCCTAAGCTATATGGAATAGCTCATATTGCTAATAACTCAAATTTATTAGTGGTTGAAAAACCAAATAGTAATAATGTTAAAGTGGAAAAAGAATTTGACTACGCATACTTCAAAGGAAGGCTAGATTATTTAAAAACGAAATTTAATCATGAATTCCCATGCAAAAATACAAGGATACTTTCGAAGTTTAGACATCTAAATGGAAAGCCAGATATTACTATTAAGGAAGCCCTATCCGATATTTTCAGTGAAGATTTTGCTACAAACTATGGCATTAGTAAGATCAATAATAAATTCAACTCCGCTAAAGAAATAATTAACGAGATTATCTCTTTACTTCTGGAATATTTGCGATGGAAATTCGATTTTAAAGATAAGGAATTTGATAAAATTACGCTGGAGACTTTTGGCTTGGAATGTTGTCGAGCATGCTCAGATCAAATAAAAACTGAGGATCAGTTACCGTTTTAAAATTAGCAAGTGAATCCCTAATATCAATTAACACACGTCATTCAATAATATAACGCACTTATAAATGAGTTCATTAGAAGTATTTTTTCAAGAAATCAAAAATTCGAAGAAGATTAAAAAAACTACTCCCCAAATAATCTGTAGTAAGTATGGAGTGGTTAAAAGAGGCTGGAAAGTAATAGAGGCTATTAACAATCTTTTGGAAAAACACGAATTGACTACTAATCTTGATTTTGGCAATGCTTACTATTACGGTGAAATAGAGATAATTCCTAAACCCAAGTTGGCTGCTAGTGGCGAAGTTAAAAAACCAAAATACTCAGATGCTATACCTAGGTTAAGTTTATTAAGAGCAGCAAACATTAACAATTTGGTTGAGGAAGAAGGAGGTTGTGGCTTGTTAGGAGTAAACAAGGATACACCTTTAATAGAGGCTACTACAATGATGTTAAGATATAACTTTTCGCAACTGCCGATATTATCTGGTACGAGAGATGTACTCGGTTTGATAAGCTGGAAATCTATAGGTATTGCATTGACGCTTGGCAAAAAATGTGAATCTGTTTTAGACTGTAGAGAGGATGTTGAAGTATTAAATATCGATGAACCAATCTTCAAAGCTATGAATGTCATTTTGGCTAAAGAGGTTATACTTGTACGAGATAAAAAAAATACTATTTCTGGGATTGTCACGGCTACAGACTTAGGTGAACAATTCTTAAAGCTGTCGGAACCATTTTTAATCATAGAACAAATTGAAAATCTCGTACGACGCCTTTTAGACGGAAAACTAACGTTTGATGACATCAAGAAAGTATTAGATCTAAGTAAACATGACAAAGAAATCCACTCTTTAGCAGATTTGAACTTTGGACATTATGTAAGAATTATGGAAAACCCCGAACTGTACGCAAAATTGGGTCTGCGTATCGATCGTGTAATTTTACAAAAGATGCTTCAAGAAACTAGGATTATTAGAAATGATGTAATGCATTTCAAACCAGAAGAAATTGAGCAAAAGGATTTAGAAGCATTGCGGCAAGTCCTCAATTTCTTGACGACGATAATTAACACAATGTAGAAATAACCTTAGATGGATGACTTAATCAATTTCTTTCTGAGATAACCTAAAATCGCGATAATTTATGATAAGACGAGGGAAACCCTTTATCGAAGTTGCTTATTTTCTTAGCCGTTTTGGATGCTCAAACCCACCGGAAAATCTACAAGCAAATTCTTGGAAAGAAGCTTATCGTATGTTTTTTGAGGCTCTTAATGAAGGTAGAAGTATTGAAACATTTGAGCACAGCTTAAAAAATGCAAGAGATTCTTTTGATGCTCATTTTCCAGAGACTAATAGAGAAGGTTGGAAAGATAAAAATGGAAATCTCATTAAATTAAGTGGGTTGAACCTAGATGTTTTTAATGCCTTTAAAATGCACAACGAGACTACAATTTGGAAAAATGTCAAAAAGTATAGTCGTTTAGATATAGAAGCACATAAACAAGAAATTGCCAACCTCATGGCAATTGAAGAATCTGAAACGGACTTTACCTATGCTAGGACAGAAGGTGGTGTGAAAGTGTATATTTCACACAAAATTGAGCGGAATGCCTCTTTAAGAAATGCTGCTCTCAAAATCCATGGTTATGATTGTGCAGTGTGCGGTTTTAATTTTAAAAAAACATATGGAAATTGGGGAGCGGAATGGGCTGAAGTACATCATTTAAAACCTATGGGCGAAAATAGAAAAATAAAAAGAACAACAGATCCAGAATTTGATTTGGTAGTGTTATGTGCTAATTGCCACAGAATGATGCATCGAAAAAAAGGAATAGTGCTGACTGTGAATGAATTGAAATCAAAAATCCAGGATGGATCTCCTTCCCCTCATGCATAATTAGCGGCCTGTAAGAGATCTAAAAGAAGAATTATTTTCCTTTAAAATATGAAAAACTATATAGCCGAAACTGCAAAACCTAAACCTAAATCTACCATAAATTCTTATAGAAGTTTTGGCTATAATCTGTCAACAGCAATAGCGGACATTGTAGATAACAGTATTTCTGCAAACGCAAATGAAATCCGTATTGAATATCAATGGAAAGGACCGAATTCTTTCATTTCTATTTATGATAATGGAAGAGGGATGAATCAAGAGGAGTTGGTAATTGCTATGACTCCTGGAAGTAAAGATCCAGAGGACGAACGACACGAGAAAGACTTGGGCAGGTTCGGTATGGGTTTAAAAACTGCTTCATTTTCGCAATGCAAAAGACTTACGTGCGTAACTAAAAAAGAAAACCATAATGTTATTAAGCGTTGTTGGGATATTGATTTTATCAATGATGAAAATGAATGGTTCCTTTTAGATTTTGTTTCAGAAAACTCTTTTTTAGATGTCATTGAGAAGCAAGTGTCTGGCACCTTAGTTTTGTGGGAAAAATTAGATAGAATAGTTGGGAACGCCGATACGAATAACGAAGCGGTAAAAAATGCATTTTACCAGGAAATGGAAAATGTAAGAGAACATTTGAGTTTGGTCTTCCATAAATTTATTGAAACAAAAAAAGTTAAGATCTATTTTCAAAATGAAAAGATCGATTCATATAATCCTTTTTTACTTAACCTATCACCAAAGCCAGAAATGGGCTTGCCTGAAGTATTTGGAAATGTAGAAATCACTTATTTTATATTGCCACATATGTCAGAAATAGGTAAAGTGGATTACGAAAAGTCAGGTGGTGCATTGGGATGGTTTCAGCAACAAGGATTTTATGTTTATAGAGGAGATAGATTGTTGGTAGCTGGTGATTGGTTAGGTTTAGAAAAGAAAAGGGATTATTCTAAGCTGGCACGTATTTCTGTAAATTTTTCTAATAACAATGATTTTAACTGGAACTTAGATATAAAAAAATCTACCGCAACCCCTCCGATTGAAATAAGAAGAGAGCTCTCCAGAATTGCAAAGATTGCTATTATTAAATCTGCTAAAATATATAATTGGCGTGGGCAGAAAACGTCTACAGAATTTTCTGTTAATACTTATGAGCCGCTTTGGAAGGATGAAATTACAAGAGAAGGGATAAAGAAATATCGAATAAATAAAAAGCATCCTATTATAAGTTCATTACTCAATGAAAACAATAAACTTTTATGCAAGGCCTTAAAACTACTAGAAGAAAATGTGCCTATCGAGTTGATATTAAGTAATCAGAATGAAGACCCAGCTTTTCATGAGCTAGAAAAACACAGCGATATACCCAGCGACGAGCTCATTAGTTTGGCTATAGAAATCTATCATATTTACCTAAAGCAAGGAATACCAGAATCATTAGCTAAGCAACAGTTAATGAATGCTACTCCATTTAATCTATTTCCATTAATTAACGACTATCTAAAATGAGTACTTTACTTCAATCTGCCAGAGCAATCTCGCATACATTACTATCATTACACCAAGGCGATATTACAGATGACATTTTGTTAAATGTTATAGAGAAGGCCTCAGCCATCAACATTGTTGATGGTCAAATTTTAGATAAGCAAGAATTATTTGAAATATTAAGGGCTGATTTCAGTATTGGTAAAGGTACAATAACTGAACTTTACGACAAAGACGTGACACCTTGGTTAAATGATGAAAAAGCAAATATCAATTTTGAATTATGGAACAGGTACAAACTTTATATGTCTGAAAATGACCCTTCTTTTCCTGTTAATGATTTGGACGATTTTACTGATAAAATATTAGATAAATGTATAAATCCCAAAGACAGTAATTCTTGGGATCGGCGTGGAATGGTCGTAGGCCACGTGCAATCTGGAAAGACATCTAATTATGTCGGATTGATTAACAAAGCTACTGATGCGGGTTATAAAGTAATAATCGTTATTGCCGGAACAATTAGCTCCTTAAGAAGACAAACACAGGAAAGAATAGATTCAGGGTATATTGGCAGAAACAGTTCTGCTTTTATTAATAACAAAGGAGAAAACAAAATTATTGGGGTTGGTAAATACAAAGTAAATACTGACATTTACTCGTTAACTTCCTCGTATTACAAAAACAATGATGAAGGGGATTTTAGTCAATCTATAGCAAACAGATTAAATATTCCCATCGGAAAAAATCCAGTTGTGTTTGTTATTAAGAAGCACAAAAGCATTTTAGAAAACCTAATAGATTGGTTTGCTAAAGATGTAAACGCGAAAATCGTTGACGGATCGCCCAAACTTTTTAACGTACCGGTTTTAATAATTGATGATGAAGCAGATGCGGCCTCTGTAAATGCTTCAAAAAGCATTGAAGATATAAAGACGATCAATCGCTTAATTAGAACACTGTTAAACCTTTTTAACCAAAATACTTTTATAGGTTATACCGCTACGCCCTATGCAAATTTATTTATTTCACAAGAACATAATGATGAGCTAAAAACTATTATAAAAAATAAAGAATACAAAATTGGGGAAGATTTATTTCCAAGAGATTTTATAATCAATATTAAAGCGCCAACAAACTACTTTGGCGCGGCAAAAGTATTTGGATTTGAAAACGCTGATGGTGAGGAAAAGGAACCTTTGGATATCTTTAGAGAAATTGATGATTTTGATCCACCTTTCTTTAGAACCATAAATAAGTTAAACAAAGGAGATCTGCCAGAATATCTTCCAAACAGCTTGGAAAAGGCGATAAAATCATTCATTTTAACTTGTGCAATTCGTAGACTGAGAGGGCATGGAAATAAACATAATTCAATGTTAGTTCATGTTGCCTTATTAGTGAAATGGATTGATAGAGTTGCCTACTTAGTTAATGCAAAAACCAAGGAGTTTACAAACGCAATTAATAGTGATGACAATAGTCTTTTACAGGAGCTAAAAGTATTGTATGAAACGGACTTTATACCTACCACTGAAAATATTTTAGAGAATTTAGATTATAAAGACATCCGAATCAAACATCATTCTTGGGAAGATGTTAAGAAAGAGTTAAAAAAAGCAGCATCAAAAATTGATGTCCGATCCGTTCACGGGACACGCTCTACAACTAATTTGGAATACCACAATATTGAGGAGATTGACTATGCTAGATACGAAAATGGATTATCTGTGATTGCAGTGGGGGGAAGCAGGCTATCAAGAGGGATTACATTAGAAGGATTGTCTGTTAGTTATTATCTACGAACCACAAAAATGTATGATTCGTTAATGCAAATGGGCCGATGGTTTGGCTATCGCCCTGGCTATGTAGACTTATGCAGGTTATATACTACTGAACAGATTTTTGAATGGTTCAACCATATTACAATGGCAACCGAAGAGATGCGGAATGATTTTGATGAAATGACTGCATCACATCAACGCCCAAAAGATTTCCGATTAAAGGTCAGAAACCATCATGGCTTAATGACTATCACAAGTTTGGCTAAACTCAATTTCTCAAAAAGCATTGATATTTCCTTTTCTGGAACGAACCCCCAAACTTATCAGTTGCTTAAAACAAAAAAGGCGATTGAGAATAATTATAAAGCATTAAACAGCTTAATTTCAGCAATTGGATTACCGGGGTTAGAGAACAGACAAGAGACAAGAGGAAAAATAAGGTATTTATTTTACCCTAATCAGGAAAATAATTCAATTTGTGATTTTATTGATGCATTTAAAATTGAACAACCAAGTATTAAAAATGCAACATTGAGCGAGTATATTAAAACACAATCTAGAAACTTAAATATTAGCCAATGGAGTATTTGCATTATTTCAAATACAGATGACAAGGTATTTATTGATTATGCCGGGAATACTCCTTTGAAAGAAAGACAAGCAAAGGAAGATGCCATGACTTTTGAATTGCATTTTAACGGAGAGAAAATTACGTTAGGGTGTAGTGTGCGTAATCAGCCAAAGATAACTAGGGGAAGTGATTACTATTTAATTGCGAAGAATCAAATTGATGACCTAAAAGACAGGCAAATTGATCTAGTGTTAAATGGGTTGAAGAGCAATAAAGATATTAAAGAGCAAAGAGCCATAGAAAAGAAGGGATTACTTTTAATCTACGCCTTAGATGAGAGGGGAACGCCTAATGTTGATTATGGGATACCTATTATCGGCTATAGTCTTCATTTTCCTAAAATTGAAAATGAGGTAAAAACATCTTATACTACTACAATTTTCGATGGTTTTGATGAAGAGCCACAAGATGATGACGATTCCCCTAATAATGATAGCGAATAGTATATGGTTAATATTAAATCAGTCTGGGAAACGCAGAAGCCAACCAGTGACATCATTATCAGAACGAGAATACAAGATATTCTGCATCTCAATTGCTATGCCGCAAGTAACCATATTACTGGGCAGCATTTGTACATAATGTCTTTTTCAAAAATGATGGAATTCCCAGAACTTAATAAATACCGCTTTAAAGGTGTCGAAATTTTTCCCGTTGAAACGGAAGATTTCCGCGAACTAAATATCTATTTATTAGACAATGATTTGAAAGATATTTTTTCGCTTTTTATTCAGAATATTTTGGAAGATATTGCCGAAAGTATAACCGAAAAGGAAGCGATTACCAAAACATTTAATGTTATTTCTAAATGGAAAAAACTTTTTGATAAAATCAACTTTAATGGGCTATCACTTGAATATCAAAAGGGACTTTTGGGAGAATTACTTTTTATTAATTCCTTATTAGATGCCGGGATAGAATCTGACGTTATATTGAATGCCTGGATGGGGCCTGATTTTGATGATAAGGATTTCAGATTTGGTGATATAGGAATTGAAGTAAAGCTGACTTCATCAAAGCATCCTAAATTAAAAATAACAAATGAAGGGCAATTAGATATTCAAAATCTCAATAGATTATTTTTGATTCTGTACATTGTTGAACATGTGCAAGGAAATGGATTTACATTGAATTCTCTAGTTTCCCAGATAAGAATTAAATTGAGTTCAAACTTTAATAGTTTGAGTCTATTTAACGAGAGATTGTTGTTGTTAGGTTATTTACAAATTGACGAAGAATATTACAATACCATGTTTAGGTCTAAAGAAATATATACCTATGCCGTTACCAGCGAATTTCCAAGAATCATAAAATCGCAGCTTCCATCAGGAATTTATGACACTTCCTACTCCATCGAAATATCAGCAGTTGAAAATTTCAAAATTGAACAAAGTATAACTAATAATCTAATTAATGGAAAGAGCTCTCACTAATTACATAGAAGAAATAAAATCCGATATCGCATCGCTAGTTTATTCAGATGGCGATGGAGCCAGCTTTGAAGATAAATTTACCCTGTATTGCATTGAGGTTTTAGAAACTATCGGTAAATCTGAAGGTGCTAGGGTTTTATCCTATGTTCATCCTAATAATCAAGGAGGTATTGACTGGAAAATAAATGGCTATTGTCTAAAAGATCAGTTTAAAGATGAGAATAACAAAACCTATTTTGAAACCTTAGACTTATTCATCACTTACTATAAGAATGATAGCTATGATTACAATATTACTCAGGCTGATTATATTAAGTCTCTCAACCAAATAAAGAAATTTATTAATGGTGCTTTAAAAAGGCATATAGATTACATAGATCATTCGCATACTGAGCTAATTGAGCTAATAAAAATCATTTCAAAACAAGGGAAGGACTTCGATAGGATAAATATTTTTTTTCTGATTAATGGTTTTTCAAATCATGATAAAGAACAAATTGAAATAAACAGCATAGGAGTATTCGTACATACATGGGATATCAACAGGTTATTCAAAATCAATGAAGCAAATAGCATACATGAGCCAATAGAAATAGAGTTTAAAAAATTCAATGAAAATGGTTTTGGGCTTCCTTGTTTAAAGGTCCCATCAATAGATGAAATTTACGATTGTTATTTAGCCATTGTTCCGGGGGAGGTTCTTGCGCGGCTTTATAAGGAATTCTCAAATGAGTTACTGGAAAGTAATGTAAGAGCTTTCCTGGGGCAAGCTGGAAAGTTTAACAAAGGTATACGGGAAACTATACGGGATAAGCCGCAGATGTTTTTACCATATAACAATGGTATTACTGCAACTGCTGAGAATGTTACGACTGCTATTGTCGGTGGCCAATTAACGATAACGCATTTGAGCGATTTTCAAATTGTTAATGGGGGACAAACAACAGCCTCATTATATCACACACAAAAAAAATATAAGGACGTTGCTCTGGATAAAATTTTTGTTCAGATGAAACTTACTGTTATCAAAGATATTGAGAAAAAAAACGAAGAAGTACCAAATATTGCCAGATTTGCGAACAGCCAAAATAAAGTTACGGAATTAGATTTGTCGTCAAACAACCCTTATTTTGTTCAGATCGAAAGCCTTTCTAGAAGAAAATATGTTGTTAACCCAGAAAATAGAAATCAATCTATATTATGGTTTTTTGAACGTGCGAGTGGTCAATACAGAGAAACTCTAAATAAGCAAACGCCAAGCCAGCAGAAAAAGTTTAAGGAACAAAACCCCAATACATTAAAATTCGTTAAATCTGATGTTGCTAAATACATTAATATTTGGGATCTAGAACCCCATCATGTGTCTCTAGGTTCGCAAAAGAACTTTATTCATTATACAAAAAAAGTTGAAGAGTTGGTTAAGAAGAATAAGCTACCTGGAGAAAATTTCTACAGAAAGTTAATTGCTAATGCAATTCTTTTCAAATCTGTTGATAAACTTTTTGGCAGAAAAAACGTCGATGCTATTGGAGATACTAACTTAAAATCCTTTACTGTGGCATATACGGTATCATATTTTCATTATTTAACTAAAAACAGACTCGATCTTTGGAAGATTTATGATGAGCAAAAAACTGATGATGAACTAAACAGCGTTTTAAAAAGACTAATGATTTTCGTTTATCAACATTTACTAAAAGCATCAAATAACACATTGTTTTCTGAATATGCCAAAAAGGAATCTTCATGGGTAAATTTGAAAAATGCAAATTATTCGGAGGATTTAGAAAAAAGTATAATTAAGGCTCTTGTTTCTGAAAAAGATAGAGATTTGAGGGAAATTGAAAAAGAAACGGATACCAATGAACTTGAAAATGATTTATTTACGATAAGTGAGATCAGAAAAATGGGTTTGAAGTTTTGGGATGGCTTTAGAACGTATGTCGATAAAGATAAACCAGAGGATTTTGATTACTATCTGGCATTTGATCTACTCAAAAAAATCAAGGACAATAAAAATTTATCGTCGAGAGAAGTTTCTTTTGGCAAAAAGGTTTTAAAATATATTAATGAAAATCCTCGATTGATAGAAAGGATCAAAACCTTATCTAAACTGGAAGATAATGAAGTTATTGAAGTGAAGTTTATCTATGATAAACTTCTGTTGCTGTCAAAGGAAGAGTGGAAAAGAATTATAGATGTGGCAGCGCAAACGAAAATATTCGATAATCTTGAACTAGGAAATATAAAATCAGTCCATAATTCGCTTCAGAAAAAAGAAAGCGTAAGAGAATTAGCTTTGATTAAAGCTTACGAGTCAATCAAAAAATTAGAAAAATTTAAAATAATAATATAATCAAAATGATTGCTCGACAACGGTAGCTATTTGCTGGCCCAGTAAACAGGGAACTGCATTACCGATCTGTTTAAAGGCTGCGGTACGACTTATACCTTCTTTTACACCTTCAAAGTAGAAATCGTCAGGGAAAGATTGCAACCGAGCTGCTTCACGAACAGAAATTGACCTGTTTTGTAAATTATCGGGATGGATATAATAATGTCCATCCTTTGCGATGTGAGCAACCACTGTTTGTGATGCCTCCAGGTCTGCGGCCACGACTTTAAATCTATCAAAAAAAGAAGATCTGTTCTCATGGGTTTTTAGGCGATCTGGTAAATCATTATAATTGAGACGTTCTTTGTTATAATTCCATTTGTCAACGGCAATACGATAGATTTCCTTATCCTGTAAAGCGTGTGGTCGGGCAATATGCTGCGTTAGTGTGGTGATCCCGTTTCGTATATGAGCAGCTTCAAGATATTCGTTTTTATCAGAAGTATAATTTAAAAACTTATCTTTTCCCTCCCCTGCCTGTATGGCCGGCAAATCAGCAAATAAGTTTGATACATTAGCAGTCAGGCCACTTTTATAATTATCTAAATCTGGCAGATTTGGGATAAAATCTTGTCTCCAGCCAATGATAATCAAACGCCTGCGCTTTTGTAATACGCCAAAGTTTTCTGCTTTAACCGAAAAAATATGAATGCTATACCCTTTTTTATAAAAGAGTTTCTCCATATTCTGTAAATAAACTCCGCCACCTGCAGACTTTAACCCCAGCACGTTTTCGAATACAAACATTTTAGGCTTATATTTCTCTAGATAGTTTGCGTATTGAACGTAAAGAAAATTACGGGAATCCTTCTTCATACCATGCTCAGACCTTGCCCTGCCCACTAAAGAATATGCTTGGCACGGCGGTCCGCCGACGATAAGGTCTATTTCGTTGTTACCCTGAATGTTTCTACTTATACGACTGAAAATTTCCTGATTATTTTCATCGCCGATCCCGAGGTTAATTACTGAGTCTAAAATTTCCTCAGGTATTAAACTGTAAAGGTCTTTTCGAGTAATATCCCCTTTTAAATAAGAATGATAATAATTTAGGCGATCACTTTCTTTAAGATAATAATAAGCAGCTCTTGTCCTAAGTGAGTACGAAGCCGCAGCATCAATCTCGACATGCGCAACAGGAGAATAACCAGCTCTTTTGAAGCCTTCCGAGAGGCCTCCAGCACCAGCGAAGAGATCGATATAGTTCACGTAAATATAATTAGAGGACGAAGTTATAAAAGTTTTCCCAGCGTTCCATGTTTTGGAACGAAAAACGTTCAGTTTTGTGGAACCTTGCTCAGATCGTACAGTGTTTCTACTAATGTCTGAAGTGTAGTCCCCATTACCTTAGGTTTCAATTCGCATTCCCATACCTCAATAACTCTCCAGCCTGCTTTTTTTAATGAATTGATATTGATTATATCTTTAGTCTTATTTCCGTTTATCTTACTAAGCCACCAATCGGTTTTTGTTTTTGGAACCACGTAATATTTGCATTGATCATGACCGTGCCAGAAACAGCCCTGAATAAAAATTGCTGTTTTGTATTTAAACAAAACGATATCTGGCTTTCCAGGTAAATCTTTTACATGAAGTCGGTATCTAAAGCCATTAGCGTGTAGAAACTGGCGAACCAGCATTTCAGGCTTAGTGTTTTTGCCCCTAATGCGGCTCATATTGTAGGAGCGAGTTTCTTTGCTGTGTACGTCTGCCATAATATTATAACAAAAACTTTAAGGATTTTGTTAGGCGTTTTGCAAGAATGATTGTTACACTAAGATAAAAAGTAACGAGTAAGAAAGAACATCGACGGTAAGATTTTTTGGAGATCAAATTCGATCTTGTACTTCGTCTAAAGAATAGTGTTCATTTTTTTCATATTTTAGCCAGTATCTAAAATTCTCTTATGTATTATTTTATTCCTTTAGCACCCGGCGATGACCTGATCAGCCGCCGTGGAAGTCAAGTTAATATACTCGTGGGCGAAAATGGTTCGGGAAAAAGCTCATTACTGCGGGAACTGTCTTCTTATTTTGCCAGGAATGAAGACAGAAAAGTAATTGCTATTGCCAATACGATCCATGACAAGTTCGACTATCGTCACCGGATGATCAAAACACTTAAGGCTTCAAATGGAAAGGCTCTGGTCCGAAAGACCCTAAAGATTGCATTGCAAAAAATGTTCGAAACAGATAATGGCGATTTTCAACGGGTTGCCCGAACCTTGGAATATGTTAACTTCAACCCCACTATTGGTATCAAGGTTGTAGGCTTAAAACCGGATTTCCAAAATAGTTTACGTTATGGTAACATCAATGAGAAAGAGGCAGAAATCATTTCCTTACTTCTGATGCAATATAACAAGATGACTGACAGTAGCGAGGAGCTTATTCCAGTGAACCTGTACCGGGACAATTTTCTGGAATTTACAGGGGCTGGCATATTGGAGTTGCTCAATTATGAATCCTTGCTGAAGAGGGCCAAGATAATTCGAGATATAGAAGTTTATCTGAATAGAGATGGTAGGTTTATCATTGCCAACCAGGGAAGTTCGGGCGAGCTGACGCTGATTACGACTTTTGTTTTCCTCGCCGTTCATATGGATGTCGGCGCAAGGATTTTGATTGACGAGCCGGAGAACAGTCTGCACCCCAAATGGCAGACTGAATATGTGCGCACGCTATATGACCTAGTTTATCAATATGAGCCCAGAATATATATTGCTACCCATTCTCCACTGATTGTCAATAGCGCAGAAATAGAGCTCGGTTCGCGTGTCTCGGTTTTCAAAAGTATTAATGGGCCTTTCGAGCTGCAACAGCAGGAATCTACAGGTGTTGAAGAGCTATATCAAGAATTGTTTGACGTGACCACGCCGGAAAACCGTTTTCTTTCCGAGACGATGGTAAAAAAAATGAACCAGCTTTCATCCGGTGTGATCTCATATTCTGAATTCCAAAACCAGATTAACGAGCTCAGTGATAATGCCTATGACCCCAAACAGAAATCGGTTTTAGGTGGAGTACTTGAACTTGGGTCATTAATTATAGCAAACAGAAATTAACATGCCTTTAAATGATAACGATAAGGTGCTCATTACTGAAGCAATTGCTGCGGGTGGGGATGTGTGGGCAAATGATTCCATAAAACCGGTTAAGGACAAAATTAAGGCGTACTATAGGGGTATTTCGGGAGGACATTGTTGCTACTGCAAAAGTAGTTTCAGAGGTGGATTTAATATGGTCATTGATATAGAGCATGTACTGCCCAAATCGAAGTATGCGGATTTTATATTTGAGCTCTTCAATCTTAATATTTCCTGCAAGCGATGCAATATGCTTATCAAAAAGGATCGACTGGATTTTCTTCTCGATGAGCATATGGTGCAACAAGATCCAAGGAATACGGACAAATATTTATTGATACATCCTAATCTCGATGAATATTTTGAACATATGAGCTTGGACGTGGTGATCAGGAACCAAAAAGAAATGGTAAAGTTCAGCCCAATAAAACCCAAGGGACAATTTACTTATGATTTCTTTCGACTGAGCGAACTTGAAGTAAATTCATTGAACAGTGCTCAGGGGATTGGGCAAAAGAGTGAGCCTTTGAGTGTAAACTTGCCTCAAGATATGCAGGATGTCGCCAATGACCTAATCAGGCAGCTCTAACTGTTTGCTCAAAAATCTGACCGACATTTATGTAGTTTTAGATAGATAATGGGCTTAAAGGCTACACCTGTAAAAAAAATACTATTAATTTTAGTATATTTGATACCTATCGGATTTGCTTACATGGTCAAAAAAGACATTACACTTCAGTTATTAGCTCTATATAATACCTATGCGGACCAGATCAATATCTCTTCGAAGATGTCGGCTGTCTTACATGGACTGAGGGATATAAAGGCCAGTGGCAATGAGATAGAAATTACCCTGCGAAATATTCTTTCCGAGCTTTTGCCACAAAGGTATGGATTAGGGAATGGTCATGTTGTCGATAAAAGACTTAATGTGAGTAAGCAATACGATCTAATCATTACCGAAAACATTGATTACCGATCAATGTCCCGGGTAAAGGATTCAACTGAGCTCTTCTACTATGAAAGCGTATACGCCTTGGGCGAGTGTAAAGCTACATGGAATCCCTTAAATGTAACTTCCTGTGCTGCATCATTTGCAGATCTCAGGGACAGGCTTGTGCGTAATCCTGTTGCGAACAATGTGATTCTTTCTGGCAATATTCCTATAGGACTGGACAGTAAGGTGACAGATTACCCGTTGAGAAATCCACTTTTTCTTTTTGCATTCGCTGTAAAGACCGATAAAGATATCGGGAAGTTAAAGGATGCCTATCTTACCGGGGGGGCGCTGACCAATTTGCCAGGGATTACCGTTGTTCTCAATGAGGGAGTATTTGTGCTACTCAATAAAAAAGACCTTGAAAGCGGAAGCATTTCGATCAATATTTATCCTGAATTCGAAACCGAATCACAGGACTATGTATGGCGATTTATCCGTAGTAACGATCCGGGGAAAAACCTGTCCTATTTACTATTCTGTCTGATGCAGCACCTCAGTTCAAGTATACTCGAAAAGCCACCGTATCTGACATATGCACAAAACATTTGGGACATAGACGAAACAGATATATCAGAATTAAACGAACTCTAAAATGAAATTCAAAGAAATTGACATCAAACGTGTTATCATACACAAGATCATCGGGAAAACAACCAAGAATGATGCATATACAGAAGCTTCGACCGACCTGCACAACTTGGATCCAGATACAAAAGCAACCCTTTTGGAAAGAATTGAATCTGCAATTAGTAAATCCAAACGTTTTTTTGAAACCTCGGTAGAAAATATGGAGACCGACAGCTTCTATGATTACGCAAAGAACCTTTCTAAAACTGATAAAAAGGACTTTCTGGATAAGTCAGTATTGATTGCGGAACTTGCAGCGGCAGCACATCAAAAAAGAACGCAACCAGGCGGACTATTGATTGTTATTGACGCGTCATTAGATAAGCTTAGTTCAGTCATTGTTATCAAGGCCGAATTGCAACAAGCATTGATTATCAATGGCAAAGCGGTTGAGCTTATCAAGGAATTGTTTCTCTCACCAGCTAAGGAATTTTTTAAGATAGGTATTTTGATTCACCATGATCCAAGGTCCATGGAGAAAAAATCCTTTGATAGTTATGTTTATGACGATAATTTCACGGCTCAAAAAAATGATTTGGCCACTTATTTCTATCGTGATTTTTTGGGCTTTTCCACTCATGAGAACGATAAGCTCAGGACCAACAATTTCATTAAGGAATTTTCGGATTTCGTGGATGGTAATGTAAAGGACTTTGAATCAAGACGTTTACTAAAAACCAAAATTAAGGCAGACTACCGGGAGTCGGCAGTAGATATCGTTGATCCGGCATCCTACACAGAGTATTTTGAAAAGGATGGCCTAGTAACGCAATATCATACCAAGGTGCTCTCCAAGTTTCCCAGATCATTCTCGAAGGACCTGTCACTGGTCGACGCCGCATTACAGAAATCTTCCTTACAGATTACCAGCCAACTTAAAATATCCGGCCCACCAGATCTGGTAGAGAATCTTCAGATTATCAATCCAAATCAAGAGACCAAGCTAAGGTCACTGATTGCGCAAATCGAATCCAGGGACGTTGCTAGATTGGTTGTGATCAAAACTGATGCGCTGAATCCCTCTTTTTATCGTGATGATGAAAACACGGAATAAACCTCATATTCGGTATTGTTAGTTGGGCTCGTTCATGATTATTTAGGAAAAACAAAGATTTGAAAATTGAAAAACCGTTGAAATCCTTTTTAAGATAAATTAGCTCACTGAAAAGGTTTTTGAGGATAAGCACCAGGTAAATCATTTACGCAATAAACTTTGATAGTGCTTTGACTCCTATTTTTTAGACTAAATTTTTATTAGTTGGCCTATTGTATACGAATCCTGTGCTTTGCCCTCCAAATATTAATCTTTCGATTATAAATATTTATTAAAGATATGTTCAGTATAATTCTTTTTGCAATATTTCAATCCATTTTGTAGATTTGAGTGGTAACATTTGAGCCAAAAACGGTCATTTTGACAGTTAGTGAGTTGGATTTATGTTTTGCAAGTAATTGTTAGTCAGAAAGTTATTTAAATAAAACTTGTTCTGGTTTCGTCGGCAATGTTTAATATTTGCTTTCTAGAAATAATTAGGATAAACCAAATTATACCATAAATTCGAAACCATTATTGGCTGCAATGGTGATCATTGGATGGGCAGCATCTCGAAAGCGTTGCCTAAGCAATTCCACATCATAAACCTGCCCAATTCGATAGTCAGGTATCAAACAAAGATATTCAAGTAGAAATTTATTCTTAGGTTGAACTCTAGTAACGGTAGTGATCGCTAAGTGTTGTAAATTAAAATACTGGTCAAAGTACCTATCGAAAGGGGGCAATCGATCTGATTTAGTCATATTAAAACGCTTGTCCGCTGGTATCAGATTCCATATCTGATCATGGCATACAAAAGCATATGGCAAAAAATGCTCCACCGCATAATCATCAAGTGTCAAAAGTTGCCCTGTGTAGATACATTCAATTTGCCCAACCTCACTGAATACCACATCCCAGAATAACTTACGCTGCTTAGTCAAAGTATTTCGAAATGGCGGACGTATCAATTTTCCAGCAATATCTGGGACATTAGGATTTGACTTTTGTAGATAAAGCGATAATTTCCAATAACAAAACCCGCGTAGAATACCAATGTTTTCGAACAGATACTCGAACCAATCTGGATTAATTTCTATCTCATCACTAAACAAAGCGTATGGTACATTTCTCTCAAAATTCTGAGAAGCTAAGTAAACCTGTTTCCAATTATCTCCCATTCCAAGAAACCATGGACTTAAAAAACGGTGCGGCACCTCTTGATCAAAATGCATTAGTACCTGGTGGGTTTCTTTAGTTATCTCTGTAAGTAAATGCTGAATAATGATTCCCCTCTTCTCATCCACATTTATTCCTTCCCGATCTTTAATAAAATCAATCGCTACACCTAGCTTGTCCTGCCGACCGAAATTCAAATGAAAATAATGATAAGTATACCACCCATTAGCGACCATTCCAGCAAAAAGCCTCCGCTTGGCAATACGGTTTTCTCCAGCTTCCACCGCATCTAAAAGAGACAGAAACCAATAAAATTTATAACTCGCTACCGTATAATTAAAGCACGCAGAAAGCAAATGAACTGGCAGTTTTGGATGTGAAGGCAGCATATTCATTGGCAACTAAAATGATTTGGTGAAAAATAAAGAAATTCATTTAGAATCGCCAATATATAAAATTGCCAACAATGCATTATATCCAATCGGTAAACAATAGTAACTGGACCAAGTTTGCTACAATTTCTCGGCTAACGCCAATTTATCAATAAGCTAACAAGCCATATAATATCTAGCACCTGGTGGAGATATTCGATTTGGTTATCAGGCCGCTAATTTTCGTTTTCAATCTGTCGGGCTTATAGAAAAAATAAAGCTTTAGCAGATAAAAATACATCTTACTATTCCTTTAAATTGTTATTCCGGTTCTGCAATTATTTTATTCCTTCAAGCTTGCAGTACCCCAATGTCCTGGAGAAGGAAACTTTTACTCTCGCCCATTTTCCTATTTTGGCGAGCCTTTTCACTTTTTGATTAAGCTTTAACTTTTCGATTACTGGATAGGACAACCCTGGTCCTGAGTGGAGATTGATTTCTTTAACCCTTACTACAGATAAAGATTCTACTAAATCATTCGCAAAACCACCCTTTCCAACCGATGAAGATTTTTTATTAACCATACTAGTTGCGCGAGGTTTATAAATAGATAACGTTTTACTCGTTCTAGACTGAACAGTATTTGGAGATTGCACATTTGGGGAACAAACCCCGCAAGTACCTCCACTACCACAGTGGGCGCAGCGGGAGCAGTTTCTACACGCCGAACAATAGGCTGAGCCGGTACACCTTCCTAACTTGCTTTCATTGATTAAATTAAGTGAGGATACTTTTTGGCCATTGGCAAAGAAATAACAACACATTAATCCTATTGAAATAAATATTTTCATAATTATTATTTTAATTTGTTTTAAGAAGAAAACGTTTTAAATATCCCAGAAGCATTTTACTTGTGCTGCCAGCATCGACCGCCCCCTACAACTACTCGCTTGCAGTATCCTCCGGTTTTGTTTTTTGCCCCACAAACAGAGGAAATAGGTGCAGTTGTTCCTCCACCAGATCCATTCCCGCCGCTGGGGGTCGTTGAAACATAGCTGCCAAAACTTGAGGTACCATTGCCAGATATCATATTGTATGAAATTTCAGCACGGTTATAACCGAGATTTCCGTAAACCGGATCTTCATCCTTTAGGATGTAAGCCTGAATGGTCTGATAAGTTGAAGTGGTGGATGCTACGCTTAACTTCAAGTCAAAGGAAACTTGTTTCTGGATTTTGTAACTCCATTTACCAACGTTACTACTTATTGTTTTTATCTGATTAGTTGCATCGGTAAATGAAATATTGCAATAATCACAAGTAACTTCATATGAATAAAGGACAGGAGTTTGTTCTGCTTCTTTGATGATACCTTGTTCTGCTTTCTTGCAAGAACTGCTCATCATAACGGCCAAAAATACTAGCGAAGTAAACTTAAGCGATTTTGTAAAAGATTTTTTCATACTTTCTTATTTTAGTTAACATCAGCCAAGGTATTGTAAATCAAAAAAACATCTTTACGGGTTTCCGTAAGTGAAATCACCTTCTAAATCAAATAGGAAAATAATGATTTTATATCTTTTAAAATATCTATTGCTGGGGTTTCTTTTTGATAATATTTTGAAGCAAAAAACCATTCAACTTCAAAAACAAAGTATGCTTGAAAAAGCTTCAATGTTGTGCCATTTACGATATAATGTCAATCCATATTAAATTCGCAGGATTAGGAAGTCCTGCGTAAAACTCTTTAACCTGAAAAATTATTTACAGTTATAAATTTTAACCTATGTTAAGTTTTACATTTGATATGGTTTGGTAATAAGTGAATTGATTTAACATATAATCTCAATTGGCATTGCAGCGGTATTGATTTGCCCCTTAGCTATTAGTCTCGGAATAGCTGTCTACTTATAAGAATTTGTGTAACACTCACACACGACACTAAAAATCCTCTTTTAAGTATATCCTCACACCTTTGCTAACTAAGTCCATTCTTTGCAGCTATTGCGCTTTTCTTTAGTCCACCTCAAAACAATAACTCAGGGGTAGGTCAAGTTGCTATAATTGTTTTGCTTACAACCTAAAGTGTAGTTGCTTTAGGCCTTTTTTACCCCTCTCTTAAACTCTTCGAGCTTATAATTATTGACTTTTTTCTTAAATATCTTTCTTTACAGATTTGTGCTATTATAAAAAATCATCGGCATTTTAAACAGAAGCTCAGTTCATCAAAACTCCTTGGCATTTTCTAAACGCCTGGATTCAATTTCATTTCTGTAAATCAAATCACTTAACCTACTCAACCTGCGGCGAAGGATAGGATGATTTCCTCTGATGGTGAAATATTCAAACTTTTTCTCATGCTTTAAATACCAAATTTTTCCAATCGAACGCTCGGTAATCGTGTCTGCTTTGGTAATCATCCTAAAATGATTTAATAAGATGGTATCCAAGGCTACTTTTTCAACATCTTCTTTCAGTTTTGCATCACAGCTCACTGCCACATAACGGTCTTCTTTCCAATACATGCACTGTTCGCCATTTAAATTCCCGCCAATCTGATTTTTTAAAAGAAATCCCGCTGAAATTGGTATCACCAATAATAAGCAAGCTACACTTTTTTTTACCCACTCATCTTTCCACCATGAATTCCTTTCCTCCTCTTCTCCTTTGATCGGTTCCTGCGTGGTTGGAGCTGTTGTCTCGGGATCAGATTCGTTAGATGCGGTTCTTTCCGTAGATTTTTCAATTTCCAGTCCATCATCAATGGCATCTTCACTGTCATCTGCACCTATATTTTCATTAAAATATTGACCCTCCAACGAGCCTTTTTTACCCTCCGCTTCTCTATCCTCTATATCAACATCAGTTTCGCTTTTCGGACTAACTTGCCCCACATTCGAGGTTTCATTTGTTCCCTCCTTCTCCTCGGTGGTCAGCTGTGCACTTAAGTGCTCACTATAATCCTTCCCAAATTCATATGGCCGCTCAAAATTAGTCAGCAGGGCAGCAAGGTGTACCTGTTTATCTTCTGGATTTGTGGTTTTACCCTTTAAGAATTTGATAACAGACTTAAACTTATTAATCTCCATTCTGCTCAACCTTTTGGCAAAACCTTCCGCATCATTCTGGTTGCCAAAAAAAGCCTCTAGTATTATTCTGTCCTTTCTTGCATCAAAGTGCTGCTCGAGGTATTGCATCAAATGTTCCTTTACGCTGGCAGGAGTTGGGGATTGCAGCCTTAATGGTAGTGTGCCAGCAGTCTTCCGCTGGTCGTAATTATTTAGTACCGCTTGCTTATAAGTTGAAAACATCTATTCGGAATTTGAGCGAATTTATTCCGGAAAATACGGAATTAATTACGGATTTCCGGAATCGTAACGGAAAGATCAGAAAAATCGGAACCACCTTACCATCAGCCACTTGTCAACCCACAACTTTGTATTCGAAATCACCAGCGATATCATTTACAAACCAGCTGGTGATATCATCAGAGCTGCAAAGGGTCGAAAAAGTTTTGACGGGAAGCAATTCCTTTTCTACCCCCCGCAGCTCAAAAACCTTCCCAACAAGCGGCGCCGCTTAAAAACACAGCAAGCTATCGAATAGATCGGTACGCCCTGTCATTGAGCAACAATTAAAAAATTACTAAAATGTTTTTACCAATTTTTATTGCCATACTATTGGGCTTGGCATCCCCTGCGCAACAAACTTGCGGAAACGGAAATTCTACAGTACAAGTTAATAGCAGTAACCCAGATGAAGACCCAGGTAATCCTGGTGATCCAGGAGATGGCGGCGAAGATGGCGATGGCGGAGGACATAATGGCGACAATGGCCAGATAAGACCTCCAAAACCATAAATAAAGCAAGCCCGGGTAGGTGAGAGTACCTGCCTGGGCTTTCGCTTTATGTAATAGGGTCTGAAACTTTTTAATAGAAATTGTTTTTGCTACTTTAGACAAAAACAAATATTTTGAAACGCCCACTCACCCACCAGTTACTAGTATTAATCTGCATTTTTTTTTCCTCCTGTTTTAAGGAAAATAAACGCAAAGATGATGTAGCTAACGCACCCGTCAAAAATGCATTGATTGCTAAAGGCAATACTCTATGGGATAATGGGAAAACTGATGAAGCGTTTTTAGTTTTTAACCAGGCTCGGGAACTTTCAGCGAAAGATAAAGACAGTTTTAATTTAGCTATTGCTCTGGGATCTATGGGAATTATCGCGACCGAATCGGGTGATAGTTTTGATGGCCAAGAATATAGCTTCGAGGCTTTAAAATATCTACAGATTAACCAAAAAAGAGATCATCCTTATCTGGTTTCCAATTTCAACAACCTGGGCATTGCCTCCTATGATTTGAAAAAATATGCCGATGCCATTGACTTTTATACTCAGGCCATCCCGCTCATCACCGATAGTAGCTACATGCACATCACTAAAAACAATCTGGCCAATGCCTACCGCGAATCAGTAAAGTATCCTATGGCCATTAGATTTTACAACCAAGTTTTGTCAGCCCGACCATCGGATGCAAATAAAGCCCGGACTTTGACTAATCTGGCCAAAACGCAGTTTCTATCAAATTCGCATTTCATTCCTGTGCCCATGTATTTGGAGGCGCTGAAAATTCGCCGACAGACGCAAGACCTTTGGGGCCAGAATTCGAGTTACTCACATTTATCGGATTACTATTTGCGCGTCAAACCAGATTCAGCATTGTTTTATAGCAAATTGATGTACCGTCTGGCCCTGGCACTAAATAATCCTGACAATGAACTGGAAGCCTTGGCTAAACTCGCTGAACTTGAACCTTTAAAGAGACTTTTTTACTTTAAGCGTTATCGTCAGTTAGATGACAGTCTTACTGGGATAAGAAATGCCTCAAAAAATCAGTTTGCGCTAATTAGATATCAAACTGAAAAGCACAAATCCGAAAAACTCAGGCTGGAAAAAGAAAACGAGCAAAAAAAACTTCAGATTGCCAGAAGGAACATTTGGCTTAGCATTGCTGTTTTCGCTATAATACTAACGCTGCTGACTTCTGTTGCCGTATACCGGCAGCGTAAAAAAAGAATAGCCCATCAGGCCCAGGAACAAATCAAAGAAAATAAACTTAAAACATCCAAGGAAATCCATGATGTGGTCGCTAATGGCCTATATCGCATGATGTCTGAAGTAGAATATAGCCCCACCATTGATAAACAGGGGCTGATCAGCCAGATTGAAATCCTATATAACCAGTCTAGGCGGATATCCCACTCCGTATCTGCTAGTCCAATGGATTTCATCGACCGGCTAAATGAGCTAATCCGCTCCTTTTCTAATCCTGAGACCAAAATCCTCACAGTGGGGTTGGAAGAAAAACTCAATAGTTGTCTGAATGCACAAATCAAGGAAGAGGTGCTGTTGATAATTCAGGAATTATTAGTCAACATGGATAAACACAGTAACGCCGCCCAGGTTGTGTTACGATTTGAAATACTGCAAAATCAACTCGAAATACGGTATCGCGACAACGGAAAAGGCTTGTCAAAAGATAATAATGCAGGCAAAGGATTGCTGAATACGGAAAGCCGTATTACGGCATTAAAGGGAGTGTTTACATTTGGCCACCATAGTAGCAGCGGCGTAGAGGCCCAGATTCAAATACCGTTAACTTAAAAATTTATGCTCGAAAAAGTACTTGTGGCAGAAGACCACCAGACCAGCAGTAAAGCTGTTGCCAAAACAATTGAAGAACTTAGCATACCTGTATGCCATTATGTATATTATTGTGATGATGCCCTTACCCGCCTCCGCAACGAGCTTTTATCAGGTCATCCTTATGAATTGCTTGTTTCCGACATCTCATTTGTCGAAGATCATAGAACTCAAGCGCTCAAAAGTGGGGTAGATTTAATCCTAGCTGCCAGAGCGCTTCAGCCGGAACTAAAAGTAATTGTTTTTTCTGCCGAAGGGCATCCCGCGAAAATACAATCCTATTTTAAAGAGTTAAAAGTTAATGGGTATGTCCAGAAAGGACGAATGGATGCAATTGAGCTTGAAAAGGCGGTTATGGCAGTTGCAAAAGGACAGACTTATATGCCGGCAGGGATAAGGGAAAAGATTAGTCCAACACATAGTCATGAGTTTAATAATTATGATATTACCGTATTGTCTCTGCTGGCCAAAGGAGAGAAACTACAGGACATACCAGCTATACTTGTTGAATTGGGTATTTCCCCAACTGGAAAAAGTTCTATGGAAAAACGTCTCAACCATATCAAAACTGTATTGGATTTCAAAAAAAATGAACAATTGATAGCTTTTTGTAAGGATATGGGCATTATTTAAGTCCCACCCTTTTCTTGCCTTTTTATCTTCTAGCGTCCCACATCAATTACGGTTTTCCGTACAATTTCCTACTTTTTGACATTTAGTTTTGGGTTATAAAATAATAGCTGCCACCAAGCCGCAACTGAAAAATAAACCCTACAAACGAAAATGGAAAACCAAATTACCGCAAACCTTCAGAGTCGCTTTCTCCGGCTCTACCAAATGGCCTGTGCTGATGAAAATTTTGACTCACCTGAAATGAAGCAGCTCTATTTGTTCGCAGAACATAGAGGTATTGAAACAGACCAATTAGAACGGATTTTAACCGACCCACTGGCCAGGATGTCAATCCCAACTTCCAAAGGAGACCGCATCGAATACTTATACGACCTTGCTGTAATGACTTGGGCGGATAAGGAAATAACGGACGATGAATACAGTACTTTACAGAAGTTCTGTCGCCGCTTCCAGTTTGAAGACGCAAATGTAGATGCAATATGTGCTTTCCTGCTGGAATGCGCCAAACAAGAAATGTCCCTGACCCAAGTATTAACTAAAATAAACGATTAGCTATGGAAGCCATCAATAAGTTATTTTCTTTAAAAAAACAATTGCCATCTCGCGAACTGGAGAGCGAAAATGATAACCAGGAGGTACAAGTGCGCATGAGCTATTATCAAAGTGGCTATGGTGCATCATTAAAGGCTGCAGGAAAAGCATTGACCCTAAAAGCCTGTTTACAGAATGTCTACAGCAGTTTTGAGGAACAATGCCGCAGGCTTAAAGAGGAGCAACACAAACTCAAACAGCCATATGTGGAGGACAAGACTCGCCAAGAGGGTGAACTTAGAAATGCTGAGACTGCACTTTCCATCCACCAGGACAAGTTGACCCAACAGGACAAAAAAATTGAAATGCTTAAACAAGATATCGAAACGGTCCGAAGCAACCCGGAAAAACACGGGGTGACCGATACCAAGCAACCTCATGCTCTGTTCTACATTGGTCTTTTGCTGCTTATCCCCATTTCTATCTATCTGTTTGTGTTCTATATCTCTGCTACTTACTCGGCCCTTTTTAAAGTATTCGCAGACGACAGTTTAAGTACGGCAATTTTTGACGCTCAATCACTCAATATTGCCTTTAGGGACAGCTGGCTGGAAGGTACGCTGGTAGTCACAATTCCTACGGTTTTTCTCGGACTTGGTTACATCATACATATGATGCAAAAAGGAAAAGGTATAAAAAATGTTTTCAGGCTCATCGGATTGTTCCTCATTACATTTTTGTTTGATGGACTACTAGCCTACCAGATTGAAAAAAAAATATATGATTTTAACAAAACACCCTCGAGCCCAGCGTATAATTTACAGGTAGCCATTGTAGAGGCAGAGTTCTGGATGATTATTTTTGCAGGTTTTGTGGTATACATCATATGGGGATTGGTCTTTGACTTTGTGATGAAGGAATATGAAAATATTGACAAGATAAAAGCTTTCATACGCAACAAGCAGCAGGAACTCCAACGCTTAAGTGAGGTTCGAAGCCAAATCTTGCTTGACATCGAAGATACAAAACAACTAATGAGCACCATCAAAGGCAAAATTGAAGAGCTCCAAAATAAGGTTGACGGTTTTATACTCAATGTCAAACAGTACCTGCATTATCATAACCAATATATAGAGGGATGGTTTCAAGCCATTAATGGTGAATTGGCTCTTCCAGAATCGAAGAAGAATGAAATGCTTGGAGAGTGTGCTGCGATAGCCGACGAGCACCTTAAAGAACATGAGCTGTTCAAGCCCCAGCACCAACATTTAATTTATTCTAAAGTTTCCTGATATGAAAAACTATAAAGGCCTAAATCTGGCGACCGCCATTTTGATGATTTTGATTGGTCATACCTGCTGTAATCCAGAAACAAAACAGGCAAAACAAGAAAACCCGGTCAGCCAAAAAAACCTAAACAAAAACCTTAACCTGAGTATTTTCCTGGACCTTTCAGATAGGATAGATCCAAAAAAATACCCAAACCAGACGATGGAAATTTATCAAAGAGACTTAGGTTATATAAAAAGTCTAGCGAAGGCTTTTCAGGAGCATGTAAACCGAACGAAAATTAGCAGCATGCATGAAAGCATGCAACTTTTTTTCGAACCTGAGCCTAAATCGAAAGAAATAAACGAATTAGCAAGAAAGATGAAATTTCTCTTCGACAAATCCACCGTTACGCCTGATAAAATCGCAAGCATCACACCTGAATATATTTCATCTTCTCAAAAGATATATCAG
Organism: Pedobacter ginsengiterrae; assembly: GCF_039537385.1. Lineage (NCBI taxonomy): Bacteria > Pseudomonadati > Bacteroidota > Sphingobacteriia > Sphingobacteriales > Sphingobacteriaceae > Pedobacter > Pedobacter ginsengiterrae. Next base: position 68,639 of record NZ_BAABAK010000015.1, read on the forward strand.
GTAGCACTGAAGGAAAATAAGTACATCGGGGCTGACATCTGGAGCTTTTTTAAGAACAAAGTAAAAGACCAATGCATTTTGCCTGCTCATAATAATATACTTGTCATATTGACCGACGGTTACCTTTATCATAGGGAAAACAAGTTGAAGGTTGGAAATCAAACTTCTTTTTTGAGCCCACAATTGATACAAGAAGCCAAGCTGAATGTGCCTGATTACTCAGATAGAATGAATAAAGGAAAGTTCGGGTTCTTACCTGCAACTTCCGGCCTTCAAGCCCTGAAAGTTTTGGTGATTGGCATAAACCCGCAGAAAGGCAAGCCCTTTGAGGAGGATGTACTTAACAAGTATTGGGGGGACTGGCTTAGAGAGATGGGTATCACAGATTATCAGATCAAGGGCACAGACTTGCCTACCTATATGGATACGATTATAAAGAATTTGCTCTCGAATAAATAAGCTTTGGCGCGTCCCTTCCTTTGGACGTGCCATTTGCTCTTCTCGCGCAATGCTTGTAGACAGTTTGTTATTCGAAGCACTTTTAGATTAAAAATTTATTCTAAACTTTCCAATAACTGTTATCGGTGTGGGTAGGATTAGATTGGTGCTGCATCATAAAAAGGGTAAGTGCTTGCAGCGGGCCTCTTTCTTTTGATATTGGATAGAGAAAAAATATATTTTCTGTATAAATGATGGAGCAATAACTAAAAACAAGCTAAGGACATGCTAACTATTTTAATCAAGTTAATTTTTTCAAACCTCTTTAAATTCTAATATACTTATTGACTATTTTGTGGATTGGCAAATACTTCAAACCTAAAGCTATTAAGCCTCTCTATGTGTTCAATTCGTTCATTAATGCACAATTAATTATCTATAGATAGATTTTTGTCGATTAGCGTTTTGAATTGGACGAATATGGTCTTAGGAATGTGCCTTTCCAATTAAAAAATAATTGTTGTCATAAGACTATTGTAGCTAAAAATTTAAAAAAAAATCGATTTACGGATATCCGTAATGAATTGTAGTGACAAATGGGCTTTTTTACATTTCATTTATTAAACAAAATTATTATGGCAAAAGTAGCTGCATTTCACTCTATCAAACAAAATGTTTACCACGATGACAACAGGTGTACAGAGGGTAACAACATTGAAAAAGAGAACCTCCGTCAAGGAACTGGTGGTAAACCTAAGTGTTCCCGCTGTGCTAAGCTAAATTAGTTTTAGTATTAGTTTCGGTTGCTTAAAAGACTGCCCTTGATGATAAATCAAGGGCTTTATTTTTTTAAAGATTTTTCGTGTATTATCTGTGAAAGACCATTGTAATCCGCAAGTTTATTTAGACGAAAGCTGCTTGATTGCATAATTCAATTAATTTGACCCCTTTCTGCCAATTGTCCAAAATACAGAAAAGCAAAACTTTACAGCAAATTTATTTCCTGTAAGACGGGGTCAATGTGCTCTGGCTTATCCAATTTGACAAAGGATAATACGAATACAGATCGTAAAACAAGCACTGCAACAAACATAAAAACGAAAAACACGAAACGCAAAACAACAACGAATACAAAAATAAACACAACAATAAATACTAAAAATATCACAGCAATAATTACTAAATTTACTACGAAACGAAATACAGCGAATAGCGTGTGATTCAACGGTTTCAGATTAATCGGTTGCTCCGAGATTGGATTAGCACTCGATGACTAACAAATTAAAGGCATTACAAAAGAAACTAAGGATTCAGTATTCCATCAAGCTGCATATACCTTTTGCCGTTCTTTTCAGGTATAGATTTACTATCATTATCAATAATCATAACTTTGGGAATGCTGCTTTGAAGGCCAAACCACCTGGGAAGACCGTCTCCATTTGGATTACCACTTTTTATAAAGTTTACCAGATAAGACTGAAAGACTTTTGAAGTTTCAAAATCTTCACTCTCCCAGTTATAACTCTTATTTAGGTTGAGATTCCCAAGGGCGTACTCAATATCCGAAGCATGTACCGCGCCCATGACGTCTGCATTGTGTGATCCCTGTCCGATAAAAGCTGGACGTTTTCTAGAGAACAAATATCGATAAACTGGATAGCCGTTTGTTTTGCTATGCACATCAATCCATTTCCATGTAGAATAGGAAATAAAGCGATCGCTAGAAAGGTCAGTTGCTAACTGTGCGACCTGTTCATCTGCAGTTGCCGGATACAGTGACAATATTTCTTTGCTTTTGGACATAAAGAGCTTTTCCACTCCGGCCTTATAATTTTCAACTGTAGGTTTCTGATTAGAAAGAATAGTATTCCTGCTTCGCTCTGCCGAGTTCCATCCAGCCAGGAGTGGCACATCCATCTGACGCCCGTAGCTGTAGGTAATAAGTGGTTGTTCTTTGAAAAAGTAACCGTCTATTGTTAGGGGAAACCAGTAATCTTTTGACCGCTTTAAAAGTTCTTTAGTCGGAATTTTTCGCAACTCATCAATGCTATTTGCTCCGCAAGCTTTTGCAAATTCCGCACCTATCTTCTCCGCATTTGCTAAGCTCACAGGCGGTTCAAACCCTAACACCGACCCACTTTGCCCTATTGCCCCTTGAAAAAGTCCTTTGGAAAGTGGTGAACACATCTGGGCAGAAACCGACATAGAACCCGCAGATTCCCCAGCAATGGTGATCTGATCCGAATTTCCTCCAAAAGCTGAAATATTGCGCTTCACCCATCGCAACGCTTCATTCTGATCCTGCAATCCGTAATTACCAGAACTTCCCCGTTTACTTTCTTTGGACAGGCTAGTATGCGCCAAGAATCCAAACACACTTAACCTATAATTTATAGTAATAAAAATAACTCCTTTGCTCGCCATGCTTTCTCCATCATACCTCGGCTCTGATCCATCCCCACTGGAAAACCCTCCTCCATGAAAATACACTACCACGGGCAAGGACTTACCATCCGCTACCCGAGGTTTCCAGATATTAAGGTACAGGCAATCTTCACTTTCTTCATCGCTTCTAAATACCATGTCATCGTAACTGTTGCGCTGAGGAGACCTGGAACCAAAAGCCACCGCGTTTTTTATTCCATTCCAGTTCTTTTTAGGAACTGGTGAACGCCATCTGAGCTCACCTATGGGGGCTTCAGCGTAAGGAATACCCTTGAAAGCTACCACAGAGCTGGACAAAATAGCGCCCTTAATTTTCCCTTCTTTGAGGGTGACCAAGGTTTCATCCTTTGTAATTTTGCTCTGAGCGAAAGCGTGGCTCACTGAAAATAAGAGCAGCAATAGCGTAGTATACTTTTTTATTTTAATCATAATCACCAGATATGGGTCGTTGAAGAGCTTTTATTTATAGTGTAAGAAAAAGATTGACCTCCCTCAATGACTTTGATCGTTTGTGGTTCAGCCGAATTGTTAGAGACGATAAGGACCCGTTTTCCCTCCGGGGTTAAAAAGGCTACATTGCTAACCTTTGTGGTCAGGCTGCTCTCAATTCTTGATGATCCAAAAGGAATAAATTTGGATGCATGCGCAATGACATAATAGGCCAGGTTCCGCTGAACTTTATCTCCATCAATGGTTACCGCTCCCTGACATATTGAGCAGCCGCCATTATCTGTATGCGGGTTATATTTAGGATCCGCAGCAAGGTTCCAGAGAATCACATTTTTACTCCAGTTCCGTAGGGCACCGATGAGTATCCTTCCCACAGGATAAGCGGTATTGAAACCTCCATCCTTGCTTACAGCCATCATTTCCGTAAAATATATGTTTTTATTGGGAAAGGCATCATGTACTTTGCCCATCGCAGGAGTCTGACCGGCATATAAATGAAAACCTGAACCATCAATGTAGCTTGCTGCTTCCCGGTCTGCCAATATTGAAATGGGATATTCCGGGGCATCACAATTGTGGTCGTAAAGAACAATTTTAGTTTTTATACCTGCTCGTTTAAATGAGGGCCCGAGATGATCGCGGATAAAAAGAAGCGCTTCTTTGGCCAAAAACTGCATACTGGGGGTATTGCCATCATTGAATGGTTCATTTTGAATGGTCACCGCGTCAATAACAATTCCATGGCTTTTCATTGCCTGGATGTATTTCATAAAGTAATTTGCATAAGTGCTATAATACTTATCCATTAATCTTCCACCCTGAACATTTTGGTTTGACTTCATCCATACCGGGGCCGACCATGGAGAACCCATAATCTTTATTTTTGGGGATATCGCTAAAATTTCCTTTAAAACAGGCACCACATCTTTTTCATCCTGCGATAAGGAAAAATGCTTTAGCTCCGCATCAGTTTCCCCTGCTTTTAAGTCATCGTAAGAAAAGACATATTCATTGAGATCAGATGCCCCGATGCTTACCCGAAGATAACTAATCCCCACCTGGTCTGGTCCATTTCCAAACAGTTCACTTAAGAGCTTTTTCCTTTGCGGAGCGGACATGCGAATGAGGTGTTGCGCGCTGCCACCTGTCAGCGCAAAACCAAACCCGTCAACAGATTGATATTTTTTTTCGGCGTTGATGTTAATGATTTCTGGCTGCCCAGCTCCTCGCTCAAAATTATTCATTTTTGATAAAAGCATCGTTTTATCATTGCTGGTCTCCCAACCCTCCGGCTTGAGTTGTGCCTGAAGCTGAAAAGTAAAAGTATTGATTAAAATAAGAAAGAGCGCGAGCTTGAACGCATAAATAAACTGGGGGTATCTGGGCATAAAGGTATACTTGGTTTACACAAATTTAAGCCCCAGGTTACCCTTTTTTTAATAGGATTTTAACAATTTATAATGTTTTGAATTGATGGCCTCCAATTTGACCAACAAATCTCAATCCCCTATACTAATCATCAAAACGGTTATTCCTTTTGCAAGCTTTCCTTTCCGAGATTTCCAGGATAAGCCTTGACAATTAGTTCTCTCTTAAGGCCGAGCTTAGATTGTTTCAGCTGGGATTACTTTTTAATATACACTCAGCCTCAAGGGCCTAACTAAACTTTTCTCCAGCAATTGTGAATTTAGCAATTAGCCTGATGCAATTATTATTTTTCTCTCACCCGTTCCCGCCAAATTTAAGCTAGCGTTTGAATTCTATTGAGCAGCTCTAAACAGGCCCTGCTATTATGGTATGGGCATTTCCATAATCCGGCTTTGTCTTCTCCAGCCATCAAACTGCCATCTTCTTTTCTGCCCCAAAACCATTCGCCGTTGGTTTTATCAATGAGCTGAGTAGTGGTATAGTTCCAGATTTTATTGAAGTGCTGAAGAAATCTTTCATCCTTAGAAATCTGGAAAGCGTTATATAATCCTACTAAGGCTTCGGCCTGTACCCACCAGTGTTTTTCTGCAATCAGGTGATCGTTTTCTGGATTGAATTCATATACCATCGCATCTTTATCAATACCCTCTATCGCTGCTAAACTGATTTTAAGGGCTAACTGCTTAAATTCGGTAATGAGTTCAACCTCTTTTACAGCTTCAGCTGCTTCGAGCAATAACCAGGAAGCTTCAATATCGTGCCCGTAAGAAATAGCCTCGGATTTAGGATCCCAGTATTCATTAAAAAATAGCCCTAAATGGCCATCAGGTTTTAAGATATACGTTCGAAAAACCTCCAGCAGCTTTATTATCTGATGTTTAAGGCCTTCATCAGGCCACAAGGTATATAGCAAACTGTAGGCCTCCAGAATGTGCAAATGGGTGTTCATTGTTTTTTTTTCATTTGCATCCTTATCACTCAGGCGCAAATCATCTAACTGCGTCCAATTTCGGGCAAAAGCTTCAAAATATCCCAGCTCATTTATATCATAACTATGTTTTTCGATATCAGCATATAAGGATTTAGCAAGCACTAAAGCATTTTCATCACCACTGGCGCTAAAATAGGCGGCAAGGCCATAAATGGTAAATGCAATGGCATAGATTTGTTTTTTTTTATCTTTCGCGTTTCCCTTAAAATCAACTGTCCAGTATACCCCGCCAAAAGTATAATCAATGAAATGGCTTTTTATGTATAGGTAGCTCCGCTCAGCGACTTCTAAATCCTCCTTTGAGCCGGTCCTTAAATAGGCGGCAGAAAAACTCCAGAGAATCCTTGCATTTAAAACTGAACCTTTATCAGCGCTAGGGATAATCTGCTCTGATTGATCAATTTGGCCGACAAAACCACCATACTCATTATCTCTGCTGCGCTGTTTCCAGTAACGGAGTATGGCTTGTAGTTCGAACTCAATTTCTGAAGTGCTTGGAAGGGATGTAGCTGGCATAATCTATAAATTTAATTTGGCTAAAACTAACTGGACTGAACTGATAAAACTAATATTTTTTTAACATAAGCTGGTACTAAATGCATTATGACTACAGCGCTTGTACTATTCGAGCATTTTTTGATATTATTTTACCTTAAGAATTAAGACAAATGGTATAATTTTTTATAAAAAGTTTAGCAGAAAGCCCATATAGCCCTCTTTTAAGCTTTTATCCCAATTTTATTCAAAATATCACTTAAGAGTTGGAGCTAAACTTGTAGTGTTTTTTTAACTATATTGCCCTGTATAACCAAATATGATATGTCTAAAAATGTAATCAGGGAAATCACCCCTTTGACTCCGAACGACTGTTTTACCATTTTTTCCAGAACCAAACAAGAATTTGATTTCCCGCTGCACAACCACGAGGACATGGAGCTCAACTTAGTGCTCAATGCGGCCGGAGCGAAACGGATTGTAGGTGATCATATAGCTGAAATAGAGGAGCAGGAATTGGTGCTGGTAGGCTCCAATTTATCCCACGGCTGGTTCACTCATAATTGCGTAAGTGAGGACATCAGAGAGGTCACCATTCAGTTTCATAAGGACTTATTGGATGAAAAGTTTTTAAAGCGCAATCAGCTCTCTTTCATTCGTAATATGTTTGAGCAGAGTAAGCGTGGTGTGCTTTTTTCCAAGGAAACCATTGAACGCATTTCCCCGCGTCTTTTGGCTTTGAGTAAGAAAAGTGGCTTTGACTCGATATTAGAGCTACTATCAATATTACATGATCTCTCGATATCCAGGGATACCAAACTCCTTTCGGATTCCAGTTTTACTAAGGAGGATTATAATTATAATAGCAGAAGGATTGAAAAGGTATTTGAGTATATGAATAATAACTTCAATAGGCTTATCACCCTTTCTGAAGTAGCCAAGATAGCCAACATGCCAGAAGCATCCTTCAGCCGGTTTATTAAAAAACGCACCGGTTATAACTTTATTGATTCGCTGAACGAAATCAGGCTAGGACATGTCAGCAGAATGCTTATTGACACGACCCAGTCTGTAGCTGAAATTGCCTTTATTTGCGGCTTTAATAATATGGCCAACTTTAACCGTACCTTCAAAAGTAAAAAAGGCTGCACGCCAAAAGAGTTCCGAGAAAACTATGTTGGCAAGCGCGTATTTATCTGATTTAAAAGATTTTTTGCATAAAATTATGGAGCTGCTCGCGCCAGAATCTCCACTCATGTCCGCCTGAACTATCGTGAAATTCATGGTTGATTCCCTTTGTTTTTAGATCATAATCTAACGCCAGGTGTCCCTGGTATCTTGGGTCCTCTTTACCGCAGGCGAGGTAAAGCAGGCTAATTTCTTTGTTCAGTTTAGCTGGATTAGCAAAAGCCCCAGGCACCCGTTCATTAATATCAAATTTTGCATCACTCAACAACCCTGCACTAAATTCGCCAATGTAGCTGAATTTATCTGGGTTTTTGAGCCCAATTAAGTAAGCCTGCCCGCCGCCCATGGAAAGCCCTGCGATGGCTCTGGATTTTTTATCCGCCCGGACGCGGTAATTTTTCTCTACATATGGAATAACGTCCTTTAAAAGTTCCTGTTCCAACTGCTCAACCCCTTCTTTGCTGCTCCCTCCTGCCCAGCTGCCGTCTGTTAGCCCGTTGGTCATCACAATAAGCATCGGTTTTGCTTTATTTTCAGCGATAAGGTTTTCTAAAATTACATCCGCTTTCCCGGAGCTCTGGCTCCAGCTGGTTTCATTGTCTCCCCCACCGTGACGCAGGTATAAAACAGGGAAAATTTGCTTTGGACTAGTCTGGTATTCTGCAGGCAGAAAAATGCACATCCCTCTAGGTTTACCCAAAGCCGAAGACTGATATTTAATGGATTGCAAAATTCCGTGCGGGACGTTTTGAATCTCATCAAACCTTGCCTTATCACCAGGCACTTCCACGATACTCCCGTAAAGCTCAGTACCGGATTTTACAACCGGGTTTTTAGGATCAAGGGTCTGAATTCCATCTACAGAAAACACATAGGAATAAATTCCCGGCTTTTGCGGGGCAATCTTAATTTCCCAATTTCCTGCAGTGTCTTTTTGCATCTCTACGGGCTTAATGTCCCATTCACCAAAAAGCAGTTTAACCGATTTGGCAGACTTGGCTTTAAACCTGAAAACAATACTTTTATCATTTTCCACTACCGGAGAATATGGTGGAGAGGCCGGACCCCACCATCCCTGAACGCTGTAAGTATTAGCAGGTTTTTGCGCCAGGATTGTGCAGGAAACCAGGCTTAAAAGAAGAAAGAGAATTTTTTTCATCATTTGTATATTTTACCAGCCATGCATCTCATCCAAAGAGATGATGTTGTCAGCTTTCATTAAAGCGTTTAATTGAGCAGGGGTATTGTGTGAGAATACTAATTCTGACCAGCCCATAAAAAAGGTCCATTTTGGCTGTTTTGCCATCACTTGCGCAGTAGGAAATACCTGACATTCACCAATGGCGATGGGCTTTTTGCCACCAGCTTTTACCATAATATCATACTTCTCCTGGCTGAATCCTGTTTTATCATCATAAATATCCAGCGCAGCAACGTCCCAGTAATCTTCACCAGGATTATAATCTACCGCATCTTTTTCCAGGGTTTTAAAATCCTGTATGTCCCATACCCAAATCAGGTTATCTAGCTTTTTGGTTTTGCTTAAGTAGTCGTGAGTCAGCTGGTAGAGTTTTCTGGTACCCTCAGCACCAGGCCTGCCGCCCCACCAGAAAACGCCCTGATTCATTTCATGCAAAGGTCTGAACAACACTTCCACATTTTTTTCTTTGAGTTGGCTTAGATATAAAGCGATCTCATCCATCATTGACTTCCACCTGGTATTTATCAAAGTTCCATCGGTCAAAAGCTCCTTCCACTGCTGATCACTTAATTTACTTAACACCCCTTGCTTATCCCAGCCGCATGGCTGCTCCAGCGCAGGATTACAGGCGTGCCACATGATATTAACAAGACTTCCTTTCCTCCACTGCTCCGCAGCTTCATTTATCATCGTTTGTCTGTTTTGAATATTTTCAGACTGGAATAGAAAATCCCCGCTCCAAAGCCCGGGATATTTGCCGGTCGTGTTGAATACTTCCTGCGTCCATTTTTTTGGTTCTGCATTTGGTTCCCGGTTATGTATACCAGAAATGGTATATTTTCCCGAAACCGAGTAAAGGTAATTCAGTGATTTAAACCGGGTGGGGCCTTTCGTCGTTTTTACGTCTTTCTTCCCTTTCTGCCGAGTAAGATTTTGCGCGAAAGCGGAATGGCTAAAGCTAAAAAGCATTATTAAAATTAAAGCGTATCGGCTATTTTTCATCTTTAAGGTTTCTTTAAAATGTAAACAAAATCTGTATTAGGGGCAAGCTCTAAGTTATTAATGTCCAAGCTATCACCAATAGCAGAAATTTTCAGATCTGCATCAAAACGCTGGGTTTCGCAGTTATATTTAGTAAGCTTATAATTTGACAAGGTAACAGGCAAGCTAATATCAGTTTTCTGGATTTCAGCTTTCGGGTTATACAGGTAGATAAAAAATATCAGCGCCGCATTTTACGCTAAACACTTCAATAGCCGTATTAGTGCTCTTCACCCTCAGGCTATCAAAACTGCCTTTTCCAGACTGCATCATTTCGTCCTGGATGCGGCGAACATTAGCAATATATTTATCTGTGCCACGGTTATCAAAATACTCCCACCACCAGGAAAGCGGCAAGACGGGCGTTGGTGAAAAAAGGCCATACCACAATCCACGTTTAAAATCTGAATCCATGCCATCAGCGAAATCATCGAAGTTTTTAGACCAGTCATATTCATAGCCATATTCACCAATCACATATGGTTTACCATAGTTTTTGGTATAGCTTATAATGGTGGTAGGCAGGGCACGGTTGTTTTTGTAAATGTGTTTTTGGTTAAAATCTATGGCATCTATGGAATTTAGTCCTTTTAAATCCCGGTGAGAAATGCTGGTGGTCACCAGGTGTTTAAAGGGGTCGGTTTGTTTGACGTAGTCTGCCATTTCCTGGTGCCATTGTACGATATGTTCAGCTGGAATTGGATTGTTTTTATCCCTGAACTGAACATTGTCAATTTCGTTAAAAAACTCCCAGGCACCTATCGCGCTGCTGTAACCCCAGCGGGCAATAATGAACCTCAGGCGGTTGCGGTATTCCTCCTTAGCCTTTTCGTCTATGAAAAAATTGGCAGAAGAAACCCCATAACGCCCATTTTTTGCATCATGAGATCCCGGACCTAAAGTGAGCATAATGTACAGGCCCAGTGAATCAGATAAATTAACCATTCGGTCCATTTTTTCTATCGCGCTTGGATTAAAGTAGGCCGGGGAATTGCTGTATCGCCTGTTATTTATTCCACTTTTCCAGTCCAGGGGCAAATTCCATGAACAAATCCAGGTCCGGAAATAATTTCCACCATGTTTAGCCAGCGAAGGGAGCATGTACTCATAGTTATACTTGGGATTCTCATGAAGGTCTTTAAAATATTTTGAATCATCATCATCTCTTGATTCCCAGCAGATATTTTCTCCAATGCCCCTGAAAGCATCTCCATTATCGAACCTGAAGGTCCAGTCATTGCCCTTATGCAAAATGCCTTTAAGCTTAGATGCTGACACTTTAAATGAAGAGGGTTTGCTTAAAGAAACCTCTTTGCCGTTTTTGCGCAGCGCGAACCTGTACTTATAGCTTCCATTTTCCTGGGCACTGAAGCGCGCCTTCCAAAGCGAGCGCTTTCCAGTTTCCCCGGATTCATAGTAACATGGCAGATTAATTTTTTTACCAGTAGGAGAAGTAAGCTGCATGTCAAGGGCTAAATCTTCCTGAAAATATGGATTATCAAAATCTGCCTGCAATTCGATTGTCCATTCTGCTTTTTCATAGGTTTTCACAACCGGATTAATCTGGGTTGTTTTTATAATACGATTTTGCGCCTGCACAGAAAAACTCATCAAAATAACAAAGGCAAAACAAAAAGAGATATTTTTTTTCATAGGTTTCATTCCGGAATTTCCCGGGAAATTGGATTTGGTTAGCATTAGTGTTAGATTCAAATCTACAAGAGTGGATGTATTGAGCGTTAATAGTATTTTAACAAAATCCTGTACTCAAATTTTATTCACATAATTGATACAACAAAGAGGATTATCTTCCAAAAGTTATCCTGCCAAGCTTTATAATGCCTTTATACGGACTTTGTCTGCGCCGCATGATAAAATACAAGTCATGTCTGCCTTTGATGAGAGCGTTGACTGGACTTACGATATCAGCATATTTATCAAACGAGCCGGTTGAATTGTAGCTAATTTTTGAGATTAAGGGTCCTGCACGCGAATCCCGCCTAACCTCGATTTCTCCATCCATGGTGGAGGCATAGTTAAATGTGAAATTTTTAATCCCATTTAGGTCCGTCTGTTTTAATAAAATATAAGCCTTATTATCTCCTTCAGATAAACTATTGCGGAAGCGCTCAAAACCCACATGAGCGTCCGCCAGCGCAGGGTTGATAACCGGGCTTCGTAAGAAAAATTCTTCGGTGCTGGAAAGCGGCCCAATGGGCTTTGCTCCGCCATCGGTATAGCTTACTTGAAACAGGTAGCCACCTTCAGGCTCATCTTTCATTGAATTTAACTTCAGTGTGCCGGTTTTGGCAAGCGCGATGCGCTGGGCGGTTTTCTCCTGCGGCATAGAGAAGATATAGGTTACGATTTCTTTTGCATCGCTGGTGGAAAGTTGCGGGTGGGCGCTCATCACGCTTGTTTGCCCCCAGCTTCCCCCACCTCCTTTGATAATTTTTTCCGCAAGTTTTTCTACCGAGCCGTTTTGGAAACTGTAGCGGGCGGCGATATCAAAGTAACTTGGCCCTATGGCCTTAGCATTCGCCAGATGGCAGGATTTACAGTCGCTGGCCGCCATTAGCGCTTTACCTGAATAACTGGGCTGCTCGGATTGATTTTTTTGACCAGCCGAAAGGTAAGTATAAAAAGCCTTCAAGCGCTTAGGTGCAATTTTTAGATCTTCCTTATCACTGGCCTGGATGGCGTAAGTAAAGGGTTTATCAGCCCAGAAAAATGATTTATTGTCAGCGCTAGAAATAGAGACCACTGGCGGGGTATTACCGACTTTTATGATTAAAGTGTCTTTTGCGCTGGCGCCGCTTTTATCACGTACCGTTAGAATGGCCTTAAAGGTACCTAGCTTTTTATAGGTATATACAGGGTTAATTTTATTGGACGCAAAAACCTTGCCCTCAAATTGCCACTGGTAGCTGAGCTGCTCATCGTCATCTAAATCATAGCTTTTTTGCCCACGAAAGTTTACCAGTAGTGGCGCTTTACCCGCAATGCTGCGATGGGAGGGGAAATTTTTTCGCTCGGAAGTTAAAAATACTGTTTTGTCCAACCGCTGGTGTTCTTTTTCATTTATAATTTCTGCTTTGGCAACAGGTGCTCGGTTTCCGGTGTTATATTCAATTTTCACCAGGGAAGCATCCGCATTGGCCGCTCCATATACAGAGCCATATTCGAGCATGTAGAGTATACCATCGCTGGAAAAAGCCATATCAATGGGCCTTTTGAAATTTCCATTGGCCTCCATGAAAGGCTCATTTCGCACATAGTTTTCTTTTTCATCAAAACTCAAGGCGAATACCCAGTTCCGCATCCAGTCGGCAATAAAAAATTTGCCATCATAATACTCCGGAAAGCGGTTTACAGCGCCAGTTTGCTTATAGCTATAGAAAGTTCCGCCTATGATGCATCTGCCTCCAAGCCCAAGTTCAGGAAATTCCTTGGAAGCAAGGTAAGGATACCAGATCATCGCACCCCTGGCCGGCGGCAGCTGGCTTAACCCGGTATTGTTTGGCGAATGGTTCACTGGTCTTTCAGGATCAAATTTGCCTCCGGCGGTCTTTTTTGCAAAGTCCCAATGCGCATAGGCCTGATTATCGCCAGCAAAATAGGGCCATCCGTAGTTGCCCGCGGACTTAGCCTGGTTCACCTCATCAAAGCCCATTGGACCCCGCTCGCTTTCCTGCCCCGCATCCGGGCCAATGTCGCCCCAATAAAGGGTCGAGGATTTTGGATTCATCGCAATTCGGTAGGGGTTCCTGGTTCCCATCACGTAAATTTCAGGCTTTGTTTTTGGTGTCCCTGGCTTGAATAAATTACCTTGTGGAATGCTGTAGCTTCCATCAGCCTGGGGATGTATGCGAAGAATTTTTCCCTTGAAATCATTGGTATTACCGGCGCTGCGTTGAGCATCGCCGCTAAAATTAACTTCACCCGGGCGCTCATCCAGCGGAGCGTAACCTTCAGAAGAAAAAGGGCTGCTGCTATCACCCGTTGAAAGGTATAAATTTCCCTCCTTATCGAAGGCGAGCGAGCCGCCATGGTGGGAGCCGCTGTTTTTTTCAACCGGAACACGCAGTAGTATTTTTTCACTAGATAAGTCCAAGACACTCATTTTTGATAAGCTAAACCTGGATAGGTTAAAATGAAGTGGTTCCTGGCTTTGGCCCTCTGGCGCGTAATAAAGATAGATAAAGTTGTTTTTGTCAAACTCAGGATCGAGCGTTATGCCAATGAGCCCGGTACCCCCGATATTGGTGGTCGCTAATTTTTCAACCAGGGTGTTTTTTTGGGTTTTGGTATTATAGACATACAGGTTACCGAAAAGTTCAGTGTAGAATATCCGGCCATCTTCGCTCAGAGCTAGCTCCATCGGGGAATTTAGGTTGGTGGAAAGGATAGTCTTGGTAAAGCGGTTTTGCTCCGGGATTGGTTTGGCATAGGCTTTAGCATAGTCAAGCTTCGCCCCATTGCCAAGCGCATACTCAATGCCGCCGGCAAGCTGAGCTAAAAATAAAGGTTCTGAATAACTTTCTTCGGTATGCCCCAGACCAGTGTAAAAAGCGCGTCCGCCATCATACTCATGATACCAGATAATAGGGTGTCCGGTGCCATTTGTTCCTCCATCGTAACTATCCTCATCCAGGCTCGCCAGGACCTTGATGCCGGGATAGAAAGACCTGTAATTATACCATTCATCGCTTCTTGTCCAGCTTTCCGGCAAATTGCTGCTTGCCGGATGGCTTTTATCGCTGACCTGGATTGAAGCTTCACGCACATTTGGATTATGCGGATGGGAATCAAAGTAAGCGCCGATGAGTTGTCCATACCAGCTCCAATCGTATTCGGTATCAGCCGCGGAGTGGATGCCTACATAGCCTCCGCCGGCCTGAATGTAGCGCTCGAAGGCCGTTTGCTGTTCTGCGTTAAGCACATTGCCAGTTGTTGAGTTAAAAATTACGGCGTTGTAAGCAGAGAGCTTTTGCTCATTAAAATAAGCTGCGTTCGTGGTGGTATCTACGCTATATCCTTTTTGTTCTGCTATCTTTTTTATTGCAGCAATTGCTGAAGGAATCGAGCTGTGGTGCCAGCCAGCAGTTTTAGAAAAAATAAGCAAGGCTGGTTTTGACTTTGGCGCCTGAAAGGCCTCAACAAAAAAAAGGAGCAGGCTTATTAGAAGCGTATAATATTTTATTTGTAGTGAATTGTTCATCATTGAAGTTTTATCGTATTGGCTGGATTAATCCTGCAAGGCATACTGTATACCAGCGAGCAGGTGTTTTAAAAATAAAGGGTCTTCATAATGTTCCGGGAAATGGCCAAGCGCAGTATAAAAACTCCTTCCCCCTTCAAAGTCATGGTACCAGGCGATAGGATGATGGGCGCCATTTTCGCCTCCATTGTAGCTTTTTTCATCTACGCTGAGCAATACGTGCAGCCCGCTTTGCAAGTCCCGAAAGTTATACCACTCATCTCTTCTGGAGAAGGATGGCGGAAAAAATTTAGTAGCGGGATGGTTGCTATCCTCCAGGTGAAGGGTTGCAGTTTGAGGCTCGGGGTGACCGGTGAATACCCCGCCAACAAGCTTTCCATACCAACTCCAGTTTTTCTCTATCGTGGAAGCCGCGTGAATACCGACGAATCCTTTACCCGAATGAATAAATTTTTGCATTGCTGCTTTTCCTGCGCTGTCGATAATATTTCCAGAGGGGCTTAAAAAGATTATTGCAGCGTATTGCTTTAGATTTTTCTCGTTTAGTGCGCAGGAATCTGTAGTTTGATCTACAGAAAAATGGTTTAAAAGGCCAAGTTTTTTTATCGCTTTGATACCTGCATCAATTGATTCATGGTGGTAACGCGCTGTTTTTGAAAAGATCAATACTTTTTTCTGGGCGCTGGTTAATAAACTCAGGCTAATGCAAAGGAGTAAAGTAAATATATTTTTCATATCTGTATTTAAAGTTGTTTAGTATAAAAAATGTCTTCCGATAAAATCCTGGTCTCATCTTCATGGATTGTAATGTGCCGGTCTTCAGCTTAAATGCGCTTTATAAGCCATTTGAAAGTATTACCCAGCGCATGTGCACAAGTCTCCACTGCGCTGAGGTTTATAGATACACTGGCTGACTTTAAAAAATTCTGGTTGGTTTTCATTTGGTTTTTTTACTTACCGATGAAGTATTTCTTAGTAGCATAAATAAGGGCTGACTTTTACCAGTTTTATCCGAGCTGTAATATTTGTTCCCAAGTAAAAGGTCTATTTTACCATCCCCGTTAAAATCTCCACTATCCATCGTTAGTCCTTTTTGAAAAGGGACGTTTTTAGCTAAAGTAAAACCCTTAAAGGATAGATTGCCTTGATTTTGGAGATAGATGAACGCTTCCCAAGGGCTCGATGCGGCAGGAAATGCGCTGATAGAAGCTATATCCAAGTCCCCGTCTAAATCGAAATCGCGGGCAATAGCTTTATAGCAGCCGTTCATTGGATAAAAAAATGATTTTCTAAACTTCCCTTTTTCATCACCGAAAAAAATATAAATGCCATGGTAGGGTTTTAGTACCGGAGAGAGGTCTGCGTTATCCCCGCAGGTATACAAAAGGTCTTTAAAGCCGTCCTGGTTAAAATCAACGAGTTCAAAACTGCTCGATCCATAAACCGGGGGGAAGCTTAATACTTTTTCAGTATCGAATTTACCGTTGCCAAGATTTCTAAACAGAAAAATCCCTTCATCGCCTTGCGCAAATAAAGCATAAATGTCCGCTTTATTATCACCATTCACATCGGTTATCATAAAATCTATTATGCCAGGCACCGGTCTCAAAATGTGCTTTTTGTAAGTACCATTCTTACTCGCCTGCGCCCATGAGAGCTGACCAGTGAATCTTCCAAACTCACCTATTAAAATATCTTTTAACCCGTCGCCATTTAAGTCCGCTTTGAGACTTTTAACTGGCCTTGAAAGTGAAGGAAATATCGGTTTTCTGCCTGAAAGCTGATGAAGTGCAGCAGGGCTGAGCTCGTAAACGCACCCGCCACTGCTTTGGCTAGCCATATAATTTTCCCCAATGAAAGTGGCAAGATTAGGCCTGGCAGATAAATCCATATCCACTAAGGTCCCTGGCAGCTTTGAAGATTTCATAGTATCTAGCCGGGCATTGATTTGGTACAACTGGTTTGATATACCGTTTTGGATAAGCAGACAATGGTTGGATTCCGGACTAATTTTCACGTAAGTTGCTAAAGCAAGATTACTATAGAAAATATCTTGCTTTGGCAACAGGACTTCAAAAGATGGAAGGCCAAACGTAATTTCTTTTCTTTCCTCTTCAGCAAATCTTTCCGGGGCGGAATCAATATAATAGGTTTTGATAGCCTGCCACTCCTTTATGGATAATAGCGGACTGGAGGGGATGAGATTCCCTCCCTCTGCCTTTAGCGAAACGCTTGGGGTTTCCACTCCTAAAAACATGCCCATTGCGGGAAGTACCGCAGCTCGCCAGCTGTTTTTCGGCAGCAGGGCAGGCTCGGGAAATTGATGGCAGGAGCTGCAGTATCTTTTAGCCAGCAACTCACCACGCTGCTCATCTGCCGTACTAAAATTTAAGTTTTGTTTCGGAGTTTTAAGGTTTGATTTATCAAGGATATAAAAAACCATTGCGCTAAAAAGCGCAATGGTGATTATCATGATATTTCTTTTGCTTTTACTCAATTTTTAGGGATGTAAGCGAGTCTTTTATCAAAGTTTCAACGCATTCACGTCGATAATTACGATAACCTTGTTATTTACCGCACTTAAGGAAAATTTACTTGGCGAGGAAATTGCCACCGCAAGCGCTACTTTTTTTCCGCTGTAGCCCGATTTAAGTTGGGCGGCATCAATGCTCAGCAAAAATGTGCCTGCGCTCTGCCCCTCAGGCACGGAAATACTTCCAGGAAGCCTGTAGAGTCCGTCCGGCAGGAGTACTGTATTAGTTAGCAGGTTTGATGCTATCAAAGTGTTGATGGTATCTGCCCTGGTGCTGATATTTACCGAGTAGCCCTCATCAGTGGTCTTTCCACTCCTTGCTACACCGAGAATCACCTTGAGCTGATTATTCTTTGTATCCAAAGTGTAATTCCGAGAAGCAGAATCCAGACCTTTTGGTACCAGGTAATTAAGGTTCGAGCTTAAGCCCTGGGGCATATAAATTTTAGCATCACCATAATCTAAGTCCTGATCGTTTTTTTCGCAGGAGAACAAAAGCGCCACGGCGCATAGCGCAAGCAAAATGGCGGAATTATAAAATATTTTTTTCATTGCTTTTAAAATTAATAGCCTGGATTTTGGGTAATTGATCCGTTTGAGCGCACAACTTCCGCTCTTGGAAACGGCAAGTAATACATCGCCGGAGCCCTGAAGGTCCGTGTAGCGACATCAACAATGTTATAACTGAAGCTGCCATTTGTATTTTTACTTACCTTAACCCCCTTGATAGGCTGATTTAATAGTGTGCCAGCATCGTTCCATCGAAGCAGATCCCAGTAGCGGTGGTCTTCAAAGGCCAGTTCAATTCTGCGTTCATGCTTAATTGCTGCGCGAAAAGCATCTTTACCCCCTATCGAAACTGCTGGCATAGCCACTCCTACCCTTGAACGCACCATATTCAGTGCTGTTCTGGAGGTCATCGCCGCTGGCGCATCAGGCGCTGTGCCATCCGGACCGTAAGCCTCATTCATCGCCTCAGCGTAATTAAGCAACACCTCAGCATAACGAAAGGCTACCCACTGATGTTGCGCGGTGGCGTTGTTCACTAAATCCAGATTTGGCGCCAGGAATTTTTTTAAGTAATAGCCTGTGCGAGAAGTATTGGTTTTAGCCATATCATCACTTGCACCCGCGGACTGATCAATGGTACGACCGTTCCAACTGCTGCCATTTAATACCACCGTTTCTGAAAGTCTTGGATCGCGGTTTGCATAAATGTTGGCAGGATCGGCGCTGCCTTTGAGTTCATACTCGGCCACAAGGTTATGGGATGGGGTCACCCCACTCGCGCCACCAGTAGTTGTAATGGGATAATTGGCACGCTCTAAATCATTGGATGCAGGCCTGCGAATAGCAAGGATGGTTTCGGCGCTATTGAGTGAATTATTTCCCTGAAAATAATTCCCGTACCCTCCGGTATGAAGCGCGTAACCAAATGCAGGCGTACTGATAATTTCCCTGGCGGCGGCCGCTGCCCTGACCCATTTGGCTGGATCATTTGATGGGTTATGCAAAGGACTTGCCGCGTATAAAAGTACACGTGCTTTTATCGCCAGCGCTGACCCTTTAGAGAAACGTCCATCCTGGTCTGAAAAACCATTAGTTTTCCAGCTCACAACTAAAGAGTCTTTGTAGGTATCGATTTCGGAAACGATATAATCAACCACCTGATCATAACTGGACTTTGCCACTGCTAAATCGCCACCAGCCTGCTGCAGCGTTTTGCTGACAATAGGTACCCCGCCATAGCGTTTAATAAGTTCAGAATAATAATAGGCCCTTGCAACATGCGCCTCACCACGGTAAGCACTGATGAAGAGTTTATCGCGGTTATAATTTGTCACGTCCGTCAGGGTATCGCGATTCTGGCTGATCATTGCCTTCCAGTTTTTAGAATAATCCAAAAAGAAATTCGCCGCGCGGATACCTTCGTAGCAGGCATAATACTTGTTTACCTCTGTCGAAGGGTTAGCCTCACTCAAAGTCGCCTGATTAAAAGGGATTACCCCTTGGGCGAAGGTTAGGGTTTGCTGTGCATCATCGGTGGCAGCTTCAAAAAAGCTATTGTCTAAAGTAGTAAATCCTACAGCAAAACCAATCGGTGCATAAAATGCATTCGCAAAGCCGGTCAGCGAACTTCTTGTGGTCTGAATGGTTTCTGGTGTTGGAAGTGTATCCATCCTGGTATCCAAAAAATCTTTTTTACAGGCACTGATTAAAAGCAGGCCGGCGAAAAAGAGGGTCAAATATGGTGCTCTGATTTTCATCATTTTATTTTTTAAATTAAAAAGTAACCGACAGCCCGGTATTGAATGATTTAATGCCTGGATAAGCGCTTAGCGTTTCCGGGTCTAATCCGTAGTCTTTTTCCAGCCTGCTCCAGGTTAATGGATTGACAGCATTTACATAAAAGCGCAGGTTAGAAAGTGAAAGCTTTTTAACAAAAGCAGGACTAAAAGTATAACCTAATTCTACGTTACGCAGTCGCAGGAAATCCCTGCTTTTCACCCAAAAGTCACTCGCGCGGTAATTATTATTGTTCGCGGCCGTAGTTAAGCGTGGATAATTCGCGCTAGCCCTGGTATCAATGCCCTGGTCCGGATAATAAGCCCATGCATTTTGTGCAACCGGAAATACATTTCCATTGCCAACGAAGGCTTGAATCTGATTAGGGGCTGCACTTAAAATATTCACTGATGAGCTGCCAATACCCTGAAATAGTGCACTTAAGTCAAAACCTTTATAGCTAAAGTTTGCACCAAAGGAATAAGTCATTTGCGGAAATAGGGATTTACCAACTGAGGTAATGTCCTTTTCATCAATAATATTATCCCCGTTAAGGTCCTGGTATTTTAAGTCTCCAGGCTGAACAAGGCCAAAGGCAGGCACCGGACCGCCTTTTAATGTGCCATTGGCATTAAAATCTTCGAGTTGATAAAACCCGTTTGAAACAAGGCCATAATTCTGGGCTATTGAGCGCCCGGTTTGCTGGTTGTATTCATAAGGCTGGGGAATTTCAGCAAAATAGTCGATTCTGTTTTTATTGTAAGCCACCTGTCCCCAGATGCCATAACTAAAATCTCCTTTTTTATCTGAGAAATTGGCAGAAAGTTCAAAGCCTTTATTGGTTACTTTACCAAGATTGGCAAAGCTATTTATTGTGCCATAAATTCCGGTAATGGTATTGTCGCGGGTAAGGATACCACTACGCTTATCTAAAAATACATCTGCCGACAGGCTGAGTTTTTTAAAGAAAGTCACCTCTGCCCCAAAGTTGTATTTTAGGCTTTGTTCGGCAAAGATATCGGGGTTGGCTAAAATGTTTTGATTTAGGCCCGAGTTACCCGTGATGCTGGAGTTTCCAGTGTAAAAAGTGCCACTGTTATTGTAATACTGCTGATAGAGAAAGCGTCCACTATTCTGGGTTTCTGAATCCATACTTCCGGTCTTTCCGGCAGATGCGCGTAGTTTCAACAGACTGATGGATTTGCTGTCTTTTAAGAATTCCTCATTGGAAACTATCCAGCTGGCAGAAATCGCGGGATAAAATCCCCACCGGTTGCCTGGCGCATAACCATCTGCTCCGAAATAAGAAAAACCAAGTTCGGCAACATAGCGGTTATCATAGCTATAGTTGGCCCGTCCACTGATATTTTGGTAACGATAGATATAAGCATCGGCGCCCCCATCGCTTTTAAAATCAGACTGGTGGTAATTTAGTGCAGATAAAATTTGGTGTTTTCCAAAACTTCTCTCATAACCGATTGTACCCATGAGCTGTTTCCAGTCTTCCTGTCCACCGGGAATCATGCCCGTTGCTCTGAGCGGAGTGAGTACGTTTGTTGGACCACCGGGCTGACCATTAAAAAACCGGGCATAATCTGCCGTTTTAGAGTAATTACTCTGCGAATAGCTATTGAATGAATAGGCTTGACTTAAATATAAGCCCGGTGTGAGTTCATCCAAACGCTCTTTCAGTGTGAAATTTCCCTGAAGGATGCGCCTGTGAGAAGAAAACCAGCCAAGTGAATTGATAGATGCTACGGGGTTATCGGGAAAAAGCGAGGTGCCAGAGTAATTTCCGGTAGCCCCATCCCTTACCGGATAAATATTGGATGGATAACGCGAGAGATTTTGCCACAGGTTGGCTCCGCTGTAGTTTGGCGCTTTGCGGTCTTCAATTCTAGCGCCAAGATCTACCTTAGCTTCAAATATGTCAAACATTTTAAAGTCCAGGTTTGATCTCAAATTATAACGTTTGACTGTCGAATTTGAAGTGGCATCGGTTTGCTTGACATTATATAAGGCTTGTTGGTTGGCGTAATCCATCACGATGTTGTACCTGGCATTATCATCCCCACCGGTAAAACTCAGGTCACCGTCAGTATATGGCGCATGGTTTTTTAACACCTGATCAAACCAATCAACATTGGTTCCCGTGCCGTTTCTATAACCTTGCAACTGCGCAGGGGAATAAAGAGGCGACCATACCCTGCCTTTGTCGTTGCTAATGGCCTGGTTATACAGGCTAGCATACCCGAAAGCATCAAGGGGTTTATTGATGTTGATCGCTTTCTGAATACCGGTCCTTGCCTGGAAAGAAATGGTCGGCTTACCGACTTTTCCTCTTTTTGTGAGGACATAAATCACCCCATTGGCCCCGCGCATCCCGAATGTGGCAAGTGCTGCTGCATCTTTTAAAATCGAGATGCTTTCAATTTCTGCAGCGGAGAGATAAGCTAGGTAATTGAGATTGGTTTCAAAGCCGTCGACAAATACCTTAAAGGTATTATAGCCACCAGCAGAGCTCGAGGATAGCGATCCCACGCCTCTGATTCCAAGCGCGGCATTATCATAACCTGGCTCACCTGAGCCAAGGTTGACACTCAAGCCATTCAACCTGCCGTACAGTGTATTGGTTAAATTCATGGTCGGGGTTTGATACAAAGCCTCACCGCTCACAGATGAGACGGCAGCGGTTGAGTTAATTTTTTTGATATTAAGCAGCCTCCCCGGCTCTATGCGCGCGGTATCCATGGCCGCGCTATCCCTTAGGCTTTTATTTTGTGCGGCAATATTCATCGCTGTGCCCAGGAGCAGGCAGGCGGAGAGAACAGTGCTTTTTATATATTGGTTAGTCATATTTCCTGTATGGTTAGTTTGTTTTCAGCGTTTAATAACCTGGGTTTTGCACCAGTATGCGTTTATTAATCTCCGAAAGTGGAATGGGTTCTAAATACATCTTTGCGTTCCAATAGGGGCTCAAAGTATTGTTATTGGTGTAGGATAATATATCTGCAGTAATGGCTGGATTGCTTTTGCCAGGAGCAAAAGTAAACCTGAATTCTTCATACTGCCCGCCAATCACCCCACTGGCAATATCAGAACGCTTCCAATGTTTAACATCAAAATACCTGCGGTTTTCTTTATAAAACTCTATGCTCCATTCCCGTTGTATTAAAAGGCGAAGCGCTGAAGGGTCGCTTTCTGTGATACTTGGAAGACCTGCTCTATTGTGTACAATGTTTAGGTTCTGAAGCGCTTTGGCCGTATTACCCAGTTCATTATATGCTTCAGCTAAATTCAGGTAGAATTCAGACATACGGAACAGTGGCCACTCAAACCACGAGCGAGTACCTGCTTTGTAATAAAATTTGGTGCTTTGTGCGTCGCCTTTTCCGGATCCTGAGATATTCACCCCTGAATTGATGTTATCATATGACCAGACTGAATTTCCCGGGTTATTCCAGGCATCAATTCCATGTGCATAATTATCTGCCTTAAATCTTGGCTCCATCTGCTGCATACGCGTATTGTAGTCGGTGTATGGTCTTGCCGCATCTCCTACCTTTGGCCAGTCCTGGTTAGTACCATCTGCTTTATAATAAATGCGAAGGAAATTGGTGATCATCCCTGCATTATCCGTTAGATATCTTTCGTTATTAATGTCATTACCGCCTCTTCCTGAAGATCCTCGGACAGGGATATAGAACTTGAACATTTTAATGTTATTGGCATTATTATCCAATTTATAGGCCAGTAATATTTCTTTATTATTTGGTGTTGAGGTTGCAGTTCCGTAGTCATCAAGTGCATTGGGGTTCGGGGTATTTGCACCACCTCCGGTATTGATGATGTCGGTAGCATGACTTTTTCCCCACGCAATGACAGCTTCGTTGGCGGTAACCGCATCAGTCCATCTTTGCTGACTTACGTTTCCAAAGCATATCATATTGTTGTTTGCCCCTAAACTCAAATACGGTGTTGCCGAATTAAATAAAGGTCTTGCAGCATATTGCAATGCTCTGGCTTTTATCGCCAGTGCAGCGCCTTTAGTCAGCCTGCCTACAGATTTATCCGGCCAGCTGTCTGGAAGCCCGGCGTAAGCAGCATCGCTTAACTGGATAATGTTATCGAGTGTTGCCTGCAGGGTAGCCCGGGGAATAGCTAAATCATCTGAAGAAATAAAGGTTTTATTCACAATCGGCACACCGCCATAACGGATGAACATGCCCATATAACGGTAGGCGGTTAAGCCAGCCATTTCAGCTTTTACGTAACCTTTCGTGGCCCCATCCATATCAGGGACCTTATCAATGTTTTCTGAGATGATGTAGTTACGCCTGATGGCTACAAAGTTATTTGCAAAATTATCAGTACTCCTTTCTGAGGTAAGTCCTGCTAAACTGTAAGCAGCATAAATATCCGCCCAGCTTTCTCCAGGCATGGCCTCGCCAGAAATGCCGGAAAGTGTGCCGTTTCCGATATTGGTGCCGCCATTATCAAAAAGACCTTGGCAAAGCGAAGTCCTGTACGCATTGGCGAGCGCCTTGGTCGCCTCAACAGAGGAGGCAAAAACCGTCTCTATAGTCGTATTCCCTGTAGTTTCAGGTTTTTCTAAAAATTCTTTCTGGCAAGAATAAAGGCCAGTTGCGCCTATTATTGCGGAGATGAAGTAAATTATCTTTTTCATATTTTTTGATAATCAGGTTTAAAAACGAATATTGGCGCCGAAAACGAAAGCCCTGGTTAGCGGAAAAAGGTAAGAAGTTCCGCTATCAGTTTGTTCAGGGTCAATCTCATCAAAATCATTGTCCCATGTGAAAAGGTTATTGCCATTTGCATAAATTCTAAGAGAACTGATGCGGGCTTTTTTCATAAATCCGTAATTATTGAAAGTATAACCGAGTTCTATATTTTTTAACTTCTTAAAAGCTGTAGAAACTAACCAGAAATCAGAATTTTGGTAATTGTTTGCCTCACTGGCTGAACCGGCGATGGTGGCTCTAGGAAAAGTTATCTTCTCCCCATTGGCTACCTTCTCAGGGGTCCATCTACCGTCAAACTGCCATTGGAATGCGTTTCCTGCATTTTTCACAAATGGATGATTCATTCCGTTATTGATATTAAATGAACCTTTGCTTTTGCCGATGAAAAGCACGTTTAAATCAAAGCCCTTATAATTGATGCCCTTTTTAAACTAAAATCATACAATGCCCGGTTGGTATAACCTATTGGCACCCGATCTGATGCATCTATTAGACCATCACCATTGATGTCTTTATAGCGGATATCTCCAAGGGCAGCCTGGTTACCATTATAAGTTAATACAGGACGGTTGTTAAGCTCTGCCGGGGTATTGTAAAAACCATCAGATACAAAGCCTTTGTACTGACCAAAACTATAACCTGAGGTATTCATCCAAGGGTATGGGTTGAGCGCCTCTGCATTGTAAACGATTTTATTTTTGGCATAACTCAGGTAAGCGTTGATGTTATAGCCAACCTGTCCCCTGGTTTCTGACCAGCCTAAGCTTACCTCATAACCTTTGTTATTCATGATGCCCAAGTTTGCTCTTGGCACATTCGCTACTGCCACCCCATAACTTGCCGGGATGGTACCAGGCTGGGTGAAAATATTAGTCCGGTCATTTTTGAAGCCTTCAATGATTAAGGACAGTTTATTTTTGAAAAATTTCGCCTCCAGGCCTAAATTTCTTTTGGTTTCTTCTTCCCAGGTTACCGACGGATTACCAAGTTTACTTTCATTTGTTCCTGTGGTTAGCGTATTTGGGGTTGATCCGTCACCGTTGCCAAAATAATACCCTGGCTGATTAATCACAAAAGTACTGGGAAGATACACATAGCGGTCGCCACCAATTTTATCATACCCGCTCAGTCCATATGACCCCCGGAATTTCAAGAAAGTTATCCAGTCATTTTTAGGAAAAAAGGATTCGTTTGAAGCGACCCATCCCAGTGAATATGCAGGAAAAAGGCCAAACCTTTTATCTTCAGCGAACTGTTCGGTGCCGTTATATCCAACGCTGATTTCAGCCAGATAACGCTCTTTGTAGTTATAGGCGACATTGCCCACAAGTCCCATATTTCCTGATGGGGTATTAAAATTATCTATAGGCAGATAATACTTTTGTGCATTCGCAAGAACAAGGGCCGTAACGCTATGATTACCAAAAGTACGTGCATAGTCAATTCCTGCATCCACGTAAAAAGTACGGTTCACACTATTATGATTGGGGTTAGGATTAAACGTACCTGAGGAGGTACGCTCCCCACCAAAAAAATCCAGGATATTTGGATCAATGGGATTTCGGCGGACAGAAAACTCTGGAAGAGTTACGCGGTAAGTTGTTGCTTTTGAGTAATTATTTTCATAATTCACATTAGCCCGAAGGGATAGACCTTTAGTTAAATAGTCCATGGTGTATTTAGCCCCGATACGTCCGGTTAATCTCGAATCATATGTTGTTTCTGTTCCGCTGGCAAGTAAGTTCCTGATAGAGTTCTGGTTACCCAGTAAACTTCCGATTTTACGACCCAGTGGGTTGGATGCCGTACCTGGATTACCGGCAATACTGTTGATGAGTTTATTATCTATAATACCTGGCGCCATCATTGCGTTGGTGTCATAAAGGTATTGCATAATGATCTTGTAGCGGTCATTGAGCGAAGTGCCCCCGTCGATGCCAGGTCCAACGATGGTGCCGAACTGCCCGGATAGATTAACCGAGATGGCCAGGTTTTTCACCGCGTTTATATCAAAGTTGGACAGGAAGTTATAGCGGTCATAGGTTGATTTGGTATTGGCGCCATAATAATCTGTATTCTGAAGTATGGAGCCTTGGGAAAAATAACCTAGTGAGGTATAATATTTTACTTTTTCAGTACCACCAGCGATGTTTAAGTTAAATTGTTGCTGTGGGCCTTTGCCACCAAACTGGTCTTTAAAGAGATCGCGGCTTGAATAATATAGTGCAGGACTGGCATTCAATGCATCCCTTTGAGTGCTGGTGAGGCCTGGATAATTAGCTACTTCAGCCGGGGTATAATCCCGGTTGTTCGCGAATTTCCACAGATCGCTGCTATCGAAAAGGTAATCATTAAAAGCAGATACGCCATAGGTGCTCTGCTCGGTACGAATGGCCTCATTACGCATTAGAGCAAAGTCATAAGAGCTTACGTTCTTTGGCAAATTGGCTGCTGTTGTGAAACCGAAATTCGTTGATGCGCTTAAAACAGGCTTGCCAAGTTTACCTCTTTTTGTGGTCACGATAATAACACCGTTCGCACCCCTCACGCCATAAACTGCAGTGGAAGATGCATCTTTGAGAATATTGATACTTTCAATTTCATTGGCATCCATAGAGTTCAACCTCGAGTAGGTTTGCTCAGGCGGCTCTGGCACCCCGTCGATAACGATAAGTGGATCAGTTGACCCGGCATAGGTGGATACCCCTCGGATGGTAATGGCTGCATTATTGCGACCAGGCTCTCCACTTTGCTGTAACCCTGACACACCCGGAGCATTACCGACAAGCATATTGGATATATTGGATACCGAGGTAGATATGAGTTCTTTGCCACCAATGGTAGAGACCGAACCCGTTACTGTAATTTTTTTCTGTTGGGTTCCAAATCCTTTTACTACAACTTCATCTAAATCGCCGGTAGTCGATTTTAATGAAAGGTTGATTGTTGAACTTCTCGCTTCGAGCTCACGGGTTGCGTAACCAACTGCCCTAAAAATCAGGATTGCAGAAGATGAAGATACATTTAAGGAATATTGCCCTTCGCCATTAGTGGAGGTGCCTTGCTGGGTACCTTTTATCATCACCGAAACACCAGGCAAGGGTTGGCCGCTATCGTCGCTGACTACGCCTGTCACATTTCTTTGCTGGGCAAAGAGCTGATAAGTGAAGGCCAGTAAAAAGGTTAGGCACACCGCTGTTGTGTGTAAAAAACTTTTCATAAAGATTATTTTGGTTAGTTGATTTGCAGGGTGCAAATTGTATAGGCAATATTAGTTAAGAAATTGCCCGTTAATTAATGGTATTTTAACAAAATGTGGTATAATTCGTATAGATAATCTTTAAAACCAAATGAATTTGTACGTTATTGTTCTGCTTGTTCAAAATTTTTTTAAGGAGAATTTGTAGCGCGATAGTTTATTGAATGATTATGGTAAATTGAATCTTCTGTTAGCTGCCGATGTGCCTAAAGTCGATGATTATCTTTCATTTATTTAGATATGGCTTTTATTGCCTGTTGTCTAAAGTTGCAGGCTGCTAAAAAGGCAAAAAAAGGACCCATATTACTACGGGCCCTCCAAGGGCTAAACCAATTAAAAATTCACTTCAACCTACTACCTTCAAAAAAATTCTTTCATTTAACCCAAAACTGATAGTATTTTAACCTATCCTAATGCATTAATTGCGAATTTGTATGTTAACAGAATCTCTTAGCGCTTTTCTATGAGTTCCAATTGTTGATTTTTTTCAACCAGCTTACATATTTCCTGTACTGAAGCAGCGCTGGTGAATCCATCCTGTGGGCTATTCATAGTGTAATCCAACAACCTATCTATACTTGATGTAGCCACATGCATTCTGGTATCAGAGGAAGCATAGTAAATAAACACCTGTCCGTCCCCGTCTGCTATCCAGCCGTTGCAAAAGACAACGTTTGATACGTCGCCCACCCGCTCCTCGCCCTCTGGGGAGAGAAAATAACCTGCAGGTTTGTGAGTGACTTTTGTGAGATCATTTGCATCACTCAAAAATAAATACAAAACATAACGAAGACCGGCGGCAGTATTTCGTACGCCATGCGCCATCTGCAACCACCCTTTTTCGGTTTTTATCGGAGCGGGACCCAGGCCATTTTTCGCCTCGTAAATTGTATGGTATATTCGTTTATCGATGACAGTTTCCACATCTACGCTGGCATGCTCTATATCATCAGCAAGTCCAAATGCAATGCCTCCACCTTTGCCTGCCTCAATGAAGCTATCCTGGGGGCGGGTGTAGAATGCATATTTACCATCCACAAATTCTGGATGCAAAACGACATTTCGCTGCTGGGCGGAATGGGTTTTGAAATCCGCTAATCTATCCCAATGAATAAGGTCCTTGGTGCGAACGATGCCGCATTGCGCAATTGCAGAAGATTGATCTGCATCAGGAGCCGAAGCATCACGGCTTTCGGTACAAAACACACCATAAATCCAACCATCTTCGTGCTGAACAAGGCGCATGTCATAGAGATTCGTTTCGCCTTCAAGGTGTGGTATGATGGCTGGCTTATCCCAAAACCTGAAGTTATCGATGCCGTTATCACTTTGGGCAATAGCAAAAAAAGATTTCCGATCACTCCCTTCCACTCTTGCCATCAGCACGTATTTACCTCCAAATTTGATCGCCGCGGAGTTGAAAACTGCGTTGATGCCGATTCGTTCCATTAAACAAGGGTTACTATTCTCATCCAAATCATACTTCCATTTATAAGGCGCGTGGCCGGCGGTAAGCACGGGATTTACGTAACGCTGAAAAATCCCATTAGTATAATCTATTGCTTCGTTTTTTTGACCGATGAGCGATTCATATTGCGCTATTATTTTTTCCAGTCTGCTGTTAAAATTCATTTTATGTTAAAGTCTAAAAATCTAATTTTCTAATTTATTCCACCAGGTGCGTTTTAATATCAGCCCAATTATGGCAATAAGTACAATGGTGATGATTAATGGCGTTTTCATCCAAAGGATAAAATACATCGGTAGCACCGTCAGGCAAAGTTGGGCTAGAATCCCCAGCGCTACGTTGAACATGTCAAGTTTGAAGCGCTTGTTTGCTTTAAACTCAGGGCTTTCTGCTACCACCAGTTCATGAACAGGCTTCCAGAACCCCCAAGGCCTAACGGTCCGATAAAAGCTTTTTAGAACCTGCTCATCTGTTGGAGGAGCGCTATAGGTTCCCACCAGAGCGCCGATGATGGAAATGACGAACAGTACCGGGAAATAATAAAGGAATTCAATACCACTAAAGAAGTGAGAGAAGACCAAAGCTCCAGCGATCCCTGCAAGCATGCCCCAGAAAAAGCCGTTCGCGTTGAATCTCCACCAATACCATTTTAGCATATTCGCGGCAATATAGCCCCCATATAGACCTGAAACTATCCATTGTAAAATGCTGTTGACATCTCTGGCAAAAAAACCCAGAAAGACTCCCACCACAACCACCACTAGCCCGGTTAAATAATTCATGGTCATGATTTGCTTAGTAGAAGCTTCAGGCTTTACGTATTTAAGATAAATGTCGTTTACGATGTAAGCTTGAGCGGCATTTAAAGTTCCTGAAAAAGTGCCCATAAATGCACCCATAAGACCTGTAAGTACGATACCCAATACCCCTACCGGCAAAAATGAATTGATGGCTGCTGGTAGTATGCGCTCAAAATCAGTTCCTGTTGGAGAACTTAAATCGAGTTGTTTATAATATAAAAGTGCTAGAACCGTAAGCCCGATGACCATAGTATATCGGACGGGTAAAAGTATTATAGAAACAAAACCTGTCATTTTCGAGGCATCTTTCGGGGAGCTGGTCGAGAGTACTTTTTGCATGTCGTAATTTGGTGCGGGGCCTGCCAGACTTGCAAAGACGCCTTTAAATAGCATCATCATAAAAAATAAGCCAAATAAACCGTAACCATCATCGGCAATCTTTTTATTGGCATCAGAGACTATATTCGACCAGTCCAGCTCGAGTTTCCATCCAAAAAATGGGTTGGCCCAACCTTTTGGGGTCTGGATGGACTGGCTCTGCAGGTGAGTAAAGGCTATATAACCAATGGCAATACAGCCTATGGTCATGATGATGTATTTGATAACATCTCCCAATACAATACTATGCATTCCCCCGAGTATGGAATAAAAGGTTGCAAATAAGGTGAACAGGATACCATAAAAATGGGGAACATATTGTGCGCTGACGCTAAAAGGTACGTATGGCTCCACGATGTTCCAGGGTATGAAAATTTCGACGAATTTGCCAAGACCAATGAAACCGTATGCTAAAAATCCCAGGCAACCGATTAGGGCGAAAACGACGGTCACGTTATGGGACGCCTTTACACCCCGGCCCTTTAGGCCAAAACGTGTGGCTAACCATTCCGCACCAGTATCAGCATTTGATCGTCTTAGCCATTTGGCAAGAAACATCATGTTGAAAACCTGATTGAAAACAGGCCATAGCCACGGAATCCAGATGCTCTTGAGTCCATAAACAAAGCAAAGCGACACCATCCACATTGTTCCGCTGATATCGAACATGTCTGAAGCATCACTTAAGCCGAGCATATACCAAGGCAATTTTTTGCCGCCCATCAGGTAGCTTTCTTTATTTAAACGGGCTTTATTGCGGTAATACCAGCCAATAAAGACCATCATAATTAAATAAAAGACCAAGATTAAAATATCGAGTAGGTGTAGCTTCATCTTAATCGTTTATCGCTTGTTTGCTTAATGAATAAGGGTTTGATACTGAAAATTCGAGGTGGTAAACGTCCTCAATTAAAATGGGAGTATGGCTCATATGATGTTTGGTTAGTGTATAACGAATATAAGATTCGCAGCTTTTTTATGTATCAAAAGTAGCCCTGAAAAGAATGAAATGTTAATACTATTTTATCCAATGTTTGTATTTTAAAAGCATACGCTAGCTTTACGGTAAAGAAATAAACATGTATATCATGCATAAACTCCTATTCTCGAGATATAATTGGCTGATAGGATTTTGATAAAGTAAATAAAATGTTGGTGGGGAATGTGAATATCGTCGATAGTATTTTACCAAAATTATCTATTGGCTGGAGTATGCCTGAGAGATTTTGTTATTACCTGTTATCATCCTTTTCATTGAATCGCCTTTTCTCAACACAGAGCCGGAAAGGCGACTTGGTGGTTTTGCAGATGAACGTTTGAGAAGTGTACAATTTTATTTTACCATATTTTAATGACCGCGGATTTCTATTCGCCTTGCATTCAAATTTCCAGAGTTCACAGGCAGAAATCCGTTGTTCAACTCGGCTGCTTCTAGAGTTGAGTATAAACCTCGTTCAGAAGATTGGGAAACTCACAACTGCCAGGATTATTTTTGCTTACAATCGGATGTATCATTGAAAATGGATGACTTCCTTAATTTAAAATATCGGAGGTGATGGATAAACCTGGATAAATGCCCCCGACTCCACCAGCAATAGATTTGCTGTAAGTTTTTGATCGGCTTTATATTTGTAAATTGGCGAGAACGGGCCGAATGTTTGATGTGTCGGGGCATGGTGAACAAGTTGCTAAAACAAAAGAATCTTTCAATGGTTTAGATTGCAAATACCCATAATCAAACCCATGAAAAAGCTGTACCAATCCCAGATTTTCCTATTGGCTTTTCTCGTCATGATTATGCTCTTTATCGCTCCGAATTTTGCACAGTCTCAAACCGCCATGAATAAGGCCTATTCAGACTTTAAAAGGGCAGATGCGGAACTAAATGTCGTATACCAAAAGATCCTTAAAAGCTATTCCAGGGAAACAATTTTCAGTAAAAATTCAGGAATGCTCAGCGGCTTTGGATCCAACTTCGTGATTCAGAACTGGCCGCAAAATACCCTAACCGTGGAACCTATGCTTCGGTGGCACCCATGTGCGAATCGATATACCTAGAAACGCTGACTAAAGACCGGATTAAATTTTTAAATATATGGATTATCGGAATCCAAGAAGGTGAAGTTTGTCTGGGCTCGGTCAGGATGAAATCATAGTACATTCTGGTATTTCAATGATGCATTTATTAATCCTACCAATTCAATATACTTTTACCCAACCCACTAACAATGACTTTTTATCAGCTCCTAAAACGATTCTTTAGTTTAATCTTACTGATCATCATATTCACTTGCTGTAAGAAAAAGGAAGATCAACCCCAACCTGACATAGATCTACCGCCGGTTGTTACAGGTAAGTTATACGGATCGCCTTTTACGGCAAAAGTCATACTGGAGCGCTACACAAAATTTGGCATGAACAACTACCGCCCCGAAGACTTGTTCAGTATATACATGACAGGAGATGGATCCAAAACCTGTAGTTCACCATTGAGTGATTTTTCGATACGCCTGACGGTGCCCAGAAAGACAGGCACTTTTTCGGGCAATGATACATATATCTTAGTTAATGATCCGGGCGATCCAAGCGGTCAGAATGGTTCATTATTCTCTTCAGAACAAACCATTATCACCATCAGTTCCATCACAGGGGATAGGGTGAGCGGTCAAGTTAATGTGAAATGGCCGGAACAGAATATTGATTTTAAAGGGCACTTCGAAGCTTACTACTGCAAATAAGATGAGAGATGTTTTCTAGCATATCTATGTAAATTATCCATTGCTGCTTTTCAAAACCTGGCTTAAATGTATTTTCATTAAAATCGCCTGTAAAATATGGTGTGGTTGAACCTGGCGAACCTTGGGTTAATGTTTACTAAAAGAACCCAGTGATTTTCACCATTAAGTTCAAGTTCAAGGGGAAATATTTTTTTTATTTAGCGTAAAAAATACACTGTGATAAAATAGATTTTAGATTAGACGCGTCGGTCAACAGGTATTTTAATTACATCAATTATTTTAACAAGATCATGATATCCGGGAAATAGAGGATCCAAAAGTAATAGTACTATTTAAGTTGAAAAATAACGACATTAGTTAATAATTTGATACTTAAAGATGGATATATCCGATATGAAATCTTCTATTACTGTATGATTATTTTAAATTCTGCAATATTGGGTTGCAAATTTAGAGAAAATGGGGAACTAAACATAAGACCTCTAAATGTCCTTGAATTTTGTTGGCAATCAGTCAACAGCTCGTTGACCTATATTATTTTATAGTCTATTTGCCTGTAGCATAAGTTATTTTATCAGAAACTTTTAGATACCTTTAGCCAGTTGCGCAACTTACATAAAGACTCTATGCAATCTTTTGCTCAGACTGGTGATCAGCAATGTCATAAAGAATTTTAACCACTTTAATTTTTGCAACCGTGTTTTGGATATATCCAGCAGGCTTGCCTCCTTTTCTTATTCTTGCCCTGGCTGATCTCAATCCTGCCTTAGTTTTTTACGAACTAATTTTTATTTCAAACTCAGTCTATGGAGCGAAAATGTTGAAAGTAAAGTGACCAGTTGTTGTATTGGCATTAATACGGCATTTGTTAAAACCTAAACATCTTCGTTTTTTTAGACAAAAAAAAAAGCGAATCTTAGGACCTATCAAAAATTCACATTTTAACGATAGATAATATAATTGTGGGCAGATTCCGAACTTACCAGTTTTTTTTGATTTATAGATAAATGGTCGTTTTCTGATTCAAGCTTTTATTCTTCTAATTTTATTAGAGAATAACGGAAGATTAAATTTCTTTCACAAGCTTTACTTGTCTCGTATTATAAGAATCACGTTCTTGAGCGGGAAAATGATGTCACATGTTTTTTTTATAATCCATTAAACTTTAGACCAGGTGATCCCTTGTTTACAAATAACCCTATGCTGCCCTTGGTAAGCAAGGCTAGGAAAAATATGATCCTCTTTATTGGATATATGGTCAACCTCACCAAAACATCTCGCTGTTCAAAATCGCCGAAACAATAATACCAAACCGTCAACTTGGTTATCTTAAATCAGGGAAACATAATAATTTTGGTTAAGCTAAACTTCCTTAAGATTCTAAACTAAACTTTGAAGATCTACTTAAGTTTAAGCTAAGGAAGTCGTTTTGCTTTGTGTATAAACTATAATACTTAAGATAATCGGGTGAAAAACCTATTTTTGAGTATTCTAATTTGAACAATGAAAGACGAAATTACCAGCAAGAATTTTAAGACTAAACTAGATAGTGAGCTGATCAAAAAATCACAGCGCTGCACAGTCAGAGAGTGTGATGAGGTTAAGGCTGGAGATTTCGAGGCGTACGTTGATGAACTTGATAAAAGTTATGACGTGAGCTTACAGTTAGAAAAAGGCGCCGTGATCATCGCTAATTGTGAATGCAAAAGTAATCTCTCATTTTGCCATCATAAGATTGCACTCTTGGCTTTTATTGCCAAAGGGATGAAGCCAGCCGCTAAGGTCACGGTCAGCAAAAAGATTGACCCTGTAAACCACGCCATAGAGCAAGCTGATCCCGAAAAAATCAAAGAATGGGTTCTAAAGACGTTGAAAAAAAACAAGGATCTGAGTATTGCTTTCATGAATGAATTCTCTGATAAATCCAAGAATTATACACCAGAGGAGATTATTGCGCTAACCCATGATGCGGTAAGGGCAGTGATTAGTAAAAGACGAAAAGCCGAAGTTTTTGAGGTGAAAAAGATCGTCGATCTGTGGATGGAACTTCATAAGCCGATTTTGGATCACTATTTTGCTGAGCCAGCTAATGAAGATTATTTTAAGCAGGTTCATGCCCTAATTGCTACTGTGATTGAATACAAATATAGAATACTCACAAGCAGTAAAAGGTTTGAGACTTATTTCAAGCAAATCTTAACTCAGATAGAAGAGGTTTTATTAAATATTCGCGATGATGAGACTTCCACTAAATGCCTATCCTATTTTTCGAAAGAATTTTTTCTTGATGGTTATGCCGGGATTCGACGGGAATACACGAATATATTCGTGCATATATTTAATTCCAGCTCAGACCAGATGCGCTCTAAGATAACAGGGATTATAGCAGAAATTTATCAGGCTAGAAAAGATGAAAGAGTCGAGGACTCGAAAGAATTATTGCAGTTGCTGCTGCACATGGTAGTAATCAATAAAAACTTTACTGAATACAAGGATATATTCCAGCCGATCAGGCATGCTATTGCGTATAACATTAAATTAATAGATTCTCTAATCGAGCTTGGAGATTTGAGTACTGCTGAAACTTACTGTATTGAGCAAATTAATCAAAACACCGATTCTATTTACGATAGGGATTATGTGGTAAGATTGAAACAGATTTATACCCAAACCAAAGATGACAAGAAGCTTGTTGGAGTTCTTTCAAGGGAGCTGCTATACAAGCCTAATTTTGACAATTATACCTTTGTTCTTTCCCGTATTGACCTTGATGCCCAATTTAAAAAATGGAGAAATCAAGTTTTGGCAAATGCAAGACAGCTTGCAGGGTTTTATAAAGATGCTGCAGATTTTTCGCTCGCGCTGCGAAATTTGGAAGGGGATTTTAAAGGACTATTAGCATATTTGGATGAACATGCGGATTATGATAGTATCGCTTTGTACACAAAGCAGTTAATCCAATATTCGGCGGAAGCCTTTATGAAAAGGCTTATTACCAAAATCGATAGTGACCGTGATAGGAGGCTGAAAATGGATCATCCTGCTAAGCTTGAAGAAACATTAGAGCGGATCTATCAAATAGTAGTTTTGCAATATGGTGTGGAAAATCTTATGCTTATAGTGAAACAGAGAGAAAAGGTTTACGGGAAATGGGCCAATTTATTAGTTCAACATGTGGGTAAAAAGTCATCAGCCAGTTAAGTCTTCTAAGTTTAAACGGTGGAGAAAAAAAATCAGAACAGAAAATAAATTATTTCAACAGCGAGATTTTGCCTTATAATTCTCTAGGAAAAGGTGCGTCGATAAAATCTGAAGAACCAATATCATCATAAATCAAATAAGTAAGATTGTAATTAGTGTAAAGGCCCTAATGACCGCGAGTGCTTTGACTACGGAAATGTGCCTGTCTGCGTTTTCGAACAGAGAGCGGTAAAGGTTTGCGAATTCTGTTGAAAGAAGGCCATCCTTGGTGAAGCAAAGCCTGTCAATGGCCTGGTTAGCACTTTCCCCTTTTTTGAGTTCTTTTAGATAATGTGGCACACCGCCCATTGCCATAAAAATGTTCAGCATCTGGTAACGGTCCATATGGATATTATTGCTTTTTAGGTACTGTTCTGTCTCGTGCAATGTGAAAGGTAACAAACGGATTTTACGCGTTAAACGATTGTGCAGGCCTCCTTTACTGTTGACAACTTTTTTGATCATCCAAGTGGCCGCAGATCCACAGATAGCAACAATCAGGTTCGGCTGCTGTGAGGCCCATTGGTTCCAGAAATATTCGAATGCAGAAAGAAAGCCTGATTTATGCGAGCTTAACCAAGGGAACTAGTCAAGGAAAATTACAGCTTTTCTTTTTTTAAGTATAGGAGCTGCAGGAGTTAATCCTGAGCCTAATGCATCTGCGATAGCCTTGCTGAAATTGAGTAATTGCTCGCTAGCATTCGCATCGTGAACGCCCGACAGTTCAAAAATGAGCTGTTTCCGGAAGACCGATCGGATCAAGAAAGTTTTTCCGACTCTTCTCCTGCCAAAGACTGCTAAGAGCTCTAATGAGGACGAAGCAAGCGCCTCTGACAATATTTTCTTTTCCGCTATTCTTCCGATGAGCAATTCCATATTTCTTCTTCCAAGAGATTAGAACAATTTTATCTGCAGCCAAAACATTGTTAAAATTTAGTGTTTTGGCTGCGGATAAAAAAATATCTTCAGCCAAAACTTATATAAAATGAGTTACTTTGGCTGTTGATAGATAGTTTTTGTTTTAATAAAGCTTCGTTACTCATGGCGATTTAATAACTCTGGTTTACAAAAATTAGTTTTTTCGGCTTTCTTAATACTCTATAGCTTATTATAGCTTAATGATTTTTCTTGTGTCAAGCAAATTCATTTCGTAAATTTCAGTGATAACATTTGAGCCCAATAATAGTCATTTTGGATAGTTACTTAGCCGTAATTTTGTTTGCAAGCAATTGTTAATCAGAAAGTTGTTTAAATAAGGCTTATTCTGGATTCGCCGGAACAGATTGATGGTTGATTTAATATACCTACTTCACCAAAGCACGTTTCGTTCCCCGCCAATCCCATCGTGCTATTGCAGTGCTATCTTGCCATAAACCCACCTTCTTTTTCCTCGCGATATTTTCCAATTTTGCATACAGTGAATCGCTAGAGTACCTTTTAAAATGCCAGGCCATGCCCAGCTTAACCATTTCCTGATTATCAACTGTTTTATCGTTAATTATAACAGCGATATTGAGCCCAGAAGTTTAAACCCTAGTTTTGAAAAGGCCTAAATATAAGAAATCTACAAGTCCAAAATCCAAACACATAGCTTACCCTAGTTTTAAAATGACAGCCCCGTTATGAAAATTCTTCCTTAAGAGCTTTAAATTAGTAAGATATTTCTGAACTTAAATATTTAAGGGAAGGGCTACTTTACAAGCCTCATTAATACAAAATCAAAGATATATTGAATGAAAGCAATAGGATTTAAAAAATCGTTACCAATTATCGAAGAAGAAAGCTTTATCACTTTCCAGGCAGAGAAGCCAAAGGCAAAGGGCAGAGATCTTTTGGTAAGAATTATCGCAATCAGCGTCAATCCGGTGGATTATAAGGTTCGTCAAAATAGCGCAAAAGAAAAGGTGCTGTAGCAGCCAAAAGTAATTGGCTGGGATGCTGTGGGTGAGGTTGAAGAGACAGGCCCTGAGGTAAGCTTATTTCAAAAAGGGGATATGGTTTATTATGCGGGGGACATCAATAAAAGCGGCAGTAATTCTGAATACCAATTGGTAGATGAGCGCATCGTGGGAAGGAAACCTGAGAACCTTACTCCTGCACAAGCTGCTGCCATGCCTTTGACCCTACTCACCGCCTGGGAGATTTTGTTTGACCGCATCCGGATTAATGAAAGCGACAAAGAAAAATCATTGCTCATTATCGGCGGCGCAGGTGGGGTGGGATCGATCGCGATTCAAATTGCAAAGAAGGTTGCCGGATTAAAGGTCATCGCTACCGCATCCCGGCCGGAAAGCGTAGAATGGTGCAAAAGGCAAGGCGCAGATTTTGTAGTAGACCATCAAAATCTTGTGCAGGAGGTACAACAGGCGGGATTCAATCAGGTAGACTTCATTGTTGATTTTGTGGATGTCAACCAGTACTGGGATGCCATGGTTGCACTAATCAAACCGCAAGGTCATATCGGCTCAATTAGTGATCCAGTAGAAAACGTGAACTTGAGGCAATTGAAAGGGAAAAGCGTAAGTTTTCACTGGGAGCTGATGTTTACAAGGTCCATGTTTCAAACAGAAGATATGATTCGTCAGCACCACATCTTAAGTGAGGCTGCAACGTTATTCGAAAATGGAACAATCACTTCCACAATCAAAGAGCACCTCACCGGTTTTAGCACCGAAAATCTAAAACAGGCACATGCATTATTGGAAAGTGGTAAAACCATCGGTAAAATCGTAATTGAATACTAATTCAAAAGCAAGGTGAGGCTGATGTTGTAAATGAGTCCCATATCTCAAGCCTCTTTGTAAACCAAAACAGCTTTCCTCAATAAGGCTGTTTTGGATTTCTAATGATAAAATTTTACTATTATTCGTTTAATGCATCCTGTCCCACTAACGCACCAAAACAATTTTCCCGATATGTTCACTGGATTCCATCAGCTCATGCGCGAGCATAGCCTCCTCGAATGAGAAGGTTTTATAAACCTGGGGTGTAAAACTACCGCTTTCCAGCAATGGCCACACCTGATCCTGAATTTCTGCTGCAAGCTGTTTTTTGAAAGCATATTCTCTTGCCCTGAGCGTACTACCTGTTATGGTTAACCGCTTTTGCATCACCTGGGCAATGTTTATTTCAGCAGTATTTCCCTCCATCGCATTAATATAAACAATTCGGCCCTCGGGACGCATGATGGAGATATTGCGTTGTAAATAACTCCCGCCAATCATATCCAGCACCACATCTACACCTTGATGGATAAGCAAGTCTTCAAAATTTTCGGTTTTGTAGTTGACCGCAACATCCGCGCCCAGCGAGATACATGCTTTGGCTTTTTCCATAGAGCCAACCGTTACGAAAACCTTTGCGCCAAATGCTTTTGCCAGTTGAATAGCGGTAATGCCAATACCACTACTACCGCCATGGATTAAAATGTGTTCGCCCTTTTTTAATGCTCCTCTTTGAAAAACATTTGACCATACGGTAAATATAGCCTCAGGCAGGCTAGCCGCCTGGGCGAAGGATAGCCGCTTAGGGATTGGAAGACATTGCCCTTCCTCTACCACCACCTGCTCTGCGTATCCCCCGCCAGCGAGCAGTGCACATACCTGATCTCCTTTCTTCCACCTGGCGACCTGCTTTCCGCATTCCATCACGATGCCTGCCACCTCAAGTCCGGGAATATCTTCCGGCACGCCCGGAGGAGGCGGATATTTCCCTTTCCGCTGCGCTAGGTCGGCTCTATTCACCCCGGAGGCTTTAACGTCTATCTTGACCTGCTGATCAGATGGAGATGGGTCAGGATAATCCATCAACTGTAATTCCTGTTGACTTTGCTGGCCAGTGATTTGAACTGCTTTCATTATTTATTTTCTATAGATTGGTCCCCAGTGATTGGAGAATAATAACAAACCGTATACCAAATAGTAAGCACTTTTTAATTCATTCCTGTTTATATATCGAAAAGTGCATCCATTACCACTTCAGAATGGACCAGCCCTTAGGTGGCTTTCTGCATTTTTAACGCCATTGATAGTGACCAATGTTAAAGGCACCATTTATGTTATTTATCAAGTTTGAAAATCTTTGATCTCCAGACGAGGTATTTTTCGAAAATCTCTTTGTCTGACCTCAACAGTTTTGCAGCGATTTGCGATGCCACCAGAAAATATTAATCTCTATAAAAAATCAAATGCTATTATGGCAATAATTCTCCTTTTACTGACCTGATAATCTTACTCTGGGCGGACGATACGCTTAGTCAGATGACTTGGAATTAACCCGTACTTCTTTTTAAAGGAATGAGAAAAATGCGAAAGGCTTTCAAAGCCCAACTCCAAATAGATAGCTGAAGGTCTTTGATGCTTGTTTTCAATCAAAAATTTTGCTGCATCTAAGCGTTTGGATAGCAGCCATTGGCGAGGTGGAAGATCAAAAGCTTTTTGAAAATCCCGCTTAAATCCCGCCAGGCTCCGGCCAGTTAGCTGAGCGAATTTCTCTATAGGCACATTAAACTGAAAGTTATTAAGCATGAACTTTTCCAGATCAATTTTATAAGGTTCTGCGTAATCAAATAGGAAATTTCGTAATGAGGGAAGCGCCAGGAGTAATAGTTTAATGCCTTCTTTTACTTTCAGTATACCCATCTCATCAGTCATGCTGGCTCCTGAACTTCTTGCATAGGGAACGATGGATTGAAAATAGCCCTGCAAAAATTCATTAGAGGGAATCAGTAAGTTTGGCCTTCCGATATATTTGCCAACAGAGGTAATTTTTTCTTCCAAGGCGATTTTACGCATTAAGTCTTCCTGAAGTGAGATTACAATGGTCTCATAGCTCCCGTTCTCGCCGGGCGTCTTGGTGAGGGTACCCAATTGGTTTTTGCCAATTAGTAGCATTTCTCCCGCTCCCATCGAAATGCTTTGTTCAGAGGTTTCCAGTGTGAATTCACCGGAAACCTGCAGTACTAGGGTATGGTGATTCCAAAAACATGCTTTCTGTCTCCGTTGCCTAGAGAGATAAGAGTAAAAGATTACACCGGGAAGAATTTCTGCTGGACTTTCCATTTATCGCGCTAAATAGGTACCTCCTTTAATGGCCCCTATTGCAAAAGTAGTATTTAATGTATTCATTTCTTCCTCGCTAAATTCAATTTCCATTGCTGCGATATTTTCAGTCAGGCGCGATCTTTTACTCATGCTTACCAAAGGCATGATCTGTTTGCCCTGCTGTTTTACCCAAGCGATCGCAAGCTGTGTAGGCGTAAATCCTTTTGCGAATGCCAAATCTTTCAATATTTCAACTTTTTGGAGATTATGTACCAGGTTCGCTTCTTGAAATCTGGAGAAATGCTGACGGTAATCCTGATCGCTAAGAGGTGCCCTTAGTTCTCCGCTGAGTAAACCTTCCGCTGTATTTGCAAAAGCGACTACGGCAATCCCCAAATCTCTGGCTGCTGGCAGTAATTCATTTTCTATTTGCCTATCCGCTAGAGAATACCCGATTTCAAGGGCACTAATCGGATGAATATCGTTGGCCATGCGTAGCTGCTCAGCGGTAATTTCTGATACGCCGATGTATCGGACCTTACCCTCGCTAACCAGCTCAGCCACGGTTCCGATAATATCTTCCAGGGGTACGCTACCATCCATCCGGCTAGGCTGATAGAGATCAATGGTATCGATACCAAGGCGGGTAAGTGAGTAATTTACAAAGTTTTTGATTGAATTTGGCTTAAGATCAAGGCCCAACCATTGACCGTTATGGAAAATCGCTCCAAACTTGACGCTAATAAAAGCATCATCCCGTCTCCCTTTTATCGCTTTTCCGATAAGCATTTCGTTGTGGCCGGCACCATAAAAATCACCGGTATTTAAAAAGTTGATGCCAAGATCCAAAGCTTCGTTAATCGTAGCGATACTCTCTGATTCATCTGGAGTGACTCCTCCCCAGATGGAGGACATTCGCATGCAACCCAGCCCAAGACTGGATACAAAAGGACCATTTAGGCCTAACTGAATTTGATTGATGTTTCTCATAACACAAATATCCAGTCTACAAGGAAAATAAAATTGTCTGGATAGCTCAATTAATTTGCTTGTGCGGCTCACTTGGGCGTTGCTAAATAAATATCAAACAAAGCCAGCGGGGGTGAATAGCTAACATTTATAATCAGCTGAAAGAACAATTTTTAATAAATATTCATTGATGTTTGTTTAGTTCACTAACATCGCTCTTTCCATTAACAATCTCCAAGCAGCTTGCTGTAAACGATAAGTAGGAAAAGCTACAACAGATTTTAGCCAAACCTATGCCCTAATGGACTGAGATGGAAAGAGAAAACCTTGAATATTTTAGTAGCACGATAAAAAAAGCTTGTTGGATTTGCACCTGTTTTATTCATACTTATCACAACTTCTGCCCAGAACAGATTCAATTGAAATAGCGCTTAGATTTTTGGTTGTAGAAAATTTGACTATAGTTGGACGGCGGGCTTTGAGGCCATCTGGTTAACACTGCGAATTGATTTTTTATTCCCAAACCAAACTTTTCAGCTTTGCCGTAGTTTAATTCATCGTGCGTATGCGCTTTAAAACGCTAACGCTTTCGCTTACCTAACCTTGATGCTGGGAAGCTGCGGGCGTTGTGCAAAGACATTACCATAAAGAACTAAATTACCTTAGTTACTTCAAAGCGAAACCTCCATGAGAGAAAAAAGCAGTAAAGAGATGATCCTAGTCCGCGGAGCAAGGGAGCACAACCTAAAAAATGTCAGTCTGGAAATCCCCCGGGATAAACTGGTGGTTTTTACCGGCGTATCCGGATCAGGAAAATCCTCACTGGCTTTTGGAACGCTATACGCTGAAGCCCAAAGACGTTACCTCGAATCGGTTTCCCCTTATGCCCGCCGGCTTTTTAACCAGATGAGTGTACCTGAGGTAGATTCTATTGAAGGTCTGCCACCTGCGGTAGCGCTTCAACAACAGCGGGGCGGATCCAGTACGCGCTCCTCTGTAGGAAGCGTCACTACCCTATCCAATCTTTTGCGCATGCTTTATTCCCGGGCAGGAGATTATCCAGAAGGTCAATCCATTATATATGCGGAAGGGTTCTCACCCAACACGCCGCAAGGTGCATGCCCGGAGTGTCACGGACTTGGAAGTGTCTTTGAGATAAACGAGCAAACTATGGTTCCTGATGACAATATTAGCATTCGTGAAGGTGCAATTGCTTCCTGGCCTAAAGCATGGCAGGGCCAAAATCAAAGGGATATCCTGGTATCAATGGGTTACAATGTGGATGTGCCATGGAAAGAGCTGGCTAAAAAAGATCGTGACTGGATACTCTTTACCCAGGAAACGCCCACAGCCCCGGTATATCCCGGCTTCACGCCAAAAGAAACCGCCAAAGCAATCCGCGATAAAAGAACGCCGGATTATATGGGCACCTTTATCGGCGCAAAACCCTACATCCTTAAAACGTTTTCTTCCAGCCAGTCCGAGCTGATGAGAAACAGGGTCAGGCAGTATATGATCAGTGCCACCTGTCCGATTTGTAAGGGTAAGCGTCTAAACAAAGAATCCCTTTCGGTTAGCTTCGAAGGTAAAGATATCGCTGAACTTTCCCGTTTGCCGCTTTCGGTTCTTTCACAAATCTTTAATCATTATGCCAGCCAAGAGGCAAAGAACGAAAAGCAAATTGTCACCCAACGTATTTCCGCAGACATCAGTTCACGCCTTTCTGTTATGCTTGAACTTGGCTTAGGCTATCTTACCCTTGAGCGCAGTACTCCAACGCTATCCCCGGGGGAACTACAGCGACTTCGGCTCGCAACCCAGGTGCATTCCAACCTCTTCGGAGTTGTATATGTACTCGATGAGCCTTCGGCGGGGTTACATCCAGCCGATACCCAGGCATTGC
The DNA here is from genome assembly GCF_039537385.1 of Pedobacter ginsengiterrae. Classification (NCBI taxonomy): domain Bacteria; kingdom Pseudomonadati; phylum Bacteroidota; class Sphingobacteriia; order Sphingobacteriales; family Sphingobacteriaceae; genus Pedobacter; species Pedobacter ginsengiterrae. The sequence continues at coordinate 112,916 of NZ_BAABAK010000015.1, forward strand.
TAAACATACTCTACAAACTTAAAAAGGCAGGCAACAGTATTTTTGTCGTCGAGCATGAAATCGAAGTGATCAGAAATGCAGACTGGATCATTGATGTTGGACCGGGCGCGGGTTCGCAGGGCGGAGAGATTATCTACAGCGGTCCGCCTGAAGGTCTTAAGAAAGTCAGCAAGTCCATGACAGGCAACTTTCTTTTTGATAGGGCACCTCGCCCCTTAGCTGACCCGCGCAAACCCCTGTCCATGCTTAGCCTTGATGGGGCAACACGCCATAACATTAAAAACCTTGACATAGACTTTCCCCTTGGGGTAATGACCTGCGTCACCGGCATTTCAGGATCGGGAAAGAGCAGCCTGGTCAGTCAGGTTTTGGTTGAGCTTGTTGCCAATGGCCTGGGTCAGCAAATTGAAGGGGATTCTGAGCCTGCAAAAGACCTGCAACCAAACGAAAAAACCCCTGCTGTTCAGGGAAAAATTACCTCGGGACTGGAAAAGATTTCCAGACTAATCGTGGTCGATCAGAAACCAATTGGAAGAACCCCAAGATCCAATCTGGCAACCTACACCGGTTTATTTGATTTGGTCAGAAAACGTTTTGCCAGTACTCCTCTTGCAAAAAAGAGAAAGTATGATGCCGGAAGGTTTTCATTCAATGTCGCCAAAGGCCGTTGTCCGCACTGCCTGGGAGAAGGCTACATCATGGTCGAACTCCTTTTTTTACCGAGCGTCTACACCCCATGCCCAACCTGTGGGGGCACAAGATATAATCCCGATACACTACAGGTGATTTATAAAGAGAAAAATATTGCCCAGGTATTGGAAATGACAGTCGATGAAGGCTTTACTTTTTTTGCTCAGGATCCAGCTGTTTACCGTTCGCTTGAGATACTGCGGGAAGTTGGTTTAGGTTATCTCAAGCTCGGGCAATCCGCGACAGCTTTATCTGGTGGTGAGGCACAACGGGTCAAACTCGCCACCGAACTCCAAAAAAGTCAGAGTGGTTCCGCCTTATACATTTTAGACGAACCCACCACAGGCCTACACCCCGGCGATGTTGAAAAGTTGCTCATCCAGCTCAACCATCTTGTCGATGCGGGAAATACAGTCATTGTTGTTGAACACGATATGCAGGTTATTGCCCAAAGCGACTGGATCATTGATATCGGTCCTGGCGCGGGTGATCTGGGAGGTAAGATCCTATTCTCCGGACCAGCAAATGGCCTAACCAGCGTGAAGGAAAGCAAAACGGCACCTTTTCTTCAACAATATTTAGATCCAATTCAAACCTAGCAGCGATCAAAAAAAAAGTAAATAAATTTATTCCATTTTTTCCCTCGCTACGAGTTGAGAACATTTTTCGGTAGTAATACACACCTCATCGAAAGTAAAAGCCCTTAGAAAACCTGATGCCAAATAATAATAGTCACTTACCTTTCCCTGTTTTAAAAGAAATTCATTTTTTGAAAACTCGATTTCCTCGAAATGTGCAGCAATGGTTTCAAGCCCCGCCGGGGTAACGCTAATGTTGGGAATATTCGCCTTAACGAAATTGATGAGCTCTTCTTTTGCCATTGCTACAATATAGATCTAAAAATGTAATTTTCCTTTTCTGAGTGCTGTGGTTTCAATTAAGCCAGCAGTCTAAACGCTTATGTTCAATTATTCTAAAAATGGGAAAATGTACGAACATGAAATTTACCAGCTTTCTGAGTAAAAGGGTTTCCATGGATTAGAGGTATAACGTATTTATTCCTTAATCAACTTTAAATTCAAACCGCTGTATTGACCTGGATTCCCATTTATGCTAAGCTGGTAAGCATAACGACCATCAGTTAAAGGCTTCTCTCCAACAAAATCAATTGGCTGAATTATGTAAGTCTTCCCGTCAATTTCTAATTTGACAAATGCATATCCGTATGCCTTAGTAAATTTTTTATATTCTGTCTGCTTTCCCGAGTCTAAGTCACCAAAATTTACTTGCCCAGTTCCAGTATCAACGATGACGTTTTTAAAGTTAAGTTGGCTGCTGTTTGACAACCGAATTTCTGGCCCGAACTGATCATTACTCTTCTCCTTTGAACAACCGATAACTGTAATAATTGCGGAAATTAAAATCAGGATTCTTTTCATTTGCTTTATTTTAAGGGTAATAACTAATTTCCAAATATCTAAAATACAAGTAATTTAAATACCCCGCACACTTTTGCCCTCCTTTTTGATGTCGTCACTTTCAATAAAGTATGGTTTCGGCAACCATCAATTTGCGTAATCGTCCTTACCTAAGAATTGACCAATTTTAATTTCAAACTACAATTTGTCACAAAATTAGGGTAAATCAATTGCTTTCTTGTCACAGAATTAGGGTAAATAATCCCGGTAATTGTAATAGAATTAGGGTAAATGTTTCTGTTGTTGTTGCTAATTGCTTAAGTAAATTACTTTTTTCCCTACTTTTTTCTATCTCGGTGAGCTCAGGATGAGTTTTATTGTGTTAGAGAAATTCAGTTCATAAATCTCAGCGATCACCTTTAAGCGCAACAACAATGCTTTTTGAGTATTATGCCGTGAGTTTTTTTAGTCATTTGGTTTTGCAAATGCAATTTAGTCAAAGATGGCAGGTATATTAACGCGTTTTTGTCTGCATGGATTACTTCAAAATACGGCAAAAAACAAAGCAATATTTACTCTTTCGATGTATCCCCTTTTCACCGAGCAATATAGCGCCGAATTTCGCCCTCCTAAAAAAGTTATAAAACACGGACTCTAAATAGGATGTTTTCCCATCATTAAAACTATTTTGATACAATATTGTATTAATTTTACCTAAATTCAACTAGTGAAATTTTAGCAAAATAAATCTTATACAACTGTAAACTGAATAGGCGAATTAAAGAGCAAATTCTGCGGAATTGTTCAAAGGCGGAGCGGCTTTTGAAAGTGAGGTGACTGAAAGTTTTGAGGGTATCGACTCAATTTCTTTTCTCTTAGCAGACGATGGTGACTATTATCGGTACAAACAGAAGTTTGAATTGATTAAAATAATGGTAAAGGGAATCTATAACGAGGAATTTTTAAATTTAAAACGGCAAACTGGCGATCCGGCGGCTGATGCATTTATAAATTATGTGTTCGCCGATCAGGAGAGAAAACACCAGTTGAGGCGTTGGCTCGAAGGAAAGGCAACAGCAGCCGATTTAGATTCGATGTTTCCCGGCTTTGAGTTTATCGCCTGTGCCAGAGAATTACCGCTATGGGCCGATAAAAAATTAATCAGCGCAGGTCAGGCCTTTTTCGCGCAGCACGCGCAGGATATTATGACCTTACTCGGTTTATTATCGCTTCCTTACTGCTACACCGCCGCCGACGGGGCGATGGTATTGTATCTATCAGAGAAGATAAGAAAACAAACGACAAAACGCCTTTATGATACTGCGGTTTTTGTATGGGATGTGATGGCTCCTGAGGCTTTCGCTAAAGGCGGGAGTGCTTTTAGCGATATCCTGCGTATACGCCTGGTGCATTCGGCTGTGCGCTTTTATACGCTACAAAGTGGAACGTGGGATGAAAACCTGGGCACACCAATTAACCAGGAAGATATGGCCGGCACAAACCTTTCCTTTTCCTTAATCGTAGTTCGCGGTCTGCGTAAACTAGGTGTTCAGATAAGCAATGCAGAACAGATTGCATTTCTGCACATCTGGAAGGTGGTGGGCTATTTCAGTGGATTAGACGAAGACTTGTTGCCAGAAAACGGGAAAATGGCTACACAGCTCGATCTGGCAATTAAAAAGCGCCATTTTCGGAGTTCTACCCATGGGCAGGAACTTACAAAATCCCTTATAGAGCACATTTTAAAAGTAAACAGACGCAAAGTGAGTAACAACGATATACTTGGCTTAATGCGGCACCTATTGGGTAGTGAGGTTGCAGACATGCTCAAAGTCCCCGGACCAGAATTACCCAGATATAAGCTAACCCTGTTAAGAGCGATGAAATTTTTCAAAAGCTTTAGTAGAGAGGGCAATAGCAATCATCTTTATTATAAGGCCTACAGCGCCTTCAAAAAACAGAATAGGGAACTTCAGCAGAGGGAATTCTCTTAACCCAATGAGCCACTAACATGAAATCTTATCACCTTATCCATCAGTTAATTACTCTCGTTGAAGAACTTGAGGAAGAACAGCCTGAAAAGGAAATATCGCTTCAGCATTTTACTGGTTTTCTACTCAACAAGTCTGAAAATTCAGTAATGGATATAAACCCAGAGGTTAGATTCGGGAACAGTGATAAAAAAGCACTTGAAGTTGCCTATCAGCTGGATAACAACATCGGCCGGCTACTCGTATTTATGAGCCGTTATGCTAAAATGTATATCAAGAAAGCGTTAGAAGAAACCCCGTTAATTACCCCGGAAGATTTTACCGCGCTCGCGATCCTGATGACGCATGACCATCTATCTAAAACCGAACTTATAAAACATAACCTGCAGGAGAAAACATCTGGCACAGAGGTGATCCGCCGGCTAATTGCTGCAGACTTAGTAAGTCAGTGGAATGATGCTCATGATAAAAGAAGTAAACATATCGCAATAACTGACCAGGGAAGGGAGCTGCTGTATAGCGTATTTGTCGACATGAACAATGTTGGCAAAATGATAAGCGGAAAGCTAAGCCTTCGCGAAAAGTTAACCCTAGGGTACCTCCTTCAAAAACTTGAAGATTTTCATCTGCATCATTACCAGAAGAAAACCATCCTGAGCAAATCAGATTTAAAGAACTTTATTGAAGATAGTCTGCCATCAAAGTGAAAGCAAAACTCACATTGAATATTTTCATTACTACCTTTTCATTCTAATTTTATCAAGCAGAATATTATTGCTTTTTAGTTAAGTCGAAACAACATATAAAATCGCAACTAGCTTTTTTATTTTTTGTCTTTCCCCCGGCTAGATCAGTTTAACGGGAGGGTATTTTTTAAACTTATGAAGACAAATCCGGTAACCCGTGCAAAGAGATGCATCATTTGCTTTCTTTCCAGTTTAAAAACCTCTGCTAGCCTAATATGCTATTTTAAGCAAATCCCTCCTTACTGTTTTAATATTTACTGGATTCTTAAGCTGATTTTCGTCAAATATCTTCTCCCTTTTATTAAAGTTGAGTTGGTCACTATCATCGCAGGTTAATGCTACTAAATATCTGCGTATAAAATATTTGATGCTTGACAAAACCTTTTTTTCCCTTGTTGGTTTTATTTGCCGATAGACCCGACTAAATGCGGCCTTTGGCTTTTCAAAAATAGTCACCCCGTATCGCTAATGTTAGGTAAACCAAAACAAAACAGCTTGGAAACACAAAGAAAAGACACGGCAGAACGGAAATCTTACACCCCTAAGATCCTGCTCATATTGGCACTGGCAATGTTGCTGGGTGCAGAAGGATATTTCGGGCTTAAGCTGCATAAACTTTCCGGGCAGCAGGAGCAGATTAAGGAAGATTATTCTAACATCAACAACATCACCTATGGGCTGTTTTCGGTGCAGCAGTGGAAGGATAATGTGTCCAGGATTGTGCATAAGCAGGTGCGCAACCTTAAAATGACTAAAACGCAGAAGAAGGTCTTGCAAAGCGAGGTAGAAAAGGTTTTGCTTGCCCTAATTGATAAGGCGGAGGCACTGGTAAATAAACCTAAAAAAACCATAAGCGGTAAAATACAGAAGTTTGCCATTAAAAACTTTGTAAACTCTGATAGTATAAAAGCCCAGGTCCCAGGTTTCGCACGCACCATTATTGCCGAGGTAGATAACCCCAAAAATAAGCGGCAGCTAAGTAAAATGGCCATCGGCGAATTTAACGAGCTGGCTGAAGAAGAAAGTTCGGATAGTGCCTTTGTAGCAAAAGATGCTGCAGTAAAGGCTATGTATGGCCGCTACCAGGTAAATTCTACCGATGAACTCAATAAAAAGTTAACGGCAACCCTGGACGATATCCGCAGTAAAACCTATACCTATTCTTTTGGTATGCTGGCCTGTATTACTGTGGTGCTTTTCTCATGGTGGGCTTTGCGAGGCCGACGGGATTTGCATGTAACACTTTTTGTGATGTCTTTACTGTTTGCCTTTATTTTGCTGGCCGTCGGACTTACCGCCTCAATGATTGAGGTAGATGCCCGCATCCGTTCCCTCGATTTTGTATTGCTGGGCGAGCATGTAATCTTTAAAGATCAGGTACTGTTTTTCCAGAGCAAAAGCATTATGGATGTGGTACGGGTATTAATCGGGCAGCCTGGTATAGATTCGATTCTCGTTGGGGTGCTGATACTGGCTTTTAGTATTCTTTTCCCGGTAGTTAAACTGAGCTCTACAGGCATACACCTTTTGGGCAGAAAAAAACTGGCCGAGAATGGCATCGTGAAATATTTTGCTTTTCAATCGGGCAAGTGGAGCATGGCCGATGTGATAGTAATTGCCATACTGATGGCCTATATCGGTTTAAATGGTTTGTTGGAGGGACAATTGCAGGCGCTGAACATTAAAAATGATTCGCTAACTATTCTCACCACCAATAATACCGCACTACAGCCAGGTTACATTATCTTCATCAGCTTTGTGCTGTATGGGCTTATCCTGTCAACAATTTTAAAGTTTATTACACCACATGATGCGCATTAACGGGTTATGCTTAACGCTTTTTGATTAATTTTTATGGCGACCAACACAAATTCTACTTCCGAGAGATCAGCAAAAAAAAGCCGATGGGCACCTGCCCTGCTGATTGCCGGCTTATCTATACTGTTATTGGCGACGGCTTTTTCGGGATACCGTTTTTATCAGCTCGCTTTTGAACAGAAACGCATTAAGGAAGATTACAGCCTGTCCAATAACATTACTTTTGGCATTTTCTCTGTTGACAGATGGGGCGAAAAAATCTCGGCCGTTGTAGATCGGCGGGTGAAGGGCTTTAAGCTCACCGGCAAGCAAAAGGCCGACATGCAGGAACAGGTAGAAAAGGAATTGCATGGTATGGTCAATAAAGCCGTGGCTGATTTTACCAAGCCGAAGAAGGGCCTTGGGTCGAAGCTTAAAAAACTTGCTTTTGATGCGTTTGTAGATGTGGATGAACTCCATGCGCAGGTTCCCTCTTTTGCCCGCACTATTGTGGTAAAAATTACCAGTCCGGCAAGTTTAAAAAGGATTAAGGGCATTGCTACCAGCAAGGTTGATGAACTCGAGGCTCAAACTTACGATCGTACAGATACCACCATCACAACCGTTGAGCAAACCATTTACCAAAAATATAAGGTTAAGAATTCGACCGATTTTGATCAGGTTGTAAAGGCAAAGCTTGATCAGATTACAGACTCCAGTCATCAATATTCTTTCGTGATGATTATATCGGTGGCGATTGCTTTGCTACTCTGGCTCATTTTCAGGAAACGGGCGCACCTGCATGTTCCCTTATTTATTATGTCCCTCCTTTTTGCGGTGGTGTTGTTAGCAGTCGGCGTAGTCTCCCCGATTATAGAAGTGGATGCCAGGATCCAATCGCTGGAGTTTGCCCTAATGGGTGATAAGCTGGCTTTTACCAACCAGGTGTTGTTTTTCCAGAGTAAAAGTATAATTGGTATTATAAGTACACTAATCGAGCAGCCTAAACCAGATGCGGTATTGGTTGGGGTATTGCTGATGGTGTTTGTAGTCGTATTGCCACTGCTTCGCTTATTAGCCAGGGCCATACACATTTCCTGCAGTCACTTATTTAAAAACCCAAAAGTGCTTCGCTTTATGGCATTCGATCTGGGTAAATGGGATATGGCAGATGTAATGGTTGTTGGTATCGCCATGACTTACATCGGGCTAAACGGAATATTGAAGAGTCAGCTTTCAGGCTTAAATATTGAAAATGATACGCTAAAAACGGTTACCGAAAATAATTCTGCTTTGCAGCCAGGTTTTTTTGTATTTGTCGCTTATGTTGCGTTTGCAAAGCTACTTTCTTATTTATTGAAGCGTATTGATGAGCGGAATGGGCCATGTTAGCCCGAAGGTATTCCTTATGTAGAGTGGAAGGATATATCTATTTCAATAATTGCCGTTAGTACTCTGCCCAGATCAATCGATAGGCACATTTTAAGCTCTAGCGATCAACATGGGAAATATTATATTTTTTTAGTAATGCCGTTGGTCGAGGAATTACAGGCGTTGGTCTATTGGTTGCTCTTGCTGGTATAATACTGCGTTTTTGCATGCAACGTTTGGGGGTTGAGGTCGTCTTATTAACAAAAAACATAAGCAAATCTCTAAAACATACAGTCATGAAAACATTAGCAAAAACATTATTCGCAGCAGCATTAACAGCAGTAGTATTAACTTCTTCAGCTATGGCAACGCTCGCCACCGAGCCTGTTACAACAGATATAAAAACATCTTCAATTAAAACTTTTGATAGGATTTGGGTAAGTGGGAATGTAAAAATCGTTTTAACACAGGGCGATAAACAATCTGTAGAAGGCGGAGAAAATTTTAACCCTGCAAAAACTTCGGTTTACAGTAATGGTAAAATTCTAGTTGTTAATTCAACCGAAACTGGTGAGGTTACCCTTAACGTTACTGTTAAAAATTTAGAAAGAATAGAAGCTTACGGTCAGTCGCAAGTGATAACCACTAATAACCTGGATGTAAAATACCTGCAGTTATTCTTACACCATAGTGCTACAGCTAGGATCAAAACTACAACCGCAAGTTTATATTCAGTAGTGAATGATGATGCGGTATTGAAACTAAACGGTACTGCTGATCAGAGCACGATCATCGCAAGTAATCAGAAAAATTTGAAGCTTAATAATTTTGCAAGTCAACGATCAGCTTCTTATGCCTCGGAAGCGATTATGGCAGCTGAACAAAATGCCATGAATTTAGCAAAATAAAAAAACCAACTCTTGATATAATTTGGCCGCCCATTAAGGCGGCTTTGTTATTTAATGAAGTTTTCTCCAGGGCTCATATCTTTGGAACTATTATCTAGACTGATGATGCTATAAAATGACCTTGCTATTTTTTCTACCGATTTTAACTACCAACGCTTACCCTATTTCAAAGCGTTGGTAGCCTGGCAGAGCCGGTCACCATGGTCTATCCCGCAGCGCTACTCTAGCACAAAAGGAGCTTTGGCTACCACTTTAATAGCCGTCCAATCTATTATGGAAAATTTCCTAGTAATTACCTTCACACACCTGCCAAATGGTTGGTGCTTTGTTTATGCGCTTAATTTCGATGGGGATATCCCATAAGCTTTTTTAAAGGCAAATGAAAAGTGAGAAAAATCTTTAAATCCAACCTCCATATACACATCAGATGATTTCCAACCTTTCTCCTTTAAAAGGTAGTGCGCATCTGCTAATCTTTTCTGTTGAATCCAGCGACTTGGCGAGGTCTGATATATTTTCTCGAAATCTCTTTTAAAAGTTGCCAAGCTTCTGCCTGTTAAATAAGCAAATCTGGAAATATCTACATTGAACTTGTAGTGTTCGTTCATATAAGCCTCCAGATCAATTTTGCCTGGTTCTGTAAAATCGAAGAGTACATCTTTTAATTCGGGATTGGTTTGCAGCAGAGTTAGGATCGCTTCTTTAACTTTTAAAGAGGTAAGTGCTTCATTAAAATTATTTTTCTGATCTAGAAATGGTGTTATCGATTCCATGAAGGTTTGTAATAACTTTTTAGGTTCGAGTTCTAATCCATATATGCTGTAATTAGGGGCTTGCATTTGTAAGTTATATTCGGTACTTACCGCCTGGAGCGTTTCCTGATCGAGAATTATCGAAACTGACTTGTACTGGCCATTTGCCGCCGGGAATTTGGTGTACTTCGCTAACTGGTTTCTTCTGAAGAATCTAAAATCGCCTTCATTAAAAACGTATTTTCTACCGCCAATAAATATTTCTGACTTACCTGAAATTACATATCCGAAGGTATGATTGGGAATAAACTGTTCGCCCTCGCTGCTTTTTTGATGGTAGCAGGAAAAAAGGATGCCTTTACGCTCAGGATGATTTGCCATAGGTTAAATTTAGTATTATGATTTTGATAGAAACAAATTAATTATGGAGGTAGTAAAAAAAACCACCTCCATATTTAGCTTATTAATTATTTTTTGGTAAAAGATTTACCCAGTTCTGAATCGAGAAAATTTGTCGATTCATCATGATCGGTTGATAAACTTACCTGCATCCATTTTTCCATTTCTTCGCTTCTGCTGGCATCGGCATGTTTAAGCATTCCTATTGCTTCGCTTCCTAAAACCAGATGAATGGGTGGCTGTGGGTGATCAACCAAATCGATCATTACCCTGGCTGCTTTTTCAGGATCGCCCATAGGAATAAAATCTCCACTTTGGAAGAAATCACTTCTTTGATCTACCAATGGGTAACCCTCAATTTTTTCAGCATAAGTCATAGAATCGCCTGCCCAATCTGTGCGGAAGCCACCTGGTTCTACACTGGTAACTAAAATCCCTAAATCGGCTACTTCTTTGGCCAGCACTTCGCTGAAACCACTCAATCCAAATTTTGCTGCCTGATAAATGCTTACGCCAGCGTTACCAACCCTACCGCCTATCGAAGATATTTGAAGTATTCGCCCAGATTTTTGTTTGCGCATAAAAGGCAGAACAGCTCTGGTGATTTCGATGGGTGCATACAGGTTTGTTTCGAGCTGACTGCGAACCTGTTCATCTGTGAAAGCTTCTGCTGCTCCTACAATTCCGAAACCTGCATTATTTACCAGCACATCGATTCGACCGAAATGTTTAATTGCCGCCTTGACCGCGATCTGTACCTGATCGTAATCGGTTACGTTTAAAGTGACCGGAAAGATCTGCCCTGGATAGCTTTCAACCAAATCTTTTAGTGAATTTATATCTCTTGCTGTAGCGGCTACCTGATCTCCTTTTGCTAAAACTGCTTTTGTTAGGCTTCTTCCCAATCCTCGGGAACTACCTGTTATAAACCAAACTTTTTCCATTGTCTAAATTTTTATTTAGCTCAAAGTTAGCTTGCTTAACACATTACTGTTTTGTTAAGAGGCTCAATCTATTTTGTTAAAAAGCTCAACCATTTTCTTAAACTTTTCTTAGCTGCTGGATGTTATGAATTAATAGATTATTAACAATGAGGTAATGGCAAAAGGTAAAAAGAAGTCGACTGGCAAAAAGAAGAAAAAAGGTACAAAGAAAAATAAACTAGGGGTTAAAAATTCGTTGGTTAATAACATTAATGCCCGTAAGAAAAAAGGTAAGTCGCGTTCGAAAAAGCATTCGAAAGTTAGTAGAAAAGCCTATAAAAAAATGCAAAAGGGCTGGAAATAGTAGGCTTACTGTATTTTAAAAGGATTAAATCTGTTAAATGTAAATTAATTTTATTGTTTTAATGTATAGCTGATATTACCCTATATTTGTAAGGTAAACTTATAAGTTTGACTTACAATAATGAGTACAGAAAAAAGTAATGCAATCGCTTCGGCACTTCGCCCGGTTTTAGCCAGACTCAATCGAAAACTACGAAAGCTTTCTCCTTCGGATACTGTTCTTTCGCAAACAGAAAGATCTATTCTGGTTCTGCTGGAACAAAATGAATATCTGCTCTCTGCCGAACTTGCTGTTATCGAAAAAATAACGCCTCAATCTATGGGTGCTATTTTAAATCACCTTAGCGAACTCCATTTAGTATCAAAAACGGCTTCACTGGACGATAAGCGGAAGGTTCATATTTCCATTTCGGCACAGGGTAAGGAAATGCTCGAACAAGTAAGGCATGAACGCGATGAGTGGTTAAGCAAAGCCATTGCAGAAGTTTGCACAGAACAAGAACAATTAATTTTAAAAGAAGCTATAGGTCCTTTAACGAAACTGGTTAATTTCTAATCAGATGGCCTTGAATTATGAACATCAGTACATTTAATGCATTTAAGAGTCGAAACTATCGCCTTTACTTTGGCGGACAATCCATTTCTTTAATTGGAACATGGATGCAGAAAACAGCCGTAAGCTGGGTTGTTTACGAACAAACACATTCTAATTTCATGCTTGGGCTTACGCTCTTTGCCAGCTTGTTTCCATCCTTCATCTTCTCTTTTATTGGCGGTGTTGCATCCGATCGGTATGATAAGTATAAACTGCTTTTAATTACACAAATTGCCTCGATGGTGCAGGCCGTTTTAATGACCATTTTAATTTTCTCCAAACATTACGAGATGTGGCAAATTATTGCGCTAAGTGCATTACTGGGGCTGATTAATGCTTTTGATGTACCCGCAAGGCAATCGCTGGTTTACGAGATGGTTGATAATAAAGAAGATTTGCCCAATGCGCTTGCCCTAAACTCATCGATGGTAAACCTTTCGAGGTTAATTGGTCCTGGCCTGGCAGGTTTGGCTTTAGAAAAGTTAGGTGATGATGTTTGTTTTGGTTTAAACGCGGTGAGTTTTATTGCCGTTATTGGCTCTTTAATGATGATGAGGCTTCCAAAATACATTTCAAAACCGCATACTAAAAATGTAATAGGCGAGCTGAAAGAGGGTTTTGCATATATAAAAGCAACACCATCTATTGCTTACGTTTTAATTATGCTGGCGCTGATTAGCTTATTTGTACTGCCGTTTAGCACTTTAATTCCTGTTTATGCTAAAGACATTTTTAAAGGAACAGCTTCTACATTTGGGGTAATTGATAGTGTGATTGGATTGGGTGCATTTACAGGTGCTATATTTCTGGCCTCGTTAAAGCCTGGAAAGAATTTAAGAAAAATATTAGCCATTAACACCTTAATATTTGGTGCAGGTTTGGCTTTGTTTTCTCACACCACATTTTATCCTGTTGCATTGGTTTTTGCAACGATCTCTGGTTTTGGGATGATGTCGCAAATTACAATAAGTAATACCTTAATTCAAACTACTGTAGACCCGAATATGCGTGGCCGTGTAATTAGCTTTTACGCAATGGCATTCTTTGGCATGCAACCGCTGGGCGGACTTGTTATCGGCAGTATTTCGCAGCTTATTGGCACGCAAAACACCGTGTTATTCCAGGGTGCGATTGCTGTATTGATTGGTTGTTTATCGTACCGAAGATTATTTAAAGGAGAAATTAAAAACAAACAGGCTGTTAAACCTGTAAGTGAGCTTGTTTTGGAAAAAATTTAACTATGATACGGCTATAGATCAAAAACCGAATAGCGGTTAACAGGAGATTAGTGAACTATAATCTTAAAAATTGACGGGTTTTTCGAGTTAGGGGATTGTCAGGGTTTAGTACCGATTTTTTTATCGGTACCGCAGCGAAGCGAAGCCCTGGAAAGCCCGCCTCCAATCCCTCTTTTCGGGATTGGAGGAACGCCCATATTTTTTTATAGAGTTGCAACTGATTTTGCTTTGTGGTAAGTAAAGTACGACAGAGCTAAAACCACCAAGAACACAATTGGTCCGATGCGATTGTTTATAGGATCGCCCGATGCGGAGTGGGCAATAAATGCAGAAATAAAAGTAATTGCGAAACCAGCATAGGCCCATTCTTTTACTTGTTCTTTGATTGGTGCGAGCAAAATAATTGCGCCTAATATTTTTGCGATGGCTAACTCTACTCTAAAATAATCGGGAAAACCCAGATGTTGGAAGCCCTGTTTAACTTCGGGATTAGTGAAGTAGGAATAAGAGGAGAAAATCATCATTAACGAAACTATAGCCGTTGATATCCAATAAGTAATTTTAATTGTTTTTGTGTTCATGTTCTTTATTTTGATGTAAACTTATGTACTTTTACTATCTAAAAGATATTACTTTCCAAAAGGATAGCGGTATCGTTTAGGAAAGCTTTTAACTTTACACCATGGCATTTAGGAAAGAAAACCATACTAAAGAAACGTGTAGCGCTAGTTTAAACGCGGTAAAAGATGCGCTTTATGTATTAAATGGGAAATGGAAACTGCCTTTAATACTTACTTTACAGGATGGCCCGAAGCGTTTTAATGAGATTCAGAAATCGATTGGCGACATTACGCCTAAAATTTTATCGAAAGAGCTGAAAGATTTAGAATTGAATGAGTTTGTGATTCGCAAGGTGTTTTCCACTACGCCCGTGACGGTAACTTACGAATTAACCGAATATAGTGGTTCGCTGGATCGGGTAATTGATGAGCTGAGGAATTGGGGAATGCAACATAGAGAAAGACTGGTAATGAATAGAAAAACCGCCCCTGTTTTAGAAGAGGTTTTGGGTTAATTTAAAAAGATGCTATTTATTGCAGCGCTTCATCTACCAGCTTTTTTAAGGTTACATAATATTCGTGTCGCCCTTTATTATTGAGATAAAAAGCCATTAAAAACCCTGCTGTTTTTTTCTGATTATCGATCCACGGGAAGCTACCAAATAAACCAGGGCTGGTAAGGGCAATACTCGGCTGATTGCCCGTATTATTTTGCATTATCCATTCGCCGTAGCCGTATCCAAAATTGCCCGCCTCGGTTGGTGCGTAAGCTTTGAGCACATCGCTTGTTACCCTGTTAACCTGCATTTGGTTTACGCTATTTTCTGATAAAATCCTTTTACCATTAAAGGTGCCCTTGTTTAGCAACATGATTAACATATTCATATAGTCGTTCGGTGTGCTGCTAGCTCCTCCTGCCGGAAGTGCTACTTTTCCGTTCCCGAAATCGGTATTTTTCATATCTAAGGGTTTCGCTATGCGCTGGGCAAATAAAGTTTGGAAACTTTTACCACTTATTTTTTCGATAACTGCGCCTGCAATTTGCAAACCTGTATTGCTGTAGCGAAATACCTTTCCAGGCTTTCCTTCCATTGGTAAAGCGGCAATTTTTTCTATTGCCTCATCCATGCTGCCCGTTTGGCGCATTTGGTTTAAACTTTCTTTTAAATCGGGCGATTTTATAGCCGTCAGGTGAGACAGGCAATCGCTGATGGTAATATTTCCCTTTCCATTTCTGGTAAGCACCGGGAGAAACTTGCCAACGGTATCGCTTAGTTTTAGTTTGCCTTCATCAACAAAAGTCATAACCAGGGCTGCACTTAACCATTTGCTGCAGCTTGCAATTTGTTGTTTGGTTGAAGCGGTATAATCGCTAAAATCGGCCGCATTACCTTGCCTTTTTGCCAGGATTTTACCAAGCATTTTTTGCTTCCCACTGAGTTCGCTTACGCCTTTAGAATACACCACTTTTCCATCTTTATAGAGCAGCAGATAAACCCTGCCGCCCATCGCACCCGCATGAGTATTAAGCCAGGCATCTACTTTATCGAAATTTTGTGCCTTCAACTGCAGGGAAAACGAGATCATACAGTAGCATACCATTATGGTTATTGCGCAGAATTGCTTCATATTGGTGAGACCATCAAATCAAAAAAAAGTTTAAACCGTATTATTTAGATGATTATCTGTAATATAGGCTATCTTTGCTGAAAATAAAATCGATGGCGGTATTACATAAAAAAGAAGAAAAAATTCAGGCAGTGCTGGGTAGGTTGCCTAAAAAATATACAGATGAACAGTTTGTTGAAATGTTTATCAGACTTTATTCTAAAGATTGGGGTAAGATTAAATCGGCATATATTAAACAATCTCAGGATAAAGAGCCTGGTACAATTATTAATATGCCCAAGCCAGAGGTTTATTTAAAACAAATTTTAGCAATTTATTTACAACAGGCTAATGAGCCTAAAGTAGCAGAAGTTGTCGTAGAAGCACCCGTTGAAGAAGTAAAGAAAGCAAAAGCGCCTGCGAAGAAAAAGGAAGCTGAAGTTAAAGAAACTACTGATGAGCCTAAAAAAGCAAAAGCGCCCGCTAAGAAAAAAGAAGTTGAAGCTACAGAAACTACTGATGAGCCTAAAAAAGTAAAAGCGCCTGCTAAGAAAAAAGCAGAAATAACTGAAGAAGCTCCAGTAGCAGAAAAGAAACCAAAAGCAGCTGCAAAAAAACCAGCGGTAAAAAAATAAAAAATATTTTCACCTCGGTATAATAATTCGCCTTTTTGGTTGTTTATATATATGAGAGCGTTAATTTAGATGACGGGGATAGGTCGGTATGATTTATCCCCGTTCTTTTTTTAAGAGTTTTTATTTTTCTAGAATATAAAAAAACCGCCAATTTCTTGGCGGCTTACAATTAAACTAACCTGAAGCCTATTTTTCGATCATTTTATAATACCGAACGTAATCGACTTCCATTTTTTGTGGCCAGATGGAATCATCTATGCCTTGTGCTCCACCCCAATCGCCACCAACCGCGACATTTAAAAGAAGGTGAAACTTCTTATCAAAAGGCCAGGCTTTGTAACCTGTCCCTTCGTTTGCGAATTCAAATACTTTAACATCGTCGTAATATCCCCTTACTGCATATGGTGTCCAGTCTACCCGATAAACATGAAAAGCTGTACTTGCATCATCAATTTTCTTTGTGATGGTTTTTTGGGTATTGATTTTAAAATAATAAGCTTCGGTGTGGGTAGAAAAATGAACGTTACCCTGATCGTAACCAACATGTTCCATAATATCGATTTCACCTGATTTTGGCCAATCACCATAGGCTCTCTCGGTTGGTAACATCCAAATTGCAGGCCAGGTGCCTCTTCCGGAAGGCAGCTTAGCCTTTATCTCGAATCGGCCGTACAAGGCATCTAACTTCCCTCGTGTCACCATTCTCGATGATGTGTAATTCATCCCGCCCATACTTTCCTTTTTAGCTGTTATACTCAAAATCCCATTGGCAACACTTGCATTGTTGGTTGTATTTGTATAATATTCCAACTCGTTATTTCCCCAGCCGCTACCGCCTGTATCGTAATCCCAATTAGAAGTTAATGGGGCGCCTACGTTGGTAAACTCATCGCTCCAGGCTGGTGTAGTGTCGAAAACCCAACCTTTATCAACGGGTGTTACCGCTACAGGTGGCACATAAACTGGCCCACCCTCTGGTGTTTTTTTCGAGCAGGATGTTAATCCTATTGCCGTAATCGCCAATGCTGTAAAGGCCGCTTTTTTAAAGTACTTCACTGAATCCATCATTTTAAAAAAATTAAAAGAGCAGTTTGAAAAATAACTTCAAACTGCTTGTATGCTTATTATTTAAACTCGAAATCGTCGATATAAAATATACCTGGATTTGGATGTCCTTCGCCACCTAACTGAACCACAATTTTATCGTACAAGGTTTGACTTGCAGAAGCTGAGTAATCGAATTCCAGTTGTATCCATGTATTATATTGAGCGGCAGTGATGGTTTTAACAATCTCGATCTGAGTGGTGTAAGCATTACCACCCAGTAACGAGTTTTGTAACTTAACCGAAACCGTAGGTGCAACTTTTGTAAAATCATTTCCGCCAGGGATAAATACTTTTAGTCGGATTTTATTTTTTGCAGCCAGATCAAAACGATAAGGCAGTGTGATGTTTAAATTTCCATACTGACCATCATTCCCTGTTCTTTTTTCGTAATAAGCCACTTTTGATGACGTATTTGAAGGGAATTTAAATGGATTATCGTAACTGTGGTTATAATCTATATTTTCAGCTACCCAGGCCATACCAGTTGCCGCTTGAAAATCATCAGATAAATTGGCGGCCTGTATTGGTTTTTGCACAGGTGGAACTATTGGTCTGACATAACCTTTCCTGATTAATTTTAAATACCATGCATTACCTGCATTAGATTTATCAAGGCATCTTAACCACATTTCATCGGCTGTTAGGGATAGAATTTGATAAGATGATACCCCTAAATAGTAAGAGATAAATCCATTATTACTGATGTTGATGTATTTAACACCTGCTACATCATTTAAAATCCAGGTTAGATTTGTTGGAGGGGTGTAATTTACAGTCGGATCGTTGCTACCAACAGGGCCACCAATACCAGTTGCGTTTGATGCATTGGCAAATGTAGTTCCGTTGTTAGCGTAAGTGTATTTAAGAGATGTTGAGCCCATTGCAAAGGTCATTTCATCATCGTAAAAACCTAATCCTGCTTTCTCATTCGGGCCAGCCTGATACCAATCGGGAGCTTGTGAAGTTACCGGGCCCACGCCTAAATGACCTGGTTGAGTCTGATCGATTACCCAAACCTTACCCGCAGCATTTGCCACCCCACCTGAGAGCAAAGTATAAGCTGGATCACTTAGCATACTGGTATTGGTTGATGCAATGGTAACGGTTTTAGTTGTTGAAACAGAACCACCATCGGCCAGAACTGTTAACTTAATTGTGTAAGTACCTGCAATAGGGTAAGATGACTGGACATCGTTTCCATCGGCAGTAGCGCCATTGCCAAAATCCCAATGGGCATTAATCCCATTATATATGCTTTTAAAAGCGATGATATTTGGATTTGCTGTTGTAGGCGTTGCATTAAACTGAATTTCTGCAGCCGTTGGCGGAATACCAATATCTTTAGTGGTTTCGCTCTTTTTGCAAGAAACCAGTATGCTAAATATCAAACCCAGACTAAGCAAGATTGATACATTTATTTTGTTTTTAAATAATTTCATTTCAATACCGTTTAGTTGTAACCTGGATTTTGTTTAATACCGCCTTTGGTAACTTCGATTTCGTTTAAAGGGATTGGTAAATACTCGCTTTTGCCGGCTTTGTATCCCGATGGGCCTAAAACAGCAACAGCTCTACCCGTTCTGACTAAGTCAAAGAAACGATGGCCTTCTGTAGCAAGTTCTAATCTGCGCTCGGCATAAATGTTATCAAGCGTTGCTGGAATCGAAGCTAAACCAACTCGGGCTCTTACCGCATCCAGCAGTTCTTTAGCACGAGCGGCGCTACCGCCACCTCTAATCAAAGCTTCTGCCTGCATTAAATACGTATCTGCCAAACGAATTTCAATTTCATCAATTGGCCAGTTTTGTTCTGCAACCCCACTCGCCGAGCGAAATGCTTTTAAAGGCGCGTATTTTTTAATGAAATAATCAGTGTTTTGATAACGGCCATTGTAAGTTGCACCTGCGGCTTTTAATGCAGCCCCATCTATAATGGTTGCGGCAAACCGAGGATCGTTTTTCATTACATTAACCAAATCTAAAGTTATCGGGCAAAAACCCCATCCGCTTGAGTAAGTATCGCCGTTATAGCTATCCATACCAACAAACTGAGTTCCAACATTTCCCTCTCCACCGTTGATGTAACCCCAATCAGACCAGGCAGCATTGTTTGAATGAGGAATTTCCAAAATAGCCTCGGCATTGAATTTATTTGCCGGGTTAAAGATATCAGCATAGTTTGGCAGCAATGAGTATCCGTAAGGATTTCCAACTCTATTAATATCTTCAAATAAAGTTGCAGCCTCGGTCATTTTTGCATTATCATTCTGATAAAGTAAAACCTTGCCTAGTTGTGCTTTTGCAGCGCCCTGAGAAATCCTTCCTTTTTCAGCATCTGAAATTGTAATTGGTAACCCTGGAATCGCATCTCTTAGATCTTTTTCGATCTGCGCATAAATCTGAGCAGGTGTAGATTGCGTTTGGGCATATAGCTCGCTTGTTTCCAAAACTTTGGTAATAAGGGGGACGTTTCCAAACCATCTTACCAAATCAAAGTAAAAATAAGCTCTCAGGAATTTAGTTTCGGCAGTTACCCTTGTTTTAAAAGCAGCACTAAGTGTTGTCGCTTTATCGATTTTACTTAAGAGTACATTTGCCCGGTTAATTCCACTATAGTTTTTATTCCATAAACCAACCTGAGGACCAACGCTAGAATTCATATTAAAGTTATCGTAGGCAACCCAGTTCGGCTGATCGGAAGCATTACTACCGCCTGCAAAACAATCGTCGGATGCAGCGCTTAACAAAGGCATTTTCATCGTGTAACCTCCTGTTGTACCCCATTGTATTACATCGTAAACGGCAATAACACCTTGCATCACCTCGCCTTCATTTTTATAAAAGTTATCTTCCAAAGCGGTTCCTCTAGGTGTTAACTCTAAATATTCTTTCTTACACGATACAAAAACTAACATAACAGCAACTATTGCCGCTAGTGTCTTAAAATTTTTATTGTTCATTTTTTACAATAATTAAAAACCAACATTTAAACCAGCAAAAAAGGTTCTTGCCTGTGGATAAAAACCACGATCAACGCCATAACTTCCACCTCCAATTTCTGGATCGTAGCCTGTATATTTTGTAAATGTTACCAGGTTATTGGCCATTACATAAAATCTTACTTTATCTAAACCTGCTTTTCTTACCAGATTTTTAGGAAGTGTGTAGCCAACTTGTAAAGTTTTAATTCTGAAGTAAGAACCACTTTCTAAGAAAATGCTCGAAACACGGCTATAGTTCTGGTTTGTGTCATCTAAAGTTACCCTTGGAATTGTATTGCTTGTTCCCTCACCAGTCCAGCGGTTTAAAATATCGGTTGTGTAATTTGCAGTTGGTAAATCGAATCTTCTTAAAGCATTAAAGATTTGATTACCTGCAACACCCTGACCAAGTACCACTAAATCAAAACCTTTGTAGGCTAAGTTTACCGTCATACCATAAGTGAAATCTGGCGTAGGATTGCCGATGATTTCTCTATCGTCGTTGTTGATCTGACCATCACCGTTTAAATCAATAAATTTAATATCACCAGGTTTTGCATTTGGTTGAATTAAACCGCCTCCCTGATTTTTATAGTTATTAATCTGCGTCTGGTTTTGGAACAAACCATCACTTCTATATCCATAGAATGAACCAATTGCATAACCAACTTTAGTACGGGTAATTTCCAAAGCTTGTGGTGTAACGGTTTGGCCGCCTAAATATTCTTTATCATCACCTAAGAAATCGATATTATTTTTAACAAATGCACCATTTGCATTTACTTTTAACGAGAATTCGCCTAGTCTTTTTTGATAGCCTAACTCCAGTTCAAAACCTCTGTTAGATAAATCGGCTACGTTACCGATTGGGCCAGCATTACCAACATAACCTGGTACGGCAATTTGCAAAAGCATACCAGTAGTTTTTTTCTTATACCAATCTGCTGTTAAAGTGAAGTTGCCAAAAAGGTTCATATCAACACCAATATCGGTTGATGAAGTTTGCTCCCACTTTAAATCCGGGTTTGATAAAGCATCAGGACTAACCCCGTTAACCAATCCTGCCGAACTACCCAGTGTAAAGTTTCTACCACCACTTACGGTAGATAGATATCTGAAGTCTCCGATATTATCATTACCGACTACGCCATAAGAACCTCTGAATTTAACAAAGGTTACATAAGGATTTTTAGGGAAGAAATCTTCTTTACTGGCTACCCAGCCTACTGAACCAGAAGGGAAGTAACCAAATTTATTATTTGGTCCGAAGCGGGAAGAACCATCTCTACGGATAATACCTGTTAAAAGATATTTTTCATCATAGTTATAAGTTAAACGAGCGAAAGCCGAGTTTAAAGTATTTAAGTATTCGCCACCATAAAATACATCATTTGCCCTTGAAACAGGGAACTGTAATGAAGCATCTTTAATATTGGTTACTGGAATACCATCTTTGGTCCCCCCTTGCGTTTCGCCTCTGTTTTTTTGGAAAGAATAACCGATTAAACCTGTAATGTTGTGTTTTTCAATTTGCCTGTTGTAACTGATGGTATTTTCCAATGAATAGAAAAGACCTCTGTTCGCATTTCTATTATAAGAGGTGATCGTGGTTTGGTTAATTGAATTCAGATAATAAATCGGCGTAAAACTCTCACTACCGTAAAAGGCTAAATCTACCCCACCTTGTGACCTGACTTTTAAGCCTTTAATGATTTCGGCTTCAACAAAAGCATTTGCAACCACCTTATCCGACCATCCTTTCCCTTGTGCAACTTGTAGTGCAGCAACAGGGTTTAAGATTTCTGATTGTGCATATTGCGAAATTCCATAAGGAAAACCAGCTTCGTTTCTTACTACAGGATTACCAATATATGGTGCTGCACCGTATTTTGCCGGGTCTGTTTCAACTATTGGTGTAATCGGATCGATATTAATTGCTCTGTTTAATGGCGAGCCATATTCTGTATTGGTACCAACGCCAACAGAATTAGTGCGTGTATAACCAATGTTTTGTCCGAACCTGATTGCTTTGGTTAACTGGTGTTCTGAATTAAAACGTGCTGTAAATCTTTTGTATTGAGAATTACTTGTTGCTACGATTCCATCCTGGTCAAAATAACCAAAGGATGTATAGTAAGTCGATTTTTCATTGCCGCCACTCATGCTTAATTCATGATTTTGAATTCTTGCATCATTATTAAAAACAGCAGCCTGCCAGTCCGTACCAACACCTAATTGCGCTGGGTTTGGAAATCTTGGGGTAGCTAACCCTGGTGTTTTCGCATACTCTGCTTCATTATAAATTGTAGCATATTGTGTAGCATTTAATAAATCTAATTTTCTTGCTGGTGCTTGTGTACCCAAATAAGTATTGTAATTGACAGCCATTTTGCTGTTTCTACTTCCCTTTTTCGTAGTGATAATAATTACACCATTTGCAGCTCTTGCTCCATAAATTGCTCCAGATGCCGCATCTTTTAAAACCTCGATCGATTCGATATCTGCCTGATTAAGGTAATCTATACCTCCACCAACCTGCACACCATCAACAATGTATAAAGCATCGCTATTATTAATTGAAGTTGTACCACGAATACGTAATGTTGCGCCTTCTCCTGGCTGACCAGAAGCTGTTGTAATGGTTAAGCCAGAGGTACGACCCTGTAAAGACTGTTCTATACGCACAACAGGCATATTTTCCAAATCAGTTCCCTTAACCTGAGAAATTGCACCCGTTACAACGCTTTTCTTTTGCGTGCCGTAACCAATTACCACTGCATCGGCAAGAACGCCTGCCTGTGGAACCATCTGAATGGTCAAATCCCCAGAAGCGGTTGCACTAACTTCTTTATTCTCGTAACCGATGTACGATACCACAAGAATTGCATTATTTTCAACCGTTTTTAAAACAAAAGAACCCGTGGCATCAGTCATTATACCCTGGTTTGTTCCTTTCACTTTTACGCTCGCCCCAACCATTGGTGTCCCTGTTTCATCTACCACTTTACCTTTAATATCGATGTAGGCTCTCAATAACAAAAGCGTTCCATCTAAAGATTTTTTATGAATAATAATTGTGTTGTTTTTTATGGTATAACCTAAAGGCTGTTCGTTAAAAATCAGCCTTAAGGCTTCCCCTATATCGGTATTTTTAATGTCGATTGTTACCGGCTTAGCTTCTTTTAACAGTTCTGTATTATATAAAAAGCTATAACCTACACTCTTATTTAGCTTACGAAAAACATTAAGCAGTGTTGTATTTTTTTCTGAAAGTGTTACGTTTTGCGCCTTGGCAGCATAACTGATTTGAAGAAACGTAGTGATTAATAAGACAAAAGTCAATTTCATAATCAACAAAAATTTAGATAGGCGGCCCTTAGGGTTGGGCAACCATTCAGTATAAAAATTCATATATTTGGTTATTAGGTTTATAATAGTTGTATCTCACAATTTTACGATTAGAATAAAGCCTTAATTATATTCCGGGAGCGTTGCCGCGCTTCCGGTTTTTTTAGTTAAGCTATATTCTAAAACCACCACAAAGTGATGAAGAAAAGTATAGGTTTAAGGCATAACTAAAATCCTCCTTCCTTCTATTTTAAAATGAACATCTCCGGTAGCCTGTAAGGTTTCCAAAACTTCGTTTACGCTATTAAATCTTGAAATTCTACCCCCAAAAAGCTTATCCATTTTTCCACCATGATAAGAAACATCAACATTATACCAACGTGAAATTTTGTTCATGATGGTTTGTAAATTTTCATCGTTAAAACTAAAAAAGCCATCTTTCCAGGTCACTGCATCTTCAGCATCTACATTTTTAATTAAAACTGAGGGAGATGAAGCCGCAATTATAGATTGCTGCCCTGGTTTTAATATGTTTGAAGCTAAAGAGCTAAGATTTACAATCCTAACGCTACCTTCAAGTAAAGTGGTTTTATTATTTGGCTCATCGCTATAGGCATTTATATTGAAATGGGTACCCAACACCTCTACCATTTGGTTTCGGCCTCCGCCAACTTCGCTCCTGACTTTAAAAGGAACCCGACTACCTTTTTTGTGTGTTAATTTGGCTACTTCGAAATACGCTTCGCCTTTAAGCTCAACGATTCGTTCTGCATCGTTAAAAGTTGTTGGATATTTTAATGATGACTCGGCATTTAACCAAACCTTGGTACCATCTGGTAAGTTGATTTGATATTGACCGCCCCGAGGGGTTTCTATGGTATTAAAAGATTTTTTTGTTTTAGCATCATCATTGGAAACGACTGTATAAATTAACTCGCCATTATTTGTTTTGGTGATTTTAATACCAGCCTGTTTCGCAATTACGCCGTTTGTTGCATCGGTTAACGAAATTTTAGAACCATCGGCCAAGGTTAAAGTGGCCTTATTGCCTCCTGGCTTTATCGCCTCCAGCTTATTACTAGCAATGTTTTCTTCGCCAAATTGATTTTTAACCCGATTATTAATTACAAATCCAATAAAAAACAAAACAATCGCAGCCGCAGCAATTGTAATCCAGAGTTTGTAATTCTTGTTTGTATTTAATGCAGTTTGTTCTTCGATAGATTGCCAGATTTTATTTTTAGCATCAATAATTTCATCTTGTTTTAAGTCAGATTTTTTTTCTGAAAGTTCTAAAAGATGCCAAGATTCTACCAAAGCCTTTTCTTGCTCCGTACAAAGTCCGTCTTTGTATTTTTTTAAAAGTTTTTCAACTTCAGGTTTATTCATCACTAAAATATATTTGGCTAATTAAATACATGTAGGTTAAGTGAGGCTCAGGTAGTAGATAAAAGAAAATATTTTTACTTTTTTTTTTAAAAAAGGCATAGAAAGCCTCAAAACGAATGTTTATTTCGAAACAAATCACATTAGGTAAAAATAATTGGGCTAAAATTTTTAAGAATTGTTATCTTATTAGCAAGATGATTGCTAAAGAAATAAATGAGGTAAGCTTTAGGCGCAACACTTTTAAAGCATTACTCATTTGCTTTTTAACTGTCTTATCAGAAAGGTGTAATAGTTCTGCAATTTCCTTTTGCGAAAGATTTTGCTGGCGGCTCATTTCGAAAATCTGACGCATTTTTGGTGGCAATAAACTAACTTCTTTTTCTATTATAGAAGCAAATTCCCTTTCGCGTATGTAATCGTCTGTTATGCAATTTCCCTGCTCAATAAAGTTCTCCAAAGAAAGCAGGTAATTAGATTTCGACTTATTCTTATCTAGCCAATCGAAAACTTTATATCTAACAGCTGTGTATAGATAGGCTGATAATTGAGACTTGATTTTAATATTTGGATTGCTCCACAGGTAAACGAAAATCTCCTGAACGATATCTCTGGCATCCTCCCGATCGGAAACCAGTTTGCAAGCATAAATATACAGCAAGCCATTAAAGCGTTCGTATATTTCTTCGAATGCATACTTATCTCCAGACTGAATGAGACCGAAAAGTTCGTTGTCAGTTAATGATCTGTAGTTAGACATTTGGTTAGATGATTATACGAATGTAAGGAATAGTTTAAGTTAATTCCTAACAAAATTTTTGGCAGACAATTTATTTAGAATGTGCTAATAACGTTTATAAAACTCTTTTACATGCTATTGTAATCTTATAAATTAATATTGGCATATCGGAAAAAGTCGATATACATTTGTGCATGGATCAAGTAGAAGTTTTTAAAGCCTTATCTAATAAAACCCGTTTGCAGATTTTAAACTGGTTGAAAGAGCCTGCTGAAAATTTTCCTGAACAGCCAAATGCTGATTTCGAAAATGTTGGCGTTTGTGTTGGTCAAATTCAAATAAAGGCTGGCTTATCTCAAAGTACGATATCCGAATACCTGTCTATTTTACAACGAGCCGAACTGGTTTGTGCCACACGCGTTGGGCAATGGACTTACTATAAACGCAATAAAGAAGGTATTGAAAAACTAAGCAACATCATTAATTCCGAATTATAAAACTAAAATAATATGAACACAGATAGTTTATTTAGGCCATTTAGCCTGAAAACATTAAACACAAAAAATAGAATTGTAATGGCTCCAATGACGAGATCTTTCTCGCCTGATGGTGTTCCTACTGCCGATGTTGCAGAATACTATGCAAAAAGAGCTGAAGGCGAAGTTGGTTTAATTTTATCAGAAGGAACGGTTATTAATCGTCCTTCATCATCAGCAGACCCGAACATCCCTCATTTTTACGGAGCGCAGGCTTTAGCTGGATGGGAAAAAGTAATTCGTGATGTTCATGCTAAAGGTGGTCAAATGGGACCACAAATCTGGCACCAGGGTATTCATGCAAATCATGCTTCTGGCTGGTTACCAAGCACTCCATTTGAAGGCCCATCATCTTTTAACAGCCCTGGCTTTGAAAACGGCGTAGCAATGACAGATTCAGCAATTGCCGATACCATCGCAGCTTTCGGTCAGGCGGCAGCAGATGCAAAAGCTTTAGGGTTTGACACGGTAGAAATTCATGGTGCACACCAATATTTAATTGATCAGTTTTTTTGGGATGCGACCAATAACCGTACTGATATTTATGGTGGTAAAACCTTGGCAGAACGCACCCGTTTTGGAGTTGAAGTAATTAAAGAAGTGCGTAAACGTGTTGGAGAAGATTTCGCATTAATTATTCGTTTATCGCAATTTAAGCCTGCTGCATATGATTTTAAACTAGCGAAAAATGAGAAAGAAATGGAGCAATGGTTAACACCATTAGCAGATGCTGGAATCGATATTTTCCATTGTTCTCAGCGCCGTTTCTGGGAACCAGAATTTGAAGGTTCTGATTTAAACTTTGCAGGCTGGGCTAAAAAAATTACAGGCAAGGCAACTATTTCAGTTGGTTCGGTTGGTTTAGATGGCGATTTCTTTGGTGCTTTTGCAGGTCAAAGTTCACAACCAAGTTCGCTTGATGAATTGGTTCGCAGAATGGATAGAGGTGATTTCGACTTAGTTGCAGTTGGTCGTCCACTTTTAGCAGACCCACAATGGGTAGAAAAAATTAAAAATAATCGTACCAACGAACTTAAAGGCTTTAGTAAAGAGGCTTTAATGGAGCTGGTATAATTTTTCTTTCTAATTAAGGTTAAAAGGCTCCGAAACTCGGGGCCTTTTTCTTTTACAAGATATTTTCATAATTAGTTTTCAGCCTTTTTCCCTAAATTCACAGTATCAAATAATTTAGCAAAATCATGTCAAATATCAAACTCATTATCGATGAACGTCCAGCCAATATTGGCAATTTTATGGTTGGGAGGTTATTACCATTCAGAGAGAAACGTATGGTTGGTCCGTTTTCCTTCATAGACCATATGGGACCTGCGGCTATGAGCGACCATGAAAACCTAGATGTACCTCCTCACCCGCACATTGGTTTATCTACGCTTACTTTTCTTTTTGAAGGAGAAATAACACATAAAGATAGTTTAGGGAATAACGTTGTGATTAAGCCAGGACAGGTCAACTGGATGACTTCGGGAAGTGGAATTGTGCATTCAGAAAGAACACCCGATTATTTAAGACAAAGTGATAAAATGCTTCACGGTTTACAAATTTGGGTAGCCTTACCAAAAGCGTTAGAGCAAATGGAACCTGAGTTTTTTCATGTAGAAGGAAAAGATATCCCCGAATGGGAAGAAAATGGGGTGAATTTTAAACTAATTGCTGGTGAAGCTTTTGGCAGAAAATCACCGGTTCCTGTTTATAGTCCGCTTTATTTGATAGAAATTAAAAGTTCATCAAGGCAGAAAATTAATATTGGAGACCACTTATTTGGCGAAAGTGCGCTTTATATTTTAGAAGGAGCAATAGAAAGCGAAGGCAATATATTCGAACCAAAGCATATTTTAATTGCTAACAACGCTAAACTTTGCGAATTTGAAATGCATGAAAATACCAGTGTTTATATTTTCGGCGGGGAACCATTTCCCGAAGAACGTTTTATGTATTGGAATTTTGTTTCTTCTGATAAAGAATTAATAGAAGAGGCTAAAATAAAATGGCAAAATCAAAGCTATAAACCAGTTCCTGGCGAAACTGATTTTGTACCCTTACCAGATCAAAGTAAATTTATTAAGCGTTAACGCTGATTGAGAAAGAAAACCTACTCTTCTAATAAAGCTTGTCTAATTTTTTCTGCTGCTTCAGCTAATTCTTCCTGAGTTGGACTTAGCTTGGCTTTGCTAAAATTCATATCGCTAACATCATTCATAGGTATTAAATGAATGTGAGCATGAGGTACTTCTAATCCAATTACCGAAACGCCTACTTTTTTACAAGGAAAAGCAACCTTTAAACCTTTAGCTACAATTTTGGCAAACATCCAAAGTCCAACATACAGGTCTTCTTCCATATCGAAAATGTAATCTCTTTCGATTTTTGGAATTACCAATACATGCCCCGCTGCTAGTGGCGAAACATCTAAAAAAGCAAGATATTCTACTGTTTCAGCAACTACATGAGCGCTTATTTCGCCAGCAACGATTTTGGAAAAGATGGTCATTTTGAGGTATAGGTTTAAAGGTGGATTATTTAATTTTTAGTAGCGGAGTAAAAACGTTAAGTCTTAAGTACTCCGCCTTAAACCTTATCTTGAAATTTCTAAAACTTCGAATTGCATTTTACCTGCAGGCACTTCAATTTCGGCAAATTCGCCAACTGATTTTCCTAATAAACCTTGCGCAATCGGCGATTTAACAGAAATTTTTCCTGTCTTTAAATCTGCTTCCGTTTCGGCTACTAATTGGTAAGTCATAGTAGCGCCGTTTTTAACGTTCTTAATTTTAACTATAGATAAAGCAAGCACCTTAGATAAATCCATTTTCGATTCATCAATTAAGCGTGCGTTTGCTAATGTATTTTTTAATTTTGAGATTTTTGCCTCATGCAAACCCTGCGCTTCTTTAGCCGCATCGTATTCTGCATTCTCCGATAAATCGCCTTTATCTCTCGCCTCAGCAATTGCTTTAGAAATTAGCTGACGGCCGGTGGTAGTTAAATAATGAACTTCCTCTTTTAATTTATCTAAGCCCTCCTGGGTGTAGTATGTTACCTCTGTCATTGCTCTATTAATTTTATTCAAACGCTATAAAAAACAAACAAGACTATATAGTTGGTTTGCTACATAGTCTTGCTTCAATTATAACGAAGATAAAATGCTTAAATTACAAAAGCAAATAATTGAACACGATTTTTGTGAATTAAGAATTAACATGATTATGGAGCGACATAAAGTTTTAGAAATTTATTAGGAATATAAATTCACATATATCAAAGTTGAATTCTCTTAAATGCACCTCTGTACATTTATAAACCGACAATTTATCAGCACAAAAAACTTGGCTCATCGAAACATCTAATTGTTATCCCTTAACGCTAAACTCATGCATTATTTTTAGATTAGCCAAAATATTCATAAAATGAGAAGATTATTCTATATAGCATTGATTACCGTTTTAGGCAATCAGGCGGTTTCTGCGCAAGAACTTTATATGCCCAGAAACATTAAAGCTGCTTACACGAAAGGAACCCGCTCGGCTGATGGTAAACCTGGCAAAAACTACTGGCAAAATCATGGCAAATACAATATGGATATTGCTGTTAATGCCGAAACAAAAATAGTAAGCGGTAAAGAAGAAATTATTTACAGCAATAACAGTAACGATACTTTAAAAACCCTGGCCATCCGTTTTGTAAACAATTTACATAAACCAACTTCGCCACGAGGTGGTGCGGTAAGTCCCGATTTTTTA
The DNA here is from genome assembly GCF_039537385.1 of Pedobacter ginsengiterrae. Taxonomy (NCBI): domain Bacteria; kingdom Pseudomonadati; phylum Bacteroidota; class Sphingobacteriia; order Sphingobacteriales; family Sphingobacteriaceae; genus Pedobacter; species Pedobacter ginsengiterrae. The sequence continues at coordinate 142,764 of NZ_BAABAK010000015.1, forward strand.
ACTACAGGCTTAAATATTATTGCATTTTCTGTTGATGGAGAAACTTATAATGTGGACAGCAAAAACTGGGGAACCGTTGGAAATGTAAAGTTGAAAAAACCTTTGGCTCCAAAATCGAAAATTACGGTTAAAATAGACTGGGATTATCCTTTATCGAAGGAAAGCGGCAGAGAAGGACAAATTGATCCAAATTCATTCTTTGTGGCTTATAGTTATCCAAGAATTTCTGTTTACGATGATTATAACGGTTGGGATAGAATTCCCCATACCGATAGAGCTGAATTTTATAACGATTTTAACGATTACATTTTTTCGGTTAAAGCGCCAAAAAATTATGTTGTTTATGCTACAGGAGATTTATTAAATCCTGATGAAGTGCTACAACCAGAGTTTTCTGCTCGTTTAAAAAAATCTTACACCAGCGATGAGGTTATGCATATTGCTACTGAACAGGAAATGAAAGATGGTAAAGTAACGCAGCAAAAGGATAACATTTGGAAATACAAGGCCGACCACATTACAGATGTTACTTTTGCTTTAAGCAACCATTATGTTTGGGATGCCGCAAGTGTTGTTGTAGATAAGAAAACGAATCGCAGAGCAAGTGCACAGGCCGCTTATAATGCCATAACAGGAAAAGATTTTGTTAATTCGGTAAAATACAACCAATATGCCCTGGATTGGTTTTCGAATAACTGGCCAGGCATTCCATATCCATTCTCTAAAACCATCGCTTTTCAAGGTTTTGCCGATATGGAATACCCGATGATGGTTAATGATTCTAACTTTGGAGATCCTGTTTTTGCACAATTGGTTCAAGACCATGAAGTGGCGCACACTTATTTTCCTTTTTACATGGGCATTAACGAAACCCGTTATGCTTATATGGATGAGGGATGGGCAACAACTTTCGAATATTTAATAGGCATTAGTCAGCGTGGCAAAGAAGCCGCAGATAAATTCTATAAAAATTTCAGGGTTGAGAAATATATTAACGACAAGTCTACAGAAGAAGATCAACCTGTAATTTCGATGTCGGACCAGGTTTCGGGCGTGGGTTATGGAAACAACTCTTATGGTAAAGCATCGTTATCATATTTAGCTTTGAAAGATATGCTTGGCGATGACTTATTTAAAAAAGCCTTGCATAATTACATGAGTAACTGGAACGGAAAACACCCTATTCCGTGGGATTATTTTAACTCGATGAATTCTGGCGCAGGCCAAGACTTAAACTGGTTTTTCCAAAACTGGTTTTTTACCAACAATTATATTGATTTAGCACTTACGAAAGTTTCTTTATCGGCAGGAAAAGCAGTTTTTGTAATTAAAAATGAGGGTGGTTTTGCAATTCCTTTCGATATTAAGGTAACAGATTCAGAAGGTAAAACCGAAACGATCCATAAAACCCCAGCGGTTTGGAAGGTTAACCAGAAAGAAGTGACTATGACGATTAATACAAATAGAAAAATGAAATCGATTGCTTTGGATGGCGGCATTTATATGGATGCTACGCCAGCAGATAATATTTACGAAGTAAAATAATTTTAATTGGCCTTTTTCATTTACCAGTATTAAATGAAAAGGCCAATTATTTAACTATTCTCGGCCTTACAGCCAGATTCATGCTTAACAGGAAAATTTAGCGAGTTGGCAATGAAACACATTTTGTTAGCTTCTGAATGAAGGGATTCTGCCAATTCAAAGTGCGCCTTATCGGCAATTAAAACCTGAGGATGTAAAGTTACTTCCTTAAACCGACCACTTCCATCAGCCAATTCTTCCATTATTCCAACTGCTTCATCTTTATAATCGATCACTACGATTTCATTTTTAGAACACAAATGCAAATACCAAAGCATGTGGCAACTCGAAATTGAGGCTAAAAGTAAATCCTCTGGATTATGTTTCGATTTATCGCCTAGAAAAGCAGAATCTGATGAACCTGAAATATCGGCTTTACCGTTTACAGAAATTAAATAATCGCGATCGTACGAACGGTAATCCATTGTTCCCGAACCTTTATTTCCTGTCCAGGTTACATTGGTTTTATATAAATGATCTTTCGGCATGATATAATTAGTTAGAATTTGTAATCCAATTTAGGAAATTAAGATTGATAAAAACAGGTTTTTAGAAAGAGATTTAAAAAAAATAATTCTGTGCTATTTAAAATAATTGTATTTTGATTGGAAGATAATTTGACCCGAAAAATCAATATATGATTGATAGAACCCATACCACTAACTATTTCGACACCTTTATTGAGGTTGCCGAAGATAGTTCTGCAACTCATGGTGTTATACCAAAACCGAAAGGAGATGAGCAAACTATCGCTGAGATGCAGTTTGAAATGGTTTCTAAAAAACCATACGCTTACACGTCGGACGATGTGCTTTTTGAAGTTTTCGTAAAACGTAACGACATTTCAGAATCAGAACAAAAGGCGGCAAGGGTAACATTTTTTTCAAAGGGGCAAGCTTGTTTCAGGGCATCGCCATTACCCAAAAAATATGGCTTTGGGGTGCATGCAAATAAAGAAGGCAAAATAGCGCTTTATGAAGTCAACTCTGAAGCTTACGAAAAATTAGTTAATGACTCGCACATCAAGAAATTGAAGGCGATGAGAACATCAAAGAAATAATGCAGGACATTGAAATAAAAAAAATCGCAGTAGCAGATGTTGAGCTGCTTCAAATCATTGCTAAAAAAACATTTTCGGAAGCTTTTTCTGATCGTAATTCTGCTGAAAATATGCAGCAATACTTAAACGAAGGATTTACCACTGAAAAACTATCAGCCGAATTGAAGAATCCAGATTCTGCTTTCTATTTCGCTAAAGCTAATGGTGAAGTAGTAGGTTATTTAAAATTGAACTTCGGCGAGGCACAAACAGATTTAAAAGACCCAAAGGCTTTAGAAATTGAGCGAATTTATGTTGTGAAAGATTTTTATGGCAAAAAAATAGGTCACCTATTATACCGCAAAGCTTTAGAAATTGCCAATAAAAAAAGTGTAGAATATATTTGGTTAGGCGTTTGGGAGCATAACCTACGAGCCATCAGCTTTTATCAAAAAAATGGCTTTGTTGAATTCGACACCCATGCCTTTTGGTTGGGCGATGATAAACAAACCGATAAATTGATGAAGCTTAAATTGTTTTAAAACAAAATTATTTTAGTCCCCGCTTAAACGAGGACTAATTAACCTATAACGAAATCGCTTTTAATTTTTCTGCGAGCACCTCAGATATTTTGCGGTAGGAATCGAAAGTCCAGCCACCAACGTGGGGTGTTAATATCACTTGCTCATTGCTTATCAAATCATTATACCAGGCTTGCTCTGATAGTGCTGGAAATTTCTCCGTTTGTAAAACATCTAAACCTGCGCCTAAAATTTTACCACTTTTAATGGCATTCAAAACGGCGCTTACATTAACAATTTCCCCACGAGCCGTGTTGATGAAAAATATAGGTTTTTTGAAATGGAAGAAATATTCATCATCTACCATTTGTTTCGTTTCGGCCGTTAAAGGGATATGCAGGCTTAAAACATCGCAATGTTTTACAATTTCTTCCATGCTCACTTCGCGAGCAAAAGCATCACTAAAACCCGTTTTATATTTATCATAAGCCATCACCTCGACTTCAAAACCTGCGAGTTTTTTGGCAAAACTCTGTCCCATGAAGCCATAACCGATAATGCCTACTTTTTTACCTTTTAATTCGTAGCCACGATTCCCTTCCCGATCCCAAACTCCATTTCTAATTTCATGATCCGCCCTGCGAAAGTTATTCATTAATGATAAAAGCAAGCCTGTAGCATGTTCGCCAACGGCATCGCAATTTCCTTCTGGTGCATTAATTAAAGTGATGTTTCGCTCCAAAGCAATTTTATCGTCGATATTATCCAAACCCGCACCTGCTCTGGCTACGAACTTTAAATTTTTAGCTGCTGCAAAAATTTCTGCATCAATTCTGAATTTTGTTCTAACGGCAATACCATCGTAACCGGCAATTCTCTCTAAAGTTTGCTGACGGGTAATCTGCGGTTCATCATCAACCTGGTAACCCATTAAAATAGCCTGTTCTTTAAAAGCAGGATGTAAATCATCGACAATTAATATTCTTTTACTCATGATAAAACAAAAGTAACATTTTAAGATTTGTGAAATGTGTTTGTAAACTCAAATTTGAAATAGGTGTTACTTCACTATAAAGCGAATAGCTAAAACTTATAACAACAAAAATATTACCCTAAAACAGCTGTAATAAAATAGTTACGGCACGTAAATTAAACTTCCTTGCCGTTTCTTTGTCACTCTTTAAGAAAATTATAAAAAACTTTTAAAATTTAATGAGACTCACACAATTCAAAACAATAAAAATTACTCTGCTTTTTCTTTGCCTTTCCTTTAGTTTATTTGCCCAAACTGGCGGTAAAGCCAAAATAACTGGTATCCTTAAAGATGCTCAAACCCAAGAGACCATTCCATTTGCCACCGCTGTTTTAACAGACAAGGCAACAAAGGCAAATGTTAAACTTGCCCAAACAGATATGAATGGTGCTTTCACTTTGCCAGATTTACCAGCTGGAACTTTTACTTTTAAAATTAGTTTTGTTGGCTATCAAACTATGGTGAGAGACAATGTCGTTATCACACCAACAAGCGGAACGCTAAATTTCGGTGAAATTAAAATGAAAACCGCAGCAGGCAACGCTCTTAAAGATGTTACGGTAACCGCACAAAAAGCAACCATGCAATTGGGTATTGATAAAAAGGTATTTTCAGTAGATCAAAGTTTGGTAAGCGAGGGTGGTTCAGCTGGAGATTTATTGCAAAATGTGCCTTCCGTATCGACAGACATGGATGGAAACGTGAGCTTACGTGGTTCAACAGGCGTTAAAGTTTTAATTGATGGTAAACCGTCGCTAATTGCAGGTGGTAATGTGGCGCAAATTCTGGCATCGATTCCAGCAAGCTCTATCGAAAGTGTTGAGTTAATTACCAATCCATCTGCTAAATATGATGCAGAAGGCCAGTCGGGTATTATAAACATTGTTTTAAAGAAAAACACCAAATTAGGTTTTAATGGCTCTGTTGCCTTAACTGCTGGAAACAGAGACAACTACAATGGAAATACAAATTTGAGTTTTCAAAACAGCAAAGTTAACCTTTATGGTAATTACAGCTATCGTTATGGCAATCGTCTTGGAGGCGGTTTCCAGGACATTACTTATAAAACCCCTACTTCTTCCACGTATTTCGCAAATCAAAGTACAGTATCAAATTCTTTGGATAAGGGGCACAATGCTAAGGCTGGTTTAGATTATTACATCGCACCAAAAAGTGTATTAAGTTTATCGGGAGGTTTCAACTCGAGAGAAAACGAACGGAATGAAACACTTAACATTCAACAATTAGGCGCCTCGTTAAACCCCGTTTTGTTAAGTAATAGAAAAAACTTTAACGATGGTTATGGAAATAGTTATGACTTGAACGTTGATTATTCTCAAAAGTTTAAAAAACCAAAAGAAGAATTGACTTTCAATTTCGGGTATTCATCGGGCAATAACAACAATGACCAAACTTATAACACCAATACAACGAATAGAAACGGTACGCCGATTGATGAAACGCTAAGTTTACAACGAGTTTTTAATACTGGAAATAATTCTAACTATAATATTCAGGCAGATTATGCTTTACCTGTAGGAAAATCGGGTAAGGTGGAAGCTGGATATCGTAGTCAAATTCGTTTGGGAGAAAACAACCAATACGCAGATTCGATACCAACAAATACTAGCATTTACGTCCAAAACAACAAGTTAATTAATAATTTCGATAGTAAAGATCAAGTTCATGCACTCTATTTAAACTATCAAAACCAAATTAAAGATTTTGGATATCAAATCGGTTTGAGAGCAGAAGATGCACGTTTAGATACAGAATTAGAAGGTTACACTGGCAATGTACTAACTAACAGCAATGGTAACATCCACTATAAAAGAATATACCCAAGTGTATTTTTAACTCAAAAATTAAAAGGCGATCAGCAAGTTCAGGCCAGTTATACCCGCCGCGTTAACCGTCCAAGACCATGGGATACTAATCCATTTCTTGATGTATCAGATCCATTAAACTATCGAGGTGGTAATCCTAATTTGTTACCAGAAGATGTTCACTCTTTCGAATTGAGTTACAGCAAATACTTTAAGAAGGTAACTTTTACTTCGAGTTTGTATTTCCGTCAAACAAATGATGTAATCCAACGCGTTAGAAGCACACCTGTTAATGGAATTATTACCTCCACTCCTCAAAACTTAACCAACCAAATTAACAGTGGTTTAGAATTAATTGGTCGCTTTGATTTGGTTAAGGCTTTAAACTTTACCACAAACGTAAATCTTTACCAAGCTAAGTTTGCTGGCGATACTAGATTCGATATTGCGCCAACTAGTGGCTTTGCCTGGAACGCGAACGTAACCGGTAATTTAACGGTAGCGAAAAATGTGTCTATACAGGTAAGAGGCGATTATCGTGGCCCAGAAGTAATGGCGCAGGGTAAACGTAATGCGATGTATGGAATTGACGGCGGTGCCAAATACGATTTCCCAAACAAAAAAGCCTCGCTTAGTTTTAACATTAGAGACATCTTAAATACCCGCAGATGGAACATGACGACAGAAGATCGATCAACCATTGTTGATTTTGAGCGTAGAATGCAGGGAACTATGGGAAGTTTTACTTTCTCTTATCGTTTCGGAAAAACATTATTTAATAATACTAAAAAACCAAAGAAAGAAGATCAGCAGGAAAGCAGACCTGATGAGGGTTCATTCTAACAATAGCTTATTAAGGCGTTCCGAAAATCCTCGGAACGCCTTTTTTCTTATCCGCAATTTGTGCCATATTTTCTATCTTGCGTCATGGAAGAAATTAATCCCTGGCAAACCCTGGAAAGCCAGGAAAAATATGATAATAACTGGATTCGACTTACTGAACACCAGGTTATAAATCCATCTGGCGGAAAAGGAATTTACGGCGAGGTTCATTTCAAAAACCTTGCAATTGGCATATTGCCACTGGATGAAAACCATAATACTTGGTTGGTGGGCCAGTATCGTTATCCCTTAAAAGCCTATAGCTGGGAAATTCCCGAAGGCGGGGGCCCGCTGGATGAAGATCCCATTGAGAGTGCAAAGCGGGAGTTACTGGAAGAAACTGGCATGAGTGCGAAACACTGGCGAGAAATTCAGCGGATGCATTTATCTAATTCTGTAAGTGATGAATTGAGTATTATTTATGTCGCTACTCATTTATCGCAGGGCACCGCGACACCCGAAGAAACTGAACAGCTCGTTGTAAAAAAATTACCTTTCCAAGAGGTTTATCAAATGGTTTTAGATGGAAATATAACCGATTCGATGAGCGTTGCTGCGATTTTGAAAGCAAAATTGATGATGTTAAATCAAGAGTTGTAATTTCAAATTCATAGCATTGGTTCGAATCATTATCTTTGCGCAATTAAATAAACCAAATGAGTAAGTTTTTCGGTTACCTATTAACCCCGGTATTTTATTTCTTTTTCGGACTAATGCTTTGCATTTTTCATCCCATTCAATGGATATGTTTTAAGCTTTTTGGCTATAAAGCACACAAAGTTTCAGTAGACGTTCTAAACTTTTTTTTAACCTATTGCCAGCTGTTTTTGTTGAATTCGATAAGTTTTAAAAACGATTTTAATTTATCAACCGATAGACCAATTATATTCGCAGCTAACCACCAAAGCATGTACGATATCCCTTCTTTAATTTGGTTTTTAAGAAAATATCATGCAAAGTTTATTTCGAAAATTGAATTAACTAAAGGCATTCCATCTATTTCGATTAATCTTCGCTTAGGTGGTGGTGCAAACATTAATAGAAAAGATAATAAGCAAGCGATTTCCGAAATTATAAAACTCGGCCGCAGAATGAAGGATAATAACTGGAGCACAGTGATTTTTCCTGAAGGAACCAGAGCCAAAGACGGGCGAGTAAAAACATTTCAGTTTGGGGGTGTAGCAACCTTATTAAAAGTTGTCCCAAACGCTTTAGTTGTACCCGTAGCAATCGAAAATTCCTGGAAAATTGTTCGTTTTGGTATGTTTCCGCTTACTGTTGGTAATGCTATAAAATGGACCGTTTTAAAGCCCATTGAACCATCCGAAAAAACCGCTGAGGAAATTACTTTAGAAATTGAAACTGAAATCAGAAAGGTATTGGGGCAGCATTTAGTAACTGGATAAACGATCATCCACGAAGATATAAAGTCGATCTATAATTGACTTACCTTAAAACTAAATGTTTTTATTACCGATAACTTTAAAGAATTCATCGCGGTAAGTATCGCCTACTGGAATTATCTTTTTGTTAATTGTAATTCGGCTTCGCTCAATGCTTTCAATTTTATCAACCGCTACAATATAAGATTTGTGCACTCTGATAAACTGACTTTGCGGCAAGGCTTCTTCCATTTTTTTCATGCTTTGAAGCGTTATAACACGTTCGTCTTTAGTAAAAATGGAAATATAATCTTTCAATCCTTCGATGTATAAGATATCGTGAAGATAGATTTTCTGAATTTTGTGTTCTGTTTTAACAAAAATAAAATCTTGAACTGGATTAGGAGAGCCTGAAAATGGTGCGGGTGTAATTAAAGGCTGAATTTGTGGTGGTGCAACATCAGCAGGTTTTTGCTGGTTATGAACTTTCTCTACAGCTTTGTAAAAACGGTCGAAGGCGATTGGTTTTAAAAGATAATCAGATACATTTAAATCATAACTTTCCAAAGCATACTCTGGATAAGCTGTGGTTAGAATGTAATGGCACTTGTTACCTGCAATTTTTAAAAATTGTATTCCAGTAAGTTCGGGCATTTGAATATCAAGGAAAACTAAATCAATGCCGCCACCCTGAACAATCTGTAAAGCCTCAATCGGATTTTCGCATCGCTTAACCATGGTTAAAAAAGGTACTTTGGAAATATAATCTTCCAAAATATCCAATGCTAAAGGCTCATCATCAACAACAATACAGTTTAAATTCATTTTAGGTAGCTATTAATTTTCAATAAAAAGATAAAAAAATCGGGTATTTGGTTCGCAATTTAAATATCAATCATCAACTCGCAAGTATAATGAGTAGCCGAATTTACAACATTTAATTTATATCTGTCGGGATAAATAAGCTGTAACCTACGCTCTACGTTTGGCAAACCAACTCCGCCTTGTGCATCTTTATTTTGGTTATTCTTTTTATTGATTACACTAAAATGCAAAATTTTCTGGTTCGCAATAATATCAATTTTAACTGGCTCGGCAGGATCGTTAACCACTCCATGTTTAAATGCATTTTCTACAAAAGAGATTAACATTAAAGGCACAACTTTCTGATTATCAATTTCGCCGTTTAAAGTCATCTCAATAAAAGCACCGTCTTTAAACCTTATTTTTTGCAGTTCGATATAGTTTTTTAAATAATCAACCTCTTTACTTAAAGACACCGTAGGTGTATTACTTTCATAAATCATGTAACGCATAATTTCCGAAAGCTTCATTATCGCATCAGCTGTTTTATCTGATTTTTGGTAAGCCAAAGAATAAATATTATTTAAGGAATTAAATAGAAAATGTGGGTTTAACTGCGATTTTAAAAACTGCAATTCCATTTCTTTACGCTCACTTTCCAGGTTTCTTTGAATACTTTGGCTGGAGAACCAATCGATAATAAAGCTGATAATGCTACTACTTACCAAGAAAAATCCAGCGATTAATGCTTTAAAAATTGCATATTGATTTACGGTAATTTCACCTGCCTTACCATCTGCTTTATAGCCCAGCATATCTACAGGATTTAAAACAGCAATTACCGTTTTTACTAAAGATGAAGCTGCAATAATTAGAAAGAAGGCAATAATATAAAACAAATATTTTTTTCTCTTCTTGATAAACTCTGGAATCAGGAAAATATAATTGATGTAAAACACCGAAACGTTTAAAACTCCAAAGATTCCGAAAGAAATTAATTGACGTTTAATACTCACTTCCGAATTACCACTTACCATCAAAAAAACAGCGATGATTAATATAATAACCCAAAAAAAACTATGCAATATTAGCGGCCCTCTACTTTTTTTCATATTAACTTTTTATAGGATTGCGAGCTGCAAAGCTCACAATTTAATCGTGCAACCAAAATAAATAAAGAAACTTATAATTAACTATACAATCTACCAACTGGCTTTTTTTTTCTACGAACGGTCCATCGGGCAAAATTTATCGACAAACGCCAAAAACACCCGTTTATCTATAATCTTTAACACTTGGTATAATAGATTTTAGCAGGATAATTTTCTTCTGTTTCTTTGAACTATCAAAACGAAACAACCATGAAAAAATTAGCCAACACCTCGCCATTTTTACTTTTATTATTACCTGTATTTATGATGATAGTTTTAACACTTACTATCAACACAAATCAAAACGATAATGGAGATATAGTAGTTAAACCTGCTAAAACTTCGACTTCAATTGTAAAACAAGCGACCGCTATTTTTAAATAAGCATGAGTAATTTTGCAATTGAAACTGTTGGTCTTAACTTTAACTTTGGCAACCAGACCATTGTAAAAGATTTATCGCTACAAGTACCCAAGGGTAGTATATATGGTTTTTTAGGGCCAAATGGCGCTGGTAAAACCACCACTATAAAAATCTTGCTAAACCTGCTTCAGTCGCCACCTGATCAGGTTTTTCTTTTTGGTAAAGAAATTAACCGCAATCGTATTGCTACGCTAAAACGTGTTGGTGCTTTGGTAGAGCAACCTGCTATTTACGGTCATTTAACTGGAAAAGAAAATCTAATAAACCGCTGTATTTTATTAGGTATAAAAAAAAGCAAAGCCTATGAAATGCTTGCATTAGTTAGCCTTACAGAAGCTGCAAATAAAAAATCGGCCAAATATTCTTTAGGCATGAAACAAAGATTAGGCATTGCCTTAGCTTTAGTTTCAGATCCCGAACTCTTGCTTTTGGACGAACCTACCAATGGTTTAGATCCTAATGGAATTATTGAAGTTCGTAACCTGATGATAGATCTTGCCACCAATCACAATAAAACCATATTAGTTTCCAGCCATTTATTAGCTGAAATAGAACGTACTGCAACCCATGTTGGCATTATAAATAAAGGACAATTATTGTTTCAAGGCACTATAGATGAGCTTCATTTGCTGAGCAAACCTATGCTCGAAATTGATGTAGATAAAACCGGTGAAGCTGCTGCTTTTTTACGCCAATCGGGTTACGAAATTACCGATCAAACCGCTAAAAAAATCATTATCCCGTTTGTAAGCACCAAAGTAAGCGGAATGGTAAACACCTTATTAATTCAGAATGGTTTTACCGTTTCCAGTTTGTACCAACAAAGAAAAGATTTAGAAAACCTTTTCTTAGACATCACTAAAAACAATTAATATGCGCTCTTTATACATTTCTTTAGTTTCCGAGTTTTACAAATCAAGAAAAACGCTGGCATTTTGGGCAGCTATTTTATTACCAGTAGTTATTTGCTCGCTTGTATCATTTGGTTTTTACTCCAGCTCTGATAAAATTTTGCCTTTAAATTATCCAGGGTTAATGTTATGGGCACGATATAGTGGCGCAACATTAAACGTTATGGGTATGTTAATAATGCCTTTTTATGTAATTTTTATGGCCTTTTCGGTAAATAACATCGAACATAAAAACGATACCTGGAAAACACTTTTCGCCCAACCGCTTAATAAGTTTTCTATTTATGCCGCAAAATATATTTATGCGGTTTTACTAATATTTATTTGTTTGTTTTTATTTGCGGCATTAACTTTTGGTTTTGGTTATTTATTGCAGATTTTGGTTCCAAAATATACATTCAATCAATATAACCCAGCCACTTTTTTAATAAATTCTTACAGTAAATTATTCCTTTCCTCTTTGGGCATCTTATCACTTCAATTTATTTTGAGCTTAGTTTGGTCCGATTTTCTTAAACCAATGGGTATTGGTTTTGTGGGTACAATTATGGGTATTGTAACCGCTAGCCTTAACTGGCAGTATGCTTACTTAATTCCATATAGTTTGCCTGCCTTAGCATTAAGAATTACTAAAATTAAAAAAGGTGGCGATCCGTTAGCATTTGAAGTATTTACACAAGAAATATACACAAGCTTAATTTATGCAACAGTGTTTTTCGTAATAGGATACTTCGTTGTATCTAAAAAAAGTATCAAATAATATATTGATGATTTTTTTTTGGAAAGCAATTGCAGCTTTCCAATTAATGTAAGTCCTTCTTTACACTTCAAGCCCGCACTCAAAAAAAATGAGAGCGGGCTTTTTGTTGCAATAAGGTTTATTTAACTCCGTTTTCTGCTACAAACTTAATTGCTCCCCATCCATTTGCCGACAGAAAAAGTCTAAATGCAACTTTGTAACGATGTAAAAATCTCATTGTAAATAGTTTAAAGCGTACATAAACCTTATTTTTAGCTTTAAAATCAATCCAAGCTAACTTAAAAATGATAAAAAGATTTACAACAACCGCACTAGCCTTAGGTTTTTGCGTTTCTGTTTTTGCGCAAGACGCTCCCGATGCCGCAATTATTCAAAAACTAAGAAAAGAAGGCCTTGAGAATTCTAAGGTAATGGACATTGCATTTAACCTTACAGATGTTAATGGCCCTCGTTTATCAAATTCACCTGGTTTAAAAAGAGCTCAAGAATGGGCCGTTAAACAACTTACAGATTGGGGCTTAAAAAATGCGCATTTAGAATCGTGGGGAACCTTTGGTAAAGGATGGCAAATCGATAAATATTATGCTGCTACAACTTTACCATATTACCATGCAATTATTGCTTCGCCTAAGGCTTGGACACCAGGTACAAATGGCCCAATTAAATCTTCAGTTGTATTAATAAAAGCAGATAGTGTTTCAGACTTAGCAAAATACAAAGGAAAACTTGCAGGCAAAATTGTAATGATGGATGCAGGCGCACCACTTCAAAGTGGCTTAAAACCAGATTTCAATCGTTATGCAGATTCTACTTTAACACAAATGGCTGATGCAAAACCAATGGCTGCTGGTGCAAGAGGCGGGCAACGCCCAGGTGCTAATAATATGATGGCGCAAATGATGAAGATGCGTGAAGTACGTGCAGCAATGAGTGCTATGCTTGTTGAAGAAAAAGTAGGTTTAATTTTAACTTACGCTCGCGGCGGTCAAGGTACATTCTTTACCAGCAATGGTGCTTCGTATGCTTTAGATGCTAAACCAGTATCTCCAGAATTAGAAGTTGCGGCAGAAGATTACTTACATATTCTTCGTTTATTACGTGCTGGCAAACCTGTAGAATTAGAGGCTGATATTAAAACCTCGTTTTACGATCAAGATCCTCAAGGCTATAACGTAATTGCTGAAATTCCAGGAACGGATAAAAAATTAAAAGAAGAGTTGGTTATGATTGGCGGTCACTTCGATTCGTGGCACGCAGGGACTGGTGCAACAGATAATGCTGCTGGTTCTGCGGTAATGATGGAAGCTGTGCGCATTTTAAAATCAATTGATTTTAAACCAAAACGTACTATACGTATTGCACTTTGGAGTTCGGAAGAACAAGGTTTATTCGGTTCGAGAGGTTATGTTGCAAAACATTTCGGCGACCCAAAAACGATGGTTTTAACGCCAGATCATAAAAAAATATCGGCTTATTATAACTTAGATAATGGTACTGGAAAAATTCGTGGTATTTATTTGCAAGGTAACGCTTCAGCTGGTCCAATTTTTCAAAGCTGGTTAACACCATTTGCCGATTTAGGTGCTAAAACAGTTACCATAAGCAATACAGGCGGTACAGATCATCAGGCTTTTGATGCAGTTGGCATCCCAGGTTTCCAGTTTATACAAGATCCTGCAGATTATAATACACGTACGCACCACAGTAATATGGATACTTACGATAGGTTAGTTGAGGATGATTTGAAACAAGCATCTACAATTGTTGCCTCTTTTGTTTATAACACTTCGCAACGCGATGCTCAAATCCCAAGAAAAGAATTGCCTACCGTTCCAGCTGCTGCTGCAACAGGAACTGCAACACCTGCTCGTAATTAAAACAAAAAATACTTTTACTTTTAGTAAAAAACGCCTTGCCAAAATAAATTGGCAAGGCGTTTTTGCCTATTTAATATTCCGAGAAAGACAGAAGTCTATTTCTTATTATCGTACTTTCTTTGATTGTCTTTATTCGAAGTCTGGTCGGAACGTTGTCCCCCGCCATTGGTTATACCTTGAATTTTCTTATCTGTTTTTAAATCGTGATTTGCCCTATCGGCAATAGAACTTCCTTGAACGGTTGAATTGTTCTTTGGTGTGCTCGCATTTTTCATAACGGTAAAGTTTAGTGAATAAATAATTTACTGAGCGTTATTATAGTAACCTTTAATAAATGGAATTGGTTTTATTTATTTTGATTATTGAAGGATTTCGATGCAACAAACCCTGTTAAGAAAACCGGATTACGGTGAAAATAATCCTTTTTTGCAGGCGTTCGGCGAGATTATAATGATATTGACAAAAAGATCGAAACGAAAGCCGGACTGATAGTTTGAAAGAACTACTGGCTTTCGTCTTCAAATATTTATTAACTAGAACACCTATGCAATTAGCTTTTTAAGTCAGATAACCTTCACAACCTGTTGTATTAAATCGATTACTTGGATTGGTTTTTGTTTTATGTTGTTTTTGATTACTAATTTAGCACCAAATACAACAAAACAAATACGTGAAAAAAAACCTATTCTTATTTATTGCAATCTGCATTGCCACAATTTCGGCAAACGCACAAAAGCAAACCTATCTGGAAATGTTAGCCAATCAGCCAAAATGGGTTGATTCTGTGTTTAACAAATTAAACCGTAGAGAACGGATTGCACAAATGTTTTTCGTACGTGCCCATACTAATTTAGGGCAAAAATATACTGATTCAGTTGGCTTGGTGATTAAAAAGGAGCAACTGGGTGGCGTAATTTTCTTTCAGGGTGGGCCTGCAAGGCAAGCTGCGGCAACTAACGCTTACCAAAAAGTGAGCAGAGTGCCATTAATTGTTGCTAACGATGGAGAATGGGGATTGGGAATGCGTTTAGATAGTACGATTTCTTTTCCTTATCAGATGACTCTAGGCGCGATTCAAAACAAAGAATTGCTGTATAAAATGGGTTTGGAAGTTGCTAAAGATTTTAAACGCATGGGTATGCAAATGAATTTAGCCCCCGATGCTGACATTAATAACAACGCGAAAAACCCAGTTATTAACTACCGTTCGTTTGGCGAAAATAAATATAATGTGGCAGTGAAAACTGGCGCATATATGAAAGGTATGCAAGATGGAGGTTTATTAACAACTTTAAAGCACTTTCCTGGGCACGGCGATACAGATGTAGATTCGCACTATGATTTACCGCAACTTACCTTTAACGCAACCCGTTTAGATACCTTGGAAATGTATCCGTTTAAAGAATTGATTAAGCAAGGTGCATCGGGAATTATGATTGCGCACATGAATATTCCATCGTTGGATAATACGCCAAATTTACCTTCTACGCTGTCAAAACCAATTGTTACAGGAATTTTAAAGGAAAAATTAGGCTTTAAAGGGTTAATTATTTCAGATGCGATGGACATGAAAGGCGTGGTGAAATATTTTAAAGATGGGGAGGCTGATTTATTAGGGATTATCGCTGGAAACGACATTTTGGAACTTTCTGAAAACAGCGACAGGGCTATTAAATTGGTTCGTAAAGCTGTCAGACAAGACAGAATTGATATGAAAACGATTGATGAAAGCGTGAAAAAGATTTTAACAGCTAAATATTGGGCTGGTTTAGGTAAACGCGATACAATTGTTACCCAAGGGATTGTTGCTGGTGTAAACCGCAATGCAAGCAACGCTTTGGTGCAAGAGCTGGCTAACGCATCGGTTACTTTATTAAAGGGAAAAGATTATATTAAAAACATGATTCCCATTAGAAGAACTGCAATTATTAGTATTGGAGTTCCTTCGGTTACCAGATTTCAGAAGGAGATTTCGAAAGGTTTTTACAACTCGGTTTATTACGTTTTAGATAAGGATGCAAGTGCGACTCAAATTTCGAATATTGCACGTGAAATTGGTGCTTTCGATCAGGTAATTGTAGGCATTCATGATGCTCGTTCCCGTCCTGGAAACAACATACCTTTAAATGCTGGAGTTAAAAATTTTATTAAAGATTTATCGACTAAAAACGCAGTTTTTGCTTTGTTTGCAAACCCTTATAACCTTGCTGGATTACCTGGTTTAGAAAACAGTAAAGGTTTGGTTATTGGCTATCAGAAAGAAGACTATATGCAAATTTCTGCTGCAGCAGTGATTAATAACAGATTAGTTCCTACTGGCAAACTTCCTGTTAGCATTGCTCCAAACTATAAATTTGGCGATGGATTGTAAATTTTAAAAATATAATTAAACAAGAAAGGCGAATGAAAATCATTCGCCTTTCTTGTTTGTAAACTATTCTTCTGGGTTTATTGAAGATCCTTATTTATAATGTTTTTAGCTTTTACTTTGCTTTAACCTTGTAAGTTTCTGGATTTACCGCTTCAACCGTCCACCCTTTTAAAAATGAAATGGTTTTTTTCACATCGTGGCCAACTTTTCTTTTGCCGTTTTCACCAATTTCTTCTGATTCTAAATATGCTGAGTTTTCGATATGCAATACTTTGCCTTTGCCATTTAAAACTACGAAAACAGGGTAACCAAAACGATTTGGGAAACCAAGATATTTCATAGCTTCATCATTATGATGATCTTTATCCCAGTTTACTAAAACAAATTCATAGTTATCATCAATAGCTTGTTTTAGTGTTGGCGTTGTTTCGACCAAATTGTGGAAGGCAATACACCAGCTACACCAGTTTCCGCCAACTTGCACTAACACATGTTTGTTTGCTTTAGCAGCTTTTTCTGTAGCCGCTTTTAAATCGGCTAATGCATTCGCATCAGGGTTGTAAATATGAACACCTTCTGTTTTTGCCTGACTGAAAGCCGCAGTGGAAATAAATACCGCAGCTAATAAAATGAATATTCTTTTCATATTTTTTTAGAATGATAACACAAACTTAATCAAGTCGACCAATCTAATAGATTATTATCGAATTCTTTACAGAAGAAATACATTTTCACAAAAGCTTATCTTTGTGCTTTCGATGGATTTTTTAGACCTACATACGCACAAAACCGCACAGAAAACGGGAGTTCACAGCATTCAGAGTTTATCGCTAACAACCGATATCTTTCTGGCTATGCCTAAAACTAAAGCCATTTCAATTGGACTTCATCCCTGGTACGCTACGCTTGATAAATTGGATTTGCAGATGAAATACCTAGGTGTTTTGGCTAACCAGGCGAATGTTAAATTAATTGGGGAATGCGGGTTAGATAAACTTAAGGGCGAAAATATTGAGCATCAAATCATCATACTGGAAAAGCAAATTGCACTAGCAGAAAAGCTTGGTAAACCGCTGATTTTACATTGCGTTAAATCCTTTTCAGAATTAATTGGAGTTAAAGATCGATTGAGCGTTAAAGTACCGATGATTATTCATGGCTTTAATAAAAATGAGGAATTAGGTAAGCAATTAATTGCAAAAGGTTTTTTACTTTCTTTCGGAGCTGCAAGTTTGAAAGAGAATTCTGGTGCTTCCAAATTAATGAAGCAGTATGATGATTTTTTTTTAGAAACCGATGATTCGGAAACATCAATAGAAGAAATCTATCAAGGGGCAGCTAATTTGAAAAAATGTTCGGTTGATGAAATGAAAGCAATTATTTTTGCAAACTGGAAAAAATTGAATTTAATTTAAATAATTAACCGCAGAACAGATAAACACAGATTTTAAAGCCCAAAATCTGTGTTTATCCTTTTCATCTGTAGTAAAAACATAAATAATATGTCTGATATAAGCTGGCTTTCACGCTCTGCTCTTTTAGTAGGAAATGATGGAATTGATAAACTTCAATCTAAACACGTTTTAGTTATTGGCTTAGGAGGCGTTGGTTCTTTCGCTGCCGAATTTATTTGCCGTTCAGGAATAGGCGAAATGACAATTGTTGATGGTGATGTAGTTGACCCAACCAACCGTAACAGACAATTACCAGCTTTAGCTACCAACCACGGTGTAGGCAAAGCCGAAATTATGCAAGAGCGTTTGTTAGCTATAAATCCTGAATTAAAACTCCATGTGGTTAATACTTTCCTAACGCCAGAGAAATGTAGAGAAATTTTAGAATCGAACTTTGATTATATTATGGATTGCATTGATAGTGTGATGCCGAAAATTACGCTATTGGGAACTGCACTGGAAAAAAATATCCCAATTGTAAGCTCTATGGGTGCAGGTGGTAAAATGGATCCAACCAGATTAAGAATTGCGATGTTGCCCGATACTTATCAATGTGTTTTTGCCAGTTACGTACGCAAACGTTTAAACAAATTAGAAAATGCATCTAAAATAAAAGCTGTTTTTTCTACCGAACAAATGGATAAGAACTCGATGATTATGACCGACGGAAGTAATTTTAAACGCTCGGCTTACGGAACGGTTTCTTATTTACCCGCTGCCTTTGGTGGTGCTTGTGCCTCTGTAGTAATTCGCGATTTACTGGGTTTAAAAATAGAAATGGCCGAAAGACCATTAAGGATTAGCCATAAAACCTTAGCAAAAAGAAAAATTAAAAAGAAATAGCTACCGGTCAACTGTTGATATCCTGATTTCGGGAAAATTTTAAATTGTTGTAAGTTAGGTGTTGTTAAAAAACAACCCCGCCTTACAGGCACCCTTTTTAAAGGAAGGGAAATAAAACCCATAGCCAAGAAAAATATGCCCAAACCAATTAAAATTCTTCAAGCTTCAGCAGGTTCTGGTAAAACGTTCAGTTTAACAGCACACTACCTCACTTTGCTTTTTTCTGGTGATAATAAATATCGCGAAATTTTAGCAGTAACCTTTACAAATAAGGCTACAGAAGAAATGAAAACCAGGATTTTGGAAGTTCTGCATGGTTTGGCAAATGGTAATCCTTCAAAAAAAATTGAAGATTATCGGGTTTTGGTTTTGGCATCACATCCTGAGTTGAAAGCTGAAAGTTTAAAACTTAAGGCTGATAAGATCTACCGTAAAATTCTTCATGATTACAGTCGTTTTTCGGTGAGTACGATTGATGGTTTTGTGCAAAAAGTAATTCGCGGATTTGCTTTTGAGCTAGGCTTAAATGCCGATTATAATTTAGAAATGAATTATGACAAGGTGAAAGATGACCTGGTAAATAAACTGGATGAAGCTTTAGATACCAATAAACAGCTTTTACAATGGATTATCGATTTAGCAATCGAACGCATCAGCGATAATAAAAGCTGGAATTATAAATTCGAACTATATAATTTAATTGGTGAAATATTTTCAGAGCGTTTTCAAATTTTTGAGGATGCAGTTAGCGAGCTTGGCTTAGAAAACATAGATGAATTGTTTAAGAAATACATCAGTGTTACTAAAGATGAGATTAAAAATTTCGAAAGTGAAATCATTCAACTCGCTAAAGATGCATATGAGGCGCTTGAAGTTTTAGGTGTAGAAAACGACCAGCTTAAAGGAAAATCAAGAAGTCCGCTAACCAAATTAATTATAGTAGCAAGGGGCGATTTTTCTAAAATAGAATCGATTTTTAATCTAATTGATGAACCTGAAGAATGGTTTCAGAAAAATGCAAGTGTGGCGGAAGCTTATGATACAATAAATCTCATTTTAAAAAAGATAGAAACTCATTACCTAACACATCTACCTAATTATCAGCTTGCAATCGCTTTCAATAAAAATCTTTATTATTTAAGGTTAATGCAGGAAATTGCTGTTCTTTTAAAAGAATATCGGGCAGAAAATGATAATCTTTTAATCAGCGATGCGCAGAAATTAATTTCGGGAATCACCGAAGATGCGGGGGATAATCCTTCCTTTATCTGGGAAAAAGTTGGTAATCGGTATCGAAACTTTCTGTTTGATGAATTTCAGGATACCTCAACCAGCCAATGGGGAAGTTTTAAATCTCTACTTACCAATGCAATGGCAACACCAAGTGAGGATTTAATTGACCATTTAATTGTTGGCGATACTAAACAATCTATTTACCGCTGGCGAAATGGCGATTGGAATATTCTGCATAAACATGCCAAAAGTGATGTTGGAATAAACAATGTATTGGAAGACAGCTTAGCAGAAAATTATCGCAGCACGGAGAATATCATTACGTTTAATAATGTTCTTTATCGTTCCATCCCGATTACATTACAAAATGAACTAAATACAAACTTAGCCACTAAACCAGATAACATTACCAATTGGTGGACAGGTGAGCATTACGACCGAATTATAAAAGATATCTACTCGGGCTCGACGCAAAATTTTGCAGTAAATACCCTTAAAGGTGGCACAATAAAAATTAAAAAATTTAGCAAAGAACATGCTCCTGATGAGGCTCGTTTTACCGAAACAGTTTTTAGAGATATTGCTTTAGATGATGTTATTAAGGAAATTAAAATCTTAAAAGATGAACAAAAATATGCCTTAAAAGACATCGCAATTCTGGTTCGTTCGAATAGCGAGGCTTTGCTTACCGTACGCAAATTAATGGAGCAAAATCTTCCTGTTTTATCGGGCGATGCACTACTAATTTCAAACAATTCGGCAATACAATTAATCATCAACACCTTGAAAGTATTAATTGGCCTGGAATCGCAAAGCGCACTTTATAAAGCAAACTGTATTGCGCTTTATCATTCTTTACACGAAAAAGAACCAGATGCAAATCACTATATTAATCTCACGATTAAACCCTTAAACCAACTTTCGGCCGTATTACCACCTGCCTTATGCGAAAACTGGCAAAGCTGGCTACAGTTGCCTCTACCTGAATTAGTAGAAATTTTAATTGAAAGTTATGGATTAAAACCTTTAACCGCTCACCTACCCTATCTTTTGGCTTTTAGAGATTTAACCGCATCAGCAGGTAAATTAGGAGAAAAAGGAATTATCGCATTTTTAACCTGGTGGGATGAGGATGGTGTTAAAAAATCGCTTCCATCTCCAGAAGGCGCCGATGCGATTCAAATTATTACCATTCATAAATCAAAAGGATTGGCCTTTAGAGCGGTTTTTGTGCCATTCTGCAATTGGGAAGTGAAAGGTAAAACAAACTCAACTTTTTGGGTTTCGTCTGAAGAAACCGTTTACAAAGAACTTCGTGGAATCCCACTAAAATATAATAAAGAATTAGCCGATTCATCCATCGCGAAGGCGTATTACGAAGAATTACTTTATAACAACATGGATGCATTGAACATGCTCTACGTAGCCACAACACGTTCTAAAGATTTCCTTTACATTTCTACGATGGGAAAAGCAGAACCAAAGGGGAATAAAGAAGTTAGTTTATCGAACATGGGCGATGTAATCAACTTCACCTTCGATGGGCAATTCGATGAAAATGGCGTTTATGAAATCATAGATTATATATCAGTAGAAAGCAAAAATGAAGAAACTGATTTTATCGCCTTAAAACATTATCCAACTACTACCAGGTTATCTGAATTATATATTTCATCAGAAGAAAAGCATTTAAAGCATTTGGTAAACATCGAAAAATCGGGCAGAAAAGGCTCATTATTACATGATATTCTGGCAAATGCAAGTACAGAAAAAGAGGTTGATGATTATTTAACAAATTTAATTTTAGAGGGAATTGTACAGGAAGATGAAAAAGACAGCCTAAAATTAAAGGCTTTGGAAGTATTAGAAAATTCGGATTTAAAAGCAGTACTAAGTAAAGCAACAGGAAGTATTACCGAAAAAAACATTATAGATGCGAAGGGTAAACTTCATCGTCCTGATCGTATTTTATTTAATAATGATGAAGTAATTATCCTCGATTATAAATTTACGCTTACCGAAAGCGACAGACACATTGAGCAAGTAGAAAATTATAAAAATCTGCTTTTAGATATGGGCCACAGCAATGTTAAAACCTATTTGTTTTACGCCGTTAGCGGTAAATTAAAGTTAGTGTAGATGATTAAGCCATTTTTACAAGAAGTTGCCGAAGATTTAATTGAAAAATTTGGAGCGAATCTCCAACATTGCGCCATTGTTTTTAATAATAAGCGCCCATCTGCTTACATGCAAAAATATTTGGCTGATATTATTAAGAAACCCTTTTTTAGCCCATCCTTTTATACTATACAGGAGTTTTTTGCGAGCGCAACAAAATATAAAATCGCAGATTTTTACTTGCAGTTTTTCACGCTTCATAAAATATACAATCAGCTATTGGCTGAGGAAAATCTGGAACCTATTTCTAGTCATAAATTTTTCCCTTTAGCCAAAATAATTTTAAGCGATTTTACCCAAATTGATAATGATTTGGTGGATGCTGGAAAGCTATATCGTGATTTGGAAGATATTTCGGTTATCAACAAAGACTTCGATTACTTAAGTCCAGAGCAATATCAGTTTTTAGCACAATTCTGGACCTCCTATTCTGAGGGAAAACATAAAAAGCAACAAGAACTTTTTATTAAAATGTGGCGGAGAATGCCAAAGCTGTATCATAAATTCCACGCCACACTAAAAGAACAAAATTATTTAACAAATGGCTATGTTTACCGCCATTTAGCCGAAGAAATAGAAAACCAAAAAGATTTGCCTGTAAATTTCGAAAAAGGCAAAATTATTTTTGTTGGCTTTAATGCTTTAACCAGTGCAGAAGCAAAAATTTTTACACAATTACAAGAAGCTGATAAAGCCTTATTTTACTTCGATGCTGATGAATATTATTTAAACGATCCTTTACAGGAGGCAGGATTATTTTTAAGAAAAAACCTGAATCTTTTAGGTTTAAAAAATGTATTTGAGCATAAACCAAGCTTAATGAAAACCGAAGAACATCGGGTTAATGTTTTTAAAGTTCAAGGTCAATCTGCACAAGCCAAAATCCTGAATAATATTTTAGAAGATGATTATTCGCAAAGCGATGATGTAGGTTCTACCGTTGTGGTTTTAGCTGATGAAAGTTTATTGTTGCCTGCCTTACAAACCATCCCCGCAAATTTTAACGGACAAGCAATTGACCTGAATGTAACTATGGGCTTTGCTTTATCTACATCGAGTATTTTTGGTTTAGCCGATTTATGGTTTTCATCTCAACTGGAAATTTTACATACTGGAAAAATTTCTTACAAAAACGTTGAGGCATTTTTAACACATCCCTTAACAGGATTAACGCAAAAAATGCGTGATAAAATTTTAACAGCATTACTAAAGGAAAACGAAGTAGAAATTGCCCATGAAAGACTTTTAAGGCAAGGTGGTTTATTCGAAGTTTTCTATAAAAAAATCGCTAACCCGAAGAATGTTGTTCCTTACTTGTTAGAAGTTTTAGATTTTATTTTAACCCGATTATCGAATGCAAAAACGCTGAAGAAAATCGATGCTGAACTTTTTGTTAAAACCATACAGGAGTTAAATCGCTTACACGATACCTTTGGTAAACACATTGGCGATGAAGAAATCCAGTTTGTAATTTATCTGGTTCAAAAATCGCTGCAAGCTGTTGCTGTTCCGCTATCTGGCGATCCGTTGAATGGAATTCAATTAATGGGATTGTTGGAAACCAGAAATTTGAATTTCGATAAAGTTGTAATCTTAGGCTTTAATGAAGGAATTATACCTAAATCATCTATCGGAAACAGTTTTATTCCAGATAGTATTCGTAGAGTTTACGGCTTGCCAGTGCTCGAAAATCTTGATGCCATTTCCTCATACATGGTTTACCGTTTAATGCAAAGGGCAAAAAACATCAACTTTGTTTACAACAGTTTAACCGACGAAAGTACTTCGGGCGAAGCCAGTAGAATTTTAAAACAACTGGAATACGAAAGCGGATTCGATTTCACTTATAATGAGCTTAATCTTGATGTTAAAACGGAGCCTTTTAAAGAGGTTCGAATTGAGAAAACCAATAATATTTTTATCCAGGAAACCCTTCAAAAATATCTTGATAAGAAAAAAATACTTTCTCCATCGGCTTTAACCCAATACATTTCCAATCCGATAGATTTTTTCTTTAACTACATCGCGGGGATTAAAGAACCGAAAGAGGTAAGTGCGGTGGTAGAAGCCAATGAAATTGGTTCGATTTTGCACAAGGTGATGGAGTATTTTTATCAGGATTTGATGAAAGCTGAAATTACAGCCGACTTGATTAAAGAGAAAAGGAAACAAGTTCCATCTTTAATCGAAAAAGCTTTTAACTCGGTAATGTTCAACCATCCTGATAAAGTGATGGAGTATAAAGGTATGCAGAAGGTAATTTTATCTATTGTAGATGCTTACGTTAACATCATTGTAAATCAGGATATTTCTCAAACGCCATTTAATATTATTAGCCTGGAACAAAAGGTTGAAGCGGAAATTAGTTTCCCTTTAAACGGAAAGGAAGCCAGTATTAAAATTTTCGGTTACATTGACAGAGTTGATGTTAAAGACGGGGTAACTAAAATTGTAGATTATAAAACAGGAAGCGACAAACTGGCTTTTAAAGATGTTACTGAGCTTTTTAATTCCGATGGAAAAAATATCAACAAAGCATTAGTGCAAACGCTACTATATACTTATGCTTATGAGCAGTTTTCGGGTAAAACTTTTGTAGAACCTAACTTGTATGTTGTAAAAACCATGAACGATCCAACACTTGGCGGTGTTTGGTTTAAATCAAATCGTCAGATTTTGAAAGGTGATTTCCTTGAACAAATTAAGCCCGAATTTTTAGCAGAATTGAGAAAAAAATTAACAGAGCTTTTCGAAGCGCCATACTTTTTAACAAGCTCAATTGAAGATAATTATAAGTATTCGATTTATAAAACGCTTTTTGGGAAGTAGTTTTTTAACCACAAAGGAAAAAAAAAGATAAGCGCAGAGGACGATAAGCTTAAAGCGAATATCAACTTATTCTCATTGCGAGGCACGAAGCAGTCTTAAAGCTTTGGGGTTTTTAAATAGCGAACGTTGTAGGATTGCTTCGTGCCTCGCAATGACGACCGCCTAAAAACTAAAACATCATTGTTTTCTCTGTGGAATCTCTGTGCACTCTGTGTTAAAACCTTAACTTCATTTTCTCTGCGAAAAACTTTGCGGTCTTTGCGTTAAACTATTAATTTTAAATATGCTTACCCTCAACTTCACCAAATTCCCTAATCTCGAAACCGAAAGATTAATTCTTCGGGAACATAAATTATCTGATGCTGATATATTATTCGCCATGCGTACTAACGAAACGGTAATGAAATACATCGATAGAGAAAGGCCGAAAGATTTATTAGAAATTAAAACCTTCATCACTGCTTTTAATGAAGGCTTCGAAAAAGGCGATAATTTGGCTTGGGTAATTGCTTTAAAAGAAAATCCCGAGCATATGATTGGTTCTATTGGTTATTGGCGAACAGACTATGCAAATCATCGAGCAGAAATTGGTTATATGCTCGACCCCAATTATTGGAGAAAAGGAATTACTGCCGAAGCATTGATAAAAACCATCGCCTTCGGCTTCGAAGAAATGAATTTGCACACCATAAAGGCAAATATTAATACTGGGAACAATGCCTCGCGAAAAATGCTAGTTAAACATGGATTTGTTAAAGAAGCATATTTCAAACAAGATTACTATTTCAGAGGACAATTTTTAGATAGCGAGATTTATAGATTATTAAATCCAAATCATTAAATATTTCGGAAAACTGATAAACCGTAATACAAAAACAACTTAAGTTAATACATTGCAAAATAATATTTTAGCTATTCTAAAATAACAGCTCAGATAAAAAGCAAAAAGCAGAATATTCCATCATAATCAACCATAATTATTACAAAATACAGGCATTTTTGCCTTTGGTTTGGTAGCGATTAATAATTATATTTGCCACCGTTATTAAAATTTACAATGAGAGAAATCCAATTTAGAGAAGCACTACGCGAAGCCATGCAAGAAGAAATGCGTAAAGATGACCGCGTTTTTTTATTAGGTGAAGAAGTAGCAGAATATAACGGTGCATACAAAGTAAGTCAAGGTATGCTTGATGAATTTGGTGCGAAACGTATTATCGATACCCCAATTGCCGAGTTAGGTTTCGCTGGGATTGCAACTGGTGCCGCAACAGCTGGCCTTATTCCAATTGTAGAGTTTATGACATTTAACTTCTCATTGGTAGCAATCGATCAAATCATCAATGGTGCTGCGAAAATTTTATCAATGAGCGGTGGTCAGTTCTCTTGCCCTATGGTTTTCCGCGGCCCAACAGGTAACGCAGGTCAATTAGGAGCACAACACTCTCAAAACTTCGAAAACTGGTTTGCAAACACACCAGGTTTAAAAGTTGTGGTTCCATCAACTCCTTATGAAGCTAAAGGTTTATTAAAACAAGCTATCATTGATCCGGATCCAGTTATTTTCATGGAATCTGAGGTAATGTATGGCGATAAAGGCGATGTTCCTGCAGAAGAATATTATATCGAATTCGGTAAAGCAAACGTAACCAAACAAGGTACTGATGTAACAATCGTAACTTTCGGTAAAATGTTAACACGCGTAGTTAACCCAGCGGTAGAAGAATTAACAAAAGAGGGAATTAATGTTGAGGTGATCGATTTACGTACTGTTCGTCCTATCGATTACGATACAATTATCGAATCTGTTAAGAAAACAAATCGTTTAGTAGTAGTAGAAGAAGCTTGGCCATTAGCATCACTTTCAGGTGAAATTGCTTTCATGGTTCAGAAAAAAGCTTTCGATTACTTAGATGCGCCAGTTTTACGCATTACTTGTGCTGATGTTCCACTTCCATACTCGCCAACTTTAATTGCTGCCAGCTTACCAAATGCTGAGAAAGTTGTTAAAGCGGTTAAAGAAGTAATGTACGCTACAAAATAATAAAGTATCAGTCTAAACGTAGTCGAAGACTAAAAACATAGAATCCTCCAAAGCAATTTGGGGGATTTTTTTTACGCGAAAATTTTCATTATACAATGCATTTAAGAACATTTAAGCTTATGAATTCAGATTTCTTACATGGTAAAATAATTTGAAAACCAACGTTCAGCAGTTCTTCGGTTTAAGCAGCCCTGCCACCCATTTCAATCTTTTTAGAAAGCTGTCGTGCTGAGGAACGAAGTATCTGTTTCATCGTCTGCAGATGCTTTGTTCCTCAGCATGACAGCATATTCAGGGTTGCTGCAAACTAAAAAGTATTTCCATCACTGTCAGGTTTATTTAACTAAACCTGGATAAAAACGCAATTCAGTTTCCAGCCTAAAGCCTAAAAATCAAGCGATATTTTTTATCTTCGCTACAACAAAAACGTCCCATCAAAATGTCTGAATACATAGCCGAACAAACATTTAATAAAGAAGATTTTACTTTACGATCATTACCAAAAGCCGAATACGAAAACTGTAAATTCATTAATTGCAACTTTGCAAATTCCGATTTAAGTGGTTTAAAATTTCTCGATTGTGAATTTATTTCATGCAATTTGAGTTTAGCAACTTTATCCAAAACTTCATTTAACGAGATTAGCTTTAACGACTGTAAAATGCTTGGCTTGCGGTTTGAAAATTGTAACGATTTCGGTTTGGCTTTCAGTTTTGAGAATTGCAAATTAGACCATTCCTCTTTCTACAAACTGAAATTGAAGAAAACCCATTTCAAAAACACCCAATTACACGAAGTCGATTTTTCTGAGTGCGACTTGGCAAATTCAACTTTCGACAATTGCGATTTACTGAGCGCAACTTTCGACAGAACCATTCTAGAAAAAGCCGATTTCAGAACGGGCTATAACTATTCCATCGACCCAGATAATAACCGCATTAAAAAAGCAAGGTTTTCTAAATCTGGTTTAGCAGGTCTTTTACACAAATACGATATCCAGGTTAGTGAATAAATTAATTTAGATTTTTCGTATTTTCATATCAAGATTTCAATGTTATGGAAAAAACAGACCCAAAAACCATAGATGAATATGTTGCTTTATTTCCAATAAAAACGCAGCAAATTCTACAACAAGCCCGCGAAACTATTCATAAAGCCGTACCAAACGCAAAAGAAGTTATCAGCTATAAAATGCCTGCATTTAAACAAAATGGTGTTTTAGTTTATTTTGCGGCTTACAAAAAGCATATCGGTTTTTACCCTACAGGTTCGGGCATTGAAGCTTTTCAGCATAAATTCGAAAATTATAAATGGAGCAAAGGAGCAGTTCAGTTTCCTATTGATAAGCCTATGCCTTTAGATTTAATTTCTCGAATTACAAAATTCAAAGCCGAAAGAGATTTAGAGAAAGCCGCGAAGAAAAAACTTTAGGTTATCCAAAGTTCTTCTTCTTTATCGAAAACCCAAACTCCGTTTACTTTCTTTGCATAGATAATAGTACCCATGCTCCAAAAATTCTGATAGCCAACTTTCTTACTCTGTGAAAAGACATAGCAAGCCCTTGTTTTATTTTTGTTAAAAACAACTCGAGTAAAAATCAGATTTCCATTAAAGTTTCTGTCATGAATGACTGATGAATCATTTCTAATCTCATATTTTTTTGAGTTTGTTGTCAAATTTGCTGGTAAAAATTTAAGCTTAGTATTCTTCAATATTTCACCAATGGAATCTGGATGTATTGATATCGCTATTGGCTTTGAAGATAAATTATTAGACAACTTTTGACCCGTTTCATTTAAGGTGTCATTTGTTAAATATAGATGCTTTCTATTTATAGGTACTTTCGGTATTTTGCTTAAATTAATTTCCTTACCTCCTTTAGGTCGAAATTGAACCATGGCTCTTCTTAGCTCATCAAAATCGTTTTCTGATACTGCAATAACAGCATTTTCAAATGTATTCAAGATAACCTGAACCTCTTCATCAACATTTTCCTTATTTTCATGAGTTTCATAACCACATCCAAAGCAAAATATCAATAGAATAACTATTACATTTTTCATTTTATAAATATGATGCGATTATTTTACTTTTCCATAATTTCTATCTCTGCATCATGCAACCAAAAATAGCAGCAATATCCGAATTATCTAAACGGGATTGAAGCGGTATATCGCGATTTTTCATCTGGAATTTAGAGTAAAGCCAGACTAACAATAAACAAGGATTTTGCCTTTGCTTTTCAAAAAAAGAAGGAAACTACAAAATCCTAAAATCATTTAATCTTTCAAATCCAAGTACGCGAAGCGACAAATTACTCACAATTTCTGGTGGAAAACTTCATTTTAAAAATCCTTAAATCCAGTAAATCCTGATTAGCTTTGCCACATTAATTTTAGAATATGTTAACTCACCATAAAATAATTGCAGCCGAACTAAAAGTTGCAGAAAAACAAGTAACAGCTACCATAAGCTTATTAGATGAAGGTGCAACCGTGCCTTTTATTTCACGTTACCGTAAAGAATTAACAGGAAGTTTAGATGAAGTGCAGGTTGCTGGAATTCGCGATAGAGTATTACAATTACGAGATTTAGATAAGCGCCGTGAAGCGATTCTAAAATCGATGACTGAACTAGGAAAGTTAACACCCGAGCTTGAAAAACAGATTAACGAGGCCGAAACCATTTCACTTTTAGAAGATATTTATTTGCCATATAAACCGAAACGCAAAACCCGTGCTTCGATGGCCAAAGAAAAAGGTTTGGAACCATTGGCTCTACAAATTTTCGACCAAAAGAGTTTTGATTTAGATGCGGAGGCCGACAAGTTCATTGATACTGAAAAAGGTGTAAATACCTTGGATGAAGCTTTGGCTGGCGCTCGAGATATTATTGCCGAAATGATTTCTGAAAATGCAGAAGCAAGAACGAAAATGCGTACTTATTTTCAAGATAAAGCAGCTTTTAAAGCCGAAGTTATTAAAGGAAAAGAAGAAGAAGGAATAAAATACAAGGATTATTTTGAATGGAGTGAACCTGTAAAAACTGCCGCTTCTCACCGTGTTTTAGCCATGCGCCGTGGCGAAAAAGAATTGATTTTACGTTTAGATGCCTTGCCTCCTGCAGAAGATGCATTGGCTATTTTAGAAAACCAGTTTATTTTAGGAAATAACGCAGCATCGAAACAAGTTCAGCAAGCTTTGGAAGACGGTTATAAACGTTTGCTTGAGCCTGCAATGGAAACCGAATTGCGTGTTTTAACCAAGCAAAAAGCTGATGAAGAAGCGATTCGTGTTTTCGCAGAAAATGCTCGTCAGTTATTGTTAGCTGCACCAATGGGGCAAAAAAATGTTCTGGCTATCGACCCAGGTTTCCGTACGGGTTGTAAAGTTGTTTGTTTAGATAAACAAGGTCAGCTATTGGAAAATACGGCCATTTACCCACATACAGGACAAGGAAATGTAAAAAATGCAGAAGTTGCTATTAAGCAGTTATGCGAAAAACACAATATTGAAGCCATTGCTATTGGCAACGGAACAGCTGGAAGAGAAACCGAATCTTTTGTGCGTGGTTTAAATTTAGCAAATGTTACGATTGTAATGGTTAACGAAAGTGGGGCATCAATTTATTCAGCATCGGATGTTGCCCGCGAAGAATTTCCAACTCAAGATATTACTGTTCGTGGGGCCGTTTCAATCGGTCGCCGTTTGATGGACCCATTGGCAGAATTGGTAAAAATCGACCCAAAATCTATTGGCGTTGGGCAATACCAACATGATGTTGACCAAAATAAATTACAGGCAAGTTTAGATGATACCGTAATTAGTGCCGTAAATGCTGTCGGTGTAGAATTAAACACGGCTTCAAAACAAATTTTAGCCTATGTTTCGGGTTTGGGCCCAACTTTAGCTCAAAACATTGTTGATTATAGAAACACAAACGGTGCATTTAAAAACCGTGAAAGCTTGAAAAAAGTGCCTCGCCTGGGCGATAAAGCGTATGAACAAGCGGCAGGTTTCTTACGTATTCGCAACGCTGAAAACGTTTTAGATACCAGTGGCGTTCACCCAGAGCGTTATGCTGTGGTTGATAAAATGGCAAAAGATTTAGGTACAACGGTTTCTGCGTTGATGAAAGATACCCAATTGCAAAAGCAAATTAAACCGCAACAATATGTTACCGCTGAAATAGGTTTACCAACCTTAACCGATATTTTAAAAGAACTTGCAAAGCCTGGTCGCGACCCGCGTGAGCAATTTGAAGCTTTCAGTTTTACTGATGGCGTTAATGAAATTGCTGATTTAAGAACGGGCATGAAGTTACCAGGAATCGTAACGAACATTACCAACTTCGGTGCTTTTGTTGATATCGGCGTTCACCAGGATGGTTTGGTTCATACTAGTCAGTTGGCAAACCGCTTTGTAGCAAACCCTAACGACATCGTTAAAGTTCATCAAAAGGTAGAGGTTACCGTTATGGAAATTGATGTTGCTCGTAAAAGAATTTCGCTTTCTATGAAGACTGAAGAAAGCGTAAAGCAGAAAGACCAAAACAAGAAACCAAAAGAGGAAAGATCAAAACAGAATTTTAAGCCAAATAATTCGAAGCCCAATATTAAACCTAAAAATGAGCCTAAAGATGCTGAAGGTGATTTACAGGAGAAATTAGCAAAGCTGAAAGGGATGTTTAAATAGTTCTCGATATATGTCGTACTGAGCTTGTCAAAGTATTTTTAAATGTCTTCGACAGGCTCAGACTGACAAACCTATATTCCATCAAATTTATCTTTAAACTCCAACCTTTTTTTAGGTAAACTTCCAGGATAATTGGTTTGGATAAAGGCAATCATCGCTTCGCGGATGTTACAACGTAAATCAAAAGCACGAGATGAGTTCGAAGCACTCATTAAAAAACGTACTTCTATCGAGCCATCCTTTGTGCTATCGGTAACTTGCACAACATTTACTCTTTTATCCCAAAGGGGATTTGAGCTTAAAAGCCTTGTCATTTCTTGCCTTAAAGGTTCAATTGGAATCGTATAATCGAGATAAAGAAAAACGGTTCCTAATAAATCGGCCGAAACCCTGGTCCAGTTTTGAAAGGGCTTTTCTATAAAATACGTAATGGGAAGAATTAGGCGGCGTTGATCCCAAATGTTAACCACCACATAGGTTAAGGTAATTTCTTCTACTTTCCCCCATTCGCCCTCTACAATTAAAACATCATCAATTCTGATGGGCTGAGTGAAGGCTATTTGAAAGCCAGCAAGTAAATTTCCTAAAGATTTTTGTGCGGCAAAGCCAATTATTATTCCACCAATTCCAACACCAGTAAGCAAACCTGCCCCTATTTTACGCATACTTTCGAAACTTAATAGAATAATCGCAGCAGTTATTAGAATAATTAACGACACAATAAACTTTCTAACAAACTGAAG
This sequence comes from Pedobacter ginsengiterrae, assembly GCF_039537385.1. Classification (NCBI taxonomy): domain Bacteria; kingdom Pseudomonadati; phylum Bacteroidota; class Sphingobacteriia; order Sphingobacteriales; family Sphingobacteriaceae; genus Pedobacter; species Pedobacter ginsengiterrae. The sequence continues at coordinate 175,346 of NZ_BAABAK010000015.1, forward strand.
TTGGGTCCTGATTTTACGCTCTTTTAAATTATTCTCTTTATTTAGGTCGTACTTGAGGTAGAAAAAGTCTTCTAAAACATTGATTAACCTGACTAAAATTAAGGCGAAAGTGATGGTTAAACCTATTTCAAGTACCTTATCCAATGGCAATCGTATTTTAGCTGGCATCACCATTAAATCCAAAGAAAAATTTAAAAAAAGTAATGGGATAAAAACAGCAACAGGTCTTCTTAAGTGTTTAATAGTCGATTTAATGATAATAAAATCCCACCAACGAGAAAGTAAGATAAACATCTTATGTATGATGAACTTAATTAGAATGCCAAGCACAATTGCTACTACACCAATAATTATGTTTTTTAAAAATAATGGAATGGGATAACCGAAAATATTATCTAAATACTGCATTTAAGAAATTTGTTGGTTAATAAATAAGGCTGAAAAAACCATTAGATAGTTTAATAACACCATCTTTTACATTTTGTTTGTGAGCAAGAAAACGAACAAAGACATAAATTATATACATTAGGGCTTTCTTATTGAAAACGAAATTTGAACATGGATTTTTTCAATTCCCATACTATATTTTTTAGCGTTCTTGGTTACCAAATGAGTTATTTGGAATTCTTTGCGGTTCTTACCGGTATAATTTCTGTTACTCTTTCGGCTAAGGCAAATATATGGAGCTGGCCAGCAGGCATTGTAAATGTATTTTTATCGGCTTTTTTTTACTATCAGATTCAGCTTTATCCTGATATGTTTTTAATGGTTTTCTTTTTCGTAACCAATATTTTAGGCTGGTGGCGGTGGGCTAATCCAAAACCCGAAGAAGAAGACAAAAAGAAAGAGTTAAAAGTGAGTTTTATGCCTCGAGGGCAATTCTTAGTTTGGCTTGCTGTAGGTATTGCTGGAACTATACTTGTCGGAACTTTGGCCAGCCAGCTTCACAATTGGTTCCCTTTGTTATTCAATTTGCCGAGCGCTTACCCTTTTGTAGATTCCTTTATTTTAGTAATGAGTATAATTACAACATTTTTAATGATTCAAAAAAGAATTGAATGTTGGATTATCTGGCTGCTGATTGATGTTATAGCAACCTATTTATACTTTTTAAAAGGTGCAAAATTTTTCGGCGTAGAATATTTTGTATTCACCATTATTGCAGCGTTTGCCTTGTGGAATTGGATTAAGGAGTATAGAGGCTATAGCAAAATTGCATGAAAAGAGGTTTAGTAATTGGCAAGTTTATGCCTATTCACAATGGCCACACTGCATTAATAAAGTTTGCTGCGTCGCAATGCGATGAACTGATCGTATCGATGAGTTACACACCAGATGACAAAATCAATCCTGAATTACGCTTTCAATGGATTAAAGGAAGCTGATGCTTCGTGCCTTAGCATGACGGAAGTATTTAAAAGATTTAGCGCAAAGCCCGACCAAACTTTGCCGAAGAATCACTGATTTTGATTTCCAAATAATCTTCCAATCAGATTGCCACATCGCTATGCTCTTCGCTACGACGATAAATGATCAAACTTTTTTATCTTCAACTATTTGATAATAAAAGTTTTCTACCTATCTTTGCAGTCCCAATTTTAATGGGAATAATAAATTGTTTAATAAATTAAATACAAGCAAGTGAATACGTTAAGTTACAAAACTGTCTCTGCCAATGCGAAAACTGTTAACAAACAGTGGATTGTTGTTGATGCACAAGGCGAGATTTTGGGGCGCTTGTCATCGAAGATCGCTATGATCATCCGTGGTAAAAACAAGCCTGAATACACCCCACACGTAGATTGCGGAGATAACGTTATTGTTATCAATGCAGACAAGGTTAAATTGACAGGAAACAAATTCAGCCAAAAGCAATATGTTTCTTATACTGGTTATCCAGGTGGTCAACGTTTTATTTCTCCTAAGGAGTTAATGGCGAAACACCCTCAACGTGTAATCGAGAAAGCGGTACGTGGTATGTTACCGAAAACTAAATTGGGTAAAAAATTATACACCAATCTTTTTGTGTATGCTGGTGAAACTCACCCTCATGCGGCTCAATCTCCAAAAACCATTAAACTTTAAGAAATGTCAGTTACTAACACTTCAGGCAGAAGAAAAACAGCTGTTGCACGTATCTACTTAAAAGATGGTGCTGGCGCAATTACCGTTAACGGTAAAGATCACAAAGTATATTTCCCAACTTTACCTTTGCAATATATCGTAAACCAGAGTTTAGAAGTTTCTGAACTTGTAGGTCGTTATGATATCACTGTAAACGTTCAAGGTGGTGGAGTAAAAGGACAAGCAGAAGCTGTTCGTTTAGCTATTGCTAAAGCGATTGTTGAACTAGATGCGGAGAAAAAACCTGCATTACGTGCTAAAGGCCTAATGACGCGTGATATGCGTATGGTTGAGCGTAAGAAACCAGGACGTGCTAAAGCTCGTAAGAAATTCCAATTCAGTAAACGTTAATCACAGGAGGCAAGAACAATGGCAAGAACAACTTATCAAGACTTATTGGATGCAGGTGTACACTTTGGTCACCTTACCCGTAAATGGAATCCAAAAATGGCTCCTTACATTTTCATGGAGCGTAATGGAATTCACATTATAGATTTAAATAAAACTTTAACTAAAACTGAAGAAGCTGCGGCTGCGATTAAACAAATCGTAAAATCAGGACGTAAAGTATTATTTGTTTCAACAAAAAAACAAGCAAAAGGAATCGTAGCTGAGCAAGCTAAAAAAGTAAACATGCCTTTCGTAACCGAGCGTTGGTTAGGTGGTATGTTAACTAACTTTGCTACAGTTCGTAAGTCAATTAAAAAGATGGTTACCATCGATAAAATGACTAAAGACGGTACTTATGCGATCTTATCTAAAAAAGAGCGTTTAATGATTCAACGTGAGCGTATTAAATTAGAATCACTTTTAGGTGGTATTGCTGATTTAAACCGTTTACCTGCAGCTTTATTCTTAATTGATGTTAAGAAAGAGCACATCGCAGTAACTGAAGCGTTAAAATTAAACATCCCAACTTTTGCGATGGTTGATACTAACTCTGATCCTTCTAACATCGATTTCCCTATTCCAGCGAATGATGATGCTACTAAATCAATCTCTTTAATTACTGATGTAATTATCAAAGCTATTGAAGAAGGTTTAGAAGAACGTAAACGCGAAAAAGATGATGAGGCTGAAAAAGAAGCAGTAGCAGCTAAAACTGCAGCAGATGCGCCAGAGGTTAAAGAACCAAGACGTAAAAAAACTGCTGAAGCAGAAGTTGAAGCGCCTTCATCAGAAGAAACTAAAACAGAAGAATAGTAATATTTTTTAATTGCAGGTTACTGGTTTCAGGTTTTAAGTTGGCTTAACATGAGTTTAACTTTCGGCTTGTAACTTGTAACCTGTAATTGTTATAAACAAGATTGTAAAATTTAAAAAAGGAAATAAAATGTCTACAGTACAAATTACTGCCGCAGATGTAAACAAACTACGCCAACAAACTGGCGCTGGTATGATGGATTGCAAAAAAGCTTTAGTTGAAGCTAATGGCGATTTCGAAGCTGCTGTTGATTTATTGCGTAAAAAAGGTCAAAAAGTATCTGCCGCTCGTTCTGGTAATGCTACTTCTGAAGGTCTGGTATCAATCAATGTTTCAGCAGATGGCACAAATGGTAAATTAGTTGCTTTAGCTTGTGAGACTGAACCAGTTTCTAAAGTTGAAGATTTCCGTAATTTAGCTCAAACTGTTTTAGCTGCTGCGGTTGCTAACAATCCTGCTTCTACTGAAGAATTATCAGCAATTACTTTGGAAGATGGACGTACAGTTGCCGAAACAATTACTGAATTAACTGGTAAAATCGGTGAGAAAATCGTTATTCAAGAATATGCAAATATCTCTGGCGAAAAAATCGTTTCTTATATCCACTCTAACGGTAAAATGGGTGTTTTAGTAGTATTTGAAGGTGCTAATGGTGTTGATATCACTGAAGCAGGTAAAGATGTTGCAATGCAAATTGCTGCAATGAACCCAGTTGCTGTTGATAAAGACGGTGTTGATCCTGCTACTATCGAGCGTGAAATCGAAATTGCTAAAGATGTAATCCGTCAAGAAGGCAAACCAGAAGAAATGGTTGAAAAAATCGCTGCTGGTAAATTAAACAAATTCTACAAAGACAGTACTTTATTAAACCAAGAGTTTGTTAAAGATGGTTCTGTAGATGTTCGTAAATTCTTAGACAACACAGCTAAAGGATTAACTGTAACAGCTTTCAAACGTGTTCAATTAGGAGCATAAGCATTAATAAAATATATTAAAATCCGTTCCGATGTTAAATTGGAACGGATTTTTTTTGTCTTTTCTCTTTTGAAAATTAAAGGTTATTGCTCTTCTGTAAATATAGTCCCGCTATTGTTTCAATCTTTTTGGCTTCTTCTTCCTTACCCATATCGTTGTTGCCAGGAGGAACGAGGTGGTAATCTAAAACGATAACCAAACAAAAAGTATTTCCAGGATATCGGGTTTAAAAACAAAGGCGGTTACACAAAACTCAAAATTGGTTTCAACTTAGTAACTTAGGCCAGTAAAAAAACAAATCTTATGTTCAATATTTCAAATGCTAAATTTTACGATGGCGATGGTTTGCAAGAAAGAAAAAGCATTAAAATCGATCAAGGTAAAATCATTTCCATTGAATCATCGGAAGAAGATTCCAAAGCAGAATTTATTGTACCAGGTTTTATCGATCTACAAATTTATGGCAGCGGAGGACGATTATTTTCTGCAGATCCAACAGTAGAATCGCTTCAAATCATGGAAGATGATTTACTAAAGAAAGGAACTACAGGCTTTTTGGCTTGCATGGCCACAAATACACCCGAAGTTTTTAATGAGTGTATAAAGGCCGCGAAAGCGTATCAGTCATCTGCCAGAAATTTCTTAGGCTTACACCTAGAAGGACCTTTCTTAAATCCGAAACGTTTAGGCGCTCATGTTCCAGAATTTGTTCGTAAAGCATCTCTTGATGAAATTAAAGCACTCTTAGACTTTGGCGATGGCGTTATTAAAATGATGACAATTGCACCTGAATTGCAAGATGATGAAGTTATTCAATACTTAATTGATCATGATGTTGTAGTTTCTCTAGGGCACAGCAATGCAACTTTCGAGGAGGCAACCGCGGCTTATAACAAGGGCATTCAAACCACCACGCATTTGTTTAATGCGATGAGCCCAATTCACCATCGCGAGCCTGGGATACCAACAGCTGTTTTTAGTCATGATAAGGCTATGGCAAGTATTATAGCAGATGGCCAGCATTTAAACTTCGAAGTGGTAAAATTTGCACAAAAACTTCTAAAAGAGCGTTTATTTTTAATTACTGATGCAGTTACAGAATGTTCGACAGGACCTTATCAGCATGTGGCCAGTGGCGATAAATTTGTAATGCCCGACGGAACATTATCTGGTTCATCATTAACCATGCTGCAGGCGGTTAAAAATTGTGTATCGCATTGCGATATAAGCTTAGTTGATGCTTTAAATATGGCTACAATTTACCCATCAAAATTAATTGCAATGGACAATTCAATCGGGAAAATTGATAAAGGTTTCCAGGCTAATATTTTGCTTCTCGATAAAGAATTAAACCTCAAAGAAGTCATATTTCAAGGAAAGCAGATATCAATCTAAATATTTACATCATTTGTTGCAAACCATAGCTAGGTATTAAAAAATTGTTAATATTTTTGAGGTCATGAAATACAAACGCATCCTACTAAAGCTTAGCGGCGAATCGCTAATGGGCGATAAACAATACGGTATTGATAATGAACGTGTTAAACAATATGCTGAAGATATTAAGGCAGTACACGACAAAGGACTCGAAATTGCAATTGTAATTGGTGGTGGAAATATTTTTAGAGGTCTTAGTGCCGAAAAAAGTGGGATGGACAGAGCACAAGCCGATTATATGGGCATGTTAGCTACTGTTATCAATTCTATGGCATTACAAGATGCGCTAGAAAAAGTTGGTATTAAAACCCGTTTACTTACTGCAATTAAAATGGAGCAGATATGCGAGCCATTTATCCGTAGAAGAGCTGTACGTCACTTAGAAAAAGGTCGTGTGGTAATTTTTGGCGCAGGAACAGGAAATCCATATTTCACAACAGATTCTGCTGCAGCATTAAGAGCAATTGAAATTAAAGCCGATGCTGTTTTAAAAGGAACAAGAGTTGATGGTATTTATACCGCCGATCCTGAAAAAGATGCTACAGCAACTAAATACGATGAAATTTCTTTCAGAGAAGTTTATGCTAAAGGATTAAATGTTATGGATATGACAGCATTTACTTTATGCGAAGAAAACCAAGTTCCCATTATTGTGTTTGATATGAATAAGCATGGCAATTTTATGAAAATTGCAAATGGCGAACCAATTGGTACTTTGGTTAAGTAACCGTTTAAAAAAATTATTATTTTTGTAGAAATACACACAATTATGAACGACCTCATACAATTACAATTAATGGATGCTCAATCTGCAATGGATAAAGCAATCGATCATTGTGAAGCTGAATTGACTAAAATTAGAGCTGGCAAAGCATCAGCAGGAATGCTGGATGGTATTTTTGTAGATTACTATGGTGCATCTACAGCGTTATCACAAGTTGCAAGCATTAACACTCCAGATGCGAGAACTATTGTTATTCAACCTTGGGAAAAAGCACTTTTAACGGTTATAGAAAAAGCTATTCAGGTAGCTAATATTGGCATTAACCCACAAAACGACGGTATTGTTATTCGTTTAGTTGTACCACCTTTAACAGAAGAAAGAAGAAAAGACCTGGTTAAAAAGGTAAAAGAAGAAGCAGAACGCGGCCGTATTACGGTTCGTAACATCCGTAAAGATGCAAACACCAAAATTCAAAAATTAAAAGGTGAAAGTGTTTCGGATGACGAAATTAAAACTGGCGAAGGTGAAGTTCAGAAATTAACTGACGCTTATATTATCAAGGTTGATAAGCACGCTGAAGCAAAAGAAAAGGATGTAATGACTGTTTAACGTTAACACTTTATATTTAAACAAAAAAGGAACAGTTTATAACTGTTCCTTTTTTGTTTAAGCTCTTTTTAAAGTAGAACCTCTTACATTTAATAAAGCAGGCAACGTAACCTGCTTGTATTCTAATGCCTTAATATTTCCATTGAGCTTTGACAGCAAGATTTTCATGATGTTATCTGCAATTTCTTCAATAGGCTGTGCAATAGCGGTAATTGGCGGATTGTAGAATTCCAGCAATTCGAAATCATCAAAAGATAGAACTGCAATTTTATTTAAGGTGTTAATATCTAACTGCCTGAAAGCACGCAAACCATCCATACAAATATAGTTAGCAGCAAAAATTACAGCATCGAGCTTTGTATTACTTTTAACAAAAGTTGTTATTTCTTTAATTGAATTCTCAGAATTTTTGTATTCAATCTTTAAGATACTCTTTTTAAAGCCATTCTCTTCAATTGATTTTTCGTAACCGAGCAAACGATCTAACATTTGCTGCTGCTCAGTTTCGATAGTTACGAAACCAATGTTTTTATACCCATTTTCAACAAGATGCTGTGTCGCCCTAAAAACGCTTTCATCATTATTTGTTACCACATAATCGCTTTCCATTCCTGGCACATAACGATCAAAAAGCACCACAGGAACTTCAGTTTTAATTAACCTTTCTACCTCAGCTTCGAGGCCTTCTGGTAATGCAATAACATAACCATCTACATGTCTGTCTCTAAAAATCTGAAGTAATTCCTTTGCCTTTTCATTATTATTTCGCGTACTGCTAAAAAGAATTTTATAGCCATGCTCTGATGCTTTTTCATCAATTAATCGGGCAATTCTGGAAAAAAAAGGCTCAGAGATATCATCAACTAAAAAACCTATAATTTTCGACTTCCCTGTTCTTAAACTCTTAGCCAATGAGTTGGGTTGATAACCCCATTCTGCGACAAGATCTAAAACCTTTTTAGCAACAGCAATACTAATATTTTTTTCTTTTGCTTTGCCGTTTATTACAAATGAAACCGTTGTAGAAGAGATTTTAAGTTCATCTGCGATATCTTTAATTTTTATTTTTGTAGTCATTAATTTTGGGCAACGTTAATAATGAACGGAATATAGTGAAATATTTATTTACAGATCAAAAATTTAACAGAATGCCTATAAAAAGAAAAAGAGCAACCTATCCAGGATTGCTCAATTAACTAACTTATTATTCATAAAAAATGCTGTTGGGGAAGGAGTCGAACCTTCAAGGGGTAGTTAGCTACAGTTCAAAAAATTAATTGTGGTCAACCCAATAAACTGCGTTTGTCCCATTATTCCCCACCACCGAGACAAGGAGGCGTGTCTGCCAATTTCACCACCCAACATTATTAACTAAGTTATAAGTGATACATTTTAAGTAATAAGTAAGGTTTCAAAATATGAAACGTAAAACTTATAACTTCGAACTTATAACTTTAGTGCTGTAGGGGAAGGAATCGAACCTTCAAGGAGTGGTTAGCCATTGCTGGTTTTCCCATTATTCTCCGCCACCGAGACAAGGAGGTGTGTCTGCCTGTTTCACCACCCTACATTATGTTAAACAATTTTTAAAGAACGTTCCCTTTTTGTTAATTGCTTGATACAAATGTAAAGGAACATCCAATACCTTGCAAATTTTTTAATCATTTAATTTTATTTTTATAATATTGATAATTTTTACTAAATTTGCTTGACAGAATTAGAAAATATGCTTAAAAAAGACAATTCCAATTTAGAAATTGACAACCTAGACATTGATATTTTAAAACAATTGATGCAGGATGCCACAAAACCTTATACAGAGATTGCTAAAGATCTGATTGTTTCGGGCGGTACAATTCATGTTAGAATGAAAAAACTGCAGGAAATGGGTATTATTAAGGGTTCGCACTTAATAATAGACCCGCAAAAGGCTGGATATGATATTTGCGCATTTTTAGGGATTTACTTAGAGAAAGGAATTCAATATAAAGATGCCGTAGCGCAGCTAAGTAAAATAAAAGAAGTAGTCGAGTTGCATTACACTACTGGATCTTACAGTATGTTCGCCAAAATTATCTGTAGAGATACAAACCATTTACGCCATGTTTTAAATGAGGAAATACAAGCCGTTAATGGAATTCAGCGTACGGAAACTTTAATATCGTTAGAAGAGAGTATTAAACGCCAGATTGAATTAGGGTAGAAAGATTAAAGCTGAAAGCATAAGCAACATAAGTCTCTTAAGGTTTGAGGTATTTAAACTGTTTATAATTGCAGAATTTTTTCCTTTTAGACCCGATTGTAGTGAGCACGAAGCCACAGCTTTTTTAGCTGTGGTGCAGTAAAACGGAAAGCGGGAACAAACTTTAATAGTTGCAAAACCTTGCTCTTCGAATAAATTTATTTCAATAATTGATAGGCAATTAATGCTGCAAAGTAGGCCATTGCCGTCATATAAACCAATTGAATTACTGGCCATTTCCAGCCTTTTGTTTCGCGGTAAACGATAGCAACGGTACTCATGCATTGCATGGCAAAAGCATAAAACAGCATTAACGATATACCTGTTGCAAAGCTGTAAACAGGCAAACCTGTTCTACTGTTCATTGAAGCGGCCATACGCTCTCTTATTGTTGTGGTATCTTCATCGCCGCCATCTACACTGTAAATTGTCGCCATAGTACCAACAAATGCTTCTCTGGCAGCAAAAGAGGTAATTAAACCGATACCAATCTTCCAATCGTAACCTAAAGGGCGAATTCCAGGTTCAATCCAATGGCCTAATATCCCGACATAAGAATTTTCTAGTTTTTCGGTTGCCACTAATGTAGTTACGTGATCGGTATTTTTGGTGGTATCAGCTAATGCTGAAGCGTATTTTTTATCGATGTTTTCAAATCTATTTCCTGGGCCAAATGATGCCATTACCCAAAGAATTATTGAAATGGCTATAATTACCTTACCAGCTTCGAAAACAAAGGTTTTGGATTTCTCGTACATGGTATACAAAACATTTTTCCAACGAGGCATACGGTAAACAGGCAATTCCATTATAAAATAAGAACGCTCCTTTGTTTTGATGATCAGTTTCATAACCCAAGCCACCAAAACCGCAGCAATTATACCGACCAGATACATAATCATAAGAGCTAACCCTTGAAGATTAAAAATACCAAATACGTGGTCTGGAGGAACAATTAAGGAGATAATTAGAATATAAACCGGTAACCTTGCCGAGCAACTTACCAAAGGCGTTACCATAATGGTTATCATTCGGTCTTTCCAGTTTTCTATATTTCTGGCTGCCATAATCGAAGGAACGGCACAAGCCAAACCACCAATCATTGGTACTACTGATTTCCCGTTTAAGCCAACTTTACTCATCACCTTATCCATCATAAAGGTAACTCTGGCCATATATCCAGTATCTTCCAAAATTGAAATAAAGGCAAAAAGAATAGCAATTTGTGGGATAAAAACAAAAATACCACCCAAACCTGCAACAACACCGTCCAATACTAGATCGGTAAGCATTCCTGCTGGTAAATACTGGTGCCCTAATTCTGTCATGAAACCAAAACCTGCCTCAATTAAATCCATTGGGTAAGTTGACCAGGCAAAAATTGCATTGAAAATTACAAAAAGTATCAGTAAGAAAACTGCAAAGCCCCAAACTTTGTGAGTTAAAACCGCATCTAATTTATCGCTTAAAGTAAATTTTTTCGCCGCCCCATTATCCGAAACTACGCCCGAAAGGATTGTACCTAAATACTTGTAACGGGCAATGGTTTCTGCAGCCTGAATTTTTGATGATTCGAAATTATTCGATACTTCAATTGATTCAATCTCCTCCTGTTCCTTTTCGGTAAAGAAATTTAAATATTCATGCTGATGCAAAACCTGCAAAGCATAATAATCGTTATCAGAATTAAGTTTTGTTTTAATTGCATTAATCGCCTCGGGTGCTAATACATTTACATCAACATCTTGAAATTGAGTTGCAACTTTGTTTGTATTGGCGATTGCCTGCTTTAATTTATCGATACCAATATTGTTTCTGGCCGAAATTGAAACGACCTGAATACCTAGTTTATTAGCCAATTTATCTAAATCGATTTCAATACCCTGCTTTTCAGAAAGGTCGATCATATTCAGCGCTAAAACCATTGGAATACCTAAATCTGCCACTTGCGAATACAGCAATAGGTTACGTTTAAGATTTGATGCATCAGCAATAAGCACAACTACGTCAGGGAAACTTTTATTGCTTTTATCAGCTAAAACTTGAAATACAATACTTTCATCAGCACTTTTTGGATATAAACTATAGGTACCTGGCAAATCGATAATTTCGACAGCTTTACCATCGGCAAGCTTCATGTAACCAGTCTTTTTATCGACTGTTATCCCCGGAAAATTTCCAATTTTTTGGTTTAACCCAGTTAAACGGTTAAACAAAGTAGATTTACCTGTATTGGGATTACCAACTAATGCAACTTTAATATCCAAACCAGCTTATTTATTGAATGATGATGACATCAGCCTCGCTTTTACGCAAACAAAGCTGATAACCTGCAACCCGAATGGCCATCGGATCTCCAAGCGGAGCAAAACGCTCAACTTCTACAACCTCGCCAGGTAAGCAACCCATCTCCATTAGCTTAACAGATAAATCTAAATCTGTAAACGCTACGATTGTTCCTTTTTCTCCAACTTTTAGGTGTGAAAGTTTCATGTATTAAATTTGGCTGCAAGGTAGCCTTTCTTTAGATTTATTCCAAATAAGCAGCTTTGATTTATGTCACTTTTTAAACGAATTACCTTGAAATGATTTAATTTCTTCTACCACCGCCACCACCAAAACCTCCACCACGATTACCACCTTCTCGTTGCATATTGTTACGGTTTTTGCCGCCCATACGATTAAGTGTATAGGTAAATGAAAACATGAAATAACGTTGCAAAACATTATAACTCACATCTTGGATGGTGTTGTTATTGGCAGTCCTTGTTATACCCTGATTCTCGTTTAGTAAATCATTAACCGCAGCTTTGAAAGTTCCTCTGTTTTTGAAAAACTGTTTGCTGATGTAAGAATTAATTAAGGTAAAGTGCGTATCGAAGCCTTCGCCTCTTCCAGTGTTTTGGTTATAATCAGCATCAATAGACCAACGGATTTCGCCAGGAAACATATAGCTTATACTAATATTCGGACTGAAGGTATAATATCTGGTATTAGATTTTGGCTGAATAGAATAAGTTGCTCTATTAATCGAGCCGTTAACACCAGCCGTCAAATCAAGTTTATCTAAATTGGAAACCAAGCGGTAACCGTTTGTAATTGCCCAGCTATTGGTTATATTTTTTAGCGAATTCGTGAAGTTTACATCGCGATCATAGTTTCCACTAACACTGATGTGAAAATTAAGCTTGTTTTCTACCATTAATGGTAAACTTAAAGACGAAGAAATACTACCCGAATATGTACCACTTACGTTTACAGGCAAAATGGCTAGTTTGCCCTCGTTAAGCCCACTTTGAATTAAACTACTGCTATTGGCTATTTTATTCGAGGTTTGGGTTAAGTTTAAATTCACAAATAACGACCTGTTTTTTCCAACCGTAAAAGTATTATAGGCAACACGAAGACTATTGTTAAATTCTGGCTTTAAATCGGGATTACCGACTGGTATGCTTTGTGTATTCGTATTATTAGGAATTGGCTGTAATTGATTTATTGTAGGTTGATTGGTACTTCCACGATAGTTAATTACCAATCGTTTACTATTGCTAAAATTATATCGATACATGGCAGAAGGCGTATAGTTAAATACGTTTTGCTTCAGCACATAATTTTGAGTGATGTTATCATTTGTTCTATCTGTATTTTGAACCGCCATTCCCAGGTTCCAATTATATTTTTTACCATTTCCATTAAAGCTGAAACCTGCGGTATTGGTTAATATGGTGTTTTCGTAAGAGTTGCTATAGGTTAAATCAAGCAAATCGTATTGCAACGTTGCAGGGTTAAAGTTATAGGTATATCTGTCGGATGTATTATGGTTATAACCGTTTTGATAATTAAATTCTAAGTTTAGAGATTTAGATATTGGTTCTGTATAAACTAGTCTCGAATTCTGATTTATTGACGATGAATTCTGATCGTTAAACTGGTTAGTAACCTTTTGTGTGGTAACGCCTCCATTTAATGTATTGTCTACAATATTATTATAATTGTCAGCATTGCCATCATTAATACTGGTATTAAAATTTAGCGATAAGGTACGGCCTCTTCTTTTAAACTTTCTTCGCAGTAAAATATTATTGTTTATGGTAGGTGTGGTATTTTGGTTTTGTAAAGATTGATTTCCGTTGGTAGTATAGGTGCTGTAATCTCTCGTATAAACGCTATTATTTAAACTCGAGTTATTGGTATAGCTTATGGTTGGCTGAATACGTAATGATGTTAAAGAATCGATTTTAGTATCAACCATAAAGTTTAAACGATGATTTAACCGATCGGAAGTATTATCCTGTTTATTGTTAAAAACAGTGGTTATATCGCCTAGCAAATTTTGAGTAACACTATTTCTTTGAATCAGATTTTCAGTTTTATTGAAAAAGTAGCTGGCGCTGATTTGTGTTGCATCGGCATAGGTATCGGCAAAATTAAAACCAACTGCATTCGTACTGGTAAGCCCCGAACTTCTACCACCACTGCCGCCGTTACCGCCTAATCCTCCACCAAAATTCTGCTTGTTTACATTATTAAACTGAGCAACAACACTCATTTGCTGATCTTTGTTAAATCGGTTAATATTCGCATTTACATCGTACCGATCGTTAGAACCATAACCAACACTACTATTACCAAAATAACCGTTCTTTTTATCCTTACGTGTTGTTATGTTGATGATTTTGGTTCTCGCTCCATCATCTACACCAGTAAACTGTGCCTGATCCGAAAGCTCATCAATGATTTGAATTTTATCAACCATATCAGCAGGCAAATTCTTCGTAGCCAGCAAAGGGTCGTTACCAAAAAATTCTTTCCCATCAACCTTAATTTTTGTGATGGTTTCTCCCTGAGCTTTTACAGCTCCTGATTTATCCACTTCAACACCTGGTAATTTTTTCAATAAATCTTCTACAGCTGCATTTTCTACGGTTTTAAAAGAACTGGCATTAAACTCCAAAGTATCTTTTTTTACCACTATCGGCGGAACTTCAGCTTTAATTTCTACCGTTTGTAAATCAAAAGAATCGCCATCCAAACCAACATCGCCTAAGTTTATATCGGGTTTTTCTGTGGAAATTACAAAATCCTTATTCGAATTTTTTAAACCTAAAAAAGCTGCATACAAACGATAAGCACCAGGCTGAAGATTTTTAAAAGTGAACTTTCCATCCTCACTGGTTGTGCTTGCACCAATAACGCTTGAATCTTTAAGGCTTTTTACTGCTATCGATGCATAATCAATAGGCTTTTTATCTTTTGATTGAACAACCCGTCCGCTAACTGAACCCACCTTCTGTTGGGCATAAATAAAAGAGCACGAAATAAGTAACAGGCAGGTAAAAAGTATCTTCATTTGGTTAATTTGAGTAGTCTTTATTTATGACTGCTAACTTAAGCCAAGGTTTGTTTTTATCATGGTAACAATTGAAATACATTTTGCCCTAAAAACAAAAATAGCTCCCTGACGCGAATCAGGAAGCTATTTTTTAATTATTTAAACAAACTAAAATCTCATGCGCTGACCGCCACCTTGACCAGGAGCTCCAGGCATTTGAACATCATTACCAATGTTACGGCCTCCAATACGAGTTAACGAATAAGTGAAAGAGAACATATAATAACGTTTTAATACATTATAATTTAAATCGGTAATCGTATTAGCTGTTGCCGTACGACTTATACCTTGATTTTGATTCAACGCATCATTTACTGCAATTTTGAAGGTACCGCGGTTTTTAAAGAACTGGCGACTGATATAAGAGTTTACAATTGTATATTCTGTATTGAAAGCCTCCCCACGGCCTGTATTTTTAAAATAATCTAAGTCAATTGCTAAACGGATATTTCCAGGTAACACGTAAGAAACATCAAAGCTTGGATTTATGGTATAAAACTTATTATCAGAATTTGGTTGAGCAGAATAAGTTGCACTAGTCACTGTACCGCCAATACCTGCTGTTATATCCCATTTATCCAAATTGGTAACAAAACGATATGTATTTCCTAAACTCCAGTTATTGGTAATGTTATTTACACCACTCGTAATGTTAGTACCTTTAGAATAAGTTCCAGTTAAAGTTGCATTTAAGTTTAACTTGTTATTTGGGATAATTGGTTGACCTAAAACAACATTTGCGTTACCACTGTAATTACCATCAACATTAACGTAGGTTGATGCAATTTTACCATAATTTGGATCATTTACATCGTCTACAGATCGTTGACTTGAAGCAAATGCATTAAAAGTTTGTGTTAAGTTTAAAAACACAGCAAAGAAACGCATTTTAGCAAAAGCAAAGTTGTTATATCTTACACTCAACGTATTGTTAAACGCTGGCTTTAAATTCGGATTACCTAAAATTACAGATTGTGTATTTGAGTTATCAGGAATTGGTTGAATCTGATCAATAGTAGGTTGCTGAGTAGTTCCTCTATAGTTAACGGATAACCTTTTGCTGTTGCTGAAGTTATATCTGAATTGAGCTGATGGTGTTAAGTTCACAAAGTTTTGGGTAAATACCGCTCCTGTACTTAAATTCGTATTCTCCCTATGTGTTTGCTGACCGGCAACACCAATATTCCAGTTGTATTTTTTTTGATTTACAGTATAGCTTAAGCCAGCTGCATTGGTTAACGTCTGGTTTTCATAATGATTTGAATAGGTATTATCTACCAAATCAAAGTTGCCTGTTATTGAATTGAAATTAAAAACATTACGATCTGATGTACTGTTGTTAATCCCGTTCTGATAGTTTAACTCCAAACTGGTTGTTTTAGATAAAGGTTCTGTATAAACCACTCGGGTTGTATTGGTAATATTGTGACTACTCAAGTCATTTAACTGGTTAGTTAATTTTTGAGTGGTTACTCCATTAATCGTATTGTTATCTAAAATATAATTGATGTTATCAGAGTTACTATCGTTAATCGAAGTATTAACATTTAAAGATAGAGTACGGCCTCTACGTTGAAACTTTTTACGCACCAAAATATTATTGGTAATTACAGGAGTAGAGTTCTTAGTAGTATAGCTCTGGTTACCTACAGTATTCGAAGTACCTGAAGCTACAGCGTTATTCCTTACGTAATCATTTAAACTTAATCCATCATTTTCCGTATAAGCAATGTTTGGTTGAATTTTGATACTGGTAGAAGAATCTAGCTTTGTATCAATCATAAAATTAAATCTATGGTTTAACTTATCGCTATTGCTGTTTAAGTAATTATTTACATTTTGAGAACTGTTGCCTAACAAAGTTTGTGTATTGCTGGTTTGCTCGTTAAATACTGAAGATTTATTAAAGAAATAACTTCCTTGAATTTGAGTACCATCTTTGTAGGTATCGCCGAAGTTCAATCCTGCTGCATTGGTTGTTGTAATGCCACCTCCACCAGAAGTTGTAGCTCCGCCGCCTCCAAAACCACGACCGCCGCCTCCGCCGCCTCCAAATCCGTTACCCTGGCCGCCACCGCCGCCGAAGTTTTGCTTATTTACATTATTAAACTGACCAATAAAACTGAATTGCTGGTCGTTATTAAACTTATTCACGTTCAAACTTGCATCATAACGGTCGTTCGTACCGTAGCCAACCGTACTATTTCCAAAGTAGCCTTTTTTCATGCCGCTTTTAGTAGTAATGTTTAATATTTTAGTTCTTGTTCCATCGTCAATTCCTGTAAACTGTGCTTGTTCAGATAATTCATCAATTACTTGAATTTTATCCACCATATCAGCAGGAAGATTCTTTGTAGCCAATAATGGATCACTCCCAAAAAACTCTTTCCCATCTACCTTTACTCTGGTAACCGTTTCTCCACCAGCCTTAATACTACCGTCTTTCGCCACTTCAACCCCTGGTAGTTTCTTTAAAACATCTTCTACCACTGCATTTTCACGCACTTTAACCGATTTAGCATCGTATTCTAAAGTATCTTTCTTAACCACAACAGTCGGTACCTGTGCGGTAACATTTACATCGTTAAGGTTTAAACCGTCATCCGCCATTGCGATATCACCTGTATTTACAGCAGCCTTGGCTACGGTGATTGTTTTATTTGTAGTTTTTAAGCCTAAGAATGCAGCAATTACCCTGTAATTTCCAGCAGGGATATTTTTGAATGAGAATGTTCCATCAGGATTTGTTTGTCCGCTTGCAACTATGCTCGAATCTTTTAAACTTTTAACAGCTATTGTGGCAAAATCAACAGGCTTTTTATCTTTGGCATTAATTACACGGCCATTAACTGAACCTGTATTCTGCGCATTTGCGAAGTATCCACAAAAAATAAGAACAAGAAATATTGCTCTTTGAACGTAAATTTTCATCAAGAATCTAAATATAATTATTACTAAACTAAGCTATCAGACTATAGGAATAGGGAAAGGTTTGTTAAGCGGTGTTAAAAACTTGGTAACATTTTAAATACAGCGCCAAAATCCATGGTTATGCTGTAGATTTAAATATTAACAAAGGTTATTTACGTACTGAAGGGTAAGATTTATAGTAAACAGTTGGGCAGTTGCAGCCTTTTTTAAAAATGCCACATCCACTTAAACCCAAAAGAGCGACTAAACAGATTAAACTAATTGCTTTTTTCATTGAAATTTAATTTATGTAATAAAACATAACTAAAAACCGCCATAAAGCAGCCTAACATATCACAGGCAAAATCCCACCACTCGCCAGAGCGATAAGTAAAAACTTTCCATTGTAGTAATTCTATACCCCCACCAATTAAAACGTTAATCAGAATTATTTTAAAAATAGTTAAGGTTCTGAAGCCGAAATTGTGTTGATAAGCGATTTTACCGTAAAAAAGTAAAACGGAAAGAATAAAGAAGAAACCCAAATGGGTCATTTTATCAAAACCCGTAAAGAAAAAGCCAACGCCATTGCTCTCGGGCATTCTTATATTACAAAGCACTAAAATAACTAGAGTCCAGAATATGGCCCATTTTTGATGTTTTAGTGCTTTGTACAAAGTATTTTTCGAATTAAGCGCCAACTAGCGACTGGTAAGCTTCTGCATTAAGTAGACCTTCAACTTCTGCTGAATCAGATAATGAAACTTTTACCATCCATCCTTTTCCATAAGGATCAGAATTTACAAGTTCTGGATTATCATTTAATTCTGCATTAATTTCTAAAACAGTTCCCGTAACAGGCATAAATAAATCTGAAACAGTTTTAACAGCCTCTACAGTTCCAAAAACCTCATCTTTAGCAACTTCAGTACCTACGCTATTAATATCAACGTAAACGATATCACCTAATTCGCGTTGTGCGAAATCAGTAATACCAATAAATGCCTCATTGCCTTCTACTTTAACCCACTCGTGGTCTTTAGTATATTTTAATTCTGATGGAAAATTCATTTGTCTTATATTAGTTTGTGTCAAAGTTAAAGATTAAGTTGGAATGTTGAAATCTTAGGCATTGAAATGTTACGCTTAAATTCGCCTATTTTAATTTAAAGTAAATCTCAAGCTAAATCCGAAATTGCTAAACGATGTATTAAAAGTTTGAGAAGTATAAGGCTTGGTAATGTTCGAATCATAGAATAACTTAATATTAAACTTCTGGTTTAATACATAATCAACACTTGGCCTTAGCGTAATGTTTTTAGCTCCCGAAGAAACTTCTGTTTGTGCTACATCTTCATTATTTCGATCTGAAACCGTCCGATAAATTACCGTTTTATTATCTCTAATGGCGACATCCAATTTAAAATCCATATTGTTATCCATTTTTAAGCTCTTAAACCAGCCAAATGGAAAACGGAATTTATTTGTACGATAGCCTAAACCCAATACCACATTATTTTCTGATAGTTGTGCAAGCTGACTATTCGACAAACTCAAGCCTAACAAACGCGATCGGTTTAACTCAAAGGTTGCAGTTACATTGTTTTTCAATCTGGTATCTACCCCAATTAATGGCGAAAAGTATTCGGAAACTGTTACCTGCGCAAATTGGAATTCAGGTAAAAAGTTATTATTTGCATCTCTGCTACTAACAAAACCATCATTTTCCTGGTAACGTAATAGTGAATTATAACCATTTATATTATACGCAGAACGATAACCGTGCTTCAAATCTACCGATGAGAATCGATCGGCTATGAAAGCAATTTTAGTTAAGCCACTATATGTTAAGGTCCAGTTTGGTAGCGGAATTCTTGGAAACGAATTTAATTTCGCCCCCCCCGCATCTTTGCCCGAGTATGCAGCAAGAAATGCCGATATGATTACATCCTGACTTTCTTTGCCATAGCCATCAGCAAAACCATTTGTATTACCTGCAGAATTCGGATTTTGTGCACCTAGTCGTTGAGAAATAATTAACCTATTCGAGATAAAACGATTATATAGGGTAGTCATATTACTTGCATTATTCTCTTTAAAAGCTGTACCAATAGCGATGTATGAAATACTATAATCGCCCGTAGTAATTGCACTTAGGTTTTCGAAAGATGATGCAGTTGCCACATACCTAAAGTTAGTTGAAAAGTTTCTGGTTTGTGCTCGGTTAGCCCTTAAGGTTATCCTCAAATCTCTTATTGGCTCCAGCTGACTCGTTAGTTGAAAATCTTCGCGAAGTGTATTTACATACATTTGAGTTTGCAAGGTATCGGTCGTTAGCCAACCATTGTTCAGTGCCATTTCGCGAATATCTCTCTGGCTTCCGAAAGCAAAGCCTAAACCTGGAGCACCAGTTACATTATCTATACCGAAATAACTTGTTTTAGGTAAGTAACCTGGTAAAAATATCCCCTTGGTTTGAACATAATTTATATTTACATTCTTAATGCTTGTTAACAGGTTTATAAAGAATTTCTTGGCGCCTCCGCCCTCCTGATCGTTTGATATATCGCGAACAAAACCAAATTTATTGTAAAGTGTAGTTAAGTTTAAAGTTGGGTTAACCTGAATATTACGACTATTCTGCACCGTATTACCTAAGTTAATATTTGGATCGCGTAGCGTTGATAATGGTTCTGTTTGCCAGTTAAAATTAGTGCCGTACTTGGTTAAAACTGTAATCCAGTTTAAACCAGGAATTTTATTAATTGGAACAGCATACGTTACGTTCAGGTTGTGATTATAGTCGGTAGTACGGCCCAATCGTTTAAGATTTTCCCAAACTGTATCACGCTTTAATCCGTCAATCCTGCCATCTGGCTCATCAATAATCGAATAGTTAGTCGCATTAAAATCCAACTGCAGCGATTTGGTTAAATTCCATGCGATACCGTAAATGCGGCTCATTCTGAAATTCTTGTTAAACGTTGTACCATAGCCACTCTGAAAAATCGGAATCGAATTATTCGGGTCGTTATTTCTTAAAGTATTTTCAGAATAAAGTCTATCTACATCAATCCTGAAGTTAATTGCACTTGGCAAAATACTAAAGTTAAAATCTCTAAGTATTGCAAGCATATTCGATTTAATAATTTTCTCGAATGGGGCATAACTTTTAGCTTCTTTAGAGTAGCTGTACTGCAATGAACCTCTGTAAGTATTCTGAATACTGCTTTGATTTATAAAATCGCGATGGTTGTATTGGGTGTAAGCGTAACTTGCCGCGAAGTTTTCAATATCCCACAACCTAACAGGCTTGTTATTATTGGTGCGCTCTTTACGCACATTGGTAAAGTTTATCCCGCGGCGAACTGTATAATCTTGCGCAAAATTTAAAATCGAGTCTTTCTGTTCTTTTGTTGCCTGATCTAAAGCATTTTTAAGTTCTATATCGGGTGTTTTAGGGTTATATTGTGGCGTAGAAACCTGTTTAGAATAGCTTACATACACTGGAATCTTCACGCCCGATTTTTGTGGCAAAAACTTACCCAATTCTACTGCCGATGAAACATCTAAAAGCGTATTATCAGCACGATTACGTTCGCTAACTTTCGAATCGATAGAACCAAAACCAATAGTAGATTTACTACCCGAAATATTTACATCAGCAAAATCTGCAAGTTTTAAATTCAATCTTGCTGTTGCAGCCCAGCCACCACGTTCATCAAACTCGGTTAACCTTAATTCATTAAACCAAACCAAAACACTTTTATCTAAGCCATCATCACCTTCGGGATTAGTTTGACTTCTTAAAGGGTTTTTAACGCCCAACATGTAAACCCTAACCTTGCTCATATCTGGCTGACCTTTAACAATAACCGTACGAAGTCCGTCAGAATATGTAAAAGGAACATTTATTGGCCATGGCTGTCCGTTAGCTTGTTTTGCTACATTACGGGCTAATTTTGCATTCTGGAATAACAATAAATCAATATCCATTCGGTTTGCTTCTGGCCAAATCGCATCTGGGTCTGTTGTGCCTGGCGTGGTAATCCTTAGAGGCATTACATATTCGTAGTAATTATCCTGATTATCCGTTCCGATTCTTAAAAATGCCGCAACATCGTTATTATTTAGAATTTGATTATTAATGGCTTCAGCATGAATATACATTTCCAGATGTTTGTAAGAACGGAAATCACTATACGCTGTTTTAAATGCCGCCCTTCCGTAGCCATCTCTTAAATTTTTCACCGTAACCGATAGAGATTGCTCGTTTAACTGCGTATCCCCACGATAGTTACTATAATCACGCTCGCGAACAATGCCTGGAGGCGTTACATAAGGTATTGGCGAACGTTTACCATTCTCTTCAATATTTACCGTAGAAACTTCAATTATCGAATTATCTGGTGTTAAAGCTGGCAAAGCAGGATCTACGATAACCTGATCTGCTGTATTCGTTGCATTATACTCCCGCCACTCACCTCTTATTAACTGTAATTTTGCAAAACGCATTACTGCCGTATCTGCAAAATTGGTCATAAACATTCTGAAAAAACGAATGGATTTAAAATCCTGAATGTTACCAACTTTTTGTTGATACTGCCCGATTGGTATTCTAAACTGATACCACGAAACAGCTTGACTGTTTCCATTCGCTAGTTTAACCTGAGAAATAACTTTATCCGTAATAAAATTCTGGCCAACGTTTAAATCGCCAGGACGCATTGAAACCTTATATTGAAAATACTCATCGCTCTGTGTCATGTTATTATCGCGATTAATATCTTCTCCGTCTGGCAATGAAGTTGAAGCTGAGTTTTCTATCCCTAATTCGTCTTGCGATTGTTGCGAAGTTTTTGAATTCCCCTCTGTCCCGTTATATTTTTCGTAGCGTTTTAAAATACCAGCATTTGCCTGATCTAAAAGCGGGCCACGGAAATACGCATAATCATCAGACGATGGATCGGCATCTATAATTGCTGCTGCCGCAGGATTTAATTGTGCCTTTATGGTATTAATTGCAGCTGCAAATTTTGCTCTTTCACTTTGATTCGATAAACCATCCAAACCAACATCCTGAGCTTTACGTACATTTGGATCGTTATCAAAAGCCTGAACGACTGGTTGAAGTTTTGGCACTCTTCCCCAGACGGTTTCATCATACTTGGTATTATCATCAGTTTCTGGCAAACCGTTTTCTAATGATTTACGGCCATCTTTTAAAATGTCTTCAGAAATATTACCTAAATTAAAATATACATCGCCACCAGCAGAATTTGGCTTATAGATAAATGGATCCATAACCCAAAATTCAATAAAACCAATATTTAATGCTTCAAAATCATTTGTTTCTATTTTACGTTGAAAACCTGCCCAGTTATTTCTCGGATTAAGGAGATCGCCATCACGATTAAAGCCAGTAGTACGGAAATTGTAAGGTCCGCGAACGGTTGGGTAGTAGGCAACATCTAAAGTGGTAATATTTAGCGCCTGACCAGTAGCCGTCTGTTTAAAAGGAAAAACTTCCTGCTCAATAATCTGCCTAACATAATGATTAGAAAGTTCGTTTCTATTATTACGAATGTTTACAGGTGTGGTTGAAGCAGCCGAATTGTAGAAAGTAGGATCGATGTTGTAAAACGCAACCCTCGCCCGGTTATAGCCATAAGCCAGATCGTTTACCAGCTGCGATTCTGAGAAAAGTTGCGGTGTACCAGATAACTGCCAGGAAATAGCACTTTTTAAATCGACAACAGATCTTGCAGCTTCAAAATCATCAAGATAACTTACACCATTTTTACTGCCAGCAAAATTTAAGGCCCTTGGGTGCCCTGGAATTAACTGAGCATACTCTCCATAAAAAGTTACGCTAGATGGAGCTTTTGTAGAAATAAATGGGATCTTATCAACCATTTTGGTTAAAAACCTCGATGGAGAACTGTAATTAATATCGGCACCCCAAATGGTATTTGAAATGGGTTCTTCACCAATATTTACCTTTTGTGTTAATGGTTTCTCGGTAAGGTTCATAATTGTACCACCAAGGTTAAGCTTATTGTTTACCCGATAATCTAACCTGGTTCCAAACAAAGAGCGTTGCTGTAAACCGAAAAGTTCGTTATTTTCTGTTGTAATTCTAATCGGCTGCCCAGAAGTTAATAAAGCCTGGTTGATAACACTTACTCGTCCCCCCTGATAATCAACCGTAAAATCTACACCTTCAGTTAAAGGCATTGTACCTGCAAAAACTTTAACCGATCCTTCGGGAACATTAATTGCATTTAAGCTAAACTCAGAAGAAACATCCGACTGGTAATTACCCTTAATAATGTATCTGTTTTTATTTTGAAACAATTGTTTTGCAATGGTTTGAGTAGAATCATATAAAGCCGTAAAAGTATATTTATCAATTAAGGCTTGTTCTGCTGGTAAAAACTTTGCTGCCAAATCTTTACCAAAAGGCTCGATAATTGGAAAAATAATACGTCCGTTTGCTGGATCTATAGTGATATAACCCGTATTGGTATTACTCACCAAAGAAGCAAGCCCCGTTGTTGAAAGGTTAGAACCAAAGGTGCTGCTGCTATTAGCTGTGTAAGAATTAGATGCCGAACCAAAAGCATTATTAGCGGGTACAAAATCGAAAACACCGTCCGATTTTCGTTCATTTTGCTGATTTAAGCGATCGAATTCTACCAGGTTTATCCACTGTTTATTTGCAGTATTTACGCCTTCGGTCATCACTGGGTTTTCTACACCACTTTCATTATCAATCCTGTAAATATCTAATCTAAAATTTTGACTACTAATTTGATAACCGCCAATCGAATAGATGTTTTTCATCATTAAATCCCAGGTTGGCAGATTAATTTTTGTGGTTTCGTTTTTCAGCAGTTTTGTATACAAAACCTTTGGAGTTGTAGCATCGAAAGTTACATCTGTAGAAAACTCTCCAACCTGATATTCTATTCCATTATAGGTATAGCGGTAAGCAACCGCCAAAACCTCATCAGAATTTAAAGCGTTATTTAAAGAGATGTAGCCCAATTGCGGTTGAAACGTGAATTCTCTATCCGTTAGTTTTCTGGCATAGGTAAGTTTTGCAAAGTTATCCGTTGCACCATTTGCCTGAAAATATGAAATTACATCGTTGGTATTTGTGAACCTGGCACCTGCCGGAAGACTTTGTAGCAAATTATTCGATTGCTGAGGGAAACCAGTTGCAGTTGTTCCGCCAGGCAAAGCAGAGCCACCGCCTGTGATTTGGGCGGTATTGTATGGTACATTTTCACCTAAATCGAGGAAACCTAAAACATCCCGAGAATCGGTTGTACTGCCTGATTTATTGGTGATCCAAACTTCAATTTTTGTGATTTGAATTGGTGAGGTAATAATCGGAGCGTTAGCCAGATTCTTATTATAATTCGCCCTAAAATATTGCGATAAAAAGTAGTGGCGGTTCGCCTCATAATTATCAGCACTTAAACGAAACTCGTTAGATTGCGCTCCATTTGTTATTCTAATTTCTCTCGACTGAGATTTTTGTTGCGTATAAACACTCGTTACATTAAGTTTACCAAATTGAAGTTGAGTTTTTAATCCGAATAAGGCTTGCGTTCCGGTAATTAAACTTGTATTTAGTGGTAAACTAACGTTACCTGCTTCAATTTTCTTAATGATATCGTCTGGTCCGCCAGTGTAATCAAGCTTAATCTGGTTTTCAAAATCAAATTGCGCCTCTGTATTATAGTTACTTTTAATTTTTAATTTCGTACCAATATTACCAACCAAATCCATCTGAATCCGCTGGTTAAAATCGAAATTTGTTTGAACGCGTTGGCGCTCGTTAAACAATGGATTTTCGTTTTTATTAATACGCCCTAAAAAAGTAAGTTCTGCTTCTCCCCGTGGTTGGATATCAATTGTGGTACCTCCAAATATTTTCTCAAAAGCTTTGCTGTTTACCTGTATTTGAGGAATAATCCCTGTATTACGAAAATCGCTAACTTCGGCATTCGAAATACTTCGCCAATTTCCCCTTTTAATTTCAGTATTCAGCAATCGCTGGTATTCATCAATAGTTAAATACTGGGTATTTGTAACATACTTATCTCCAACAAGATCTTTTACAATATATCTTTTGTTCTTTGCATCGTATTCTACAACCCTTTTTAAATTATTTGGGAGTGGATAAAACGGATTAGTTGTAGGACTAAGCCCTAGCAATTGCTTTTCGCGAAGGCTGAAATTATTTTTAGACATAGCGGTATCCGCTTTGCCAATAACAACCTGAGATAAGGCGTTTTTAGTAGCAAATAGAAGTGGGATGAGAATTAATAGGGTAAATATTCTCTTCAAAGGCGGTTAGATCTATAAGTTTTTTAAGGCGTGTTTAATTAGCTGCTCTACCGAAAGCGTTCCCTCTGTTACCTTTAAAATCTGATCGATAGTTTTTTCGGCTGTTTGTTTGGCGAATCCGAGCATCACTAATGCTGATAACGCTTCATCTTTAACCGTATTGTGTTGAGGCATAGAAATTAATGAATCTACCCCTTCTTTTTTTAATTTATCCTGTAACTCTAAAACTAATCGCTGGGCGGTTTTAGCGCCTAACCCTTTAATGCGCTGTATTAAAGCATAATCCGCCTTAACAATTGCTGTTTGAATTTCAACAGGTGTAATAGAAGATAATATCATTCTTCCAGTATTTGGACCAATACCAGAAACAGATATTAAATGTAAAAATAAACGGCGTTCGCCTTCCTCAGCGAAGCCGTATAAAGTATGTGCATCTTCTTTAACATGTAGCCAGGTGTAAAGTTTACAACGTTCAGCATCACCAAGGCTACTATATGTATTTAAAGAGATGTTAATATGATAGCCTATACCGCCAGCTTCAACCACAACATAAGCTGGGTTTTTAAAAGTTAATTTACCGTCAATATAGGCGTACATTATTTATGTTTTTAAATTTATCTATTCAGTTGAAAACAATTTATTTTTTAGTTGTGCTTTTTGCAAACACCCCTTTGCGTTTTGATCCGCCAGCTAATTCTTCTTTAGCCTGAACATCTACAACGGCAATAGTTACCATATTTACAATTTCACGAACAGAACTACCCAACTGAACAATATGCACTGGTTTATTTAAGCCAAGCAAAATTGGTCCTACGGCTTCAGCGCCGCCTAATTCTTGTAATAGTTTGTAAGCAATATTGCCCGACTCCAAGTTAGGAAAAATTAAGGTATTTGCTGGTGCATCTGCTAATGTACTGAAAGGAAAATTATCTTTCAATAACTCATTATTAATGGCAAAGTTACCTTGCATTTCTCCATCTACAACAATTTCTGGATGTTCTTTATGAAGAATTTTTACCGCTTTTCTAACCTTTTCAGGCACAGCACCATCATTCGAACCAAAGTTAGAGTATGAAAGTATAGCAACACGAGGTTTAATGTTAAACTGTTTTACCGATTTCTCAACCAGCAAAGTAATATCAACCAGTTCCTCTGCAGTAGGATCTACATTAACAGTTGTATCGCCAAAAAAAACAGGGCCTTTTTCAGTCATCATCATGTACATACCTGCAACACGTTTAACCGAAGGATCTACACCAATAACATGTAATGCAGGTTTAATTGTGCTTCCATAATCTTTGGTTAAACCCGAAATCATGGCATCAACCTCACCAAACTCTACCATCGAAGCACCGAAATAGTTACGATCCCTCAAAAGTTTAATCGCATCTCTTTCTGATATTCCTTTACGCTGGCGTTTCTTATAAAGTGCATTAGCGTATTTTTTGGTTTTTTCAGGCTCCTGCATCTGATCGATAATCTCAACACCATCCAGCTCCAAAGCATGGCCATCAATAATCGCTTGAATTTTTTCCTTATTTCCTAAAAGGATTGGAATAGCGATCCCCTCATCTTTAACAATCTGAGCAGCCTTTAAAATTTTATAGTTATCAGCCTCTGCGAAAACAACACGTTTAGGATCTGATTTAGCCTTATTGGTAATCGAACGCATAATTACATCGTCCAAACCTAAGCGTTTTCTTAGCTCCTCGCTGTAAGCATCCCAATCGGTAATTACCTTACGGGCAACACCACTTTCAATAGCAGCCTTTGCAACCGCAATCGAAACTTCGGTAATTAACCTGAAATCGACTGGCTTAGGAATAATATAATCTCTACCGAATTTCAAGTTACGTGCATTGTAAGCCAAATTAACCGATTCAGGAACCGATTTTTTAGCCAGTTCTGCAATTGCCTTAACCGCCGCAATTTTCATTGCCTCGTTAATGGAAGTTGCTCTAACATCTAATGCACCACGGAAAATATACGGAAAACCTAAAACGTTATTAACCTGATTAGGATAATCAGAACGGCCAGTAGCCATAATGATATCTTTTCTGGTTTTCACAGCCAGTTCGTAAGCAATCTCTGGATTCGGGTTTGCCATTGCAAAAACGATCGGATTTTTTGCCATGCCAACCAACATTTCTGGTTTAATAACATTACCTGCCGATAAACCAATAAAAACATCGGCACCTTTCATGGCTTCGCCAATATCCTTAATGTCTTTTCTATTGGTAGCAAAACGCATCCGCATTTCATCCAGGTCAGTACGGTCATTAGTAATTAGCCCGTTAATGTCGAACATTACTAAATTCTCTGGCTTTACGCCCAAAGAAAGGTACATTCTCGAACATGAAACCGCAGCAGCCCCCGCCCCGCTTACCACAACCTTAATTTTATCTATTTTTTTCTTCTGAATTTCGCAGGCATTAAGCAATGCTGCACCAGAAATAATCGCCGTTCCGTGTTGGTCGTCATGCATTACAGGAATATTCATTTCCTGCTTCAACCGGCGCTCAATCTCAAAACACTCAGGCGCTTTAATATCTTCTAAGTTAACACCACCAAAAGTTGGTTCTAGTGCTTTAACGATTTTAACAAAATCATCAACATTTTTAGTATCCAGTTCTAAATCGAATACATCTATATCTGCAAAAATTTTGAAAAGTAAACCTTTACCTTCCATAACTGGCTTGCCCGCTTCAGGCCCAATATCGCCCAGCCCTAAAACGGCTGTTCCATTGCTAATTACGGCAACTAAATTCCCCTTCGCAGTGTATTTATAAACATCTTCTACGTTTTCTGCTATTTTTAAACAAGGCTCTGCAACACCCGGCGAATAAGCCAAAGTTAAATCTCGTTGCGAAGTTGTTGGTTTTGTTGGTACTACTTCAATCTTTCCCGGCCGCCCTTGCGAGTGGTAATCAAGCGCATCTTGCTTTCTGTTTATATTACTCATTAAGTAACTTATTAGTGACGGCGCAAAGGTACAATTCTTTTCATCAGGCTTAAAATAAAATATCCAGACAAGCCTTTTAATTCTCGACAGCTTACGTTCATCAAGTTATTTTGCTAAATGTTGTAGATTAAAATAATTAGTAAAGCAATATCACTGCAAGATAAAACGTCAGTCCTTCTTTCCGCTAAATCTTTTTGTTCATTTTAATACAAAAAGTTTATGTTTCTACAACAAAAAGTATATCGCTGCAATAAGGTTTAGAAACAATGGAAAAGCCTTTATAATTAATGAAGAATTTTAAACGCCGATTGAATAAATTCTATTACCCTTTACTGATTTTAAGCACCATACCAGTTTGTAAACCAGCTTTTGCCAAATTATTATCGCGTTTTATGCTTTGAACTGTGGCGCCATCAAATTTTTCGGCAATTTCAGAAAGCGTGTCGCCTCTTTTAACCTTGTAACTTAAAAATGAAGCTGGAGCCTTTAAAACAGCTCTTTTGCTTGTATAAATTTTAAGTCTTTGACCAGGAACTATTGTTTTGCTCTTTAATGCATTCCAAACTTTTAAATCCTGCACTTCGACACCGTATTTATCGGCAACACTATTTAAGCTTTGGCCAGAAGTAACTTTATGATAAAGCACCGCTGTAGAATTAACAGTGGCGGCCTTTCTTTTTCTTAACTCGCGAACATCATCGGTATTCGCCTGAATAACCTGCATTTGGTTGTCGAGTTCATTATTATTCAACACATCATATAAACCTGCTAAATCGGCACCTTTTAGCTTTGGCAAAATTAATCGCTTTGGCAAATCAGAAGTTCCGTTTACAATTTTCTTTTTATAGGATGGGTTTAAGGCAAATAGCGATTCATCTTCGATATTCAAAATTTTTGCTAAAGCCGATAAGGAAACAAAATGATTAACCTGCATCGTATCTGTTTTTAAAAACAGTTTGCTTGCCTGTTCAGTTATTTGGTGTTTACTTGAATAATTCATTACATAAACAGCTGCAATAAATGCTGGAACATAGTTGCGGGTTTCTTTAGGCAGAAATTGCCTGATCTCCCAAAAATCTCTTGAACCAGCTTTATCAATTGCCCTGGTTACATTTCCTTTTCCGCAGTTATAAGCCGCAATAGCCAGCAACCAATCGCCAAGTTCCTCATAGGCATCTCTGAAGTAAGCCGCCGCAGCATAACTGGCCTGTACAGGATCTTTACGTTCATCAACAAAATTATCCATTTTTAAGCCATAGGCTTTGCCAGTACCAAACATAAACTGCCAAATACCTGTTGCACCAACCTTAGAAACCGCATGCGGATTCATTTGAGACTCTACAATAGTTAAATACTTAATCTCCTGTGGAATATTATAATCTTTTAATGCCTTCTCGAAAATTGGGAAGTAATAGCCCGATAAGCCCAGCATTTTGCCAAACATATCTTTACGCTTAGCGTAAATATCGATGTATTGCTGAACGTATTCATTATGCGGAAGCGGTACAGCACGTTCAATAGAATCTAAACGAAGTTTATAAATATAATTCTGGCTCGAAAGAAGTGGATTTTCTAAAGCAAGTGGAACAGTAGTCGTATCTGTATTGATAAAAATATTGTTCTGAATTTTGTGCAGGCTGTCTATCTTTAAAATCTGCTGTGCAAATGAGTTTGTTGTAAGTCCCGTTGAAACACAAATTAAAGCAAAAAGTATTTTTTTAATCATGGGCTATTTGGTTTAATTAGCATGTCATTTCGTTTGCCAATGGTTTGTGCCCTCACTAACCAGAATTTCAATCTTTAATTTGCATAAAAAACTGCTGCGTAACCCGAAATGACGACTTATGATAAAAATGCATGAGAAAAAGCCAGTAACTGATCTTCCTCAAAATGTTTGGCTATAAATTGAATACTTAACGGCAAACCTGATTCATTATTGCCCAAAGGCAATGCAATTGCAGGATTACCGCTTAATGAAGGTAAAACGGTAAAAATATCGGCCATATACATAACCAGAGGATCTTGCATATTATCGCCAATTTTAAAGGCTGGTGTTGGTGCCACTGGCGATAAAATCAAATCGTAATCTTCAAACAAAACATCCAGTTTTTCTCTGATCAATCTACGAACCTGTTGTGCCTTTTGATAGTAGGCGTCGTAATATCCCGCACTTAAAACGAAAGTACCTAAAAGAATACGACGTTTTACTTCATCGCCAAAGCCTTCAGCCCGTGATAATTTATAAAGTTCGTTTAAGGATTTAGCTTCGGTGTTACGATGTCCATAATGCACACCATCATAACGGGAAAGATTTGATGAAGCTTCGGCAGTAGTTAAAATATAATATGCCGGCACTAGGTAATCCAGCAAATCAAAAGATACATACTCTACCGCATGTCCTTTTGCTTTTAATTCTTCTATCGATTTTAATATGGCAGCTTTAATCTCGGGATCGAGCGCTTCGCTATCAATCGTTTCTTTTAAGACTGCAATTTTTTGTTTTTTACTGCTGTTTAAATGAGCAGGATAATCTGGCACGGATAAAGAAGAAACCGTAGAATCATGATCATCTGCTCCAGCTAAAACCTGCAAAAGTAAGGCAGCGTCTTCAACGCTTGAAGTAATTGGACCAACCTGATCAAAAGAAGAAGCATAAGCGATTACACCATATCTTGAAATACGTCCATAAGTTGGTTTTAAACCAATCTGCCCACAAAAAGCAGCGGGCTGCCTAACAGAACCACCAGTATCAGTTCCTAATGCAGCAAGACACATATCTGCCTGCACGGCAACTGCCGAACCGCCAGAAGAACCTCCTGGCACAAGTTCTGGATTTACCGCATTACCTACAGCACCAAAGTATGAAGTTTCGTTAGAACCGCCCATTGCAAATTCATCGCAGTTTAAACGACCAATTATAATGGCATCTTCCTGTAATAAACGTTGTACAACTGTTGATGAATAGGGTGAAACAAAACCATCGAGCATTTTTGATGATGCTGTAACAATGTGATCTTTGTAGCAAATGTTATCTTTAATCCCGATAATCATGCCTGCAAGTTTACCTTGCGTACCTTCTTCTATCTTTTTTTGTACCACATCAGCCTGAACTTCTGCCGAATAAAAAAACACCTCGTTGAATGCATTGAGGTGTTCATTATTTTTTATTTGCTTAAAGTAATAAGCCAATAAATCTGGTAAAGTTAATTGCTTCTGCGAAACAAGCGTTTGTATCTCCTTAAGAGAGCTGTATTTCTTCAAAACTAAAAAATATGGTAATTAAACAGTTTTATCGCGGTTAGAAGGATCTACTTGTTCTCCATCAGTACCATCTTTACCGTCTTTAAATTCTTTTACACCTTTACCTAAGCCACGCATAAGTTCAGGAATTTTTTTCCCGCCGAACAATAACAATACCACTACTGCAATAATGATAATTTCCGGGGTTCCAAGCATTGCTGCTATTGTTGTATTTAACATAACTTTTTTGTTTAAACTTTTTGACTATCAGTTACAATTTTTTCGTCGATGGGCGTGCTTTGTGGATAAGGGACATCTGAACCTTCATGCGCTACCGGTGCACTTGTACTTTCGTTAAAAGTGCTTTCTGTAGGATGATGACGTTCATTATTATTATTTGCTACTGTTTGTTCTGCTTCGTCTTTATCTAAATCCATAGCATTTATATTCCTATGAATTTCACGCTTCACACCATCAGAGGCGTCTTTAAACTCCCTGATTCCTTTACCTAAGCCCCTTGCTAATTCGGGTAATTTTTTACCTCCAAATAACAATAGAACTACCCCTAAAATGAGTACGATCTCCGATCCACCCATATTTAAAAACTCTAATAACGTGCCTTGATACATCACTAATCTATTTTATACAAATATAAACATTTAATTGCCTAATATTATTTACTAATCCATGCTTCTGGATTTAACGGAGCAGATACCCTTCTTATCTGGAACTTAAGTAATGGAACACCATCTGTATTTGCAACAGTTCCAATAGCTTGTTTGGTATCAACCGAGTTGCCAGTGCTAACACTTACACCTCTTAAATTTTGGTAAACCGTAAAGTATTCGCCATGGCTAAT
Source organism: Pedobacter ginsengiterrae (assembly GCF_039537385.1). NCBI lineage: Bacteria > Pseudomonadati > Bacteroidota > Sphingobacteriia > Sphingobacteriales > Sphingobacteriaceae > Pedobacter > Pedobacter ginsengiterrae. The sequence continues at coordinate 208,385 of NZ_BAABAK010000015.1, forward strand.
TACGACTGCTGTTCTGCCCATTATATTCTGAACCATAACCACTTTACCAGAAAAAACAGCTCTAACTGTAGCACCATCTCCAGTTGTAATATCTACGCCATCATTGGTATAGCTTGCCTGATCTACTTTATGTAATCCAAATCTTTCGGTAATCTGTCCAGAAGCTACTGGCCATGGTAATTTCCCTCTATTATTTTCAAAACCTTCTGATAACCTCGCCGCTTCAGGTGTTGCTGTAAGTGCCTCACTGCTTGTTTTAGTTTTAGCTGCAGGTGGCGCAACAGGAACAGGTTTATTTTCAGCCTTAGCTTTTGCTATTGCCGCGGCTCTTGCTGCAGCTTCTTTTGCTGCCGCCAAACGTGCCTCTTCTTCTGCTTTTCTTCTTGCTTCTTCAATCGCACGCTGAATGGCTGCTCTGATTGCTCTATCTATTTGTGCCTGCTGTTTTTTCTTGGAAGCAATATCCTGCTTAAAAGTTTTTTCCTGCTTACTTAAATTATTTAGAACGGCAGATTGCTGGTTTTTATCTTTACCCAAACGCTCTCTTTCACGCTCCTGTTCTTTTAATAAATCGCTTTTTTCTCTTAATGTTTTATCCAGAATTTTGATTTTACCATTTAAATCTTGCTGGGTATTTTCTATATAACCTGCTTGTTTTTTACGGTACTGGCTAAATTGCTGTAAATACTTTATTCTTTTATAAGCCTGATTAAAATCCTTGGCAGCAAAAATAAACATCATTTTATCGTATGAATTTCTGTTTCGCTGCGCAAAACGGATCATACCTGCATATTCTTTTTTAAGATCGCCTAACTGACCTTGCAATGTATGTACGGTATTTGTGTTCTGAGAGATTTGACTATCTAAATTTTTAATTTCAGAATTGATCGTTCCAATCTTATCTTGGCGTAAGCGAATTTGTGCATTTATAGTATTGATCTGCTGTAAAGTGAGCTTTTTACCACTTGCAGTTTTATTTAAGCTTTTTTCAAGTTGTTCAATATCACGTTCAATTGCTTCTTTTTTTCTTCTAAGTTCATTTGCAGTTTGAGCCGAAACCGAATAGGCAAATACACTAAAAAACAGGATAAATACGAGTTTGTGTAGCTTCATTAAGCCAAAAGTATAAAAATTTTACAGTAAAATACATTAAAATTGAGATACAGAAGGGATAAAAGCCTATAGGTGAATGTTCTTCACAGAAACTTCACATTGCAAGGCCAAAACTTAATCACCCTCAAAATAACAGCGATTGAGATTTATCAATCTCTTAATTATTTACCAGTGTATATCTCTTTGGTACTGTAAACGGAAATTCGACAGGAACATTGCCATCAATTTTTACATATTGTAAATCGATATTAATTTTCTTTGCACCAGAAAGTGTGTTAATTTTCAATGATCCTGGAAATAGAGATTCATTTAACTTTTGGTAATCGGTGTACGTAACTTTTAACGCCTGACCGCTTTTTGCATCATTTAAATTGGTTTCCGAAACTTTAAGAAGTGTATTGAATAGTAATTTATAATCTAAGTTTGCTTTAGCACCAGAAACTACCCAAGAACCATTTTCCAATCTTACATCAGATTTATCAATTAAAAAATCGCCCATGGCATTACCCGTTAAAATAGCCTGTAGGGTATTGAAATTAACCTGCCTGTTGGTGAAATTATAAATATAAGTAAATGGTTTTTTCAGGTATTCGCTTTTAAGTTTATTCTGAATTTTAATGCTATCTGGTGTTATTAAAGCTCGTGCTACTTCAGCCAAACCGCCAATTGCAGTAATACTTACCCAAATGGTTTCTTTATCTTTAATGCGAAAATTCATAGTCACATCATTCGCATTTCCATCTATATCAAGCGTAGCTTTTGCTTTTAACGAAAGTGTATTAAATTTTAGCTGTTTACTGTTTAATAAGGTTAATGTTTCGGTTTTTGAATTATCTACCTTAGTTTCGGCTTTTGGCGGAGCAACAACAATTTCCTTTTTAGGCTTACAGGCTGATACAAAAGTTATTGCCGCTAAAATAAACAGGCTATTTAAAATATTTTTTTTCATTTATTTTTTTATTTAATAATTCAGAGCCGTTTCCAGCATCTTTTGCTTTTTGCCATTGAATTAGCGCCGCCTCCTTATCTCCTTTCATAAAGAGAATATCGCCATAACGCTCAAGGTAAACACCGTTTTTATTGTTATTGTTTTGCAAAGCCTTTTCAATCCAGGTTTTAGCCAAATCGTATTTTTGTTGCTTAAACAAAATGAATGCATAGGTATCAGTAACCGACGAATTTTCGGGCATTGCATTGGCTGCTGTTTCCGCATATTTTGCAGCTTTAGCGAGATCATCATTCCTTAATGCCAGATAATATGCATAGTTATTCATAATCAGATAATTATCTGGCTCGGCTGCAATTGCTTTCTCAAAAGCTGTTTTCGCTAAAGAAAAATTATTTTGATTGATGTAAATATCGCCCTGCAAGGCATAAACCTGCGCCTGAAGGCTCTTATTATCTACATCCAGCTGAAGTGCATTTTTTAGATTACTTTGAGCGTTTTCGTATTTACCAGTTTTGAATAATGCATAGGCCATGTAATAATACAAGCCCGCTTGATTAGGATAAAGTGTTAATGCTTCATCACCGAATTTAATGGCTTCTGCATAATGGCCTAACAAAGTTTGAATATTTATTACCTGTTCCCAAACTGCATAAACCTGTTCATTTAACTTTAAGGCTGCTTGATATGGAATTAATGCTTCTTTCAACTTATTTTGCTGATACAGCACATCTCCATATAAAGCTAAAGATTTTGCATCATTAGGATTTTTTTCTGCAATGCTTTTACTTAATTCGGTTACATTTTTAGCCACAACAGGCTGATTCATTTTCGGAAATAATGCCGCGATAATTTTTACCTTTTCTGTTGTCGGCATTTCATCACTATCAAAAGCTAGTTTCAATGAGGAAAAAGCAGCTTCATCATTTTTTTGTTTACGATAAATATCAGCTAAGCCTAAATTAACTTCGAAATTATTTGGCTCTAACAAATGTGCTTTTAATAAAACTTTCAAAGCTTCTGCCTCATTATTTTTTTGCAACAGTAAACCTGCAGCGTATAAATAATTTTTAACATCAGCCTGGTTCCCTTCCAACAGTTTTACAATATCACTTTCACTTGCATTTCCATTTTGCTGAAACCTGCGCTTGGCATTCGTTAGTTCTCTCGATTCGCCAAACTTTACCTGAATCTGATCATAAGTTTTTTTGGCCTCGTCTGGCTGGTTTAAAATAAACTGGGCATTGGCTTTATCGAAATAATAAGCATCATTATCGGGTTCAATTCGAATCAAATCATTAAACACCGATATGAGCTCGGGCATTTTATTTGTTCGCTTGTAAACCTCGCCCTGCAAACGTAAATACCATTTATTATCAGGACGTAATTTTACCGCTTGTTTGATATTTTGCTCTGCTTCTGCAAGTTTATCTAAACGGAAACTTGCATTCGCCAATTCGTAATAGGCTGCATCGTTATTTGGATCGAGGCTAACAATTTTTGTAAAATTTGTTGAAGCAACGGCATAATTATCAGACATTTTCTCTTTGAGCCCAGCGAAAAACAATTGCTTAATCATATTGCTATCGCGGCCATTGCCCTTAGTAAGTTCAGTCTGCCCGAAAGCATGAACACTAAGCAAACTCATTGCAAGAAAAAAATAACCTTTAACCATGCTTTTTAATGATTGAGTTGATAAATACTAATTTATCATTAAACCTTTCCAGTGTGTCCGTAGCCTCCATCGCCACGCTGTGTTTCACCTAATTCTTCAACGGCTTGCCAATTAACAGTTTCGTGCCTGGCCACCACCATCTGAGCAATTCTATCACCATTAACGATTTTAAAATCAGTATCTGATAAGTTTATCAATAAAACCTTTAGCTCTCCTCGATAATCTGCATCAATAGTACCTGGCGAGTTTACAATGCTGATTCCATGTTTATAGGCCAAACCGCTTCGTGGTCTGATTTGCGCTTCATAACCTACTGGTAACTCAATAAATAAACCCGTTGCAATTAGCTGACGTTGTAAAGGTTTAAGTGTAATTTCTTCCGTTATTGATGCCCTTAAATCCATACCAGCTGCATGAGCCGTTTCATATTGTGGCAAGGGATGTTCAGATTTATTGATGATTTTTATTTCCATTATCCTAATTGAATGAATTTTGACCGAGTAGTAGAATAAGATTTAACGCTTTAATATTTTCATTAAATCCTTTTTCTCGAAATAAACAATTCCTGCTATAAAGGCAATTAACATGGCATTACCGATGTAAATATTTCTGTTAAAGATGAAAAATGATGCAAAAACGATTATCGTTGAAACAACTAAGTAAGCCAAAATCTTTTTCAGGTTGTAAGGAATTGGGTAATATTTTTGTCCCAAAACATAAGATAAAACCATCATTACAAAATAAGCCAGCATACTTACCCAAGCCGACCCCATATAACTGTACTTAGGAATTAAAACAATGTTTAACACAATCGTAATTACCGCTCCAGCTAAAGAAATGTACAAGCCAAAACGAGTTTGATCCGACAAGCGATACCATATTGATAAATTCATGTAAATGCCTAGACAAACATAGCCTAACAATAAATAAGGCACAGCTGGTAATCCAACCCAATATTCTTCTTTACGGATAAAGAATTTCAAAATTTCGATGTTCGCAATAATGCCAACGAAAAGTACAGCCAGTGCAATTGCAAAATATTTTAAAATAGTAGCATAGGTTTCTTTAGCATTTTTTTCCTTTGCATGACTGAAAAAGAAAGGCTCAGCACCGAGTCTGAAAGCGGTAATAAAAATGCTTAGAAAAATCGCGATTTTACATACCGCACCGTAAATTCCAACTTCGCCATCGGCAATTTCGGCGGGTAATAATTTTTGAAGTACAATTTTATCCAGGTTTTCGTTTACAATGAACGATAAGTTTGCAACTAAAATTGGCCAGCTGTAAGAAAACATATTCGCAAAAAGCTTAGCATCAAAACGCAATTGCAGTTTTAAAAATTCTGGTAATAAATATATTAACGTGGCAACTGATGCAATCAAATTGGCAACAAAAACATAACCGATCCACTGGTAGCGGTACCACGATCCAAACCATTCTGCACCGACCCAATTATGTTTAATAATTGCAGGAACCATATACAGAAAGATTAAATTGAAACCAACAAAGCATCCAATATTTAAAAATTTAGCTACACTGTATTTAAATGGCCGTCCATCTGCTCTTAACTTTGCAAAAGGTATCACACAAATGGCATCGACAAATAAAATCCATAGAAAGAAACTTACATATTGTTTATAATCGGCAAGCTCACTACTTTTTGTTGCCAAATAGCCAGCAATTGATGAGGAAAAAGTTAGGCCAGTAACTAAAAAAAGTGTCGCAATAAAAGCAATACACAGAAAAGAGTTATTGTAAACCTGTTGCTTCTTATCTTCGTATTTATTCAGGTATCTGAAATAAGTACTTTCCATCCCAAAGGCTAAAATGGCATTAATTAACGATGCATTTGCATACATATTTGTAAAAATACCATAAACACCTTTTTTATATACGGCGGTGTAAATCGGCGTTAAAATAAAGTTGAACAGCCTGGAAAAAACGGTACTAATACCATAAACCATTGTTTGCCCAAGAAACTTTTTATATACAGACAATTGACGTTAGATTTTTAATGTTAGATTTTAGAGCTGAAAACGTAGTTTCATTAAACAAAATCTCAATCGTTGATTTATTATTATTTAAATTTAAAAACACAATTTCAATAGCTCCTCATGGGTTAATTTAGATTTGAAATCGTAAACCCAAGATCCTATATTCCCTATTTTTTATAGACTTCAAAATTACGATAGTTTTTCACTTCGCCTTCGGTAAAGCTGACATTTTCTACACGAGAGCGATCTGGCCCTTCATTGCACCAGTTTACAAATTCTTCTAGAAATATTTCGTCAGCTTCTGCTTCAATATAAACAGAACCATCTTTCTCGTTTCTTACAAATCCATTTACCGACATTTGATTGGCTATGATTTTTGTAGTTTCTCTAAAACCAACCCCCTGTACTTTCCCTGTAATTGTTATATTGAAGTGTTTCATAATAAGACAAAGTTAGTTTTTTTGATTGATGTTAGGATTGCTTTTTAAACTCGTGCCTTCCAAATGAAACTAAACCAAAAGCGATGGCAAATATTCCATAGATTGATATCGGAATTATAAGAAAAGTAGATTCAAGGTGTTTTGAAAAATATTTTGCGATTGTTATAGCGCCAACAACAAAATGCAAAAAGTTCCCGAGTGAAACTGGTTTGCTGTAAATTCCTCCAATCAGATTTGATTTTGCCGTCCAGTTTAAAATGGCAAAGCCAAGAAAAAGCGCACCTAACATTTGAATGATGACTACAAATGACCCGAGATCTTTAATGCCAATATATTCTAAAATTTCTTCAGGAGCGAAAGAGCATGAGATTCCTACTAAACCTAAAAAGATACTGCTAGAAATCATTAAATATTTTGTGTTCATATATTAAGAAACTGTTTAAAACTAAGTTTTACAAAAAGATTATTGGACCATTTCATTATGTAAATCTCCAAATCTTTTTAAACCTATTGTATATTCTTGCCAAATCTCCTCTAAAATCTGTGCGGCTGGTTTTATTTCTTTTAGCATGGCCGATACCTGACCGATTTCGAGCTCACCATTTTCCATATCGCCCTCAAACATCCCCAATTTCGCTCTTGCTTTGCCTAAAAGCTCCATCAACTCAATCCTATTTGCACCTTCAGCCTCTGCCTGCGTAACTGCATCAGCAAATTCGTTTTTTAATAACCTTACGGGAACTAATTTTTTCATCGCAAGTTTTGTATCTCCTTCTGCTGATAAAATAATCTTTTCTTTGAATGCCTGATGTGCCGATGATTCTTTTGCAACAGCAAATGCAGAACCAATCTGAACTGCATCGGCACCTAAGGCAAATGCCGCTAACATCGATTTTCCACTGGCAATACCGCCCGCAGCAATAACAGGAATTTGAACCGCATCTCTAATCATCGGGATTAAACATAATGTTGTGGTTTCCTCCCTGCCATTATGCCCACCTGCTTCAAAGCCTTCGGCAACAATTGCATCTACCCCAGCCTCCTGCGCCTTCAAAGCAAATTTCGTATTTGCAATTACATGAACTACGGTAATTCCCTGCCCTTTTAAAATGCTGGTCCATGTTGCAGGATTTCCTGCTGACGAGAAAATTATTTTCACGTTTTCATCAATTATCACATCTATAATTTCCTGAATATTCGGATAAAGCAATGGGATATTTACCCCAAAAGGTTTATCTGTAGCTTTTTTGCATTTTTGAATATGCATTCTTAAAACTTCTGGATACATGGATCCTGCGCCAATTATGCCCAAACCACCAGCATTAGAAACAGCTGAAGCCAATTTCCAACCGCTGCACCAAACCATTCCAGCTTGTATAATCGGATATTTAATATTGAAAAGCTTACAGATTGGATTCATCAGTTTAAATTAATTTAGTTACTTGATCACTTTCAATTATAAAATCTGCTGATAGCTGGATGAGATTCAAACCTGGTTTTTTCCCTTTTTCAATTGTTCCAAATTGTCCATCCATTTCCAGGAATTCGGCACCATTTAGCGTTGCCCACTGTAAAAGCTTTTCGAAATTTACTTGTTTATGCTCTTGTAAAGTTCTCATCTCCGATAAAATATTCAGCTGATGATTACTCGCCAAACTATCCGTTCCTAACGTGATTTTAACATTTTCTTTGGTAAGCAAATCTATATCAGGCAATTGATTTTCTATGTACAAATTGGCTTTCGGGCATAAACACCAGTATAAATTGCTGTGTTTCTGTTTGGCGAAATCTACATCAGCCTTACTCGAAACGGTGTTATGAACCAATAAAGTTTTTTGCTTTTTAATATAAGGTAGCCAGGTTTGTAAAGACGTTTTTCCAGATGGCTGGAAAAAAGAAATATCCAGACCTAAAAACTTGTAGAGCTCTAAAAATCCGCCTGTTTTATTTTCAAAAAAAGCATTTTCATTAGTAGTTTCCTGATTGTGGATACTAATAAAAGCTTTTTCTTTTTCTGCGGCTTCGTTAATTAAATTAAAAAGCGCAGGCGATACCGAATATGGGGCATGCGGAACAACCGTAGCCCTTAATGGAGTAAACTCATCTTTAACGCCATTGGCATGGGCCATTATTGCATCGGCACGTTCGGGATTAAAACCCATTGCCTCTACAAAAGTGTGATAATATATTTTACTTTTCTCTTTAACCGCCTTAGAAGAAATTTGATTAGAAATATCACCAATCGCTACAATTCCGTTATCAAACATCTGCTGATCGGCTTTTTCCATCGCCAGGTTAACCTCCTCAGCATCGCTTTGCCTGCCTTTAATAATGCTTTGCACAAACTCAACCAAACCCGTATGTTCTGGTATTCGACCTAATAGGTGTGATAATTCCAGGTGGCAATGCGTATTGATAAAGCCTGGAACAATTACACCAGCGTATTTTGTAACTGCAACGTTAAGCTTAAGTATTTCTTCTTCTGTAAAGATTTCTTCTATTTCTCCATTGGGATGAACCGCAACTGTTCCATTTTCGATGGGATTAGCGCTGACTGGAAAAACCCAATTGGCTGAAAAATATTTTAGCATGAACAAATTTAGGATTTTTACTTTTACGATTTCTTATGCATTTGGGGTAATAATGCAATTATTAGAATGCTTTTCAGAAAGACTTAAAATCTAATATCGTAAATTAAAAAGAGCCTCCTATCGGAATCGAACCAATGACCTACTGATTACAAGTCAGTTGCTCTACCAGCTGAGCTAAGGAGGCTTTTAATCGGGCTGCAATGATAGAAAAAATATTTCTTTTTTAAAAAATTAAATAAAAAATATTTAACAAAATTAAGCCTTGGCTTCCTCTTTAACGGCTAATTGTCCGCAAGCGGCATCAATATCTTTACCCCGACTACGACGAATATTTGTGTTAATTCCCTGAGATTTAAGGTAATTAGCAAAAGCATCAATTTTATCGCCATCGGCATTCGTAAAATCGGCAAAAGAAATTGGGTTATATTCGATTAAGTTTACTTTGCAAGGTATATGTTTACAAAATTTAGCTAAATCAATCGCATCAGAAATTTCATCATTAAAATGATTGAAAACAATGTATTCGTAGGTTACTGGGTTTTTTGTTTTAGCGAAATAGTATTTTAGTGCATCGGCCAAAGCTTTTAACGAATTTGCCTCATTGATGGGCATAATTTCATTCCGTTTTTTATCGTCGGCTGCGTGTAGCGAAAGCGCAAGATTGAATTTTGCACCATCATCGCCCAGCTTTTTAATCATTTTAGCAATTCCAGCTGTAGAAACCGTAATGCGCTTATAACTCATATTTAAACCATCGGGTGCCGTAATGCGTTCGATAGATTTTAAAACATTTGCATAATTTAACAAGGGTTCGCCCATACCCATATACACGATATTGGTAAGCGGATTATTGTAATTCTGTTTGGCTTGTTTATCAATTAGTACAACCTGATCGTAAATTTCATCAGCATTTAAGTTTCTCTTGCGGTCCATATAACCTGTTGCACAAAATTTACAGGTTAAGCTACAACCCACCTGCGAACTTACGCAAGCCGTCATACGATCTTCCAAAGGAATTAAAACACCTTCAACAATATTTCCATCAGCTAAACGAAACGTATTTTTAATGGTATGGTCGTTACTAAACTGAGAGTTGTTAACCTGTACAGCATTAATCGTAAAACCTTCATCCAATGCTTTCCGCAAATCTTTAGAAAGATTGCTCATATCATCGAAATTAGTTGCCGATTTTTCCCACAACCATTGATAGATTTGTTTTGCCCTGAACGCAGGTTGCTGCATAGCAGTTAGATGCTGTTGCAACTGAGGCAAATCTAATGAGCGGATATCGAGTTTTTTTGCTGTTACCATTTGCCGCAAAGGTACTTAAAAAGCATTTAAGCTGAAAGATTAAAGCTAAAAGACTAACAATCAGTACTTAATTTTACAATTTACTGTCTTGTGCTTTTATCGGCCCCTGCCTTTTGATGCGGGTTTACCTGTTGACTTGCCTTTTGCAGGTCTTGAATTCCGATTCGAGGAGTTACCTTTCCCACTTGGTTTTGCTGAAGAATGACCAGAAGGCTTTTTTCCAAAAGATTTTTGGCCTGATGGCTTAGAAGTCTTTTTAGGTAGTTCAGAATTCAATTCAGGAATTTCTTCCCAGGAGTTGGTTTTTTTCTTCGTGTTTTTAGATTTTGTCGCAACATCTGAAGATGATTTTTCGACACTTTTAATAATGCCGCCCATCTCCTCTTCTGTAAGCGCTCTAAATTCGCCTGTTGGAATCCCCTTAAGGTTAATGTTCATAATTCTGGTTCGCTCTAATTTGGTAACTTCGTAACCGAAATGTTCGCACATTCTACGAATTTGCCTGTTCAAACCTTGAATTAATATTATATTGAATACAAACGTACTAACCTGGCGGACTTTACATTTACGTGTATTTACACCCAAAATTGGAACCCCGTTACTCATTTCGAAGATAAAATCTTCGGTTATTGGTTTGTTAACCGTTACAACGTATTCCTTTTCATGTTTGTTCCCTGCCCGAAGAATCTTATTAACGATGTCGCCATTATTAGTTAAGAAAATTAAGCCTGAGGAGTCTTTATCTAACCGTCCGATTGGGAATATACGCTCACTGTAATTTACATAGTCAACAATATTATCACGAACGTTAGATTCTGTTGTACTGGTAATGCCAACAGGCTTATTAAACGCTAAAAGAATAAAATTGCTTTCTTCTTTAGGCTCAATATTGTGGCCGTTAACCATAACCCGATCGCCTGCTAAAACCTGATCACCTATTTTGGCTCTTTTCCCATTAATAAAAACGTTGCCTTTTTCGATAAACCGATCTGCTTCACGGCGAGAACATAATCCGCTTTCGCCGATAAATTTATTTAAACGGGTTGCAGAACTGTTTTGCATAGATTGAATTTTATGCAAAGATATATTAAAAGCCTAAAAGGAAGTATTTGTTTTAATCGAAGGAGTCGATTTAATCGCGAATCGCAAAATACTTCACAAATCTTTTGTGTTCTCTGTGGTAAAAACACCAAAGAGAACACAAAATTATAAAAGAGGAAGCTTAAAAGCTTTGATCATCGGCACTTGGCCCGTAGCTTCCTGGTATTGGAATGTTTAATAATCTTAAATAAACACCTAGTTGAGCTCTGTGGTGGATAGTTTGGCTAAATGCAATCCTCACCATTTCGTATTTTGTCAGGTCGCCTAAAATCTGCTCCCCGTTTCGCAAAATCCATTGTTTATCAAAATTTTCGGGCGAAGCTTTTTCCAGTTCTGCTTTCCCGCTTTCATAGCTTTCTTCTAAAAGCTTAAGTAAATCTTCGTTGCTATCTACCTTTTTCTCTTCGTATGGCGCTGTTGCAAAATCTAATCCATCCGTAGTAAACGCTAAGCTTACCCAAGCTGGCAGTTCTGCAATATGACTTGCTAAGGATTTCATTTTCATGCTTTTTTCATGCGGTGCCCAGTCAAATTTATCAACTGGCACCAAAGCCAAAAACTTTTTGGTTGTGTTGAATTCCGATTCAAATTCTTTCAATAATGCTTTAATAATATCCATATTTTGTTGTTTTGTTTTTTCGATTGTGGTAATTTCCATTAATAGTAAGTCGGCTAAGCTCATGGTTTTTTGTTTTGGTACCACAAAGAAAATACCCCATACTGACAACCCTATGGCAGTGCGAAAAATTAAAAAAAATTATTTTGAAAAGGGAGCGATGGATTAATAAACCCTACATTTTCGTACTTTTGCGCCTATGTCAGTTATTAAACCCTCGTTAGCAAAAGGTACACGCGATTTTTCGCCTGTTGAAATGGTAAAACGCAACTTTATTTACGATACAATTAAAACGGTTTTTAAAAAATATGGTTATGCAGAAATTCAAACACCTAGTTTTGAAAACCTTTCTACCTTAACTGGAAAATACGGCGATGAAGGTGATAAGCTGATTTTTAAAATTCTTAATAGCGGCGAGTATTTAAAAGATCCGAAGAAAAAATCTTTCGACTTTGCTCAGGATGACAATAGCAATAAGTTAATTCCTTTAATTTCTGAGAAAGCTTTACGTTATGATTTAACTGTTCCTTTCGCTCGCTACGTAGTTATGCACCAGCACGAAATCACTTTACCTTTTAAGCGTTTTCAGGTTCAACCTGTTTGGCGTGCCGATAGACCACAAAAGGGAAGATACCGTGAATTTTATCAGTGCGATGTAGATGTAGTGGGCTCTGAAAGTTTATTAAACGAAGCAGAATTTATCCTGATTTACAATGAAGCTTTAGCTAAACTTGGCTTAAAAGATTTTAGCATCAAAATTAATAATAGAAAAATTCTATCAGGCATTGCCGAAATTATAGGTAAACCTGATTTAATTATCGACATGACTGTTGCGATCGACAAGCTGGATAAAATTGGTTTGGATGGTGTAAGTAAAGAATTATTAGAACGCGGTTTTACCGAAGATGATTTGGAAAAACTTCGTCCTGTTATTTTACTAGAAGGAAGCAACGAAGAAAAACTAGCCAGCTTAAAGGAAGTTTTAGCAACTTCTGAAACAGGTTTGAAAGGCGTTGCCGAAATTGAGCAGGTTTTTGATTATGTGGAAAGCCTGATTTCTTATGGCCTTCCTTTAACGGCTAAACTGGAACTAGACATTACATTAGCCCGCGGTTTAAACTATTACACAGGTTGCATTTTCGAGGTTAAAACCAACGAGGTTGCCATGGGTAGCATCGGCGGTGGCGGCCGTTACGATGATTTAACGGGTATGTTTGGTTTGAAGGATTTAACTGGAGTTGGTGTTTCATTTGGTGCCGACAGAATTTACGATGTGCTTGAAGAATTAAATCTTTTCCCTGCATCGGCAGAGGTTGGAACCAAAGTTTTAATTAGTAATTTCGATGCCGAGGCAGAAAAATATGCTTTACCAATTTTACAGCAATTTAGAAATGCTGGTATTTCGGCCGAATTATACCCTTCTTCAGCGAAGCTGAAAAAACAAATGACTTACGCTGATGCAAAAAATATCCCCTACGTAATTTTAATTGGTGGTGATGAAATCGCAAGCGGCGAGTTAACTTTGAAAGATATGCAAAGCGGTGAGCAGAAAAAAATGACTGCCTTAGCCATAATGGATTTATTGAAATAAACATTAAAATGGCCTGTGAAGACACAGACCATGGATGAACTCCAATCCATTAACCGTTGGTTGAAACCAACGGCAACGAATATAGCAAGTTTTATAATGCATTGTGTATGGAGAAATGTGCCTTTCATTTGCAGGCTGCTTTAGCTACTTGTTTTATATTATGCGTTTAACGGTTTTAGCATAATCCTTCGTTTTTAAACCCGATTGAAGTGAAAGGCCCGTAAACGAGGTACGAGTGCGGACTTGTAACGGAGCTGGGCTGAATAATGCGAAAAGTTACTGAATGTTCTTTTTCAAATAATTATTTGATGGTCTGTGAAGAGGCTGAGATCGCTTCGTGCCTCGCAATGACGATAGCCTTATGCATTGTGCTTAACTAAGTATCTACCGCCCAACCCGCAATAAAATCGGGAAATGCACATCCTTAACCGCATCGTTTCCCCAGGCTTCTTTAAGTTCGGTAAACATATATTCTAAAGGATTTCTATCATTCGCTTTTTTATAATGTTGTAACGAAGACCAGGTGTTTAAATAACCGATCAGCTGGTTAAAATTCCACGAGGTTTTGATTTGAAAATGTGGCGCTGTAATTTCTTCAAAGGGAAAAGGAATGGTTTTGTAACCTTCTTCGATATACCTGCGTTCGCTATCCCAGTATTTACCTAATATATCTTCGTAAAGTTTATGAACCACTTTATCTACTTTTTTATCGATAAACATTACGCCGTAACCAATTACAGCAATTAGTCCGTTGGGTTTTAAGGTTCGTTTTACCTCACTGTAAAATGCATCAAAATTAAACCAATGTATGGCTTGGGCAACCGTAATCAAATTAAAACTCGCATCGGGTACATTCGCTTGGTCTGAAGACTCAACCTGATAAACGATATTTGGAAGTTTTAATGCCTGGCTTAACTGTTTTTCGCTTATATCTGTAGCATACACCCCAGTGAAATGTTGAGCCAGCACCCGCGCCACTTGCCCGTTTCCTGTTGCGCAATCCCATGCCGAATCTTTTTGATCTACCAGAGCGAATATAAAATCATATAATTCCTGAGGATAGGTTGGTCGATAAATAGCGTATTCCGCAGCTTGATTGGAAAAGTTATCTTTCATGTTTCTAACGATTGACGAATTATCTTACAATAAATACTAACTTAAACAAAAAGATTGCAATTTGTGTTTAAAATTCTCTCCTTCGAAAACTCATTATTAACCGATCAAGTAAAGCATGAATAAACCAGCAAACGATTTTACATCAAAAGAAATTGACGAGGTTAAGTATAGGTTAAAATCTATTTTCGGTGGTTCAGTTGGAAATTTGGTAGAATGGTACGATTGGTACACGTATTCTGCATTTGCACTATACTTTTCACCTGTATTTTTCCCTAACAGTAACCCAACAGCTCAGCTTTTAAATAGCGCTGGAATTTTTGCAGTAGGTTTTTTAATGCGCCCGATTGGCGGCTGGTTATTTGGCAGTATTGCTGATAAACAAGGAAGAAAGAAATCGATGGCACTTTCGGTGCTAATTATGGCTATCGGTTCATTAATTATTGGATTAACGCCAGGCTATAAACAAATCGGAATTTTCGCACCATTATTATTGGTATTTGCCCGATTAATTCAGGGCTTAAGTACGGGTGGCGAATATGGAACATCTGCAACATACCTGAGCGAAATGGCTACAAAAAAACATCGGGGCTTTTATTCAAGTTTTCAATATGTAACCTTAATCGGAGGCCAGTTGCTTGCCTTAGGCATTCAGTTAATTCTTCAAAACTGGTTGTTAACCCCAGCAGAGCTACAAGATTGGGGATGGAGAATTCCATTTTTTATCGGTGCAATTTTATCTTTTATCGCACTTTATCTGAGAAGACACATTGATGAAACTTCGGCATTTAAAAAGAATAAAGAGGAGAAAAAAGGCGGACTTGCCATATTATTGAAATACCCAAAAGAGGTTCTTACAGTGGTAGGCCTAACATTAGGCGGCACAATTGCCTTTTATACCTTCAGTACTTATATGCAGAAATTTTTAGTAAACACCGTGCATTTGAGTAAAGAAACCTCAACAACTTTATCTTTTATCTCCTTACTGCTTTTTGCCATTATGCAACCTTTATTCGGACTATTATCTGATAAAATAGGGAGAAAACCATTATTAATTGGCTTTGGCATAATGGGGAGTTTGTGTACTTATCCAATTTTAACAGGACTGGCGAGCGAAACCAATACAACCATAATTTTTCTTTTGATGATTGGTGCATTAATTATTGTAAGTGGTTACACCAGCATTAACGCAGTAGTAAAGGCCGAGTTATTTCCTGCCGAGATAAGAGCTTTAGGAGTTGGGCTGCCTTATGCCTTAACGGTTGCCATTTTCGGTGGAACGGCCGAATACTTCGCCCTTTGGTTTAAAAACATAGGCCACGAAAGTTACTTCTATTGGTATGTTACTGGTTGTATTTTAATTTCTTTGATTTTATATACGACCATGAAAGACACAAAGCATCATTCTAAAATAGAAGATTAGGTATTAACCATAGATAAAATGAAACATCAACCGCTGCTGCTTCTGTGTTTCCTTGGTAAAACCTAATTTACAAAAGCACTCAAATTTCCTATATTTACGATTATGCAAAATCAAGCCCCACTAGCCGAAAGAATGCGCCCTCAAAATCTTGATGAATATGTTGGGCAAAAGCATTTGGTTGGTACTGGTGCAGTTTTACGCAAGGCGATAGAAAGTGGCCAGTTACCTTCGATGATTTTCTGGGGACCTCCAGGAGTTGGAAAAACATCCTTAGCTTATATTATTTCGCAAGCTCTAGACCGCCCATTTTTTAACCTAAGTGCAATTAATAGTGGCGTAAAGGATATTCGTGATGTAATAGATAAAGCTGCAGCTTTAAAGGATAGCTTTTTAGGTTTACCAATTTTGTTTATCGATGAGATTCACCGTTTCAGTAAATCGCAGCAAGATAGTTTGCTTGGTGCTGTGGAGCGTGGTTTGGTTACGCTAATTGGAGCAACTACCGAAAATCCATCTTTCGAAGTCATTTCCGCTTTGCTTTCCAGGTGTCAGGTTTACATTTTAAAATCGCTAACCGAAGAAGAATTAGCAGGCTTACTTCAAACTGCAATTAAAAAGGACGTTATCCTTGCTCAAAAGAAAATTACAATAAAAGAGCATGAGGCTTTAATTCGGTTAAGCGGCGGCGATGCACGCAAGCTTTTAAATGTACTCGAAATTGCTATTAATGGCATTGGTGGCGATAAAATGATGCTGACTAATGAGAACGTTTTGGCGCATGCACAGCAGAATTTAGCCCTATATGATAAAGCTGGCGAACAACATTACGACATCATTTCTGCATTTATTAAATCCATCCGCGGCAGCGACCCGAATGCAGCAGTTTATTGGCTTGCCAGAATGATAGAAGGCGGCGAAGACCCGTTATTTATTGCCCGAAGGTTGCTTATTCTTTCATCAGAAGATATTGGAAATGCAAACCCAAATGCCCTGCTCCTGGCCAATAATTGTTTTACGGCTGTAAATGTAATTGGTTACCCAGAGGCCAGGATTATTTTATCGCAATGCGTAACCTATCTGGCTAGCTCGCCAAAAAGCAATGCATCATACGAGGCGATTAATCATGCTCAGGCTTTGGTTAAGCAAACAGGGAATTTACCTGTACCCTTACACATTCGTAATGCGCCAACCAAATTGATGAAAAACATTGGCTATGGGAAGGATTATAAATATTCTCATGGGTATGAAGGAAACTTTGAACCTCAGGAATATTTTCCGGATGAGTTAAGCGGAACCAAACTTTACGATCCTGGTAAAAACCCAGCTGAAGAAAAGCTTAGAGAAAAACTTCGCCAAAACTGGAAAGATAAATACAAATATTAGTGTAACATTTACTAAAAAAGATATACTAATTACCAAACATTAACTAAACACCTAAATTATATATGCTGAGTACTTTTTTAAGCCATCAAAGGAAATCTTTTTGGCGTTCGCGAAACAGAGGCAGTAGTATTGCCACACAAATCGTTTTGGGTTTTTTTATGCTTTATTTTCTTGTGCTTGCGCTTGGAGCAGGCTTTGGAATGGCTCATTTACTAAAATATTTCTTCCCCAATCAGGATGTTATCAAAAGTTTTAACGGAATTATTTTGTACTATTTTGCATTCGATTTTATTATGCGGGTGCAGTTTCAGGATTTACCAACCCTAAGTATCGTTCCATATCTTCACTTAAGAATAAAGAAAAGTAAAATCATTGGCTTCTTAAATGTTAAAGCTCTTTTTTCTGCTTTTAACCTTTGGCCATTTTTTATTTTCCTACCTTTTTGTTTCATGAAGATAGCGCCTACTCATGGCGCACTCCTTACAATAACATATATAGTTTCGATATTTTCTTTAGCTGTATTTAACAATTATCTGGCTTTATATATCAAACGAAAATCGATCACAAATACCTGGTACACGTTTGTAGGCTTCGCTCTTTTTGCAGGCTTTGCAGCGCTAGATTATTATAAAATAATCTCCATCATGGCATTTTCTGATGCTGTTTTCCAGGCCATTGCTGCTCATCCTTATTATGGTTTTATATTTCCGATTGCTGCTTTTGGGATCTTTAAATTAAACGCTGATTTTCTTCGCAAAAATTTATATGTAGAAGAATTAAGTAGCAAACAAGAGAAAAAAGTAAGTACAGATTACGCCTTTTTAAATCGTTTCGGAAGAGTTGGAGAGCTTGCCGCTTTAGAGCTGAAGTTAATTCTTCGCCATAAGCGTTCTCGTTCTTCTTTGATTTTAGGCTTCTTTTTCCTGTTTTACGGGTTTATTTTTTATAAAGAAAAGGCTATAGATCGAAATGCTTTCGGACAAATGATGTTCGCCGCTATTTTCATGACAGGTATTTCAATCATCATTTACGGTCAGTTTATGTTTGCCTGGCAAAGTGCTCATTTCGATGGCATATTGGCTAACAAAATCAACTTTAAAGATTATATAAAAGCTAAATTTTTATTGTTCACTATTGGCGCAACAGTTATTACTTTGTTAGCCAGCTTTTATGGGTTTTTAAGTCCTAAATTATTGCTTCTACACATTGCCGCTTATCTATACAATATTGGTTTTGGAACAGTAATCGTGCTTTATTTGGCTACTTTAAATTATAAGCGTTTAGATATTAATAAAGCCGCAAGCTTTAATTACCAGGGTACTGGCGCTACACAATGGCTGCTGATGTTTCCTTATGCTTTAACACCAATTTTATT
The DNA here is from genome assembly GCF_039537385.1 of Pedobacter ginsengiterrae. Taxonomy (NCBI): domain Bacteria; kingdom Pseudomonadati; phylum Bacteroidota; class Sphingobacteriia; order Sphingobacteriales; family Sphingobacteriaceae; genus Pedobacter; species Pedobacter ginsengiterrae. The sequence continues at coordinate 227,057 of NZ_BAABAK010000015.1, forward strand.
ATACCTGCCATTTGGCATTATGAATTTACCCTACTGGGGATTAATGGTTGTGTCTTTATTCGGATTAATTATGCTTTTAATGCGTGGCTTCTGGGTAAACTTCATCACTGCAAAATTTGAAAAACAACGTTATAAAATAGCCGAAGGCTTTAGAGAATAATTATGATTTTAGAAGTTAAAAATTTGAAAAAAGTTTATGGCGATAAAACCGTTGTAAACATAGAGCACGTACAGATTGAGCAAGGCGAAACCGTAGGTTTAGTAGGTAACAATGGCGCTGGAAAAACTACTTTTTTCAGAATGCTTTTAGATTTAATTCGTCCGAGTGAGGGCGAAATTTTATCAAAAGGCGAGAACGTTATGCAAAGCGACAATTGGAAAAATTACACTGCATCGTTTTTAGATGAAGGTTTTCTGATTGATTATTTAACACCTGAAGAATATTTTATTTTTATTGGTGGTTTACACGATTTAAGTGTTGCAGATGTTTCAGCATACCTTACACAATACAGGGAATTTTTTAATGGCGAGATTTTAAACAGTGGCAAATACATACGTGATTTTAGTAAAGGGAATCAGGTTAAAGTTGGTATTGCTGCAGCTTTAATGCAAAAACCAGAAATCTTAATTCTAGACGAACCTTTTGCCAATTTAGATCCGACAACCCAAATTCGTTTAAAAAATCTATTAAAGGCACAAAGTGGAAGTATGACTACCTTTATATCTAGTCACGATTTAAACCACGTTACAGATGTTTGTAACCGAATTATTTTGGTAGAAAAAGGTATTGTAATTAAAGACTTTAAAACCGACGAAAATACACTTAAAGAGTTGGAAAGTTACTTTTCCGCTTAGTTTTTGTACTAATAATGATACAATCAAAGCGTCCCGACAAATCGGGGCGCTTTTTTATTTAGTCATTAATTATTCTTTTTTGCTCTATAGAATATAATTAGGTTTAAAATTTAGAGATAATAATTTTTGGCATTGTGTTTGAACAAGGATTCCACGGAAATTAAACCACAATTATTATGAGTATTTCAAAAGTAAGAATAGCAACATTAAGCATAGGATTAGCAGTAGGTTCAATGGCACTTCAAAGCTGTGACAGTTTAACTAAAACACAGAAAGGCGCTGGTATTGGTGCTGCTGCTGGTGGTGTAATTGGTGCATTAATCGGCAAAAAAGCTGGTAATACAGCAGTAGGTGCGTTAATTGGTGGTGCTATTGGTGGCACAGCGGGTGCATTTATTGGTCGTAGAATGGATAGACAAGCAGCGGAAATTCAAAAAGCAATTCCAAATGCAGAGGTTATCCGTGAGGGTGAAGGTATTATTGTAAAATTTGACAGTGGTATTTTATTTGACTTCGATAAAACAGCGCTAAAAGAGGCAGCAAAAACAAACGTTCAGAGTTTAGCCGCATCACTAACTCAGTACCCAGATACAGATATTAAAATTATCGGCCACACAGATAGCCGTGGTACAGAACAATATAACATGGGTTTATCAGAAAGAAGAGCAGCAGCTGTTAAAGCTTATGCAGTTTCTCAAGGTGTTCCATCATCAAGATTAGTAACTATTGGTAAAGGTTTTGCCGAGCCAATTGCTGATAACGAAACTGATGCTGGCCGTGCGGCTAACCGTCGTGTTGAAATTGTAATTGTAGCAAATGATGCATTAAAAGCAACTGCACAAAAACAAGGTTAATATTCGCTAATTCCCTCTACCTATGAGGTCATTATATAGCCATCCCGAAGTTTAAAAGCTTCGGGATTTTTTTTTGCAAATTTTATCATTCAGAAAAGCTCACCTTCATTTCGAGCAAAGTAGAAAACCACGATTCTCAGCGAAGCAAAATCTTTCAAATTAAAAGATCCGCTCCGTTTCGCCACGCTACAGTCGAGAAGACGAGCAATGTTGTTTTTTACAAGAAATAGAAATTATTTACTAAAGACTTTAACCTTAAATATTCCAATAATTAGAAAATGAATGGTTCTGTACTTTTGGGTCAGTAAAGTCCTGCCATTCGCTCTAGCTCCCCAAGAAAAATCGGGAGGCTGCCGCTGTTGTCAGGTTTAAATACAGTAGGCAATGCAAAAAAACCGAAAGCATAAGCAATTTGCCAGCAAAATAGCCCCGACATAAACGGAAATACTTTTGGTTTCAGCAACCTTTAAATGCCCAATTACCATAAACCAAAAGATTGTAGTATTGGCGGGAACCAGGTTACCGAAGCACCACCGACATTGCGCTTCAAAAAATTATATTAACTAAAAGACAGCTTGCCTGGAGAGCAATCAGCACAAGTGCTACTTCAAAAAGGAGGAATAAACTTTAAGAATAAATATCTTCAAAATAGCTTACCACCAAAGATTTCATGAGCATTTCCTGCTCCAGCATGGTGTATGGCGGTATGGCTTTAACAAGTTTCCAATGTGGCCAGCCATCCTGATCGAGACCTTCTAATTCATAAAAGCCCATTTCGCTTAGTAAACGGCAGGTAGCAATGTGCATCAACTCCTCTTTCTGTCGCTTGCTATATTTTTTTGGCCCTTTACCCAGTTCCTGAACACCAATCAAAAAAAGCATTACCTTTAAATCTGGAAAATCTGAATCAAATTCTTTAGAAATCTTTTCCTGTAAAATTTTCCACTTGCTGTTAATCTCCGACGGTTTCATATTTGCAAAGATAATGTAAAAAGGTTTAAAGCGTTCGACAAAAGCCCAACGCTTTCGGCAACAGCCCTAGGTGATTACTGTAATTTTGGCTACATTTATAACCTATGAGCACAACTTCGAATAATACAATTACGGCAGGTTTATTAGCTTACGGCATGTCTGGCAAAGTTTTTCATGCGCCTTTCTTACACACCCATAATGGTTTTAATTTAAAGGCTGTTGTAGAGCGTAGCAATAAAAATGCGGCTAATGATTACCCAGAAATTACAAGTTATAATAGTGTTGATGAACTTTTGAACGATTCAGAAATTGAACTGGTCGTTGTTAATACACCTAATAATCTTCATTACGAACATGTTAAAGCTGCACTTTTAAAAGGCAAACATATTCTTGTAGAAAAGCCTTTTACAGCTACATCTACACAGGCAAAAGAACTTTTTGAATTAGCTGATAAATCGGGGAAGCAAATCTTCTTTTATCAAAATCGCCGCTGGGACAGCGACTTTGCCTCAGTAAAAAAAGTACTTGCAAGTGGTAAATTAGGTAAGCTAAACGAAATGCATCTACGTTACGACCGCTATAGAAACACCATTGGGCCAAAAGCTTTTAAAGAAAAGGCAATCGAAGCCAGTGGCTTACTTTATGATTTGGGGCCACATCTTTTAGATCAGGTAATTAGCCTTTTTGGCAAACCAGTAAGGTATTATAAAACTTTAGGAAAAAACAGAAAAGGCACTGAAGTGGATGATTACTTTACCATTCAGTTAAATTATCCTGATAGTGTAAATGTATTTGTAACCTCTAGTATGTTAGTGGTAAATCCGCAGGCAGCATTCGTTTTACATGGTGTTTATGGCAGCTTTATAAAACAAAGAGCTGATATACAAGAAGAACAATTATTGGCGGGCATGAAATTAACGGATGATGTTTACGGAATTGAGCCAAAAGGCAAAGAAGGTTTGCTAACGACTATAGATAATGAAGGAAATAAAACCGAAACCATTATCCCATCAGAAATTGGAAGTTACCTGCCACTCTTTGATGCGGTTTATGAATCTTTAACAAGTGATAAGCCTTATCCCGTTACGCGTGAAAACGTTATTACCCAATTGAAAATTTTAGAAAGCTAAGCCCTAAAATTCCTGTAATACTATACTATGAATTCGTTACCATTTGCCTACCTCATTCCAATATTTTTATTGGCATTATACTTTATTTTCAGAAAAAAGAAACCGCTTGTCGATCCGCTTACAGATGTTGATAAGAAAATTTTAGATGATTATGTAAGTTATTATCATCACTTAGATTCTAGCGATAAACTTAGGTTTGAGCAAAAAGTTGCTGAATTTTTCAGTACGGTAAAAATTGAAGGCGTTGGTGTAGAAATGACCACTCTTGATGAGTTATTAATAGCATCAAGCGCTGTAATTCCCATTTTTGGCTTTAAAGACTGGCAATATAAAAACCTATCAAGCGTTTTGCTTTATCCTGACACCTTTAATAATGATTTTCAATTTGAAGGAGGCGAAAGAAATATTATGGGTATGGTAGGCAGTGGTTATATGAACGGACAAATGATTTTATCCCGCTCGGCCTTACGTCATGGTTTTTCGAAAAGTGCAGGCAAGGAAAATACTGCAATCCACGAGTTTGTACATCTTTTAGATAAATCGGATGGTGCTACCGATGGTGTTCCTGAAAATTTGATCGGCCATGAGTATACATTGCCCTGGGTAAAAATGATGCATGAGGAAATTGAAAAAATAGAAGATAACAAATCTGATATCAATCCATACGCAATCACCAATCAGGCAGAATTTTTTGCTGTGGTTTCTGAATACTTTTTCGAAAAACCCGAATTGTTAAAAGAAAAACATCCAGACTTATATTTTCAATTAAGTCGTATTTTCGCACAAAAGCCTGCTGGTTAATATTAAAAATTAAATTAATAGATAATGAAATTCTTAATCTCTTTTCTTTGTTTTTCAGTTTTCTTAAGCACTTTCGCACAGAAAACCTACCTCTTAAAACAAGATTATCCCGTTGGAAAGAAATATGATTATTCCATCAACTCAGATCAGATTATAAATCAGAAAGTAAGTGGGAAAAGTTTAAACTATGTACAAAATGTAAGCACAGATTATAGTTTCGACATTACAGGAACGAAGGGTTTGGATAAAAATATAAAGGTTACGTACAAACGAATTACCATCAAATCGATAGGTATGGGAAATGAACTAATTCTCGATTCGGATAAGGAAGAGGTTGGTAAGCAAAATCCATTTGCTGGATTAAAAAACTCGAGCTTTGATATGGTATTATCGCCTAATGGCTCGATAAAATCGGTTTCAGGAGTTGAATCCATGGTAGATCGTATGGCAGTAAAAATATCTACCGATACTGCCCAGATTAAGCAAATTAAACTTTCACTCAGCAAGCAGTTTAATAGTGAAGTGATCAGGCAAACCTTAGAATCCTCGATGCGGATTTATCCCGAGAAAGCAATTAAGGTTGGGGATAGCTGGATTGTGAATTCGAAGATGAAAATTACCATGCCTATCGAATCAATCACGACTTACACATTAAAGGAAATTAAGGATGGTATTGCGATATTAGCAATTAGAGCTACTCTAATTTCGAAAGGCGATTTCGATAGTATGGGCAATAAAATGCAAACCGATTTAAAGGGCATGAACATTGGCGACGCACAGATTGACCTTAAAACAGGTTTGATTTTATCTAGTCACATCCGTATAGAATTGTATGGTAAAATGAAAGCAGTAGATCAGGATATCGATTTCGATATGGAGGGTATTAACAAAATTTCAGGTAAAGCAGCTAATTAACTGCCTTTACCTTTTAGTCTAACCGCTGGCAAAAAAACGCTACAAACTTCCTGTTAAAGCGACTAAAAACTCCGTTCTGATTTCTATGTGTGGGATATGACCGCAGGCTTCGAACTCAACAATTTTAGAACCTGGAATCCTCAAAGCGGTGTTTTTTCCTAAGAATCGATAAAGACCATGAATTGCCTGCTGATCGGCATTTAAAAGCCCTTTCCCAACTATTGTTTTATCTTCCTTGCCGATAAAGAGAATAGTTGGAACTTTCAAATCTTTAAATTCATCAACAACTGGCTGTTCATAAATCATATTATAAGTTAACGCTGCCACCTTTGCATATTTTGGAAAATCGGCACTAAAAGTTACTCCAGCACCAATATTGACAAGATATTCGTAATCGGGTTTCCAAACGGTAAAATATGAACTTTTGTAATACTGACGAATGCTTTCTGCTGTATTTTTAAGCTCACGCTGGTACTGTTCTTCAACTGTTGACACTGGCACAAAAGTTTTATAATCTTCTAAACCTATCGGGTTCTCCAGCAAAAGTTTGTCCATTCTTTCTGGATACATTAATGCAAATCGAGTAGCAAGCATACCGCCCATACTATGCCCTAAAATCGAAGTTTTTTGAATGCCCAAAGTATCTAATAATTTTTTATTCCATTCGGCCAGTTGTTTAAAACTGTAATTAATAATTGGTTTTGAAGAGCGACCAAAACCAATCTGGTCGGGTGCAATAACCCTGAAACCAGCTGATGTAAGCGCTTGAATTACATGCCCCCAATAGTAGCCTCCAAAGTTTTTACCGTGAAAAAGCATAACTGTTCTTCCATTTGGCGTGATGCTTGGCGCCACATCCATATAGGCCATTCTCACATCCTGGCCCTCCACTGTTATCGGTAAATATTTAATTGGGTAAGGATACTTTACATTTTCCAGATTAATAGAAAGTGTATCAATTTTCTGGGCAAATACAGTTGTTAATGATAAAAACGAAAGGGTAAGTAAAACGAAAAATATTCTCATGGTTAAATCTTCTGATGTAATGCAATTTGCTAATCGGCCAAAATTAGTCTTTAATTTATCTTATTCGCCTTTTTAAAGACGAAAAAACCATGCCTAATTTTAATTAGAAAACAATAAAACCCAGGCTCTTTAATCAGAAACCTGGGTTCTATCATTAGAATAAAAACTGAAAAGATGGCTAACTAGTTTTTAAACATCGTTTTTAAAACATAAACAGGCATATTTACTTTTGTAGAATCTGAGAGTGAACCCGAAGCTTTATTAACCTTTATATTAGTTAAATTTATATTCGATTTTCCTTCAGTTTTAATTGCTAAGTCATCGATAATATATTTGTCTTTCTTAGATTCATCACCATCAATCTCAATATTTGAAGTACCAACTGCATTAATCTTTAATGATCTAAATGATGATGCTTCAGTCTTGAAATCAGCGTTTTTAAGAGTTAAATCAAGCGAGCTAATTGTTTTTTTATCCATAGAGAATTGTTGAACACTATCTGCGAGCATTGATAGGCTGTTCAATTTGGAGTCGGAATTTAACCATACTGACCCAATTCTTGAAGCCTTTAAGTTAAGTGAATCCCTATTACTAATCCACAAACTTAAACTGTTTCCCTTAGAAGCACTAAAGTCAACAATATTTGGTGCATAAATGTATAATTGAGCTCTTCTATATTTTTGTTCAACGGCACTTTTAAAAGAGATTTGAAGAACTCCAAGATCATTAACATCATAGCTGATTAAGTTTTTAAATTCTTCTGATATTTTTACGCCTGTGTTGTCGTCCTTTATCAAAACGATATCCAATTCCAATCCTCTACCATCTAAGATCTCAACTGCGGTAAAAGATTTACTTATTTTTTCACTTAAGTATCCTTCAGATGGGGTATTAAAATGCGCTTCGTTTTTATTTTCTTTTAACGCATTCTTTTTATCGGTGTAATTCATTTTCACAGTTATCGCAATAACTATAATCGGAATTAGGATCAATGAAATTGCTAATGCAATTAATAATTTATTACTTGTTTTCATGGTTTTAAGCGTTAAAATTTTCTTTAACAAATGTTTTATAATTGGTTTCAAGTTCATCAAAACCAATATTTAGCAAATAGATGTTTCGGAATACCACAGGTAATTCCTCATCTATAAACTGTATTTTACGATAGCTTTTTACATTTTCTATAGCATCATCGGCAATAAAAAAACCAATGCCTCTTTTGTTATTGATGATATTTTTATTTTGCAAAAACTCATAAGTGCGCATTACTGTATTAGGGTTCACTTCCATCTCTACGGCAAGCTCTCTAACTGATGGCACTTTCTCGTCGGCTTTCCATTTTTCCAACAAAATATGTTCGCAAACATAATCTGCTATCTGAAGGTATATTGCCTTGTTATCTCTAAATTCCATATCTGTACCTATTAAAAAATTAAACCTCTTTTTCTTTAAGGCGCACATAAGCTATCGCCCAGAAAATTAATGTTAAGAGCGCCGTAATTAGAAAGATTAGCAAAAATGCCATGTCTTTATCTGATTGATGCTTACCTGGACCAACATTAACCATGCCTTCGGTTAGCAGGCCAGCAGCTTTAACAACTAAGTATGTTGCTATTCCTGAAAAACCATAACCGATACTGCTGTTTTAATGTAGTGAAACCTGTTAAAATAAATTGAGCCCAAAAGAAACACACTCGTCACAAGAAAAGGTATTGCTAAAAAACTTCTCAAAAAGGCTCTGTAATTCACATCATCAAAAATTTGAGCGGCAATACTCTCAACGGGTTGAATCGCTTTTTTACTATCGCCATTAATTTTAAATTCGGCTGAATGTGCATTTATATATTTGACGAATGCCAAATCGGTTATGTAAAACAGAATCAGATAGCTTATTAAGCTTAATATAGCTGTGTAAAAAACACCTGTCAGAAATTTTTCAAAAGTAGAAGCTGGGGTCATTAACTCTAATATGGCTCTCGATTTTTGACCGAGTAAAGAAAAATAGCTGCTGGCTACAATACTGATAAATAGAAAACCTATTATTAAAAATAACGGATAACGAAACCGCATATCTAAATTCGAGTCGTAATCAAAATTATTAGCTTTTGAGGGCAATGGAGCGCTGTAAGCATAAAATCCGATGATCACCCCAATAACTACAACTAAACTGATCAAATAAATTTTCCCAAAATCTAACCATTGTCTTTTTAGCAATAAGCCAAATCGATTTATATTAAATGTGTTGTTCATAGCTTTAGTTAAAAAGGGGTTTAAATTTAATTTTCTCTGCAAGAATGGCATTGAATAATAGCTCCATATCAAGCTTACTATCTTCATTATGGAAATTTGGCATTACTGCATTGTAACCCGATAATGATGGCTCAGCATAAATAATGCTTTCATCCAATTCCTTAACTTTTTTGAAAGTTAATTTTTCGGTTATTTCCTCTACAGATGCTTTAAGGGCCACATCATTTTCATCAAGCATAATCACCGTATCGATCAGGTTATCTAAATCCCTAACCTGATGGGTAGAAATAATAATGCAACGTTCTTCTGTTAGGGCAGAAGCCATAATTTTTCTGAACTGTGCTTTCGAAGGGATATCCAAACCATTAGTAGGTTCATCCATTATAATTAACCTGGCCTGGGTAGCTAAGCCAAAAGCAATAATAAATTTCTTTTTCTGGCCATAGCTCATATTGATTAGTTTATTACTTGCGGGAATATCAAATTCCTTTAATAATTCGGAGAAATAGCTGTGGTTAAAATTTTTATAAAACGGTGCGTTTGCCTTAACATACGAATCAATTTTAACCGATGGCAAATAAAACTCCTCTGGAATAAAGCAAATTTGCTCTAATAATTCTGGTTGTCGCTTTGCAGGATTAAAACCCATTACATCCAGCGAGCCACTTTGTGCATACACCAAACCAGCTAAATTTTTTAACAAGGTTGATTTCCCTGCACCGTTTTTTCCAAGCAAACCGTAAATATGACCGTTGCTTAAACGCATACTCATATTTTTAAATAATGGCTTATGCTTGCTGTAACCAAAATTCAGATTGTTAATTTGTATCATACTTACTGTATTAGTTAAATAATACACTAAAGTATGTTGTATTTTTATAATCTCCAAATTATTCCGTAGATATTTTTTTAAATAGCGGTTTTTATAACGCCTCTGTAAAATATCAGTTTAATGTTTGTTGCATTAAAACATCCTTAATACAAGGATTGTATGTTTGTATGATAACATAAAATTATGGATGTAAAATGGGCGTATTTACTTAGCAGATTAGCCATTGGATTAAGTTTTGTCGGGCATGGCCTTGTTCGTTTACCAAAACTTGATGGCTTCAGTAATTGGATGATAGGGCAATTTGCTAAATCTTTTATACCAGAATTTTTGGTTTTACCTTTTAGTTATGCTTTACCAATTCTGGAATTTGCCGCTGGTTTAATGATTTTACTTGGTTTGTTTACCAGACAAGGATTATTACTTGCAGGAGCAGTTTCACTTGCATTAATTTTTGGCACAACCATGATCGAAAATTGGGAAGCATTGCCATCACAGCTCATTCACGTTGCCTTTACATCGGTGTTATTAGCGTACCTACCGCAAAATAGTTATGCGGTTGATCATCTTTTAAAAAAATAATTATGGAATACAGAAAAATTGGAGATTCAGATTTAGAACTCTCGGTAATCACTTTTGGTGCCTGGGCTGCAGGTGGCTGGATGTGGGGAAGCACAGACCGAAATGATGCAATTAATGCTATAAAAGCTGGTTATGATTTAGGCGTAACCTCTATTGATACCGCCCCTATTTACGGACAAGGCGATAGTGAAGAAATTGTTGGTGATGCAGTTAAAGGAATTTCGAGAGATAAAATTCAACTTGTAACCAAGTTTGGGATGCGTTGGGATTTAGCAAAGGGCGATTTTGGTTTCAAAAGTAAAAACAACGATGGTAAGGAAATCGACATTTATAAATACGCGGGTAAGGAAAGTGTAATTTACGAATGCGAGCAATCTTTAAAGCGATTAGGAACTGATTATATCGATTTATATCAAATTCACTGGCCCGAATCGACAACGCCAATCAGCGAAACCTTCGAAGCCGTTGGCAGATTAATAGAACAAGGAAAAGTTCGATACGCAGGTGTTTGCAATTATGATGTTGCCCAGGTAAAAGAAGCTAATGAAACCTTAAACATTATTTCAAACCAGATTCCGTTTAGCATGGTCAATCGTGGTGTAGAAAACGAAATTGTACCATATTGCATTGAAAATAACAAATCAATTTTAGCTTATAGTCCGATGGAGCGAGGTTTGCTAACGGGTAAAATGACCAAAGATTACAAATTCGAAGAAGGCGACCACCGTCAGGGAAATCCATTCTTTAAACCAGAAAGCATCGAAAAAACGAATGCCTTTTTAGCTAAAATTAAGCCTTTAGCTGAGGAGAAAAATGCAACTTTATCACAGCTGGTTTTACGTTGGACTGTTGAGCGCCCAGGGATTACAATTGCTTTAGCGGGTGCAAGAAATGCAAAACAATCTGTGCAAAATGCAGAGGCTATAAATGTAAAGTTAACTGCTGAAGAAATTGAGTTTATTAATACAGAACTTAAAAGCGCAGGATTTTAAATTTTAGTTAATTACTTTCGTTTGTCATTATGAGCTTGCCAAATGTTTTCAACAAGTTCAGACTAACATTAATTCATACATCACAAAAAATCAGTCATGTCTAAATTATTTTCTCCTTTTACAATAAAGGATGTAACATTAAAAAACAGAATCGTTATCTCACCAATGTGCCAATATTCTGCTGTTGATGGTTTTGCCAACGACTGGCATTTGGTACATCTCGGCAGCCGTGCTGTTGGTGGTGCTGGATTAATTATCCAGGAAGCTTCGGCTGTAACGCCCGAAGGTAGAATTACTTATGCCGACTTAGGCATTTGGAAAGATGAACACGTAGAAAAACTAAAACAAATTGTTTCTTTTATCCATGCAAATGGCGCAATTGCAGGCATTCAACTTGCACATGCAGGCAGAAAGGCCAGTTGTGATGTACCCTGGAATGGTGGCGAACAAATTCCTCAGGGAGATAATAGCTGGAAACCAGTTGGCCCATCAGCAATTCCTTTTAAACAAGGACAAGTTGAGCCACATGAATTAAGTATTTCTGAAATTCAGGATATTGTTTTTGCTTTCAGAGCCGCTGCAAAACGTGCTTTAGATGCAGGTTATAAAGTGGTAGAAGTACATGCAGCGCATGGTTATTTGCTGCATGAATTTTTCAGTCCGCTAAGCAATAAGCGTAGCGATGTGTACGGTGGAAGTTTCGAGAACCGAATTCGTTTGGTTATTGATGTGGTAGAAGCCGTTCAGTCGGTTTGGCCTGAAAACCTCCCAATATTTGTGCGTATTTCGGCTACCGACTGGACCGAAGGTGGCTGGAACGAAAACGATTCACTTCAATTAGCTGCCGTTTTAAAAGATAGAGGCGTAGATTTAATTGATACCTCATCAGGTGGAAATGTTCCCGATGCTTTTATCCCTGCAGGGCCAAATTACCAGGTTCCGTTTGCCGATAAAATTAGAAATGAAATTGGCATTTACACAGGTGCAGTAGGTGTTATTGTAGATGCACACCAGGCGGAAGAAATTTTGCAACAAGAAAAGGCTGATTTGATTTTCATTGCACGAGAATCGCTTCGCGATGCTTATTTCCCAACTCATGCTGCCCAGATCTTGGGTGATGAAACGGAATGGCCAAATCAATACGTTAGAGCGAAAAGAGAAGTTTTTAAGAAATAATATTTTTACTGAAGCAAAAAGCCATTCCTTTGGAATGGCTTTTTGCGTTGGTAAAATGAAGTTTAAAATTTAGTATTTTTACTTATGGCCGAAACCCTTTGCCAAATACTTTGTTAACTAATAAAGACCTTAATTATGGATAAAGAAAAGCTCATTCAGGAAGCATATTTAGTTTCGCACGTTATTGAAGAAAACGGAAATTTCCCAAACAATGCGGTTTATCCATTAATGATTTATAAAGGGGCTTTTTTAATCCATCCAGACGATCATGCGGAAGTGATCAAAACTGTTTTTGCACAGAATGGCTATTCGAATGCCTGGATAGATGGCATTTTTGATTATCATCATTATCATAGCAATACGCACGAAGTTATGGGCGTATTTTGTGGAAATGCCGATGTTCAGTTCGGTGGCGAACATGGGGTTTGCATAGAATTAGACAAGGGAGATGTGGTTGTTATTCCAGCTGGTGTTGCACATAAGAAGCTTAGGGCCAGTGAGGATTTTACCGTTGTAGGCGCATATCCTAAAGGTTCGGCCTATAATATAAAATACGGAGAAGCTAATGAACGGCCAGAGGCTGATGAGGATATTGCTAAAGTAGAAAAACCAGACAACGACCCTGTTTATGGCACAAAAGGGCATTTATTTGAGTGTTGGTATAATCGCAACTGTAAGAATGTTTAAAACTCTTTGCCTTTAACCATTCAAAATTCTTTAATTTTCGGGTTTTAAATTCCATACTACCTGAATAAATGAATTTTCGATATATAGTTTCTGCATTTGCCATCTCCATAACCCTCTTAACTGCTTGTAACAGCGAAAAATCTGAAGAAAAAAAAGCTGCTGATGCAAAAGTTCGTGTTAAAGAAGACGACAAAGCAGACAGTTTATTAATTGCTTACAACCCAGCCAAAGGCGATAAATGGATCGCTGATTTTGTAGATAATTTGCACAAAAAATATGGCTTTAACGGCAATATGCTTGTTGCGAAGGATGGGAAAATTCTATATGAAAAAGCTATAGGGTGGGCAGATTACCTACATCGCGATAGCCTTAAAATAAATTCGGAGTTTGAGCTTGCCTCGATTACCAAAACCTTTACCGGAACAGCAATTATGCAACTCGTTGAAGCAAAAAAGCTTTCATTAGATGATAATGTAAAAAAATTCTTCCCTAATTTTCCTTATGAAGGCATTACGGTAAAGCTTTTATTGAGCCACCGCAGCGGCATGATGAATTATGTTTATTTCATTGACGATATCTGGCGCAAAGAGAAACGTCCGATGAAGAAAGGGGTAACCAATCAGGATGTAATGAATGTTATTGCCGAGAAAAAACCGAACCCATACACTAAACCTGATAATCGCTTTCATTACAATAACTCAAACTTTATGGTATTGGGTGCAATTATCGAAAAAGTTACTGGTCAACGCTATTCGCAATATATGATGGAACACGTTTTTAAACCCGCTGGTTTAAAAAACACGCATGTTTACAGCACTTCGGAATATGAGAAAATACCTGTTGATGTTGTTGGGCATGACAGAACCTGGAAATATTCGGTCGCACAAAACTTTTTAGATGGGCCTGTAGGCGATAAAGGAATTTACAGCACGGTACACGACTTAGTATTGTTTGATAAATACCTGAAAAACGGAAGACTTTTATCGAAAAACAGTTTAGATTCTTCTTATGTTGGTCGTAACAAACCTGTAAATGGTCATTTTAACTACGGTTATGGCTGGAGGCTTTTTGAAGGAGATAAAATGGATAAGGTGGTTTACCATACAGGCTGGTGGCATGGTTTCCGTCATATTTATGTTCGCGATTTAGATAAAAACATTGTTATTATTTTCTTAGGAAACTTAACCAATGGCAGTTTAATGCATTTGGATGATTTATATAAACATTTTAACATGCCTATTATTCGTAAAGGTGCATATCATGGCAACGGAAGTTTACCTGGCAGCGATGAAGATTAGGTTTTAGGAACATTCGATATAACGACTAACCTGAGTGCAATAAACCTGGGTGCAGCGATATGAATCCCGATTTTCGGGAGAGTTTAGCGAAACACGGGACTGCTGAAACCTATTGTAACAGGAACCTGCTTTTCTAAAAAAAATTACATAAACTGAAAACAAATAGCCTTAATTTCGTTTTATAATAAAACAGTTAATATTATGTTCGATAAGTTATTTGCGGCACAACAAAAAGCCGAAGAAATCAAGAAACGTTTGGATACCATTTCGGTATTCGGCGAGGTGGAAAATGGTGCCATAAAAGTTACTGCTACAGCAAACAAGGCCATTACAGCGATTACGATTGATGAAGATTTCTTAAAAACAGTTGATAAGGAAGAACTTGAAGAATTACTTTTAACGGCTGTTAATAAGACTTTGGCCACTGCAGAGGAAGTTAGTGCAACTGAAATGCAATCGGCCACGAAAGATATGCTGGGCGGTTTAGGCGGCATGTTTGGCCAATAAGCCCTACACATTAAAAAAATTCCTTTTCACAAGTTAAAATCTCGATATTATGAAGTTTACCTATTACGGCCAATCTTGTTTTCTGCTGGAAACAACAAGCAAAAAGCTTTTATTCGATCCGTTTATAACGCATAATCCTTTAGCTAAGCGTATAGATATTAAAGCTATTGAGGCCGATTATATTTTAGTAAGCCATGGCCACGGCGACCATGTTGCTGATTTAGCATTGTTAGCAAAACAAACTGGAGCAACGGTTATTGCTATGCCAGAGGTTGCTGCATGGGCAAAAGCGCAGGGTGTAGAAAAGCTGCATGAGATGAATTTCGGCAAGTTTACCTTCGATTGGGGCAAGGTTAGAATGGTTGTTGCTACGCACTCCTCTAGCTTACCAGATGGAAGTTACGGTGGAAATCCAGCTGGCTTTGTTTTAGAGGTTGATGGTAAGCAAATTTACTTTGCCGGAGATACTGGTTTAACCATTGAAATGAAGGTTTTAGCAGATATTTATAACTTAGATTATGCTATTTTACCAATTGGCGGAAACTACACAATGGATGTTGATGATGCTTTGGTAGCTACTAAATATTTAGAGTGTGATCAAGTAATTGGTGTACACTACAATACTTTTCCAGTTATTGAAATTGATACCGAAGAAGCATCTGACAAATTTAAGCGGGAGCATAAAACTTTACTTTTGCCAGCTATTGGCGAAACGATAACGTTGTAAAATAAAAAAGGTCCCAACTTTCGTCGGGACCTTTCAAATTATAAACCTAAACCTAGTTCTTTTTATTTGCTTTGTAACGCATATCTGCTGTGCCATCTTTTTTAGTTGGGCCTGCAACCTTTGTTACTGCTTTACCTTTATTTTCTTTAAAACGCATATCAGGCGTTCCGTCTGCTTTCATTTTCGAAGCTGTTGTGGTAGTTTTAGTTTCTACTTTTTTAGCTTCCATTTTAGTTGCAGCTTTTGCAGGAGCTACAGTAGTTTTAACTTCTTTTTTTACTGCAGTTTTAGCTTTAACTGGTGCTGTTGTTGCAGGTGTTTGAGCAAATGCTGTTGATAAACCAAATGCTGCGATTGCGATTAAACTCAATAATTTTTTCATGTTCCTAATTTTTTGTTTTACTCGTTTATTTGTTGATATAAAATTGATTAATTGGGATGAAGATTTAATGAAGATAGGAATAATAAATTATTAGATTTAATTCATGCTAAAATTTATGCTTAGCGTTTGAATCATGTCAACTGATTTTCCATCTTCAGTTGCAGGTATCCATTTTGGCGAACCTAAGGCCACTCTTCTGGCTTCATCGGTTAAGCTTTGATCTGGTGAATATATTACTTTAAAATCTTTCGCTTTTCCCTCTTTATCAATTGTGATCAGAAAGTAAACCTTACCCATTATTTTAGATTCCAATGCTTCTCTGGGATATCTAATACTTCTTCCCAAATAATTGTAAAACATTTTCATTCCTCCAGGGAATTTCGGTGGCGCTACATTTAGCAGCTTATTTTGGCGCTCATCATTTTCGTTGAGCACCCCATCTTTAAAAACCTTAATGGATTTTAGTTGGCCTTCTTCGTTGTAAAGATTCCAATCCCCTTCCATTTTCCCATTAACATAGGTGCCCTCTTCTATTTTCTTCCCATTTAGATAAAAAGAAGAATATGAACCGTTTAACAGGTTACTGGTGAAGGTTTGCACTTCCATAGGATTTCCTTCTGGATAGTACCTTGTCCAAATTCCAGTTTTCGAACCTTCTAAATAAAAACCAGAAAGACTAGTTTTTCCATTCTGATATTCGAAATAAGGGCCATCTAAGATGTGTAACTTTTCATCAGCAAAGGTTTCCTTTTTAAGGAGAACAAGATTTTTATCTGAAGTTGTTTTAATCCAGCTTGAGTTTTCACCCTTATATATTTTATAAACGGCAACAGCCTTTTCTAACTTCTTAACATCTTTACCGCCAATATTGGTATAGCTGTATAAAGTATCACTTTTTTGGGCTAAAGCAGATAAAGAGATCAAACTGAGTGCTAAAATCAGAATCTTTTTCATAAGTTAATGTGCGGCTAACCAATTTTCGCCTTCACCAATCTCTACCACAATCGGAACGGTAAGTTTAATTGCATTAGTCATTTTATCCTGAATGATGGCTTTCATTACTTCTTTTTCCGATTTTAAAACATCGAAAACCAACTCATCATGCACCTGCATAGTCATGGTTGATTGAAGTTTCTGGGCAATCATTTCTTTATGAATATTAATCATTGCAATTTTTATCATATCTGCAGCAGAACCTTGAATTGGTGCATTAATTGCATTTCGCTCTGCGAAGCCGCGTACTGTTTGATTTGCTGAATTAATATCTCTTAAATAACGTCTTCTACCCATAATGGTTTCTACAAAGCCGTTTTCCCTTGCAAAGTTCATGGTATCGCTCATGTAGCGTTTTATTCCAGGATATTGAGCGAAATACTGTTCAATAATTTCTGCTGCTTCCTTACGCGGAATCCCTAAGTTTTGAGATAAGCCGAAAGCTGATTGCCCGTAAATAATACCAAAGTTTACTGCTTTTGCATTCCTTCTTTGTGTGCCATCTACTTCTTCGATGCTAATTCCATAAACCTTTGCTGCAGTTGCTGTATGGATATCGATACCCTTTGTAAAAGCATCGAGCATATTTTCTTCCTTACTGATTTCGGCTATAATTCTTAACTCAATCTGAGAATAATCGGCAGATAACAAGATATGATTTTCATCTCTCGCGATAAAGGCCTTCCTAACTTCTCTCCCTCTCTCGGTGCGAATTGGAATATTCTGCAGATTCGGATTGTTTGAGCTTAATCTGCCAGTTGCGGCTACGGCTTGATTGTATGAGGTATGAACACGGCCGGTTTTTGGGTTAACCATTAATGGCAGCGCATCTACATAAGTTGATTTAAGCTTCTGCATTTGACGAAAATCCAATATATCCTGTACAATATCGCTCTTACTCGCTAAAGCTGTTAAAACATCTTCACCTGTTTGATACTGGCCTGTTTTAGTCTTTTTGGCTTTTGGATCGAGTTGAAGTTTATCAAATAACACCTCGCCTAATTGCTTTGGCGATGCCAGGTTAAATTTCAATCCCGCCTTTTCATAAACACTTTGCTCTGCTTTTGCAATCTCCGTTTGTAATTCTAAAGAATAGGCTCTAAGGGTATCCATATCTATCCGAACGCCTTCCTTTTCGATATCGGCTAATACATAAACTAACGGATTCTCTATTTCTTCGGCTAATTTTGCCGCATTTAATTCTTTTAGTTTTGGTTCAAAAACCTGTGCTAACTGCAGGGTCACATCTGCATCTTCTGCTGCGTAATCTACAACATCAATTACAGGTACATCACGCATTGTACCCTGATTTTTACCTTTAGGGCCAATTAACTTCGTAATGGAAATCGGGGAATAACCAAGATAGTTTTCAGATAAAACGTCCATTCCATGCCTGGTATCTGGATCGATTAAGTAATGTGCCAACATGGTGTCGAAGAGTTTTCCTTTAACCTGTAGACCATACCATTTAAAAACCAGGATATCGTATTTGGTGTTCTGACCGATTTTTTCAATCTTTTCATTTTCCAGCACCACTCTAAATTCGTCAACAATTGCCTGTGCTTCTGCACGAGCTTCGGAAACTGGAATGTAATATCCTGTTCCAGCTTTTATTGAAAACGACAAGCCAACCAAGTCTGCCGTATTTGCATCGGTTCCAGTAGTTTCAGTATCAAAGGAAATTCGATCCTGCGTTAAAAGCAATTTTATTAAATCGGCCCTTTGCGCAGCTGTTTCGATCAGCTGATAATCATGCGCTGTATTTTCTATTGTTTTGGCAGGAAGTTTTTCAGCAGGTTCTTCTTCAAGGGTATTGGTATATTGAATGGCTTCTCCTCGCTGATTACCGAATAAATCGGTTTGTGTTCCTTCCTGAAATTTTGCAGTGGTAACCGAAAATTCATCACCAAAAACACGGCGGCCCAGGGTTCTAAACTCCAACTCAGTAAATAGGGGTTCTAATAAATCGCGGCTCGGATCGCAGAGTTCTAAATTTGCTTCATCCAGTTCAACAGGAACATCTAACAATATGGTTGCTAATTTTTTAGAGAGCAAACCTTGTTCAGCAAAGTTTTCTACATTTTCACGCTGTTTACCTTTAAGTTCGTGCGAATTGGCAATAATGTTTTCCATCGAACCATACTGCTTAATTAAAGCCTTTGCAGTTTTCTCACCAATACCTGGAATTCCTGGAATATTATCTACTGCATCTCCCCACAATCCTAAAATATCAATTACCTGCAGGACATTCTCGATCTCCCATTTTGCAAGAATTTCCTTAACGCCCAATATCTCCATATCGTTACCCATTCTGGCAGGTTTATAAATGAAAATATTTTCTGAAACCAATTGCGCAAAATCCTTATCAGGCGTCATGCAATAAACCTGATAGCCTCTTAGCTCTGCTTTCTTTGCAAGCGTACCGATAATATCGTCGGCTTCATATCCATCTGATGTAATTACAGGAATATTAAAGCCAGTAATCAACTTAATTACATAAGGCATTGCAGCCGCTAAATCTTCGGGCATAGCCTGGCGTTGTGCTTTGTATGCTTCAAAGGTTGTATGTCTTTCTGTTGGGGCTTCGGTATCAAAAACTACGGCCAAATGTGTTGGCTTTTCTTTCTTTAAAACATCGAGTAGTGTATTGGCAAAGCCCATTACAGCCGATGTATTTATACCAGTTGAGGTAAAGCGTGGATTTTTACTTAATGCAAAGTGCGCCCTGTACATTAACGCCATTCCATCTAAAAGAAAAAGTTTTTTGTTATTCATGTGATTACACAGATTTAATGATTGCCGATAAACTGAATTTATCAGCTTAGTAAATTAACCAAAGTTAATAATCTGACGAAACTAAAACGCATGAAATTTTAGGAATGATGTGCCAAAAGCATTAAAATTGCGTTATCCTAATTGTTAACCTTTACTATGAAGATTCTTAGCTTTTTTACTGCCTTATTTTTATTAAGCATTTTTTCTGTTGCTGCGCAGGATTTTATTGTGAAAAATAATGATGATGTAATTCGCGGCACCATAAAAGGAACTGATTATTTTTCTGTTTTTATTAGTGAGAATGATAAAACGGATGTAATTCTTCCTGCAAAAGAAGTGAAGAATTTTTTTTGGAATGGTAATAGTTATTTAAGCAAAGGATTTGCTAACAAAAAGAATTTCGAGTACCGCTTTGTTAAATTAATTGAAATGGGTACGGTAAATTTATATGCTTTTGGAGGCGAGATGTTAATGCCGCCAGTTAAAGAAAAGAATGTTAGATTCAGGCCTTCAATTGGAATTGGGACAGGAACAGGTGGTTATGGCGGCATGGGAATGGGTGGCGGAGTAAGTATTGGTGGTGGCAGAAGCAATGTGCCAGACAGACCTGCAGGGGCTCCCGTCGTAAGGTATTTTATTGAAAAACCTGGAGCAGGACCTTTACAGGAAATCCCAATTAAAGCAATTACAGACGACCTTAGAAAAGCTGAAGTAAAAACCATTCTTCTTCAAAAATTAGGCGACCAGCCAGCTATGAAAGAAAAAGTTGAGGCAAATACCGCCTTAAACAGTCGCGATGTAATTGAACTGATTAAGGCGTATAACGAGATTAAGAAATAATAAATTGAATCAGCTGTTACTCAGCCGAATTCAACTCATCCCAATATTCAACGGCTCTTCTATAATGTGGTATCACTATACTTCCACCAACAAGGTTAGCAATCATAAATATTTCATTCATTTCATCGCTGTTAACGCCTGCATCGTGGCATTTACCTAAATGATATTTTATACAGTCATCGCAACGCAAAACCATCGAGGCTACTAAGCCCAGCATCTCCTTAGTTTTAACATCCAGAGCACCCTCAGCATAAGAAGTAGTATCTAAAGCAAAAAAACGCTTGATATTGGTGTTTGCTGTTTCCATTATTCTATCGTTCATCTTTTCGCGATAGCCATTAAATTGTTCTATTAATTTTCCCATTATAATTTTTTAAATCTTTTTTCTACAAGTTAATTGTTTATACAACAAACCACTAAACGCCATGAAAATTATTACCTCAAAATTTCACGCCATTTTAGATTTTGTTCTGATTATAGCATTATTGGCATCACCCAGTATTTTCGAACTTAGTAGCTCGGCAGCAACTTTGTGTTATGCTTTAGGGGTAATCCACTTTTTACTAACCATAATTACTGATTTTAGTGGCGGTATTTTTAAAATTGTAAATCTAAAACTGCACGGATTAGTTGAGGTAGCCGTAAGTATTTTATTGGTAGTTCTGGCATTTACATTTTTTAAGGGAAACTTGGTTGATGAAATCTATTTTGCCTGTTTAGGCCTTTTAATTTTAATCATTTTCACCCTTACCGATTACCAGAAAACACCTCCATTAATTACTAGGTAATTTCATCAATTGGATTCCAGAAAACCTTTTTAAAGTTTACTACTTTATCATTTTTCACTTCTACACCTTCTTTCGCCAACAGTTCTTCCATTAATTCTGGAGGACTAAAATGAAACTTACCCGTTAGCAAACCAGTACTGTTTACTATTCGGTGCGCAGGAACTTTTGGATGCGCAGTACCTGCAAAAGCCATTGCGTGACCTACCATTCTGGAAGATTTTGCAGCACCTAAACTTTTAGCGATGGCGCCATAAGAGGTTACCCTTCCTTTGGGAACCAACCTGGCAATTTCATAAACCTGTTCGTAAAAGTTAGTATTCATTATTCAAATGAAAATTGAATGTAGTTTATGTTTTTATCGTGCAGCAAATATTTTTTCTCGTAATAAGTTTTAATTGATAAAACTTCGTCAGCAAATTCTGATGTGTACAGGTGATCTGTATTTTTATGGACTTTTAACCCCAATTCTTCTACTTTTTCGCAAGTGTAAGCATAAAGCTGATCGTTATCTGTTTTAAGATTAACCTTACCACCTTGCTTTAAAGCCTGCTTATACCTGTTTAAAAATGCAGGAAAAGTTAAACGTTTTTTTTCGCGGCTATCCTGAGGTTGCGGATCTGGAAAGGTTATCCAAATTTCATCAATTTCTCCATCAGCAAAATAATCTAATAAATTCTCGATTTGAATTCTTAAAAAAGCAACATTGTTAATGCCTTCCTCAATTCCCGTTTTAGCGCCACGCCAGATTCGGTTACCCTTATAATCTACACCAATAAAATTTTTATCAGGAAATAACTGCGCTAAATTAACCGTGTATTCGCCTTTACCGCAAGCCAATTCTAATACAACAGGATTGTCATTTTTAAAGTGTTCCTTAGCCCAATTTCCTTTTAAAGGCTTGCCTTCTTCTAACTGATATACGTTTGCAAACGTCTCTATTTCTGCAAATCGTCTTAATTTATCTTTACCCAAAAGTTTTTTTTGACAAAAATACAATTAAATCGATTATCAGCTTATTATTTTTCTTAGTTGTATTTATAAATCATTTCGTATTTTTGATATTACATAGAAAGTCCCATTGAAAAAAAATGCAAAAATATATGTCGCAGGTCACCGCGGCATGGTTGGCTCAGCCATTTATAGAAAACTGCAAAAAGAAGGTTATACCAATCTTTTAACCAGAACTTCTGCCGAACTTGATCTTCGTAATCAGCAAGCAGTAACCGATTTCTTCGCATCAGAAAAACCAGAATATGTATTTCTGGCAGCTGCCAAAGTTGGGGGCATTGTTGCCAATAACACTTATCGAGCTGATTTTCTTTTTGAAAACCTGGCCATTCAAAACCATGTAATTCATAACGCTTATTTAAATGGTGTAGAAAAGCTAATGTTTTTAGGCTCAAGCTGCATTTATCCTAAGATGGCTCCACAGCCGCTAAAGGAAGAATATCTGTTAACTGGCCTATTAGAAGAAACTAACGAACCCTATGCAATTGCAAAAATTGCCGGTATAAAAATGTGCGATGCTTATCGCGACCAGTATGGCTGCAATTTTATTTCTGTAATGCCGACAAATTTATACGGTTATAACGATAATTATCATCCTCAAAACTCGCACGTTTTACCTGCCTTAATTCGTAAAGTGCATGAAGCAAAAATTAACAACGAAAAACAAGTAACGGTTTGGGGCTCTGGCGCTCCCATGCGTGAATTTTTATTTGCTGATGATTTAGCCGATGCTTGTTATTTTTTAATGGAGACCTATAATGAGCCAAACTTAATTAACATTGGTGTTGGCCATGATTTAACCATAAAAGATTTAGCACTTTTAATTAAGGAAGTAATTGGTTTTGATGGAGAGTTGGTTTTTGATGCCAGTAAACCAGATGGAACACCACGTAAATTAATGGATGTAGAAAAACTTCATAGTTTAGGCTGGAAGCATAAAATCGAATTAAAGGAAGGCATTGCTTTAGCTTATCAGGATTTTTTAAGCAGATATTAATTATTTCTTAGCCCTGATTTTACTTAAAAACTCTGGTGTAAACCCTAAATAAGAGGCTAACATATACTGCGGAACACGTTGTACAAACTCTGGGAATAAGCCGTTAAAATGGTGATACCTTTCCTCGGCTGTGAAACTGTATAAAAACATGATTCGCCTTTGAGAAGCCTGATGATTCTTTTGCAGGACTAGTCTGAAATACCTTTCAATTTTTGGTATTTTTTTGAACATTTCATCATAGTCATGTTGGTCTATTGCAATTACTTCCGTGTTTTCTGCGGCCTGAATAAAAAACTCGGAAGGCTTTTGAAATAAGAAACTGGTAAGATCGGTAAGCCACCAGTTTTCGATGCCAAATTGTGTAGTTTGTTCAGCGCCCTTTATATCTATAAAATAAAGTCTTATGCAACCTTTTACAACAAAATAATTAGCTCTGCAAACCTGGCCTTGCTCCAGCAAGAAAGCTTTCTTTTTAAAAGAAAAAGATTTGAATAACGAGGCAAGTATTTCCTGCTCATCGCTCTTCAAATCTATAAATCTGTTAATATGGTTAAAAAGTTCGTTATACATTTAGCTTTGAGAAATCAGGCTAAAATTAAGCATAATTTCAATGAAATGTTTATAGCGAAAATGCCTTGAGATCGGGTTGTGCCCACTCACCCCAGTCTTTCATTGCAGCCATTAAAACCTTTTTCAAACCTGCATTATCAACTGGCTTACCTTTAGTTGGTGGTAACAATTCTTTTTCCGGAACGGTTACTTCGGTAACTTTTGTGGCGAACCAGGTAATGTTTTCGTGCGGCAAAGCAAGCCCAAGGATCATTCCTGGTAAACCTGCGAAAGATTCTGGACCACCCGAAACAGCGATCTGATTTGCATAATAAGCTACAACGTATACAGAATCCATGATAATTGCATTAGCTCTGCGGCATTCGTAACCCGCAATTTCACGGGTTTCATCTGTAATTTTCCAGTTTATTTTTCGAACACTGTCTTTAACTAAGTAAGTGGCCTCGTAAACACTTTTTTGTGTTGTGCTGCTTTCGGTTTTAAAATCGGTACCAACAATATTTTTTAAATCAGCAATTGGATTATTTGCAATCCAATTATTGTTACCTGAGGTAGATTCCTCTTCGAACCTATATAGTCCTTTATCAGTGTTAAATTTTAGTGTACTTTTTGCAGCTTTAAATTGGGGGTTGTTTTTTTTATAATTATCAAAAGCCTGATTCATATAACTTTCGTTATTCTTATTTATGCGTTTTTTAATAAGCGCATATATGTTGGATCGCTTTTCGAATTCGATAATTCCATTCTTTACAAAGTGTACATTTTGTGCTAAACAATTATCAGCAATAAAAATAATTGCGCAAATGAATGTAAGTTTTAACGTTGTTTTCATAATAATTAGTTTTGAGGTTTAACGCCGCCGCCCATTTTAGTGAAATCCCAGCTTACTGTGAACATAAAATATCTTCTGATGGTTCTGTAACTGCTTTGTGTAATGTTACCGTTTGCTGCTGAACGGTTAAAACCCTGGTTTTGGTTCAATAAATCGAATCCTTGAATTGATGTTTTTAAATTTTGTGCCTTGAAGAATTTTTTAGAGATCGTTGCGTTCCACAAAAACTGCTTAAATGATTCGTTAAATGCTTGTGTTTTTCCGCGATAAGTATATTCTCCATCAGATGCAATTTCAAATTTACCTGGCAATTGAATAGAGCCTGAGAAATATCCGGATGCACCCCATCCATTACTATTAAATGCTTGCTGAACAGAAGCTACAGTTGTAGTATATTGCGGGCCGAAATAAGCATAAAAATTATATTTACCGTCTTTGTATCTATTAATATTAATCTGCGGTGAATATGTCATATTTTTTGTTTGGTTCAATACACTATTAATAAAGTTATAAGATGTATTTCCATTCAAGTTGAATCCAACCCCTAAGTTAGTTCCTAATATTTTTCTACCAATGCTCGAATAAACACTAAAGTTAGAAGGTGTTTTTCCAGGTAAATTTACTGCTAGAAATGTACTTTTACCAGTTGTATCGGTAGTTACATCACTTACAATTGGGTTTTTTGTAAAACTATAGTAACCACTAATATAAATAGATTGGCTGCTCAAGACTTTGTAAGAGTTATAGTTTGCGCTTATATTGCTCCTAAATGATGGTCGTAAATCAGGATTTCCTAAGGTTATGTTTAGTGGATCGGTGTTGACCCTAATTGGCTGAATTTGCTCTAAACTTGGCTGCTGCGTACTACCATTATAATTTATACGAAAAGATTTCTGCTGAGAAAAATTATACTGGTACATCGCCTGTGGCATATAATTCACGAATTTTCTATCATATCGAACTTTATTATATAAATCTTCTTGTTTAAAGTTAACGCCACTAAATTTAGAGCCCGCATTGAAAACACTTTTCCCTTTCTTATAATTAAAAATCGCACCACCTTGATTTATAACCTGATCAAGCTGGTAATCATTACTAAACTCTGTATCAAAGTCATCATATCTTCCAGTAGGAGATTGGTTATAGGACTTTCTGTTTGAACGACCACTAGATAAAGTCAAACCATAATTAACAATAACCGTTAGCGTTTTTGATAGCGGCTCGGTGTAAGCCAGGTTAGACTTGAATACACTATTTTCTATACTATTTATTTTTTGCTGATCAACGATAACAATACTGTCTCTTATTGGATTTGTTTTATAAAATGTATTGTTAGACTTTAAAAAACCATCTGTTTTATTATCAGTAACAGATTGACTTAAATTTAGAGAAAGTGTACGCCCTTTCTTCTTTAATTTTTTAGTCAAAAATGCGTTTATGTTAAATATTTTATCGTCAGCATCATTTGTTAAAGTCCGGGTGCTTGTATTCAACAACCTTTTCTCATCCTCGGTGCTTGTTACATAATCTTGAAAAGTTTTGCTGTTTTTCAACGTTCCATCAAGATTAATTTTTAAGGTTAAAGTTGTATCTAACTTAATTTCATACATCGCATCAAGCTTTTGTCTGAAAATATCATTATCATAATTTTGAGTTGATGTATTATTGAAGATACCTGTAGATAAGTTGTTCTGACTAATTGTATTTCTATCCCCAAACACTCTTAATGAGCCTATTTTGTAGTTTGTATTTAAGGTTTCCTTATCGCTGTTCCATTTATTATCAAAGTGTAAACCACCTGTTCTAGCAACTGGAATACCTTGCCCATTATATTGGCCGCCCCAACCTTCAAATTCATCGCCGCTGCTGGTAAAATATATACCACCATCATCACTAACAGTAGTTCCGCTTTGAGTTCCAAGTTTCTGGCTATCTTCCCAACCCAATCCTACCCTACCGTTGTTACCCAGCAAACCATAAGCAGAGAATTTTTTCTTACCTGCAAATTTGTTAAACATGAGCTGGCCCTGATAATACTCATCGGTACCTACCCCCGCTATGGCTTTACCAAAATACCCATTCTTTGCATTTTCCTTTAACTTAATATTTAGCGTTTTGGTTTTCTCGCCGTCATCTACTCCAGTAAAAGTAGCCTGATCGCTTTTTTTATCATATAGCTGAACCTTATCAACCATATCTGCTCTGATATTTTTTGTGACTAAGGTTGGGTCATCCCCAAAAAATTCTTCTCCATCAACCAAAACCTTGACATTTTTTTGGCCTTGTGCGGTAATTTTTCCGTCTTTGTCTATTTCGATACCTGGAAACTGTTTAATCAAATCTTCAACTTTTGCATTAGGCTCTATATTGTACGCTTGCGGATCGAATTCGGTCGTATCGCCTTTTATTTTGATTGCCGATCGGTTTCCCTTTATGATTACATCGGCAAGAAGTTTGGCCTTGCCTGTAAGGTTAATTTTGCCGTAATCTACATCCCTCTTAGTAGAGTCTAATGTAAAATGATCGACAAAATCTGCATACTTTGGATACGAAACCAGTAAGATATACTTGCCATTTTTTATATTAAGCAACTCAAATGACCCGTTTTCTGCTGCTCGGGTAAATTTTACTAACGTAGAATCTTTAGCATTTAAAACGGAAACTGACGTGCCCCCTAAAATTGTTGTTGATGCGGTATCTATAACACGACCTTTAATACCGTGTAGATTTTGTGCTTTTGCCGATAGAAAACAAAAAATTAGAAAGCACGCTGAGAGTAATATTCGTTTCATAGATAGGATTAGTTTCTGTACCGAATATAAAAACTAATATCTTAGTTTAAAAACTGTTAACATTATTTAACAAAAACATTATTGTTACATAACAACAGGCTTTTGAAGCCTGGTCATGTTAAAGAACGATTTTACTTCAATCACCGATTGGTATTCGTCGAGGTTACAAAATTTTATTTCTTTTTCGTATAGATATTACGGGCGTTCGTCTATGATATCACCGTTGTGGTATAATACAGCATTTTCTGCTGAAACGTTTCCTAACTATTGCCGTCTTATATTCAAAACAACCTAACAATTAGGGATTTAAAAAAGAAATTATAACATATAAAATATTAAGGTCATGAAAAATTCTATCAAAAATTTATTCGCAGCAGCATTAGTAATGGTTACTTTAAGCAGCGCAACATTAGTAGCAAACGCAACTGAAAATAATTCTAGCTATACTGCTTTAACTCAGGTTAAAAATATAACCAAAATCGCAGTTAGCGGAAATGTAAAACTTATAATCGTTCAGGATGCTAAGGAAAGTATCGAAGTTTTCGATAAATATTATTCGAGCAATGCACTCGTACAACAACAAGGTTCTGAGCTTCGCATCAGTTCTTTTTCTAAGGATGCATTGACTGTTATTGCTCACATAAACAATCTTACATCTATCGAAGCTTCAAACACTTCCAGTGTTACAACTGCTGGAAAATTCAATTTGTTAAACCTTGAAATTATTTTGAAAGATAAAGCATCGGCAGATATTAATGCAAATACCGTTAATTTAAACACAACTGCTCAAGATGGTTCGATATTAAATTTAGAGGGAACTACCGAAAATCATACTGCAAGCTTAGGTAGCGAGGCTAAAATGAAAATGGATGAATTTGCCGCAGCAAGCACAAGCATTAGGGTTGCACCAAAAGCATTTTATGCAAACAACTTATCTCGTTACGATGATTTAAAAATCGACTTATTAGAAAAACTTTTCTAATAATCTACATACATAGTTTATTTTTAGTTAATGATAAACGGCAGCAGAGCGATTCTACTGCCGTTTTTACATTATGGGTTTGTAGACCAAAGACCTGCGTCTTTTACAAAAACTCTTCTACTTAATTTTAATTGAGAAACAATAAGTTCGGCTAAATCTTCTGGTTGCATTACCTTATCAGGATTGCCATCAGTAAGTTTTAATTCAATTGCCATATCTGTTGCTGTTGTACTCGGCGTTAATGAGGTTACGCGAATATTATGTTTACGCATTTCCTGCATCAAAGAAGTAGACATTGCAATTAAACCTGCTTTAGATGCAGAATAAGCACTTGTTACTGCCCCTGGACTTAAGGCCGAAGAACTGGAAATGTTAATAATATCACCAGTTTGATTTTGAATCATTTGCGGAACAACAGCTCTGGTAACGTAATATGGTCCAAGCAAGTTAATTTTAATGATTTCTTCCCATGCGTTTGGCTCCAATTCTAAAAATTTAGCAAACTTACCAATACCTGCATTATTGATCAGAATATCAATAAAACCCAACTCCGACTGAACTTTTTCTACTGCTACATTTATTGAATTTATATCGCTAACATCTGCAGTAACTGTACTTATTTTTACACCAAATTCTTTTAATTCTAATGCCAGTTTATCTAAATCACTTTGTGTTCTTGCCAATAAACCTACGTTTACGCCCTCTTTAGCTAACGCGATGGCAATTGCTTTTCCAATCCCTTTTCCAGCTCCAGTTATTAAAGCGTTTTTTCCAGCTATATTTTCCATTTTAATTTATTCATTTTCAGCATTACGAAACTTGAAGCAATCCTACGGATAGAAGATTGCCTCGTATCTCATAATCACAATTTTATTTGCTTTACAGATCAAACTTTATTCCTTGCGCCAGTGGCAAAGTGTGCGAATAATTTATCGTATTTGTTTGTCTGCGCATGTATGCTCTCCAGGCATCCGAACCGCTTTCTCTACCGCCACCAGTTTCTTTCTCTCCACCAAAAGCACCACCAATTTCGGCACCCGATGTGCCAATATTTACGTTTGCAATACCACAGTCAGACCCCTGAAAAGAAAGGAATTGTTCTGCCTCTCTCAAGTTAAGGGTCATTATTGCTGATGATAAACCCTGAGGAACGCCATTTTGTAAGGCAATGGCTTCATCTAAAGTTTTGTACTTAATTAAATATAATATCGGTGCGAATGTTTCATGCTGAACAATTTTATAATCGTTTTTAACCTCGGCAATACAAGGTTTAACATAACAACCACTACTATAATTTTCTCCTTCTAAAACACCACCATCAACTACAAAATTACCGCCTTCAGCTTTACATTTTTCTATAGAATTTAGATAAGCGGCTACAGCATCGGTGTCGATCAATGGACCCACATGATTATGCTGATCGAGTGGATCGCCAATTCTTAACTGACCATAAGCTTTTACCAGCTTTGCAGTAAAAGCATCGTAAACACTTTCATGAATAATTAGTCTTCTCGTCGATGTGCAACGTTGTCCGGCAGTACCAACGGCACCAAAAACTGCACCAATTAAACTCATATCTAAATCAGCATGCTCAGAAATAATTATGGCATTATTTCCTCCAAGCTCTAATAAACTTTTACCCAAACGAGCACCAACTGCAGCACCTACAGCTTTACCCATTCTGGTAGAACCTGTAGCTGAGATTAATGGCACGCGACCATCGTTTGTCATCATTTCACCGATCACTCTATCTCCGATAATTAAACTCGATACGCCTTCAGGAATATCATTTGTTTTTAAAACATCAGCAATTATTTTTTGACAAGCGATACCTGTTAATGGTGTTTTTTCTGATGGTTTCCAGATACAAACATTACCACAAACCCAAGCTAAAGCCGCATTCCAGCTCCATACTGCTACTGGAAAATTAAATGCAGAAATTATACCTACAATACCAAGTGGGTGCCACTGCTCGTACATTCGGTGACTTGGGCGTTCGCTATGCATGGTTAAACCATAAAGCTGTCGCGATAATCCAACTGCAAAATCGCAGATATCGATCATTTCCTGAACTTCGCCAAATCCCTCTTGCAAACTTTTACCCATTTCATAAGAAACCAATGTACCTAAAGCTTCTTTATTTTGGCGTAAAGCATCGCCAAACTGGCGGACAATCTCCCCTCTTTTTGGCGATGGAACTGTTCTCCAGAAAATAAAGGCTTCTTGTGCGTTTGCAATTACAGTTTCATAATCAGCCTGGCTTGCCACTTTTACTGATGCAATTTTTTCACCATCAACAGGCGAAAAACTATCAATTGAATTTGAACCCGAATGACCACCCCATTCGCTACCTGTACTATAAGCAGCGTTATTGGGCTCTATTCCTAGTCTTTTTAATATGGATTGAATATCTGCTCTCATAAATATTTAATATGCTCTAATTATTAATAAATCAAATCTAAGATTTACAATTATCTTTTCTTCTAGTATCGATGATATAAACAATTTGCCAACCTTTTTCTCCCTTTACCAGCTGAAAAGAGTTTACACCACAATGGCTAAATTTTTCATCAATATAAAACTTGTAATCTGTCCAAACGCTGGCCAACGGTCCATCAATTAAAATTTTTGTAAACACAATGCGTTCATCGTATTTCTGTGGGTGGGGCGAACCTATAAACTTTAAAAAATCTAGAACTGGCTCGCCCTGAACAATATTTTTTCCATCTTTATTAACAATGGTTTGCAATATCCCGCCATTGGCAAAAGCAGATCTTGATAAGGTGCTATCGCCGTTTTTCATCCCATTAAAAAGATTATTAACTGCTATTTTTACAGCGTCTTCTTCTGTGCTTTGCGCCCTCAGCTTATTACCAAAAACAACACAAATAAGTGCTAAAACGACTATTCTTTTCATGACTTCATAATTACCATTAATCAAATAAATTTATGTTATTTTTGTGAAAGAAGGGAAAAGGAACCGCGATGAAGAAAAAAAGCATTGATTATTCACACACTCGAAAATAATTGATACTGTTAGTTTTCAATGATTTACATCGAAAAACAATTTCAATGTTAATAATTTTTTTAAAACAACATTGGTAAATATTGTAAACTTATAATGTGTTTTTCTACTTATTAGCACGGTTCTTTAATAGTATATTATATGGAAGAAGAATTCTTTTTTGAATCCAACGAAGATGCACAACGTTCAGTTGAACGTTACGAGGAAATGATCCGCAATAAGGACCAATACTTTTTCGATGCAGGCGCTTTTGAATACATTGTAGATTTTTACATTGAAAAAAATGATCCCGTTAAAGCTTTGCAGGTTGTAGATTATGCTGTTAGTCAACACCCGTACGCAACGGTATTTTTAATTAAACAAGCGCATTTATTTATTTTAACGAACAATAACGAACAAGCATTTTTAGCGTTGCAAAAGGCCGAGCTGTTAGAGCCTTCTGAAGCAGATATTTATTTACTTCGCGGCAATATTTACCAAAATACAGAACGATATAGCGAGGCACTCGAAAATTATGAAAAGGCTTTAGGTTTAGCAGAAAACACTGACGAAATCTTGCTTCAGATTGCTTATGTGTATCAAAGCATGTCTGATTACGAAAGCGCTATTACGTACATTAAGTTAAGCTTAGAGCAAAACATGGAAAACCAGGATGGTTTATACGAACTGGCTTTTTGCTATGATGTTTTAGATAAACAGGAAGAAAGCATTAAATTTTATCAACAGTATATCGATACCGATCCGTATTCTTATGCTGCATGGTACAATTTAGGCAACAGTTTCCATAAACTTAATCTTTTCGAAAAAGCAATTGATGCATACGATTATGCGATTTTAATTAAGGAAGATTTCAGTTCTGCCTATTTTAATAAAGGCAACGCTTTAGTTCAGCTAGATAAATACGAGGAAGCTATTGATGTTTACAAACAAACTTTCGAGTACGAACAACCGAATGCCGATACCTATTGTGCAATTGGTGAGTGCTTTGAAAAGCTTGAAAAAATGGATGAAGCCCGTTCTTATTACAAGAAATCGGTTAAAATGGACCCTAAAATGGCCGATGCATGGTTTGGCATTGGTGTAACATTAAACCACGAAGAACGTTATTTTGAATCTTTACATTTTTATAAAAAGGCAATCGATTTAGAAGCCGAGAATCCAGATTTTTGGTTTGCAATGGCAGATGCTCATTATAAATTGAATCAAATTGAGGAATCTATTGCGGCTTACGATAAAGTTTTGGAATATAATCCTCTAGATATTGAAGCATGGTTAGACTTTAGTACGGTTCTATATGAGCAAGGAAAACTTTTAGAAGCATCGGAAACCATGGCCGAGGCGATAAAAAACAACCCAGAAGCTGCAGAGCTATATTACCGAATGGTGGCTTATTTATTTGCATTAGGCCATTACGCTGATGCTTTAGGCTATTTGGAAACCGCTTTAACAACCGATCCAGATAAGCATTATATTCTTTTCGAATACTTGCCACAACTACAAGATAATAGTGCAATTATAAACGTTATAAACCGTTACATCAGGTAAAAAGCATGTGAGAAAATTTTGACATATAATTCTCAAAATTTTTTCCACTTTTGTACACATATGAATTACCCATTATTAAACGTTCCCGAACGTCCAGCTAAACCACGCCAAAAAGGCTTAACAATGGTTATGGATAAGGGATTAAGCCTTCGTCAGGTAGAAGATTTTATTGAAGTTGCTGGCGTACATACAGATATTGTAAAATTAGGCTGGGCTACCTCACACGTTACCCCAAACTTAAAAGAAAAATTAGCGTTATATAAAAGTGCTGGTATTCCAACCTATTTTGGCGGAACACTTTTCGAAGCATTCATAATTCGTAATCAGTTTTCAGATTATCAGCGTGTTTTAGACCAATACGGAATGGAATACGCAGAAGTTTCTGATGGTTCTATCGAAATTGAGCACGACTTAAAATGTAATTACATCAGCGAACTTGCTAAACAAGTTACTGTAATTTCAGAGGTTGGAAGTAAAGATGCTGCTAAAATATTTGCCCCATACAAATGGATCAAATTAATGAAAGCAGAGCTTGAAGCAGGTTCTTGGAAAGTAATTGCCGAAGCTCGCGAAGGCGGAAATGTTGGTATTTACCGTGGTAGTGGTGAAGTTAGGGAAGGATTAGTTGATGAAATTTTAACTCAAATCCCTGAAGAAACCATTATTTGGGAAGCACCTCAAAAAGAGCAACAAGTTTGGTTTATCAAATTAATTGGAACTAACGTAAACCTTGGCAACATTGCGCCTGCAGAAGTTATTCCTTTAGAAACCATTC
This sequence comes from Pedobacter ginsengiterrae, assembly GCF_039537385.1. NCBI lineage: Bacteria > Pseudomonadati > Bacteroidota > Sphingobacteriia > Sphingobacteriales > Sphingobacteriaceae > Pedobacter > Pedobacter ginsengiterrae. The sequence goes on from NZ_BAABAK010000015.1 coordinate 260,962, forward strand.
GTTTGGGCTTAAGAGGTGACACTTTCGATCATTTCCTTAATTTAGGAAAATAGGAAATCTCGTTTTTTCGAGACACGCAGCAATCTAATAATTTGGGTTATTCTTTATCGCATTAAGGCTGCTGCGTGCCTTGCTATAACGTAAATTATTTAATAATGAAAACTTACGGCTTAATCGGTTATCCGCTTTCTCATTCTTTCTCTAAAAAATACTTTACTGAAAAGTTTCAAAACGAAGGTATAAGCAATCATCAATACGAACTTTTCCCTATTGAAGACATTGATTCCTTACCAGATTTGCTGGCTCAAAACCCTTCAATTGTCGGACTAAACGTAACTATTCCGCATAAAGTAGCTGTTTTACCTTTTTTAAATGATATTGAAGAAGCTGCCGAAAAAATTGGTGCAGTAAACTGTATTTGTGTCAGAAGTTTTGAAGGCGATACTTATATGAAAGGCTTCAATACGGATGCTTTTGGGTTTGAAGCATCGTTGAAACCTTTATTGACACCCGAACATCAAAAAGCTTTAGTTTTTGGCGATGGCGGTGCGGCAAAGGCAGTTAAGTACGTGCTTGAAAAGTTAAACATCGAATACCAGATTGTTGTTCGAAAAGCAATATCTGGAGCGATGCTATACGAAGAAATTACACCTGAAATTTTAAAATCGCATAAATTATTAATCAATACAACGCCATTAGGTATGTCGCCAAATGTTGATACTTATCCTGCTATTGATTATTCTTTGTTAAATGCAGAATATCTTGCTTACGATTTAGTTTACAATCCACTAGAAACTACTTTTTTAGCGAAAGCGGCCGCACAAGGGGCTGTTATTAAAAATGGATTGGAAATGTTATACAAGCAAGCAGAAAAAGCCTGGTGTATTTGGAATAATGTACGTTAGTTTCCGTTATTTCAATACAATTAAAGCAGAATTACATGAAATCTAAATATCTATTTTTTCTTCCGCTGATTCTGCCTTTGTTTATGACTGCTTGTCAAAACAACGAGTACAGTCCAAAACCAAAAGGTTATTTCCGCATTATTTATCCAGAAAAAAAATATCAGCAGTTTGATGGAAGTGCTCCTTTTAGTTTCGAGTATCCTGTTTACGCAAACATGGAAGCCGATGAGGGCAGAAATGTAAAAAAAGATTGGTTTAATATGCATTTCACTCAATTTAATGCCTATTTACACTTAACTTATTATGATGTAACTAATCGGGCTGCTTATGATGAAATGGTCGAAGATGCCAGAAAACTAGCCTTTAAACACACTATAAAAGCAAGCGCAATCGACCAGAAATTAATTAACTATCCAGATCGGAAAATTTACGGCATTTATTACGCAATTGAAGGTAATACCGCATCATCTGTGCAGTTTTTTTTAACAGATAGTGCAAAACACTATTTTAGAGGTGCATTATATTTTAATGAGCGCCCGCAATACGACTCCATAGAACCCGTTGTAAAATTTATTAAAAAAGATATCGATAAAATGATATCTACCTTTAAATGGAAGAATTAACTTCGCCCATCCTATTTACTAAATCATGATTAATATAAAAATATTCACCTTTAACGCTTATAGTGAAAATACATACGTTTTATATGATGAAACGAGTGAATGCGTAATTATTGATCCTGGAATGTATGATGGATCGGAACAAAATGAGCTTGCGAATTTTATTAAGGAAAAAACGCTTAAACCTGTTTTGCTATTAAATACTCATTGTCACTTAGATCATGTTTTCGGCAATAAATTTGTTTTTGATACCTGGGGATTAAAGCCTCAGTTCCATATCGGCGAACTTCCGATTTTACAAGCTGTGCCTGGTTACGCACCTCAAATGGGATTTTCACACTACGAACTTTCGCCCGAACCAGATACATTTTTAGAAGAACCTGGAACCATATTTTTCGGAAACAGTTCTCTAGATTTAATTTTTGCACCTGGTCATTCGCCTGCACATTTATGTTTTTATAGTAAAGCTGATAAATTTTTAATCGGCGGCGATGTTTTGTTTTACAGAAGTATTGGCCGTACCGATTTACCTGGAGGAAATCATCAGCAACTAATTAACAACATCGAAACTAAAATTTTCACCTTACCCGATGATTGTGAAGTTTATCCTGGCCATGGTCCATCGACCACGATTGGTTCGGAAAAACAAAACAATCCATTCTTTTAGCTGTATAAGTTAAAAACCTGCTTCCTTTTTCTTTATATTTAACTTAAGTGAATACACCATTTTATATTGCCAAGAGATATTTGTTTGCAAAAAAAACAACAAATGCAATTAATCTGATATCAGGCATATCTATGGTTGGGGTTATGGTAGGAAGCGCAGCTTTAATTATCATTCTATCGATTTTTAACGGCCTTGAGGTAACGATACTAAACATGTTTAACACCGTTACGCCCGAACTAGTTATTCTTCCTGCTAAGGGTAAAACTTTTAATCCGCATACTGATTATTTTAAAGAGCTAAAAAAGAACAAAAGTGTTTATTCTTTAACAGAGGTTTTACAAGAAAATGCTTTATTAAAGTATAACAATAAACAGGCTGTAGGTATGGTTAAAGGGGTAAGCTACGATTACTTAAAAAACCCCAAGCTTGATAGCACTTTACTGGAAGGCAGGTTTGTATTAAGCAATAAAAGTGGTTACAGCTCGGTAATTGGTTCTGCCTTGCAAACCTACTTAGCTGTAAACACAGTCGATCCGTTTACGGAGTTAGAGATTTTCTCTCCCAAAAAAAGTATTGCTGTAAATACGATAAACCCAGCTGATGATTTTACAAACAAAAGCATTCGTGTTAGTGGTGTTTTCGAAATTCAGCAAGAGTTTGATAACGGAATTATTGTACCGCTTGATTTTGCCAGGGAACTTTTGGGAGAAGATAAAAATGTTTCGTCGATAGAGATAAACTTACAGCCAGGCACTGATATCGATAAATTTCAACAGGAAGTTGCAGAAAAAGCGGGATCAGCCTTCGAAGTGAGAAACAGGGCAGAGCAAAACAGATCACTTTACCATATTTTAAATACTGAGAAATGGGCGGTATATATCATTCTAACATTTATCTTAATTATTGCTATATTTAATATTATTGGCTCTTTAACCATGCTTGTAATTGATAAGGTAAAAGATATTGCTATTCTAAGCAGTTTAGGAGCCAGTAAAAAACTAATAAAACGAATATTTCTTTTAGAAGGCATGATGATTACCATGTCGGGGTGTGTACTGGGATTAGGTATTGGATTGGTATTTTACTTTTTACAACACAATTATGGTCTAATTAAAATGGGAGATGATACACTTATAAGTTCCTATCCCATAGGCTTAAAGTGGAAAGATTTCATTTTAGTTTTTGTAACTGTTGGTATTTTCTCATTTTTGGCATCTGCTTTGTCATCTAATTTAAGCGTTAAAAAGATAGATCAGATTAATCAAACACTATAAAACATGAAATCATTTAAACAAGCAATCGTATTCGTTATGCTATTTGGTGTGGCCCTTACCGCTTGTAACAGAGCCGATAAAAGCGTAGAAAGCAGTAACCTTAAAACTGTTAAAGGCCTTTATAGCTTCGGTCCTGAAATGAAATCGTTTACTTTGTGCGAAGATGGTAGAGAATACTGGGTAGTAGATAGTGTTAAAAATTTAGAGCTTTCTTACAGCAACTTAAATTTCGAAAAGCCTTACGAACCCGTTTATGTCGAATTGCAAGGGTATTTTGCCAAATCTGATACAGCAACAGTTGCAGCAGATTTTGATTCGACACTGGTAGTTACTAAAGTCATCAAAATTAGCAAGGAAATTCCTGATGGGCCTTGTTCACAATAATAAACGGCGAATATTCAGTTTCGGCGGGTAATTATTTTCCCAATTGATACCTAAATCAGGATTAGAGCTTTGGCCTTCCTGCGCTTTAAATCGTTACAAAATCGTTGAAGTTGCTATTCTAAATTTTATAAATTAGCCAAAATTATAATTATGGAAGAAATAACCTGGAACGATTTTGAAAAAGTAGAATTGCGTGCTGGAACAATTTTAGAAGTTTTTGATTTCCCTGAAGCTAAAAAACCTGCCTACAAATTAAAAGTAGATTTTGGTGAGTTCGGAGTAAAAACAAGCAGCGCACAAATTACAAAGCTATATACAAAAGAAGAGTTACCTGGTAAACAGATTATTGGCGTGGTTAACTTTCCAAAAAAGCAAATTGGTAAGTTTATGTCAGAATTTTTAGTAACTGGCTTTGCTGATGAAAATGGAGATATTGTTTTATCTACAGTTCAGGGCAAAGTACCGAACGGGAGCAAGCTTATTTAATTTGCTTATTGCGGGGGCTAACTTAAATAGTTTTGCAGGCATTTCGATGCTAAACCCGACTGAAACGAGCACGCAGTAAAGTGTAAGGCGGGACTGCTGATTCGGAATTGCATGACATTTGCTTTTCTAATTAAAATGAGGCACTTCAAAAATCAGTTATAAATTTACCTTTGTGTATGAGTTTTTACGATTTCGAGAATAAAGATAAAGACGCGGAGGATATTCATTATATGAAACTGGCTTTGGCTGAAGCACAAAAAGCAATGGCTGAGGATGAAATTCCGATTGGCGCAATTGTAGTTTCTAAAAACAGAATTATTGGCCGCGGGTATAATTTAACAGAACGCTTTAATGATGTTACAGCACATGCGGAAATGCAGGCTTTTACCTCGGCTAGCCAAACCATTGGCGGAAAATATTTAACGGATTGTACTTTGTACGTTACCATTGAGCCTTGTGTAATGTGCGCTGGTGCCAGTTACTGGACTCAGATTAGCAGAATAGTTTATGGTGCACGCGAAGAAAAAAGAGGTTTTTTATCGAAAGGTGCTAATTTATTACATCCAAAAACTGAACTTAAGGGCGGTATTTTAGCTGATGAATGTGCTGCGTTAATGAAAAATTTCTTTGCCAGGAAGCGATAACACAAATTATTAGTCACTTACTATTAACTGTGTGTACATAACAAAAACATTTGATGATAATAACATGAACAAAACTTAACCTTTGAATGTTATATTTGCTTCAAGAAACATTTTTTAAACTTTAAACATATAAATATTATGGCTTTTGAATTACCTGCGTTACATTACGCAACCGATGCATTAGAACCGCATATTGATAAAATGACCATGGAAATCCACCATGACAAACATCATCAAGCTTATGTTACTAACTTAAATAAAGCTGTTGAAGGTAAGCCTGAGGCTAATTTAAGCATCGAAGAAATTGTAAAAAACATTTCTAAATACCCAGCTGCTGTTAGAAATAATGGTGGTGGTCACTATAACCATTCTTTATTCTGGAACGTTTTAGGTCCGAACAAAGGTGGCGAGCCGACAGGCGATTTAGCTAAAGCAATTAATGCTGCTTTTGGTTCTTTTGCTGATTTAAAAACTAAAATGCAAGAAGCTGGTGCAACTCGTTTTGGTTCTGGTTGGGCTTGGTTATCAGTTGGTGCTGATAAAAAACTTCAGGTTTCTTCTACTCCAAACCAAGATAACCCTTTAATGGATGTAGCTGAAGTAAAAGGTACTCCAATATTCGGTATCGATGTTTGGGAACATGCTTACTACTTAAAATACCAAAACAAACGCCCTGATTATTTAGCGGCAATTTGGAATGCAGTTAACTGGGATGCAGTTGCAGAGCTTTATAAAAAAGCATTGTAATTAACCATAAAACAAGATAATTAAAGCCTGCAAACTCAAATTTGCAGGCTTTCTTATTAATTAATACCTTCGCATATATTATTTATACAAATGAAAAAGGTTATATTTTTATTCTTAATTGTTATAGGCATAAACAGCTTAGCTACTGCACAACAAAATAAAGTGCCTACTCCTACTGAAATTGCCAAGAAAAATGTAGAAGATTTAGATAAAAAGTTAAAGTTAAATGATACTCAAAAAAGTATTATTTATAGCTTAACTTTTAATCAAGCTAAAGAACAGGCAGATTTGGTGAAGAGACAACAAGCTGGCAACTCTAGAGAGGATGATGCCGACAAATATTATAAACTTCAAAACCAAACTTCTAAAGGGATCCGTGAGGTTTTAAAAGGCGACCAACAAACTAAGTACGATAAAATTATCGAAGAACGTTTGAGTGGGAAAAGCAACAAGAAAAAGAAAAAAGGGGAAGAAGAAGAGGTTGAAGGCGACATTAATGGCTTATTAATTAAACCTGAAAAGGTTAATTAGTAGCTTTAATAAAGTTAAATACAATGCCAGAAATAATAGTTGGGAGTATTGTAATTTGTCTTTTACTATCTCCGCAACTTTTGGCTGGATTTCTGGCCAAAAGAACAGGACGAAATTTTTGGTTCTGGTTTTTTATATCCTTCTTTATTCCAATAATTTCCCTTATAATTTTAATTTTTATGGAGGATAAAAATCCACAAAGTGAAAGTTATAAACTAGCTGATCATGTTGGAAAAGACAGCGAAAAAATCAATTCTGATTTGATAAGCAACTAAATACCGACCACGTCCTTTTTCTTTCTCTGCTTCATTGCTTTCGGAATAATTTCTAAGATTTCATCTTTTAATGCATTTAGCATTCTTTTTTTGATGAAGTTTTTATGTGTTACCAAACTAATTTCGCGAACAGGCTCAGGTGATTTAAAATGCCTTATTTTATTTGTTTGTTTTGCATTTAATTCGGCAATGGCAAGTTCTGGTAATAAAGTAGCGCCACCGTTTAAATCGACCATTCTTACCAAAGTTTCTACGCTACCTGTATTGTATTCAAGGCCTTGTAATCTGTTATTCTTGGTAGAACGACAAATATTTAAAACCTGGTTTCGCATGCAATGACCTTCGTTTAAAAGCCAAATGTTTTCGTCGTTTAAATCTTCCGCATCAACTGCCTTCTTTTTATAAAGCTTACTGTTTTTGCTAATGTAACTTACAAAGTTTTCGTAATACATTGGCATTTCGATAATATTCGGGTCAGTTAATGGCGTAGCTAAAATACCGCAATCTAAAACGCCTGTTTTTAAATGCTGAATAATATCTTCGGTAGTATATTCCCAAATCAACAGCTTTAATTCTGGATATTTTTCGAGCATTGCTGATATCACTTCAGGCAGTAAATATGGCGCTACTGTTGGAATAACGCCAATTCTTAATTCACCTAAAACATCTTGTTGCTGGCTATTGATCAGCTCTTTTACTTTTCCGCTTTCTTGTAAAATAACTCTTGCCTGCGCTATAATTTGTGAACCAATTTCTGTTGGGCTTACAGGTTGTTTGCTTCTATCGAATATTTTTACACTTAATAATTCTTCGAGTTTTTGCACCTGCATACTTAACGTTGGCTGCGTTACAAAACACTTATCAGCAGCAGTTACAAAACTTCTATAAGTATCTACGGCCACAATATATTCAAGTTGAACTAAAGTCATATAGGTAAAATTGATTTATAATTTCAAATATATAAATTTCATTTATAACTTATTCTAAACAAAAATCATTTATTAAAATAATGTGCTAGTGAAAGAACTAACTATGAGCAAAAACAATTAAACTCTAGAGATTTACTTTCTTAAACTACATTAAGTTTTTTAAGTTTCTGAATGCGGAACTTTACATCGCAAATAAAAAACAAAAACATGGAAAGTAGAATTGACATTCAAAAAATTGAGCCTGCAGCTTACCAGGCTATGTATGCCTTAGAAAAATATTTAGCTTCAAGTTCCTTAACTCCTACTCATAAAGAGTTAATTAAATTAAGAGCATCACAAATTAACGGTTGCGCATTTTGCATAAATATGCACAGTACCGATGCCCGTAAGTTAGGCGAAACCGAGCAAAGAATTTACTTATTAAATGCCTGGAAGGAAACAAATCTTTATACAGAAGAAGAGCAAGCGATTTTAACATTAACAGAAGAAGTAACCTTAATTACAAATCACGTTTCTGATGCTACTTACCAAAAAGCAGCAAATCTTTTTGATGAGCATTATTTGGCTCAAATAATTATCGCAATAGTAACCATTAATGCATGGAATAGAATTGCAATCACTTCGAGAACTATGGTAGGATAATATTCGATAACATTTCGCCTGGGTCGGCAAAAACTCGGGCGATTTATTTCTTTTTATTAAGTTCTATCAAACTTAAATAAACTAACCTGGCAACGGCTTTAGCGCCTTCGGGCTGAAAATGTGTATTATCTTTCTGTCCTTTCGGATAAGCTTCGTATTTGCCAGAATCGAGGTTCATAAAATAGTTTTTAGAAACAAAGTCTTGACCTTTTTGAGTAAAAAATGTTGCAGAAAGTGTAGTTAAATCAATAACAGGAACATTTAGTTCGTTTGCAACATCTTTTACCGCTTGCGGATAATCACCATGGGCACTTCCTAAAACGCCATCTTTCCAAGGGTAGTTACGTGTAACTGGAGTGATTAAAACTGGGAAGGCTCCCTTATCCCGACTTTCTTTAACATACATTCGAAGGAAATTTTTATAGCCTGGTATATCTACATATCGTTCGGCCTTATCTTTTGCCGCATCATTATGACCAAACTGAATTAAAACCAAATCATTTTTATGCAAAGCACTTTTAACCTCTTGCCATCTTCCCTCTTCGAAAAAAGTTCTGGTACTTCTACCGCCTTTAGCTTTATCTATAACAAGCACCGTATCACTCTTTATTAATCTATTTAATTTTTTAAGGCTATCGCGATATAGAAATTGTTGAAAAACCTGACCCCAACCTGTAATGGGATATTTCTTTTGGAGGTAATCAGATTCCTGAGTGTAATCAGCAACGGTAGAATCACCGATCAGATAAACATGAACTGGCCTTGACTTAAATAAGAAGGCTGATAGTGAAAGAAAACACAAGAAGCAAAAGCCGATTAAAGTAAATCTTCTATTTTTATTCATGGTAATGATTTTAAAAATCCAACTATCAACTAATCACATTCGTTACAACAAGGTTACTCCATTTTTAAATTTATTACAATCTTTATTGTGCAATCGTTCCCGTTATCGTTTGCGATGTTTAATTTTTCAATAATATATTTAGCATCAAGTTTTATGTTTAAAATTGTTCATCATATATTATTAAAACACGGCTGCGTTTAACATTAAAAAACTCGCAGCCGATTTTATTTTCTTCTAACCAAATTCTTATATGAAAATTTCATTCTTTTTATTTCTGCTAACAATTTGCCTAACGGCTAATGCATTAGAAATTAAACCCGATTTTATAGTTAGTGCCGACGGTAGCGGAAACTTTAAAACTGTTCAGGAGGCCATTAATGCTGTACCCGATTTTAGAAACAAAACCACTACAATTTTTATTAAGAAAGGTATTTATAAAGAGAAATTGATTTTAGCTGCTTCAAAAAAGAACGTAAAGTTTATTGGAGAAGATTTATATAAAACCATTTTAACGTATGATGACTACAACCAAAAGAAAAATATTTTTGGCGAAGAGAAAGGCACATCTGGTTCATCGAGCTTTTACATTTATGGCGAGGGCTTTTCTGCAGAAAACCTAACTTTCGAAAACTCCTCGGGCCCTGTTGGACAAGCTGTTGCAGTTTGGGCTGGAGGCGACAAACTAATCTTTAATAATTGCAGGTTTTTAGGCTTTCAGGATACACTTTATACTTACGGAAGTAATAATCGCCAATACTACAAAAACTGTTATATAGAGGGCACGGTAGATTTTATATTTGGTGCTTCAACTGCCTGGTTTGAGAATTGTACACTTTACTGTAAAAAAGCAGGTTATATTACAGCTGCATCAACAGCAGATACAACGAAATTTGGTTACGTGCTAAACAATTGCAAAATAAAAGGTGATGCACCTGCTAGTAGTTTCTACCTGGGCAGGCCATGGCGACCGTATGCGAAAGTTGTTTACCTGAATTGCGAACTGCCTGATCTTATCTATGCTGAAGGATGGAATAATTGGAGTAAAGAAAGCAACGAGCAAACTGCTTATTATGCTGAATATAAAAGTACTGGCAAAGGTGCTAATAGTCAGAAAAGAGTTAAGTGGTCGCATCAGTTAACAAATGATGAGTATAAAGCCTACACTTTGGAAAACGTTTTCCGTGGATGGAATCCAGAAGGAAAATAAAACCATAAACAGCTAATTAACAAATGGTTAACACAAGAAACACTTCTGAAACAGCCTTTTTCTTTGGCAACGATTGCATAGATTTTTCTTCTATTTTACCGTTAAAGACCGTACACTTGTTTTACAATAACCAAGTATAATTTAACGTAGCAACTAATGAAACATTTAATAGGTCGTTTACACCCCCGTAAAGCAGCTTTAGCCTCTCTAATTTTACTCTCTGTAAGTGTTTCGATGGTAAGAAGTCAAACTTTACCAGTAATTAAGCAGGTTACATTTAAAAAAGATACTACAAGCATTGTTAATTTCGGTGCCAAAGGCGATGGCGTAACTTTAAACACAGTTAGCATAAATAAAACAATTGCAACGGTTAGTCAAAAAGGTGGTGGTGTTGTATTAATCCCATCGGGTTTATGGTTAACTGGCCCTATTGAATTAAAAAGCAATGTTAACTTACATTTAAAACGCGATGCGATCCTTCAATTCACTGATGATTTCAATCAATATAAACTAGTAGAAGGCAACTGGGAAGGCCAGCCAGCCTGGCGCAATCAAAGTCCTATTTCTGGAACTAATCTCGAAAACATAGCCATTACAGGTTCAGGCATTATAGATGGAAACGGCGGCGCTTGGCGCATGGTTAAAAAAGATAAACTTACTGAAACACAATGGAAGAAATTGGTTTCTGGTGGCGGGATAGTTAGTGAAGACGGCAAATTATGGTATCCATCTGCAAAAACTGTAAAAGGTTCTAAAACCAAAAACGCAGGCGTTATTGTATCAGGCAAAACAGCTGCTGATTATGAAGATATTAAAGATTTCTTAAGACCAAACTTATTGGTTCTAACCAGCTGTAAAAAAGTTCTTTTAGAGGGTGTTACTTTTCAAAACTCGCCCGCATGGAACTTGCATCCACTAATGTGCGAGGATTTAACTTTGAGAAATCTACAGGTTAAAAACCCATGGTTTGCACAAAACGGGGATGGTGTAGATGTAGAATCTTGCAAAAATGTATTAATAGAAGGCAGCACGTTCGATGTTGGCGATGATGGGATCTGCATTAAATCGGGCAGAGACGAGTCTGGCCGAAAACGAGGTATGCCAACAGAGAATGTGATCATCAGAAATAATGTTGTTTACCATGCGCATGGTGGCTTCGTAATTGGAAGCGAAATGAGTGGTGGCGCAAGAAATATTTGGGTTTACGATTGCTCTTTTATTGGTACTGATATTGGTTTACGCTTTAAAACAACCCGCGGTCGTGGTGGTGTAGTCGAAAATATTTATGTAAATAATATTAATATGATCGATATTCCAGGTGAAGCTATTCTATTTGACATGTACTATGCAGCTGTAGATCCAGTTCCATTAGCTGGTGAAAAAAGAGAGGCTATAAAAACGATAACGGTACCTGTTACAGAAGCAACACCTCAATTTAAAAATATGCACATTAAAAATGTAGTTGCCAATGGCGCCGAAAAGGCAATATTTTTTAGAGGATTACCTGAGATGAACATTAAAGATATCCATTTAGAAAATATAACTATTCAATCGAAAAAAGGAATTGAGATTATAGAAGCCTCTGGCATCTCCCTAAAAAATGTTAATGTAGTTACTGAAGATACCAATCCGATTTTAAGTGTTCAAAATGGCACAAACATCAGCATCAATGGCTTAAAATATAAAAACGGGAGCGAGTTGCTTTTTAATATTAGTGGCGAAAAAACTAAGGGCATTAAAGTAAGTGGCACGGATGTTTCTAAAGCAAAAAAAACATCTGTATTTAGTGAGGAAGTAAATAAAACGGCATTAGAGATTTCTAAATAATATGAAAAAATTTATCATACAAGCCAATTCGATATTAACTGTTTTAACGGTTCTATGTACTGGCGTTTTTGCACAAAAAAAATTATCCGAGCAGTTAACCTTAACTGCAATGGAAACCCTGTTTCAAGATACAACAGTTCTTAAAGATGCCAAAGGACCAAGATGGAGTTATGATATGGGCGTTGTTTTAGAAGGTGCCGCACAGGTTTGGCGCAATACTGGCAATGGCGATTATTTCAAATACATCCAATCTTCTATGGATGCTTATGTTGATAAAACTGGAAGTATTAGAACTTACAAAAGCGAAGATTTCAACATCGATAATATAAAAAATGGTCGATCTTTATTATTGCTTTATAAAGTTACGGGGCAACAGAAGTATTTAACTGCAGCTACTCACCTTTACAATCAGTTGCAACAACAACCTCGCACAAAAGCGGGTGGTTTTTGGCACAAGAAAATTTATCCGAACCAAATGTGGTTGGATGGTTTATATATGGGCGAGCCCTTCTACGCAGAATATGCAGCCTTAATGAAAAAAGATTCGGCTTTTAATGATATTGCCAATCAGTTTATTTTGATGGAAAAAGTTTCCAGAGATACAAAAACAGGCCTACTTTATCATGGTTACGATGAAAGTAGATTGGAGAAATGGGCAGACCCAACGACTGGTAAATCACCTAATTTTTGGGGCAGAGCAATGGGTTGGTACATTATGGCTCTTGTTGATGTTTTGGATAATTTCCCTAAAAACCATCCAAAAAAAGCAGAATTAATCGCAATTCTAAATCGTACGGCTATTGCAACAGTAAAGTATCAGGACTCGAAATCTGGCGTATGGTTCGATATTATGGATATGTCAACGCGTAAAGGCAATTATTTAGAGAGCTCTGCATCGAGCATGTTTGTTTATGGCTTGGCTAAAGGCGTTAGAAAAGGTTATTTACCACAATCTTTTATGGTAGCTGCAAATAAAGGCTATGCAGGTTTAAAGAAAGAATTTATAGAATCGGCAGGCGATGAAAGAGTAAATTTAACTAAAACGGTTTCTGTTTCGGGTTTAGGTGGAAAACCTAAATATCGTGATGGCAGCTTTGAATATTACATCAGTGAAAAAGTAATTACTAACGATCCGAAAGGCGTTGGTTCATTTATTTGTGCAGCGGCAGAAATGGAAATCGATGCTTTACCTAAACCTGGAAAAGGTTTAACCGTAACAGTAGATAACTTTTTCAATAATGAATATATGAATGGCCCTACCAGCGATAAAATTCCTTTTCATTACCTTTGGAATGAGGATGACAATAACGGCTTCTCTCTGTTTGGAAAAGTCTTTAACGATGCGGGCGTTAAAACCTCAACACTTTCAATTGCTCCAACTACTACAAATTTAAAGGGCTCGAACATTTATATCATTGTAGATCCAGATACAGAAAAGGAAACTGCAAATCCAAACTTTATGAATGCTGCACATGCAAAGCAGATTAGCGAATGGGTAAAAGCAGGTGGCGTTTTAGTGTTATTATTAAATGATGTTGGTAATTGCGAAATCACAAAGTTTAATGTTTTACCAGAAACTTTCGGCATCCATTTTAATGAAGATAGCCGCAATAAAGTACAAGGATTAAACTTTGAACAAGGTGCAATAAAAATTCCTGCGGGAAACAGCATTTTCAAAACAGCGAAGAAAGTTTATATCAAAGAGATTTCTACAATTGCCATAAAAGCGCCTGCTGTTTCTGCATTGACAGATAATGGTGATGTAGTTATTGCTACTGCAAAATATGGCAAAGGAACAGTTTTCGCTGTTGGCGACCCTTGGTTTTACAATGAATATATCGATGGCAGAAAGCTACCAAAAGACCTTGAAAACTTTAAAGCAACCAACGATTTAGTAAACTGGTTAATTAAACAGGTTCCTGTAAAGAAATAGTAATCCACTACAACAATGAACAGATTAAAAACATTTCTCTTGTTTGCGTTAAGTATATTACTAACGTCTTGTTATGCACAAACGCCAACAGATTCTGTTGCTGATAAAATGCTGGCTTATCAATTAAGTAACGGTGGCTGGCCAAAGCAACTCGAAGATAAAAGTGTTGTGAACTATGGCGCTACCTTAACGCCTGAACTGAAAGAAAAAATAAAAGCAACAACCGATTTGCATGCAACTTTTGATAACAAAGCAACAAGTCGTGAGGTTATTTACCTGGTAAAAGCATATAAAAAAACGAACAATAAAGCCTATCTAACTGCTGCTGAAAAAGGTTTAGACTATATTTTAATTGCACAATACCCAAATGGTGGCTGGCCGCAATACTATCCTGATAAGGCTCTTTATCGTACTGAAATTACCTACAACGATGATGCGATGATTAATATTTTAAATATTCTTCAAGACATCGCCACAAAATCGAATGATTTTGATGTTGTAAATGCGAACTACATTAAAAAAGCCGAAAAAGCAGTTGCAAAAGGAGTTGATTGCATTTTGAAAACACAGGTTAAACAAAATGGAAATCTAACAATTTGGGGTGCGCAATATGATAAAGATTCTCTACTTCCAGCCAAAGCGAGGGCTTTCGAACCCGCCTCATTAAGTACAAGTGAATCTGCGAATATTGTTCGTTTCCTGATGCGTTTCAATAAACCATCAGCAGAGATAAAAAATGCGATTACTGCAGCCGTAAAATGGTTCGCAGATTATAAAATTACAGGTTACAGGTTTGATAGAGAAAAAACCTCATCGGGCTTAGTTGCTGATAATACGGCTACTTCCTGGGCTCGCTTTTATGATTTGAACAAGAACATTCCAATTTTTGGAGATCGCGATAATACCATAAAACTCAAACTTGAAGATTTAAGCCCAGAGCGCCGAAATGGCTATGCGTGGTATGGCAACTGGGGTCAAAAACTGATCGAAAAAGAATATCCGAAATGGTTAACCATGAACAGTACAAAATAATTAAAAACTCGTCGCAGACGGCAAAATGAAAAACAAATGATTTTAAGCAGAGAAAATTTAAAAAACATAAATGGGGAAAATGTTAAAGTACCTGCGGTAGAACTTTTAGAATTGCCTGAAAGAGTAATTCAATTTGGAACAGGTGTTTTACTTCGTGGCTTACCCGATTATTTTATTGATAAAGCCAATAGAAACGGTGTTTTTAACGGCCGCGTTTTAGTTGTAAAATCTACTTCTCAAGGCGGTGCAGATGCTTTTTCTAAACAAGATAATCTTTATACTCTTTGTGTAAAAGGAATTGAAGACGGCATAAATGTTGAAGAAAATGCAATTAATTCTTCAATCAGTCGGGTTTTATCAGCAGCACAAGATTGGCCTGAAATTTTAAAAGCAGCACACAATCCTGATTTGCAAATTGTAATTTCAAATACAACTGAGGTTGGAATTGTTTTAAGTGAAGACAAAATAACGGATAATCCACCTCAATCTTATCCAGGTAAATTGCTTGCATTTTTACACGAAAGATATAAAGCTTTTAATGGTTCGGCAGAAAGTGGAATGGTTATCGTACCAACTGAATTAATAAGCGATAATGCAGATAAATTAAAAGATATATTATTAAAATTATCGGTTCAAAATAAGTTAAGCTGGGATTTCGAACAATGGTTAAAAACCTCGAATCACTTTTGCAAATCTTTGGTCGATCGCATTGTTCCAGGCAAACTTCCTGCAGCAGAACAAAAAGCAATTCAAACGCAATTGGGTTACGAAGATGAGTTGATGATTATGGCTGAGCCTTTCAGACTTTGGGCTATCGAATCATCAAATCCAAAAGTGAAGGAAATTCTATCTTTTGAAAAAGCAGACAAAGGAATTTTTATTGTTCCATCTATCAATAAATTTAAAGAGTTAAAGCTTCGATTATTGAACGGAACACATACGTTAAGCTGTGGCTTAGCCATTTTAGCAGGTTTTGATACCGTTAAAGAAGCAATGGCGAATGAGGCTTTTGCTAGCTATGTTTCCAACTTGATGCAACAAGAAATTGCACACTCTTTAGAAAACGACGACATTACTTATCAAGATGCGGTTGATTTTGCTTCAAGTGTAATCGATCGTTTCAGTAACCCATCTTTAGAACACAAATGGCAAGCAATTACGCTAAATTTCACTTCTAAAATGCAAATGCGTAATATGCCATTAATCAGAAAATATTATAGTCAAAAAAATGAAGTGCCACCACTTATTGCACTTGGTCTTTCTGCATATATTATCTTTATGAACACAACAAAAGACGGCGCAAATTACATTGCAAATGTAAAAGGTAAGGCTTATCCTGTTCAGGATGAATTTGCCGAAATTTTATACGATTATTGGCAAAATCCTGAAACTGCAATTGATAATATTTTAGGCGACAGGCGTTTGTGGGATAAAAACTTAAACAACTATCCTGGCTTTAATGCTGCAATAAAAAATTACGTTGATTTACTACAAAACGCTGGAGCAGAAGAAACATTAAGTAACTTGCATACAGAAAGAACAATTTAAAAATGGTTACAAGAATTTTAAAAATTCACCCGAACGATAATGTGTTAGTTGCCTTACAGGATTTGGCAAAAGGAGAAACGATTATTCATGATGGGCATGAATATACTTTACAGGATGATATTCAGGCAAAGCATAAATTTTTTATGCAGGATATGAATGCTGGCGATCACATTATTATGTATGGCGTGTTAGTTGGAAAAGCACAACACTTCATATTAAAAGGCGGTTTAATGGATACAGAGAACACGAAACATGCTTCTGATCCGTATGAATTTCGCCCCTATAATTACGAGTGGCACGCACCAGATGTTTCTAAATTCGAAGGCAGAACTTTCAATGGTTATGTCCGTAACGATGGTCGTGTTGGAACTGCAAATTACTGGCTTTTCATTCCAACAGTTTTTTGCGAAAACCGAAATTTAGATGTAATCCGTGAGGCTTTACACAATGAGTTGGGTTATGCAGTTACTGATAAATACAAATCATATACACATCAACTGGTTGATGCATACAAAAACGGCGAAAGTTTAGCTGAGGCAGATACAAGCGCCATCGGAAATGCAAATCCAGCTGCAAATAGAATCTTCAAAAATGTTGATGGAATTAAGTTTTTAAACCATCAAGGCGGATGTGGCGGTACACGCCAGGATGCAGCAGTTTTAAGCAAATTATTGGCGGCGTATGCCGATCATCCAAATGTAGCTGGTGTTACTGTTTTAAGTTTGGGTTGCCAGAATTTGCAGGTGCAAGATTTTATGGACGACTTAAAACACCGCAGTCCTAATTTCGATAAACCGCTCTTTATCTTCGAACAACAACAATCGCAAAGCGAAGAACAATTAGTTAAAGAAGCTATCCGTAAAACATTTATTGGTTTAACTGAAATCAATAAAATCGAGCGTCAGCCAGCACCATTAAGCAAGCTTGTTTTAGGCGTAAAATGTGGTGGCAGCGATGGCTTTAGTGGCATTAGCGCTAATCCAGCTGTTGGTTACACATCCGATTTATTGGTTGCATTAGGCGGAACCGTTTTACTTGCAGAATTTCCTGAGCTTTGCGGTGCCGAACAACAATTAATCGATCGTACAAAAGATGAAACTGCAGCTCGCAAATTTATCCAGTTAATGACTGCTTATAATCAGGCGGCGGAAAATGTTGGCTCAGGATTTTTCATGAATCCATCACCAGGAAATATTAAAGACGGTTTAATTACCGATGCAATAAAAAGCACTGGGGCAGCAAAAAAAGGCGGAACTTCTCCTGTAGAAGATGTTTTAGATTACACCGAACCTGCTACAAAACCAGGCTTAAATTTAGTTTGCACACCAGGAAATGATGTGGAAGCAACCACAGGAAAAGCAGCTTCTGGCGCTACATTGATTTTGTTTACTACAGGCTTAGGTACTCCAACAGGGAATCCAGTTTGCCCAACCATTAAAGTTGCAACAAACAACAAGTTAACCAAACGCATGGGCGATATCATCGACATTAATTGCGGACCAGTTATAGAAGGCGAAAAAACCATTGAGGAAATGGGAGCAGATATTCTGGAATATTGCATTAAAGCAGCCAGCGGTGAAGTTATTCCAAAAGCGGTTTTGCTTAATCAGGATGATTTTATACCATGGAAACGTGGTGTTAGTTTGTAAGCAAGCGCCGATGTATGAAGCAATCTTCCATAAAAACAGACTGCTTCATACTTCGTAATGAATAACCAAATAGAATATTAACAGATAGAATTCTTTATTAAGCTACTATCTAAAACCTCATTTTAGAATGAAACCTTTCTTAGACGAAAATTTTCTTTTGCAAACAAAAACAGCTCAAAAGCTTTATCATGAATTTGCAAAATCAATGCCGATTATCGATTATCATAATCATTTAATTCCCGAGCAAATTGCAAACAATGTTCAATATTCAAACATAAGCCAGGTTTGGCTTTATGGAGATCATTACAAATGGAGAGCAATGAGAGCAAATGGTGTAGATGAAAGATACATCACTGGAAATGCAACAGATTATGAGAAGTTTGAAAAATGGGCACAAACTGTTCCTTATACACTTCGTAATCCTTTATACCATTGGACACATTTAGAATTACAGCGTTATTTTGATGTAAACGAAATTCTTTCTGGTAAAACAGCACAAAAAATTTACGATAACTGTTCATCAAAATTGCAAACTTCAGAATATTCTGTTCGTGGCTTACTAGCGAAAATGAATGTAGAAGCTGTTTGCACAACTGATGATCCTTTAGATAGCTTAAATTTTCACCAACAGTTAGCTGCTGAAAGTAAAAATTTGAAAATGCTACCTGCATTTCGACCTGATAAGGCGATGAACAGCGATGATATTGATGGCTTAAATGAGTACATAAATAAGTTAGAAGTCGTTGTAAATAAAACAATCGGCAATTTTCAAGATTATCTTGATGCTTTAAAAAGTCGCCACGATTACTTTGCTGCCCATGGTTGTTCAGTTTCTGATCATGGTTTAGAACAAATTTATGCTGAAGATTATACTGATGCCGAAATTACTTCGATCTTTGAAAAAATCAGGAATAAAAAAGGTATTTCTTATCAGGAAAATCTAAAGTTCAAATCTGCAATGTTAGTTTATTTTGCAGAATGGGATCATGAAAAAGGTTGGGTTCAGCAATATCACTTAGGTGCCTTACGTAACAACAACACGAGGATGTTAAGTCAGCTAGGCCCCGATACAGGTTGGGATTCTATCGGCGATTTTAGTCAGGCAAGAATGCTTTCCAAATTTTTAAATCGTTTAGATACACAGGATAAATTGGCAAAAACAATTATCTACAATTTAAACCCAGCGGATAATGAATTGATCGCAACTATGATTGGAAATTTCAACGATGGTTCTGTAGCTGGAAAAGTTCAGTTTGGCTCTGCATGGTGGTTTTTAGATCAAAAAGATGGCATGATAAAACAGCTGAATGCATTATCAAACATGGGGCTTTTAAGTCGCTTAGTAGGTATGCTTACCGATTCTCGCAGTTTTCTTTCTTTTCCTCGTCACGAATATTTCAGAAGGATAGTTTGTAATCTCTTTGGAGATGACGTAGAGAATGGAGAATTGCCGAACGACTTAGAATGGATTGGCAAAATTGTGCAGGATATTTCGTATTTTAACGCAAAAAATTACTTTAAATTTTAACAAAATCGGTCTTTTTAATGGAAAATGATTGGAATCAAATCGTTTCAATCGTTTTCCTTTGGTTTTCTGCCTCGAATTAAAAATAAGCAGAAAAATGCCAGTTCAACATAAAAATGAGCAACCAGATATTACCACAATCAGAAAATAGAAAAAAAGTTTTAAGCTTCGGTGAAATTCTTTTACGCATTTGCCCAGATATGGATGGCGAATGGCTTAAAGAAAATAAATTACCCTTTTATGTTGGCGGTGCAGAACTAAATGTAGCTACAGCTTTGGCACTTTGGAATGTACCATCTGCTTACCTTTCGGCCGTGCCCGATAACTCAGTTACTAGAGAAATTATAGATTATCTCGATAAAAGAGATATTGATACAACGCCTATGGTGTTCCATGGCGACCGCTTGGGTTTATATTATCTTCCGAAAGGAAAAGATTTAAAAAACGCTGGTGTAATTTACGATAGAGCAAACTCTGCCTATGCAGATTTGAAGGTTGGCCAAATAAACTGGGATGAAGTATTTGAAGATGTTAGTTGGTTTCATTTTAGCGCAATCTGTCCTGCAATCAATCAATCAATCGCCGATATTTGTGTAGAGGCTTTAAAAGTAGCCAGCTCAAAAAACATTACCGTGTCATTAGATCTTAATTATCGAGCGAAGCTTTGGAAATACGGGAAAGAGCCTATCAATATTTTACCCGAATTAGCCAAATATTGCACCTTAATAATGGGAAATGTTTGGGCTGCAAATAAAATGCTTGGAACAGCGCTTCATGATGATTTAAAACCAACAGAAGGCTACGCAAAGGAAACGTTACTGCAACAAGCTACTGATACTTCGAAAGAAATATTAAGTTTGTTTACAGCATGCAAAGCTGTTGCAAATACTTTCCGTTTCGATAATGGAAAAGGTATAAGATATTATACCACAATTTATACAAATAACGAATTAACGGTTTCAGAAGAATATGTTTCTGACGAAATTTTAGATAAAGTAGGCAGTGGAGACTGTTTTATGGCAGGATTAATTTACGGTTTCTACAATCGATTACCTGTTAGCGAAACTTTAAATTTTGCTACCGCAGCAGCATACGATAAATTATATATTCCAAGTGATGCAACAACAAGTACGGTTGCCGAAATAGAAAAAAGAATAATAAGATGATAAGCAATAAGCATAAAATTTTAGATGCCATTTTAGAGCAAGGTATGTTACCACTTTTTTACCAGGATAGTGAAGAAGGTAGCGTGGAAATCCTTCGTACTTTATACAAAGCAGGTGTACGTGTTTTCGAATATACCAACCGTGGTAAATCGGCATTGCCGAATTTTAAAAAGTTGAAAGAAATCCGCGATGCGGAAATGCCTGATTTATATTTAGGTATAGGAACCATAAAAACACCTGCTGATGCAAATGCTTTTATTGAAGCTGGCACTGATTTTATTGTTGCACCAATTGTTAATCCTGCGGTTGCAGAAATTGCAAATAAAATTGGAATGCTTTGGATTCCTGGATGTATGACGCCAACTGAAATTAGTGTTGCGCAAGAACATAAAGCTATGCTAATTAAAATTTTCCCAGCAAATATTTTAGGCCCAGAGTTTATTTCATCAATTAAAGATTTATTTGCAGGACAGCTTTTTATGCCAACAGGCGGCGTTGAAATTAACTTGGAAAATTTAAAAACCTGGTTTAAATCGGGGGTTTGTGCAGTTGGAATGGGTAGCAAATTAATCAGTAAGGATGTGATGAGCAAAGGGCTTTATGACGAATTATTTGACAACACAAAATTGGCAATTGACTTAATTAAGCAGAGTAAGTAAAAGATTTTAATAACCTAACCAAATGAACCAACCCAAAACAAGCAAATACAGATGGACAATATGTTTACTCTTGTTTCTTGCTACTACGATAAATTATTTAGACAGACAAGTACTATCCTTAACATGGACTGATTTTATTAAACCAGAATTCCATTGGGATAACAACGACTACGGAAATATTACGGCCTTGTTTTCTATTTTCTATGCAATATCGATGCTTTTTGCAGGTCGTTTGGTTGATAAACTTGATACAAAAAAGGGTTTCTTGTGGGCAATTGGCGTTTGGTCAGTTGGTGCATGTTTACACGCTTTCTGTGGCATTGCAACAGCAGGAATAATAAACGGAAACTGGTTTGTAGGCTTTGAAGGTGCCAAAGAAATCATTTCAAAAATTAACAACACAGGAATGGTAGTTTCTGTTAGCGTTACCTTATTTATTTTCGCCCGATTTGTTTTAGCCGTTGGCGAGGCTGGAAATTTCCCAGCTGCAATTAAAGCAACAGCAGAGTATTTCCCTAAAAAAGATAGAGCTTTTGCAACAAGTATTTTTAATGCAGGTGCAACCGTTGGTGCATTAGCAGCACCAATTACAATTCCTTTTATTGCTAAAGCATATGGCTGGGAAATGTCCTTTATCATTATTGGTGCATTGGGTTTTGTGTGGATGGGTTTATGGGTTTTCGTTTACAACAAGCCCGAACTACATAAAAGAGTTAGCGCTGAAGAATTAGCTTACATTCAGCAAGATGTTATTAACGATAGAAAACTTGTTGATTATGTAGAGGAAACTACAGAAAAAGTATCTTTTGTTGATTGCTTTAAATTTAAACAAACCTGGGCTTTTGCTTTCGGAAAATTTATGACTGATGGCGTTTGGTGGTTTTTCTTATTCTGGACACCAGCTTATTTAAAATCTGTTTATGGGATGGACTCTACTCAGAGTGCATTCCCATTATTTGTACTTTATATGATTACGCTATTATCAATAATTGGCGGTTGGTTACCAACATACTTCGTTGATAAAAAGGGCATGAATCCTTACGAGGGCAGAATGAGAGCGATGTTAATTTTTGCTTTTTTCCCGCTTTTGGCGCTAGCTGCGCAACCATTAGGTCACATTACTTATTGGATTCCAGTAATTATTATAGGTATCGCAGGTGCGGCGCACCAAGCCTGGTCGGCAAATATATTTTCTACTGTTGGCGATATGTTTCCGAAAAAAGCAATCGCAACTATTACTGGAATTGGCGGTATGGCTGGCGGGATCGGTTCATTCATCATCAATAAGGGATCGGGATTACTATTCGATTATACTGGTAAAAACAAAATTGTTTTCATGGGCTTTAAAGGCGAAGAGGCAGGATATTTTATCATATTCTCTATATGTGCGGTTTGCTACTTAATCGGGTGGACAGTAATGAAATCATTAGTACCAAAATACAAAGTAATAGAACTAAAATAATATAGATTTCAAACATTTGGGGCTTATCGCCAGGCTCCAAATGTTAAATCAGTTTACATTAATACAATAAATCTATACTAAGACTATAGATTTACCTAACTATAAACCCTTTAAAACAAACCAAATTGAGCACAACTTTAAATCTCGAAGGTATTTTCGTTGATGAAAGCCAGATTCCTGAGGAATTCAGGCTCAAGGAAGAAATCAATCAAAAGGAATTTCTTTCTAACGGAGAAATGAAAACCTGGAGCGGACCTTTTAATGAAGTGTTTTCTCCAGTATGCGTAAAAACAGCAGATGGCTTGAAACGAAAGCGCATTGGTAGTTTCCCTGTTTGTACAGAAAAAGAATCTACTGAGGCCTTAGATGCTGCCGTAGCTGCGTACGACAATGGTCGAGGGCAATGGCCAACCATGAGTGTTGCCGACCGTATTACCTGCGTAGAAAATTTCACGCATAAAATGCTTGAGCAAAAAGAAATTGTTGCCAAACTAATTATGTGGGAAATTGGCAAGTCGTATGCCGATTCGCTTAAGGAATTCGATCGTACAGTTGAATACATTTATGCAACCATCGATGCCTTGAAAGATATTGATCGTCAATCTTCACGTTTCGAAATTGAGCAGGGTATTGTGGCGCAGGTTCGTCGTTCGCCACTTGGCGTTGTGCTTTGTATGGGGCCATTTAACTATCCGTTAAACGAAACTTTTACAACATTAATTCCAGCCCTGATAATGGGCAATACGCTTTTATTCAAACCACCAAAACACGGTACCTTATTGCACTATCCTTTGTTAGAAGCATTTCGTTCTAGCTTTCCAAAAGGTGTTGTAAATACAATTTATGGCCGTGGAAATACTATTGTTCCAGGTTTGATGAAATCAGGAAAAATTAATGTATTAACGCTTATTGGTTCGAGCAAGGTAGCCAACGAGTTAAAAAAACTACATCCAAAAGTTAATCGTTTACGAGCAATTTTAGGTTTAGATGCAAAAAATGCAGCCATCATTACAAAAGATGCTGATTTAGATTTAGCAGTTTCTGAAACAGTTTTAGGTTCGCTTTCTTTTAACGGTCAGCGTTGTACGGCAATTAAAATTGTTTACGTGCACCGCAGTTTAGCACAAGAGTTTTTAAAACGCTTATCTACTGAAGTTGAGAAATTAAAATTCGGTATGCCTTGGGAAAAAGGAGTTTCCTTAACCCCTCTTCCTGAATTAAATAAACCTGAATACTTAAAAGAATGTATTGATGATGCAGTTGCTCATGGCGCAAAAGTGGTGAATAAAAACGGAGGGCAAACCTTAGAAACTTTTGTTTATCCTGCTATTGTTTACCCTGTAAACAGCAACATGAAATTGTATCGAGAAGAGCAGTTCGGGCCAATTGTTCCAGTGGTTCCTTTTGATGATTTGGAAGAACCAATTGAATATTTAATCGGCTCACCACACGGACAGCAAGTAAGTATTTTTAGCAATAATGCAGCTGTTATTTCATCGCTTATCGATCCTTTAGTCAATCAGGTAAGTCGTGTAAATATAAATTGTCAATGCCAACGCGGTCCTGATGCATTTCCATTTACAGGCAGAAAAGACAGTGCAGAAGGAACGCTTTCTGTTGTAGATGCATTGCGTTCGTTCTCTATACGTTCGTTGGTTGCAACTAAACTTACCGAAAGCAACAAGAAATTATTAAACGAAATTGTTAGCGATAACGATTCGAATTTCTTGAGCACGAAGTATATTTTTTAAAATTATATCGCCTTTTCGACTGGAGTAAAGCGAAACGGAGAAATTTTTCAAGTGGTTAATAGCTATTTAAAAATTTCTCCGCTTCGGTCGAAATTACGATTCATATTATAAACTATAATGCTGAAACAGGTTTAGCATGACGAAAGTTTTTACTTCAATTTCTTAGCAATACCAAGTTTACGCTCTTTAATTCCATCTACAACCAAAGCCGCAATTTGCTTTGCTCCTTCTGGACTTAAATGTGTATCGTCTTTTTTTCCAATGGGATAATTTACATTTCCCGAATCTACATAGTTAAATAATTTTATTGATGGCAAATCTCCAAGTTTATTTAACAAGTTTTCGGTTTTAACCAACATATCGATCAAGGGAACCTTTAAAGAATCGGCGACCTTTCTGGTTACTTTGGGATAATCGCCATGAGAATCTAATAATACCCCGTTCTTAAAACTTCTTCGGGAAATTGGCGTAAGTAAAACAGGTACTGCCTTTTTACTTCTTGTTTCATTAACGTAATTAATGAGATTAGTTTTAAACTCTGCTAATGATGTCCCGATGCCTGGCTTCTCTATTTTTTCATCATTATGCCCAAACTCAATAAGTACGTAATCGCCAGGTGCAAGCTTTTCCAAAATAGGTTGCCATTGTTTTTCTGCCTTAAATGATTTGGTACTTCTTCCATTTAAAGCCCTGTTATCTACAACAATTTCTGAATTAAAAAAAGATTGCAGTTCCATTCCCCAACCAGTTTCGGGATAAGCCTTAGGCTGTTTATTTGCCGCTGTAGAATCGCCGATAATATAAATTGTAGATTTCTTTTGGATAAAGGTAAATGATGCTAAAATACCTGACAACACGACCAAAGCTAAAAGCAGTGTTCTTTTCATTTTAAGTTTTTTATTTAAACAACTTCAAATATTATAAATAACAGAATCAGTTTTTAACAAAGAAAGGGCTGATAAAGTTATCGCCCTTTCCAAATAAATAGTTGTTTGTATTAATATATTTCACCAATTAGTAACCATACCACTGACCACCCAATTTTGGATTCGCATCGATAACCGTTTGAGGCAATGGCAATAATTCGCTTTTATTTGGTGTAAAGGCTACGGCATAATAAGCTAATAAAGTGCTGTTTATTGTTGCTGCGTTTACCCAAGCCACACTTGCAGAACCTGTTGGCGCTGCCGGAGATGCAGTATAAAATGAATTTAGCCAAACTACAGTTGTTTGATTTGGTGTGTAATACATCGTTGCTGGTAAAGTAGCATAAGGAGCAGCTTTTGCAGCCATTAATGCTAAATTCGCTTTAGTTTCGGCAATTTTAGAAGCCAACATATTCCATCTGATTAAATCGTACTTTCTAATACCTTCGCCACCAAATTCAAATTGACGTTCTTTTACCAAAGCGTTAAAGAAACCAGTATAATCAGAAGGTGTAGTTCCTATTAAAGATGCAGTACCACCAAAACCTCGGGTTCTAACTTGTTCAAAAGCACTTTTCGCTGCTGCAGTTGGCCCAGAGCTTAGCTCATTATCAGCTTCTGCAAACATTAATAAAACATCGGAGAAACGAATAACTGGCCAGTTAACACCAAAATATTGTGCAGCACTTGTTAAAACTGAAGGACTTTGCCAATCTCTTCTAAATTTACCATCAAGCATGGTAACCATACTACGTGGGCGTAAGGTTAAATCCAGGTTATTATCGTAAGGCGCACAAGTAACATCACGGCGTTTATCATTCGCATCAAATGCATAGAAATAAGTTGGAAGAATGGTTAAGGCTGCATTACCAACCGCTGTTGTTCCTGGTGTAGCAACCGTAAACTGACGTGGTCCATTATAATAACCTAATTTACTATCTCCAACACCCGAGCTGCCACCCGTCATACCAACTTCCCATAAAACCTCGCCGTTAGCTTCAAATTTGTGTGCATTAACACCATCTTTAAAAACAGATTGGAAACTCGGATTAAGTTTATGATCAGCTCTTGCCATAATAATTGCGCACTCATCTTTAGCAATTTGATAAAATGTTTTGTAATCTGCATTACGCTTCATTGTTTTATCTTGTCTCAAAGAATATCCGCCTCTAAACAATGCATACCTCGCACGCAAGGCTCTGATAGCACCCTGACTAAGTCGATCACTTGTAACTGATGATTCTGTACGCCAAGGCACTAAAGGCGCTGCTACAGCTAAATCTCTAATTATATGATTGTAAATTGTATCTCTATCGGTTCTTGAATTGTAAGGATCGCTTACATTTATAGATGAAGTAAACTGAGCAGGAACATCGCCCCAATTTCTAATTACTTCAAAATAAAACTGAGCTCTTAAAGCCAAAGCTTCACCATAAAGACGTTTCAGTTCTTTTTGATCAGCTGTACTACCATTTGTATAAGCATCCATTTTCGGAATGTTATCTATACAAATATTTGCACGTTCTATACCTACATATAACTGGTTAAACGGACCTGCAAGCTGCGTATTTGCTGGCTGAACATTAAAGTGAGCGATGTCCCTACGTTCGTTATCTGGATAAGGCGTTCCGCCCTGCCCCATCATTTCATCATTATCGTAAGGATAATACATGCTCAATCGAATGCCATAACCCTGATCTCCGCCAAGTGATGAATATACACCTAACAATGCCTTTTGCGCATTGGTAACATTACTAAAAACGTAATCGTTACCAAAAGATGAAATTGGTTCTACTTCTAAGAATTTCTTACACGAAGAAATTGTGAAAATTGATGCGGTGATAAAAATTCCGCCTATAATTAATTTTAAATTAGTTTTCATTGTTGCTCTAATTAGTTTATAGCGTAAAATTGATACCGAAAATAAATGCTCTGCTACGTGGATATGCCGAATAATCTACACTTGGAGTGGTACCTGTTGCACGGCGTGTATTCACTTCAGGATCATAGCCTGAATAGTTTGTAATTACCGCCAGATTATTTACAGTAGCATATAAACGCATTCTGTTTATTTTAAATTTCCTTAATAAATCTGCTGGTAAAGTATAACCAAGAGTAATATTATTGATTCTTAGGAATGAGCCATCTTCAATCGCGTATGAATTTACGAAGAAAGAACTATTACTGGTTAACGGACTCCAAAGTGTTGCATTTGCATTTAAGGCAGCAAGTTCTGTCGGATCTGTAACCACAACGCCCTGATCGTTTACATTTCTCCATCTGCCATTCATTGTGGCCAATAAGTTACCGTTTGCGGTGTATCCGCTTGTAAATTCGAGTTTGTTTGCATTTAAAATATCGTTACCAACCTGGAAGTTAACAAACACATTTAAGTCCCAGTTTTTGTAAGTAAACGATTGGTTAAAACCACCCGTAAATTTCGGATTTGCATCGCCAATTATTGTACGGTCGTTGGTAATATCAACAACACCATCTCCATTTAAATCTTTAAATTTAATAACCCCTGGTTTTGGCGTTAATGAGGTTACACTTGAATTATTAGGAACACCTGGTTTTAAAGTGTAAACACCGTTAGCATAATTAAAATCTTCTATTTTGTAAAAGCCATCGTTAACCAATCCGTACATTTTACCTACCGCTTGCCCTACTGCTACCTGATAATCTGCAGGTACGTTTGTTCCTGCCCATCCAGAATTAATTAAAAACGATTTTTGGTAATCGCCTAAGCTTTCAACTTTGTTTTTATTAAACGAGATATTGAAGTTAGTTGACCATGAAAAGTTTTTAGTTTGAACAGGTGTACCATTAATCTGGAACTCGATACCTTTATTGCTAGTTGAACCAATATTTTGCAACTGGAATGCATAACCACTAGTAGAAGGGAATGGGTTATTTACTAAAAGTCCCTTGGTTTTATTGCTGTAAACATCAAATGAGAATTGTAATCTGTTGTTTAAGAAACCAGCATCCAAACCTAAATTTCTAGAAACTGTTGTTTCCCATTTCAAATTAGGATTTGAAAGTTCAGTAGCTACTAATGCGGTTACCAAAGTGTTATTTATATCGTAAAATGCACTTGGTTTAAATTGGGTTGTATATAAGAAATCGGCGATACGATTATTACCTGCTTCACCATAACTTACTCTAAGTTTTAAATCATTTAAGCGAATAGCAGATTTAATTTTATCCATAAATTTCTCATCTGAAATTCTCCAGGCCACAGACCCAGATGGGAAGTAGCCCCATTTATTTCCTTCGGCAAATTTTGATGAACCATCGGCACGTACACTTAACGTTAACAAGTATTTCTTATCGAACGAATAATTAAATCTACTAAACACAGAAAATAATCTTGCGGTTAAATCGCTGGAAGTTGCTGCACCCGCTGGTGTAGTACCTAAAGCCATGTTTGCCAAAGCACGTTCGGCAGTAATCCCGATTGGGAATAATCTGTTTTCGATATAATAGGCTTTAACTCTATCCTGATAAAGTTCCTGCCCGATTAAGGCATCGAAACTATGGTGTTTGCTAAATTCTGTTTTTGAACCAGAGTTTGAATATGAAATAACGTTAGAATTATTTAGCGTTTGCCTGTTACTGGTTGCAATAGAAGCAATTGGTTGAGAAGAACCAACTAATCTGGATTCGTTCGTAATGATATCGTTAAAAACATCAGAACGGTTATTGCTAAAATCTAAGCCTAATGTACTTTTAAATGTTATGCCTTTAAAAAGATTATAGCTAAAATAACCATTAAAGTTAGTTACGTTGGTAAAAACCTTTTTGTACTCCGCATCATTTAATAACAACGGGTTAACTAGTGAAAGACTATTTCCATTGGTTTCACTTGCGTAATCAGGGTCGTAAGCATAAATATCTTGTCCTTTAACCAATAATGGTCTGTATTTAACGGCCTGACGTAATCTGTTAAGCGAAGAAGAACCCTCGCTACTTGTACCAGCACCGTTTACAACCGTGTTATTGTATCTAACATTAAAACCAACTTTTAATTTATCATTAAACTTGTGGTCGAATTTGAAGTTAATCAACTTTCTATCAAAATCCGAAGCTAACATTACGCCATCTTCTGTATTCGATGTAACACTTAAGTTAAAAGTCGATTTTGCATCGCCACCTGTAACGCTTACATTATGAGTTTGCATTAAAGCATTTCTGCCGAATAATTCTTCCTGCCAATCTACAAAAGGAACGCTTTTAAAGCTTTCTAAATCACTAAAATTACCGTAATAACCTGAATACAAACTTTCTGCTGTAGCATTACCACGACTGGCTTCATATTGATATTTAACAAAATCGTAAGGATTCATCACTTCCAATTTGTTAGCCAATTGTCTGAAACCGACTAAGCCATTATAGTTAATTTGGGTTTTCATTTCCCTTCCGCCTTTGGTAGTAATTAAAACCACACCGTTAGCGCCTCTCGAACCGTAAATTGCCGTAGCTGATGCGTCTTTTAAAACATCAATACTTTCAATATCCTGAGGAGATAAAACAGATAAAGCATTTTCTACCTGAATACCATCTACAACATAAAGGGGCGTATTGTCTTGTGTAATTGAGCCGCCACCACGCACTCTAATTTGAGCACTTGCATTTGGCGTACCTTCTGAAACTGTAATCTGAACACCAGCCAAGCGACCAGCAATTGATTCTGCCAATGAATTATTTGGAATATCTTTTAATTGTTTTGCACCTACAGATGAAACAGATCCAGTTAAATCTCTACGGTTTACAGTAGCGTAACCGATTGCAACAACCTCATCCAAATCAGTTGAGTTTGATGCTAAACTAACTTTAATATTGGTTTGATTTCCTACCGAAACTTCTTTTGTTTTATAGCCAATGTAGTTAAAAACCAAAATGGTACCAGGAGCTACCGAAATCGAAAACCTTCCATTATTGTCTGTTTGCGTTCCTGTTTTTGTTCCTTTAATTAAAACGCTAACGCCTGGGATAGACTCGCCTCCTTCTTCTGATACAGTACCTGTTACTTGTTTGGTTTGACCCAGTGCTGTACTGAAATAAAAAGCGAATACACTAAAAAAGAGTAAAATTCTGCTCATAACTGTTCTTTGTTTGAATATTTGGTTTTATAGAAACGTGTACAAACGCTTACTTTTAGAATATTATTCTTAGTTATAGAAATATTCTTGGTTAATATTTGGCTACGTTGATGTAACAATTTTACAAACTAAAAACCGTTTGAATACAGTTTTAACTAAAAATCTGTGCAAACGTTCCCAAAAACGTAGTTTCAACGTTTATTAAAAATCGGGTTCAAAACGGTCAGGAGATATATTTTTCGTAACTTGGGGGGCAAGTACAAAAAATGAGATTCGAAACTTCAACTATAAAAGATATTGCAAAAGCTTTAGGACTTTCTACTTCTACAGTTTCCAGAGCTTTACGAGATCGTTATGAAATTAGCGAAGAAACTAAAAAAACAGTTCTGGCTTATGCCGAAAAGGTAAATTACAGAGCTAATCCTATTGCCCGAAGCTTAAAAGAAAGAAGGAGCTATTCTATCGGGATTATTGTAAGTGAAATTGCAAACAACTTCTTTTCGCAGGTAATCAATGGTATCGAATCCATTGCTTACGCTAAAGATTATCACGTAATCATTTCTCAAAGCCACGAGTCTTACAAGCAGGAAAAGCTGAATGTTGAGCATCTCGCATCCCGTTCTATTGATGGTTTATTAATTGCACTATCATCAGAAACACAAGACATCGATTACCTACGCGATTTATATTCAAAAGGCTTACCAATTGTTTTTTTTGATCGTGTTCCCGATAATTTCGAAACCCATAAAGTTATTGCCAATAATTTCAAGGGCTCTTTTGATGCTACTGAACATCTTATTTTATCAGGAAAAAGAGTTATTGCGCATTTAACCAATTCAGAAACGCTTTCGAACACTAAAGAAAGATTAGAAGGTTACAAAGCCGCTCTAGCTAAATACCATATCGAATTTAGGCCCGAACTCGTTAAATATTGCCAGCATGGCGGCATGCACAGCATCGAATTAGAACAAGCCGTTAAAGAGCTTTTACCATTAAAGCCCGATGGAATTTTTATATCGAGCGATCGCTTAACAACAGGTTGTATTATGGCCTTAAGAAAAACAAATCCAGAAGTGGCCCATAAAATTGCTATTGCTGGCTTTACCAACTCCAATCTTGTCGAGTTGTTTAGCCCATCCTTAACAACAGTTAAACAACCCGCATTCGAAATCGGTCAGGTAGCAACAGAATTACTAATTTCTATGATTGAAGCCAAAAGGCCAATTACCGAATTTGAAACAAAAGTTTTGGATACAGAGCTCATCAGAATGCAAAAACAATTGGGAAACAGGTTTTTGTAAAAAGCAATATATTTTTACTGAATGCATCAGGTCTCATCTGCCGAAGACTTGCAAGAAATAAATTATTACCTTTGCTCCATGGTAGAAATCGTATTAAAAAAGGGCAAAGAGAAAGCAGCATTACAAAGGCATCCCTGGGTATTTTCGGGCGCTTTAGAAAAAGTTAAAGGGAAACCAGAAGATGGAGATGTTGTAAAGTTATTTGCTTTTGATAATGAATTTCTTGCCTACGGTTATTACAATAGCAATTCTCGTGTTGCCGTTCGGCTTTTGGAATGGGATGAAGAACAAACTATCGATAAAGAATGGTATCAAAATCGCTTGCACCAGGCTATTGCATCTCGTCAATTTATTTTATCTGATAAAACGAATACTTGCAGATTAGTTTTCAGCGAAGCCGATTTTCTACCTGGCTTAATCGTTGATAAATATGCCGATTTTCTTTCATTACAAATCCTGAGTTCTGGCATTGAAAAGGTAAAGAATGATATTGTTGAGATTTTAAAAGCAGAATTACAACCCAAGGGGATTTTCGATAAAAGTGATGCAACGGCTCGTGGTCATGAAGGTTTAGCGGTAGAAAATGGCTTGTTGTGGGGCGAAAACCCGCCAGAATTTTTAGAGGTTAAAGAAAATGGAATTGCCTACAACATTAATATCGCCGAAGGACAAAAATCTGGCTTTTATTGCGATCAACGCGATAACAGAAGTATTTTAGCAAGCTATACTAAGGACAAAAAAGTTCTAGATTGCTTTAGTTATAGCGGAGGTTTTAGCTTGAATAGCTTTGCTAATGGAGCGAGAAGTATCACCAGTGTAGATAGCTCGGCCTTAGCCCTTGAAACCCTAAAACAAAATGTAGGATTAAATAAATTCGACTCCGACAAAATTACAGCTATACAATCTGATGTAAACAAGCAATTACGAGCTTTCAAAGAAACGGGCGAATTGTTCGATATTGTGGTTTTAGATCCACCAAAATATGCACCATCACGTTCTGCATTAGATCGTGCTGCAAGAGCGTATAAAGATTTAAATCGCCTAGGAATGCTGCTTTTAGAAAAAGGCGGCTTACTTGCAACCTTCTCGTGTTCAGGTGCTGTAGATATCGAAACCTTTAAACAAATTATTGCCTGGGCAGCATTAGATGCAGGTAAAGAAGTTCAAATTATTAAACAATTCTGTCAACCAGAAGATCATCCAGTTCGAATTTCTTTCCCCGAAGGAGAATATTTAAAAGGATTACTATTAAGAGTTTTATAATTTAGATTAATCATTTATACCCCTGTCAGTCTGAGCCTGTCGAAGGACTTAAATTTGAGAAATTTTTCTTCTACAGGCTCAAATAGGACTATGTATTAACTAAATTTCTTCAGAATTTTCTGGGAGTTTTTCATATTCGCCCTTCCAGGCGTAGAATCCAAATATCATTAAGCCCAGGCAAATTGGGAAGAAAATGAACAGAATAATGCTCCATTGTAAAATGGTATTTGTTCTTTCTATGCTGGTGTGGGTTAAGCCTATTTTATCTATCGCCTGAATAAATAAAAAAGTCATGGCTAACGGCCCTAAAACCATCCAGGCTAAACCTAAAGTTTTCTTTAACGCATTCATAATATTTAATCGTTAATGTTTTCGTCTCTTTTGTTTGATAAATAAACCGTTCCAATAATTAAACTTAGTGCTGCAATTCCTATCGGATACCAAAGTCCTGATAATGGCGTAGATCCACTAAAACTTGCGATCAAGGTTGCGATAAATGGTACTAATCCACCAAAAACACCATTACCTATATGGTAAGGTAACGACATTGAAGTATAGCGAATTTTAGTTGGGAAAAGTTCTACTAAAAATGCAGCAATTGGTCCATAAACCATTGTAACCAATAAAATCTGGAAGAAAATTAACCCCACAAATTTCCAAAAAATTGGATTTGGCAGCACTTTGTCTTTAATTAAATCTTTAGCGCTTAAAATTCCTTTCGAAGTTGAAATCGTATCGGTTTGAACTTTGGTATAACTTGAACCATTTTCAAAAGCAAATTTGTTTTCTACTGTTCTTAGCGTATCACTGGTATTTGCGATAGCCGTAAATTTAGGTGAACCAACAACAGAAGATGTTTGCTTTGATTGATTGAAGTTTTCAATACTTGTATCGTCTAAAAAAGTTTGATAAATCGGGCGGTAAAAAACAATTCCTAAAAGCATACCCGCAAGCATAATCCATTTACGGCCAACCTTATCGCTCCATGCTCCAAAAACAACGAAAAAAGGTGTGGCAAAAGCAATTCCCCAAAGCAAAATGTATCTCGAATCGTTAAAATCGAGTTTACAGGTATTTTCTAAAAAAGATTGCGCATAAAACTGGCCTGTATACCAAATTACGCCCTGCCCCATTGTTGCACCAAATAATGCCAGCAAAACCATTTTAAAATTTGCCTTATTATTGAAACTTTCCTTAAGTGGGTTTTTAGAAACTTTTCCTTCTGCTTTCAATTTGGAAAACATGGGCGATTCGTGCATTTTCATTCGAATGTAAATCGATACACCTACCAAAACAATTGATAACAAAAATGGAATCCGCCAACCCCAATCGCTAAAGGTCTCTGCTCCTAAAATATTTTTTGTAATTACAATTATGCCCAACGATAAAAACAAACCCAAAGTTGCAGTAGTTTGAATCCAGCTCGTAAAAAAGCCTCGCCTGTTTTTTGGTGCATGTTCGGCAACATAAGTTGCTGCGCCGCCATACTCTCCGCCAAGCGCTAAGCCTTGTATCAATCTTAAAATTAAAACTAATATGGGTGCTGCGTAACCGATGGTTTTGTATGATGGAATCAAGCCAATTAGAAATGTAGAGCCACCCATCAAAACGAGTGTTAACAAAAATGTATATTTCCTACCTATTAAATCGCCTAACCTGCCAAAAACCAATGCACCAAAAGGGCGAACAATAAAACCTGCAGCAAAGATTGCTAAAGTGTTAATTAGGGCTGATGCACCTGCATCTTCAGGAAATAACTGATGACCGATAATAACGGCAAGACTTCCAAAAATATAGAAATCGTACCATTCGATTAGCGTACCTAAAGACGATGCGCCAATAACTTTAAAAATATTGTTCTTTGGAAGAGCTTCACTCATAATTACTAGGAATATTTGGTTTTCTAAGATAAACATTTGTGTCACAAAACAATAAGATCAATTACACTGATTTAAATTGTTACAATAAAACATTTTCGCATTACTTTTGTATTTTCATACACAAAACCGAACATATGCTTTTAGTACAAAACATTAGAATAAGTAGAATTTTAAGGAATACATGGCAAGTTGATCTTATTATGATTGCTTCTTGTACCGCAGCATACCTTGTTCGCGAATATTTAATAGCCCACCATTTCGAAATCCCAGCGATAATTCCAACGGTTTTAGGTACAGCTATTGCTTTTTTTATTGGCTTTAACAACAATCAAGCATACGATAGATGGTGGGAGGCAAGAAAAGTATGGGGTGCCTTAGTTAACGATTCCAGGTCGTTTACCAGATCTTTAATTAACTACGTAGATCATGATGATGAAAGTGTTAAAAAAATGGTTTACAGGCACATTGCTTTCTTATATGCATTAAAAGCAAATTTACGTGGAACTGTTGATGAAATCTATACTAAATATTTATCGGCAGAAGATTTGGCGGAGATAGAAAAGCACAAGAACATTCACAACGCATTGCTAAATATTCAATCAAGAGATTTACAAAAATTATCGAAAGCAAATGCAATTGATGGTTTTAGGTTTATAGAAATTAATGAAATGCTTACCCGGTTTTCTGATTCGATGGGCATGAGCGAGCGTATAAAAAACACCATTTTCCCAACAACTTACACCTATTTAACCAAAGTATTTATCTGGTTATTTGTAGTTACTTTTACATTGGTTATTAGCCAATCGGCCGGTATTGCATCAATATTTTTAGGCTGGATGATCGGTTTTGTGTTCGTATCTACGCAAATAAACGGAATGAGTTTGGTTAATCCGTTCGAAAATAATTCGGCAGGTGTTCCATTAAACCAGATTACGAGAACCATCGAAATTAACCTTTTACAGATGCTTAAAGAAGAAGATATTCCTGAACCTGTAAAACCAATTAACGAAGAATATATTCTCTAAGCTTTAGATTGCCTTTTTCCTGCGAAAATAAAGAGCACAGAAACAAGATAGAAAACAATTAGAATTATAAGCGTATTTAGCAGTGCTTTTGGATAACCTAACTCTACAACATTAATAAATGGGTAGGGATATTTATTAATCATGATTCCACGGACAATAATCATAATTATATAAAGCAATGGGTACAATAACCAGGTAAATGCATTCTTATATTCCAAATTAGATTTATTTGCAAAGAAGATCCAGTAAACTAAAACAAGCAGAGGATTTATCACATGCAACAACTCATTAGCAACGCTATGCCAACCACTCGGAACCGCTAATCCACGTAAAGCTAGATTATAAATTATTCCTACAATAACAATATAAACAGTTATTGCTGCTTTTGTAGATGATTTCTCAAAAAACTGCCCCACACTAGAATTTTTAAATAACAATATAACCGTTAAAGCTATTGCACATAAAATATTAGAAAGCACGGTAAAAAAAGATAACATTATTTTCAAAGTTGCCCATACATCGTCATTTAAAGTATTTAAACTCAAATTAAATTGAAGACCAATTGCAAACCACAATACAATTACTGCAATTGTTAAATAGACCTTTTCACTTAATGAAGATTTCATAACTAAATTTATGGGATGAGAAGCCTTATTATTATTACGCAAAATAATACTTATCTAAAACTAAGATAAGCATATTTAAATTCTATATCGTTTACTAGAATTTTCTCTTTGAGATCTTTTAATGCCTGCTGATGAATCTAATTCGAGCCTTTATTTATTTCCGCTTTAAGCTTTTCTTCAAAAACTAAGGTTTGTTCTTTTATTGATGGGATTTCATTATTAAAAGAGACAGCATTAATCGCTTTAATGATCTTACCATCTTTACCAATTAAAATATTTGTTGGATAACCGTGATTGATATTTAACTTCCTGATCTCATCATCAGTTAATGAAACAATTTCATATTTATAACCACTTTGGTTTTGAAACTTCTTGGCCGATTTAGGTAAATCATAGGTTATGGCAATGAAACGAACACCAGCTTCGCCATATTTATCTACCAGTTTATTTAGTTCGGGCATTTCCTTAACACAAGGCGGACAAGCCTCAAACCAAAAATTAATTACCACAATTTTACCCTTTAAACTGCTTGATAAAAATTGTTTATTATTTATGTTAACCCCTTTGAAATCTGGCAAATCTTTACCTATTAATTCTTCGAAAAAGGTTTCTTGCGTAGCCCATTTAACTGGTTTTGTTTGTGCATTTGCAAAAGAAGCTGAACATAAAATAATAAGTAATAAGAAAGTTCTCATGGTAGGGTAAATATAAAAAGAGTCTTGCCAAAATTTTGGCAAGACTCAAATTTGTTTGGTTAAAATCTTTTATTTAAAGGTTATGGCGCCATACTCCGACCTAATATTTATACTACCTCCGCTACCATTACCAACCTTACCCGAATATCTTTTGGTTTCATCATCATCGCTATTTTTAGTTGCAGAAACATTCGAACCGTATTTAAAACCAGCATACGTAGTGGTAATATTAAAATTAGCGTTATAATTGCTTGCAAAGCCAATTCCAGCGCTTGCATATTCGCCATTAAAAATAAAGCTCTTACAAGCTGGTGTAAGTTCAGCAACGCTTAATCTGTTATAATCCATCTTAATGTTTGCATCGCCATTTAATGTGCCCAAAGTAACATTCGTGTATTCCGAATTAATCGAAAGCTTGCCCGCATTTGCAATAGATAAACTTCCATAACCCTGTTTTATAACAGTATTTCCTTTAACACTATTGATATTTACTTTAGCATATTCGCTATTTAAAAGCAGATTACCGGCAATAGAACCAACGGTTAAACCCGAACCATACTGGATCTTTATATTTGCCGATTTCGAAATCGTATTAACATTAACAGGAACATATTCTGCATCTAATTGTAAAGTACCAACCGATCCGATGCTTACGCCACCGCCATACTCGTGTTTTACCACAGCTGTGTTAATATCCTGAATAGTTGCTTTACCGTATTGTACATAAATGTAATTGTTACCGCTATTTAAGTTACCAGCCGTTAAATTTCCGTATTGAACTTTTAAAGATGTCGGACCAGAGTAATCAGCCAATTCGATATTGCCATATTGTTGTTGAGCCGTCAATGCATTTACTGCAGGCATATAAACTACGTAGTTTACCTTTATCTCTCTTCTCCACTTTGTGCTGCCATTGGTAATTACTCTACCATAACGACCATTTCTATCACTCATATTAGTTTTAACAGAAACCTGGTCGCCAGTTTTGTTCGCATCTATAGTAACTTCATCAATTAGTTTCTGAACATCACTATCCGAGTTGCTGTAGGCTTTGATTTCTACATCTACTTTAACTTCTTTCCTGTCCCAGGTTTTAATTACCATAGAACCATACTGGTTATTAAAACTAACTTTATCACCGTTATCAACACTAAAAGTTTTGCTAAACGACTTAGAACGTTCAGCATCGCCACCTGTTTGATTACTTACGGTAATACTTATTGGTGCATTTTTCGATGAACTAACTGAACTAGTGGTTATAGTGTTAACAGCATAATTTTCTGATGGGCTGCTAACCACAATGCCCTGTTGAGCGTAAGTTTTTACGGCGATTAAAGCCATAAAGGCTAAAAATAATTTTATCGTTTTCATATTATTAATTATTAAACACTTACCTGCTTAAATCCTGCCGACCGATTTTAAGCCCGATAAATGTGTTGAGCGCATGTTTCTATTCTAAATCTGATTAACTTTTTTATAATCGTCAACCTGGTTTATAATCATTAATTGTTGTCTTAATAAATTCAGCTGAAGCTCTCTGTTTTTTACCATTGCCTTAACCAAAAAAAGTTGATTGGGCGTGCTAGGCAGCTCAGATTTTAATCTTTCGTAATCTTCATCAAGCTTTTTTAAATCTGCCGTAAATTTTTTATACAGCTCTGGATTTGCCGAAGCAAAAATGGCCAAGCTGTCTCTTTTTTCGGTAATTAGATTTGTAAAATGAACTTCCTTTTGAGCCGCAGCCGCATTAACATCTGCTATTTCGATTGCCTCATTTTGCGTTCTTCCTGCGTATAACCAAACTAAACCGAAAACAACCACGATAGATGCTGCCGCACTCATCCATAAATACAGCTTTATCGACTTTTTTTCTTTTTTACCATCCAGTTCTTGTTCAATCTTTGCCCAAAGCCCTGCCGATGGCTCCATTACATCAAATGCCTTACGGTTATCCTTAACAAAGGTTTCTAATCTATTATTCATCTCTCATCCCTTTCTGTTCTAAAATACTTTTTAACTTTTTTTTCGCCCTCATGTATTGGGTGCGACTTGTGTTTTCACTAATTTTTAAAATATGCGATATCTCTTCATGGTCGTAACCTTCCAGCAAGTATAAACTCAGTACAACCCGATAACCATCTGGCAATTCGGTAATGGCTTTTCGAATATCTTCAGCCTGTAATTGCACCTCATATTCATCAAAACTAACCTCGTCGGGCACTTCGCTAATTTCATCCGTACTTACAAACTCCATTTTACGCTTACGCAAATAATTAATCGATTTGTTAATTACGATTTGCTTTAACCAAAGCCCAAAAGTGGTTTCCTGCCTAAAATCTATAATTCTTGTAAAAGCGTCTAAAAAAGCCTCCTGTAAAACATCTTCAGCTTCTTCTTCGTAATTTAAAATGCGCAACGCCACATTGTACATAGCCTTGGCGTACAATTTGTATAATTCAAACTGCGCTGCCCTGCTGCCCTGCATGCATGCTTTTACCAATTCCAGGTTTTTATCGACGTATACCGCTTCCAATTTTTTGATGATTCTGATTATAAGACATAAGAGATTTTAAAACGTTGCATCAAGGTATAAAAAAAGTTTATAACCCTTTAAAAAATACATGCTCTGAAAAGCACTTACAGAAGCTATTCGGGTACTTCAGTCCCGCTTTTCGTTTCAATCTTTTTAATAATCACTGTCATGCTGAGGCACGAAGCTTCTGTTTCATCGGTTGCAGATGCTTCGTGCCTCAGCATTACGGCTTATTCAGGGTTGCTGCAAATTAAAAAGTATTTTCACTTCAATCGGGTTTAATATGGAAAGCAATCATTCTAATCATCATAAATTTGAAATCCCTGAAACAAACAATTAACTTCATACCATGGAAACCGATTTAATTATAAAAGAAATTGATGCAATACATAAGAAAGCAGATGTAGCTTTCGAGAATAAAAACATTTCAGATTATATTGTTCAATTTGATGAAAGTATCACATACAAAAATGCTGATGCCACCACTTTCGATAAAAAGGAATTGATTAATGAAACAGAAAAGTATTTCAGAAAAACAAAAGGCATAAGCACAACTTACTATCGCATAAAATCAGCTGTAGAAAATGATATTTTCATAGAGAAAATCGCCCGAAAATCTATTATTTATATCAAAGGTTTATTATTTACAAAAAAACAAACCATCCAAACCGAAGAAATTTTTCACTGGAAAAAATTAAACGCACAATGGAAAGTTGTTGAAGTTGAAATTACTTTGGAGGAAAAATATTGAGATGGAGGATAATGATGATTTTGTAAAAGTACTTTTCAAATTCTACAGCGACGTTTTAGAAGAATGGACTGTAGAAACAATGTGGGCGGAAATCATTGATTTAGATAAAGGCTACTTCCGAATTGAGAACATTTCTTTCTACGCTTCATTTGCGTGTGGTGATATCATCTTCGCAGAACATGACTATGACGAAGAAATGCTTACCTATAGAGAATTAATTGAAGCTTCGGATAATTCGACAATACAAGTCGTAATCACCAAAAAGTCAACCCAAACAAATAATATCAGAGAAATCTTTAATCTCTTGGGTTGCGAATCGGAAAAACTTTCAGAAGGTTATTTCGTAATTAATATTCCTGGAGAAATAAATTACGCGCCTATCAAACGTGATCTTTCGACATTGAAGCTGGATAAAATAATTGATTTTGCTGAATCTTGTTTATCAGAAAAGCATAAGACCCAATTAAATTAGTATTTAAGCGCAAAACAGTTAGTTGACTTAATTATATGTTTTCAGTACTTCTGTGACTAACAAAATAGCAACATAAATTTCCTCGAATCTTCTATTCAAAAGTTTAAAACAAAATCGGTATTTTTGCCGCTCAATTTAGATTACAATATATGTTAAGAACAGTAACTTGTGGTGCACTAACCCTTAATAACTTAGGCGAAAGTGTAACCCTATGTGGTTGGGTACAAAAATCAAGAGATTTAGGCGGGATGACTTTCATCGATATCCGCGATCGTTATGGTATTACTCAGTTGGTTTTTAACATGGACGATAATCGTGAACTTTGCGAAGCTGCACGTGCGTTAGGTCGTGAGTTTGTAATTAAAGCAATAGGTACGGTTGTAGAAAGAAGCAACAAAAACCCTAAAATGTCAACTGGCGATGTAGAGATTAAAATCACTGCATTAGAAATTTTAAATGCTGCAAAATTACCTCCTTTCTTAATCGACGATGAAACAGATGGCGGTGATGAATTGCGTATGAAATACCGCTATTTAGATTTACGTCGTAATCCAGTTCGTAATAATCTAGTTTTACGTCATAAAATGGCGCAATCGGTTCGTCGTTATTTAGATGCCTTAGATTTTATTGAAGTAGAAACACCCGTTTTAATTAAATCTACACCAGAAGGAGCAAGAGATTTCGTTGTACCAAGCCGTATGAACGCGGGTGAATTTTATGCTTTACCGCAATCACCGCAAACTTTTAAGCAACTGCTTATGGTTTCAGGTTTTGATAGGTACTTCCAAATTGTGAAATGTTTCAGAGATGAAGATTTAAGAGCTGATCGTCAGCCAGAATTTACTCAAATTGATTGCGAGATGTCTTTCATTGAGCAAGAAGATATTTTAAACACTTTTGAAGGCTTAATTCGTACTTTATTTAAAGAAGTTCGCAATTATGATTTACCAGAAGTACCACGTATGCAATATGCAGACGCCATGCGTTTATATGGTTCAGATAAACCAGATACTCGCTTTGATATGCAATTTGTTGAATTAAACGAACTGGTAAAAGGAAAAGGTTTCCCTGTTTTTGATAATGCAGAATTAGTTGTCGGTATTAATGCAAAAGGTGCTGCTAGCTATACTCGTAAACAATTAGATGAGTTAACTGATTTCATCAAACGCCCTCAAATTGGCGCTACAGGATTAATTTACGCTCGCCATAACGACGATGGAACAATTAAATCATCTGTAGATAAATTCTTCAACGAAGAAGATTTAAAACAGTGGAGCGAGGCTTTTGCAACTGAAAAAGGAGATTTAATTCTAATTCTTGCTGGCTCAACAGATAAAGTTCGTAAGCAATTAAACGAGCTTCGTTTAGAAATGGGCAACCGTTTAGGTTTACGCGATAAAAATAAATTTGCAGCACTTTGGGTATTGGATTTCCCGCTTTTGGAGTGGGATGAAGAAACAGAGCGTTACCATGCCATGCACCATCCGTTCACTTCGCCAAAACCAGAAGATATCGCATTGCTTGACACTGATCCTAAAAATGTTCGTGCAAATGCTTATGATATGGTTGTAAACGGAACCGAGATTGGTGGTGGTTCAATTCGTATTCACGATAGAGCTTTACAAGCTTTAATGTTTAAGCATTTAGGATTTAGTGCCGAAGAAGCTCAAAAACAGTTTGGCTTCTTAATGGACGCATTCGAATTTGGCGCACCGCCACACGGTGGTATCGCTTTTGGTTTCGATCGTTTAACTTCGATTTTTGCAGGTTTAGATTCGATTCGGGATGTAATTGCTTTCCCTAAAAATAATTCAGGAAGAGATGTAATGATTGATAGTCCGAGTACTATTGATGATAAACAGTTAAAGGAATTGAAAATTAAGACAGATTTGTAATTGGTTCAATGGTTCATCAGCCATTAATTCACCAATGGCATTGAGCCTAAATAAAAACATAAATCATAAGAAAGGCGTCCAAAAATATTTTCGGACGCCTTTTCTATATATTTTACTTTCGATTAAATTATTTAGGTTAAATACCCAAACAAATAAACCGATTCTGGTAAACCTTCGAACTAAAATGTTTCACTATCGGGCGGAATGCCGTAGTCGACAAACTTTTTATCCTTTTTCTCTTTTTTCTTGCCAAAAAAACCTTTAACTGAGTTAAAAATCGCAGAGATATGTTCCGCATCTAAAGATTTCCCTACTTTGCCAGAAACTAAACCAACAGCTGCTTTAGTTAAAAAACCCGCACCTCTAAAAAGGGTTTTATTCATAAACATTGGCAAAAGCAAAGACATTGCTGTTCCACTTAAATTTAGTTTATCATCAACCTTAAATAGATTACTCGGTGTAGCATATTTTTTAATTAATGCGCCTAAAGTAAATTGATGAAAATATGTTTTGGCATCAGCTTTAAGCATATTTTGCTTTAAGGTATATTCTACTTTAAGCTCCAGTTTTTTAGCTTGTAAATCAGTAAGATTTCTGATGTTTTTATAACTTTTCATCATCTTCCTCCTTATCTGCTAGTTTATCAAAATACTTTCTGATAGCGACGTTAATAATAGCCTTTTCAATGTATTTATCTTTAGTTAAATAAACAATTACTGCCAATAAAATATAGAATAATGAAACGCAACCGAAACCACCAGCATAACTTCCTAAAACATCAGAAAGGTAAAGTGCAAGTGTTACAGAGCCAAACAAAAATGCCAATATAAAACAAACAATAACTGCGGTACTGGTTACTAAATCGGCAAAAATTTTAGATACTTTTTCTACAAGATAAAGTCTGGTGTATTCTACCCTGGCTTCTAAAAAGCCTTTGGCATCATCTACCAAATCTTCAATACTCTTATCATTATTTTCCTGCATAATTCAGATGATATTTAACCAGATTCAATATGAATCTGGTTATTATTTATTTTTTATGCGTGCTCTACGTCGTCGCTATATTCTTCTTCTACACTTCTCAATTTGGTTTTAATCGAGCTTACTACTTTTTCTTTCAGGCTTGATAAATTGTTAATTTCATCAGCAGCTTTATCTCTTATCGAATCACCTAAATCTTTTAAAGATTGGCT
Organism: Pedobacter ginsengiterrae; assembly: GCF_039537385.1. Lineage (NCBI taxonomy): Bacteria > Pseudomonadati > Bacteroidota > Sphingobacteriia > Sphingobacteriales > Sphingobacteriaceae > Pedobacter > Pedobacter ginsengiterrae. The sequence goes on from NZ_BAABAK010000015.1 coordinate 305,334, forward strand.
TAATTTATCACGAGTTTCTTCGCCTTTTTCTGGTGCAAATAAAATTCCTAGTGCAGCTCCAGCCGCTAATCCCGCTAAAAGGGCAACTACAACTTTTGAGTTATCATTCATAATAATGTATTTTAAGGGTTTAACATTTACAAAATAATATTGCCAAATTATTTTTGTTAAGCTATAAATTATAACTCATTTTGCCCATTATTTGTTTTAATTCTTTCCAATCTTTCTGATGCCAGTGTACTGGTTTCATAAATTTTAACGAGCAAAATAAAATAAGATAACAATAGTGGACCAAAAACCAAGCCCAATATTCCGAATAAAGGGATACCAATAATTACGCCAATTACTGTAATTATGGGATGAATGTTACCTACTTTTTTCGCTATTATAAATCTAAGAACATTATCGATATTAATAATAACAACAAAGCCAAAAATTAACATGGCCCAACCCGCAAAATTATTTCCATTTGCAATTTGTAAAATAGCCGCTGGCACAAATACCACAGGCGGCCCTAAAACAGGCACAAACGATATAAATGTAGTAATCACCCCCCAAAAAACAGGATCTTTGTAGCCCAAAACATAAAACGATAAACTCACTAAAGAGCCCTGAACTAGACAGATTAATCCTTGTCCGATAACATTTGCATAGGTTGTGTTCCGCATTTCATCGCCAAAACGCAAGGCATTTTGCTCTCTTAGTGGCGCATATTTTATTAGGGAATGCTCGAATTTCTTTCGCTCTATCAACATAAAGTAGAGTAAAAAGTACATCACCAGTAAACCAAGTATAATATTTACAGCACTCGAAATAAGTGAAGGAAAAAGCTGCGTTGCCCAATTTCCAATTCGGTTCAAACCGTCTTGAATTAAGGTTTCATTTATTTTAACTGGTAAAAGATGCTGAAGTTTTACAAGCAGATTTTTAAAGAAAATTTCATTATTTCTAAGTTCAGATATTTTGCTAATCACCATGCTGCTTAAAGCATAAAAAGGCAAAACGATTAAAACAATACTAACCGCTATAATAAATAAGGCAGCCAGCCTCCTGTTCCATCCTTTAGTTTCGGCTAGATAAATGTAAACAGGACGTATAATCGTATACAAAACAAGTGTACTTAAAATAGCACTAAAAATACCTTGTAAAGAGTACGCAATTAATAGCCCAAGTGCTATAATAATTACAAGATTAATATTATTACGCTGCTTAAACGAGAATACCGACATAATTTAATTGCTTGGTATTCTTTTAAAGATAGAAAAGAGCTATTTTGTTTGAGTTTGCGAAAATTTTTTCTTTACCTTCAATTTTTTGTAAAGTGTTTTCGCTATCGATATTTGAAATTTGTGCTGCCTTCGTTTGATTAACGCTAATTTTACATGATATCTTGATAGCCTGCAGTAATGATTACAGCTGTTGTTGTGTTGAATAATTTTCCTTGATTTTTATTAAAACATCCCGCCCATCGGTATCATCACATCTGTAATCTCAAGGCACCAGATCAAAAGTATGTGTCTTTATAATCGATAGCAGAATAACCAGTTATACTATTTTAAACTTCCAAACCATTTATGGTTATAAAGTTGGATAGTAAAAGTCATCGAATATCAGGAGAGAATTCAGGGTGCATAATTAGTAAAAAAATTCTATTGGTAAATGTGTTCTAAATTTTTTAAAATAAAACCTGAATTAATCAAACATAAATATTATTCTCCTGCAAAAATCGCTTTTCGTTTTTCTACAAATGCGGAAACACCTTCTTTAAAATCTTTGGTCTCAAAGCACTTTCCAAACTCCTCAATCTCAACACCATAGCCATCTTCATCATTTATTGAAGCAATAACAGATTTTATTGCAGCAGCAACCGCTAATGGCGCACGTTGCTTAATCACATTCAAAATCTCTTCTGCTTTAGAAATCAAGCCTTCTTGCGGCACAACATAATTTACCAGGCCTACTTTTTCTGCATCAACAGAGCTAATCATACTTGCTGTAGTGATCATTTCTATCGCTTTTCCTTTACCTACCAATTGAGTTAAACGTTGTGTACCGCCATAACCTGGAATTAGACCCAGTGTTACTTCTGGCAATCCTAATTTGGCATGCTCAGCGGCAACTCTCATATGGCAAGCCATAGCCAATTCTAAACCTCCACCTAAAGCAAATCCATTTATCGCAGCAAGAAAAGGCTTGGGAGAATTTTCTATCGCATTGAAGACTTGTTCCTGTCCTTTTCTCGCTAATTCCTCACCTTGTTTACCACTGTAATCAGAAAATTCTTTAATATCAGCACCAGCCACAAATGCCTTTTCGCCTGCACCAGTTATAATTACACCTCTAACTTCGTCGGTTTTTGCAGCAAATTCAACTACATCAGCAAGTTCTGCCAACGTTGCTGCATTTAAAGCATTTAATGCTTTCTCGCGGTTTATGGTAACGTATAAAATATTTTCTTTTACTTCTGATATTAAATTTTGATATGACATAGCTTAAAAGTTTCTGTTTTCTGTAACCCAATTTTGAATATATTGTACAATGCTTGCCATCGTTGTTCCTGGAGGAAATAATTCTCCAACACCAAGTTCAGCTAGTTTAGTCCTGTCTCCTTCTGGAATAATTCCGCCTCCTGTTAATAGCACATCATCCATCTGTTTTTCTTTCATAAAATGAATTATTTTTGGAAAAACCGTCATATGTGCCCCTGAAAGAATTGAAACCCCAATTGCATCAACATCTTCCTGCAGGGCTGTATTCACAACCATTTCAGGCGTTTGACGTAAGCCAGTGTATATCACTTCCATACCAGCATCGCGTAAAGAAGTTGCGATTACTTTAGCACCTCTGTCGTGCCCATCAAGCCCAACCTTGGCTACTAAAACGCGTATCGGGCGGTTTAATTCTTTGCTCATAGTGAATATTAAGTTGATGTAAATGTATTGATTTTGATCTTCAAATTATTCATTAACTAAAACAACAAGAATTGCACTAATCTTTTTACATTTGCATTCCTAATTTACAGGTTTTTATGAGTGAAGAAAAGTCATTGAACTTTATTGAAGAAATTGTTGAGAACGACTTAAATAGTGGTAAGTATGAAACTTTGGTTACGCGTTTTCCGCCAGAACCTAATGGTTATCTACACATTGGCCATGCGAAAGCAATTTGCTTAAACTTCGGACTAACACAGAAATACGGCGGTTATACAAACTTGCGTTTTGACGACACTAATCCAGTTACGGAGAAAACAGAGTATGTAAACAGCCAGCAAGAAGATATTAAATGGTTAGGTTTTAGCTGGAAAAACGAATTATTTGCATCAGATTATTTTGATGAATTGTATTCTTTTGCCGTAAAACTAATCGAAAAGGGCTTGGCTTATGTTGATGAAAGTTCTGCAGAAGAAATTGCAAACCTAAAAGGCACACCTACCGAACCTGGAAAAGATAGCCCTCATCGTAATCGCAGCGTTGAAGAAAACTTAGACATTTTCACTAGAATGAAAAATGGTGAGTTTGCGGATGGCGCTTATATTTTGAGAGCAAAAATCGATATGGCAAGTCCGAATATGTTAATGCGTGATCCGATTATTTATCGTATTAAACATGCAGAACATCACCGTACAGGCAACAAATGGTGCATTTACCCAATGTACGATTTTGCTCACGGACAAAGTGATAGTATCGAAAACATCACCCATTCGATTTGTACATTAGAATATGTTTCGCATCGCGAACTATATGATTGGTTTATCGAGAAATTAGAAATTTTCCCTTCAAAACAATATGAATTTGCCCGCTTAAACCTTACTTCTACCGTAATGAGTAAGCGTAAATTATTGCAATTGGTAAACGAAAATTTAGTTAGTGGATGGGATGATCCACGTATGCCTACAATTTCTGGCTTACGCAGAAGAGGTTTTACACCAAAAAGTGTTCGCGAATTTTGTGAGCGTATTGGTATTGCTAAACGTGAAAACCTGATAGAACTGAGTTTATTGGAGTTTTGCATCCGTGAGGATTTAAATAAAACAGCTAATCGTGTGATGGCCGTTTTAGACCCAATTAAATTAGTGATAACCAACTACGAAAAAGGAAGTGAAGATTTAATCGGCGAGAACAATCCTGAAGCAGAAGATGGCGGAGGTACCCGTATTATTCCATTCAGCAACGAACTTTGGATTGAGCGTGAAGATTTCATGGAAGTACCTGCAAAAAAATGGTTCCGTTTAGCGCCAGGTGCAATGGTTCGTTTAAAATTTGCCTATATCGTTAAATGCGAAGATTTTGTTAAGGATGAAAATGGTAACGTGACCGAAATTCATTGTACTTACATTCCCGAATCGAAAAGCGGAAATGATACAAGTGGAATTAATGTAAAAGGAACCATTCATTGGGTTAGTGCAGCACATGCAAAAACTGCGGAAATTCGTTTGTACGATCGCTTATTTACTTCCGAAACGCCAGATGCTGAGGAAGGAGACTTTAAGGATTATCTAAATCCTGAAAGCTTAACCGTATTGCCTAATGCATACATAGAACCAGCTTTGGCTGATGCTGATTTAGATGGTCGTTACCAGTTCATCAGAAAAGGGTATTACTGCTTAGATAGAGATTCTACACCTGAAAAACTTGTTTTCAATAGAACAGTTACATTAAAAGATACCTTTAAGAAACCGAACTAAATAGTTTAGCTTTCTTAATAAACACGGATAGACTAGTTTTATCCGTGTTTTTTTATGCCAAGATTGTTGCCATAGAAAGTAATCTTGCAGATGATATTCTATGTTAATTAGCGATATTAACGGAATTTAAGAACATTATATTATTCCGCAATCTCTCGGTCTAAACGGCAAACCTCTTTAATATTTTGTATAAACATTATACAAAACCAAAATATCTACAGGCGTTAGTTTTGGTTTTAAATCTGTTTGAATAAAATGACGCTTAAAAGCTATAATTGCAGCACCTAAATCACTTGTATCGTAGCCCATAAGCTTTAATGCATTAGTGGTATCGAAATCAACTGGTGGATTTTGAAGTACATCATCGTACCAATAGCCAAAACCCTTAACGGCTAATTTTTTCCATGGAAAATTGTTCGGGTCTGGTTTACGTTTTGGGGCGATATCTGCGTGCCCAATAAAGTTTGCGGTTGGGATTCCGTATTTCTTTTTCAGCGTTGTTAAAAGTTTTATCAAGCTGTTAATCTGTGCATCAGGCCAAATATCGGTTGTGCCGTTATTGTCTAACTCAATCCCAATTGATGAAGAATTCAAATCTGTATCTTTACCCCACTTACTTACCCCTGCATGGTTAGAACGAAGATAATCGTTAACCATCTGAACTACTTTCCCATCGCGGCTAACCACATAATGTGCGCTAGTTCCTGCTTTTGTAGAGTGAAATGTTTTTATAGTTTGGGCTAAACTATCTTGGGCGGTATGGTGAATAATTACAAAATTAGGCTTACGAATGCCAAAATTTACAGAGCCAATCCATTGCTGGTTTGCAGCATTTACTGAATCATAAAGCTGACCTTCGGGCGGCGTTGCCAATATAATCTTTGAAAAACCCTTAACCTTTTCTTTATAAATTTTTTCGGTTGCAGCATACTTATTTGTGCTACAGGCAGAAATTAAAAAAATTAAAACAATTGAAAGTGATAAACGATTTTTTGTAAGACTTGTTAACAACATAATGTATTTTATTAATGCATCGAAGTTACAAAGTTAGGTTAAAGTTCATCCTTTACATCAAACTTTATACAATGCTTTTAAATTTTATTAATTTTGGCTCGATATAATTTAATAATGAAGAATTTATACAAAACAAACATATTATTACCAGCTATTGCATTATCGGCAACACTGTTTTCAGCATGTAACAATGCTAATCCCCCATTAGGAGACAAAGCGGCAGTTGTTATCCAAAAAGATAGTTTAACTGAATATGTTGCACAACGCCTACCCATTTACGAACGCGTAAAATTAACAACCAATATTAATCAGCTTAGTGTAAACGACCGTAAGGTTTTGCCTCTATTAATTCAAGCGGCAGAAATTATGGATGAATTATACTGGAAACAAGCTTATCCGCAACGCGATAGTTTACTGGCAACCATTAAGGATGAAAAAACGAGAGATTTCGTTAACATTAATTATGGCCCATGGGATAGATTAAATAACGACAAACCTTTTGTTGCAGGAGTTGGGGTTAAACCTGAAGGTGCATCATTTTATCCTTATGGCATAACTAAGGAAGAAATTGAAAAATCGACACTGTCTGACAAATTTGGTGCTTATTCGGTAATTAAAAAAGACAGCGCTGGAAAATTAAGCACAGTGCCTTATCATGTACTATTTGCTGCTGAGTTACAAAAAGCATCATCATTATTAAAACAAGCAGCTTTAATAGCAGAAGACGCTGGTTTAAAAAAGTACCTAAACCTACGAGCTGATGCATTGGTATCGGATAATTTTACCGCAAGCGATTATGCCTGGTTAGATATGAAAACCAATGGGCTGGACATTATTATTGGCCCCATTGAAAACTACGAAGACAAACTTTTTAATGCCCGCACAAGCTATGAGTCTTACGTTTTAATTAAAGATGCAGCATGGAGCAAGCGTTTGGCAAAATATGTAAAAATGCTTCCAGAATTACAGAAAAACTTACCTGTTGCTGCAAAATACAAAGCAGAAACACCAGGTACCGATTCTGAACTAAATGCTTATGATGTTGTTTATTACGCAGGAGATTGTAACGCTGGATCTAAAACCATTGCGGTTAATTTACCAAACGACGAGAAAATTCAACAAGAAAAAGGAACCCGCCGCTCTCAGCTTAAAAATGCAATGCAAGCAAAATTCGAGAAAATTTTAATGCCAATTTCTAAAGAGTTAATTGACGCTGAGCAGCAAAAATATATCAAGTTTGATGCGTTTTTCGCAAACGTAATGTTTCATGAAGTTGCCCACGGTTTAGGGATTAAAAAAACCATAACAGGCAAAGGTTTTGTTCGTGCTGCTTTGAAAGAGCAATACAGCTGGCTTGAAGAGGGCAAAGCTGATATTTTAGGCTTATATATGGTGACAGGTTTACTTAAAAAGGGCGAACTACAAGGTGATATTAAAGAGTATTACACTACTTTTATGGCAGGCATTTTACGCTCAGTTCGCTTTGGGGCATCAGAAGCGCATGGAAAGGCTAATATGCAATGCTTTAATTACTTTAAAGAAAAAGGTGCATTTGAACGTACATCACAAGGAACTTACAAGGTAAATTTCGATAAATTTGCTTCTACCATGAATGATTTAAGTGCATTTATCATTACCCTGCAGGGAAATGGCGATAAAATAGCTGTAGAAAAAGCCCAAAAAGAAAAAGCTAATATCTCTTCAGAATTACAAAAAGATTTAGATCGGTTAACCAGAAAAAACATTCCTGTTGACCTTGTTTTTGAGCAAGGTGTAGATGTTCTTGGCGTGAAATAATTTTAAATTCGATATTTTGAAAAGGTTTGTAATGCAAAATGCTTACAAACCTTTTTTTATGGGTAGAATTTTTGTTTAATAGCCTGACAGCAGCGGAAATACTTTTTTTTTGCAACCACACTGAATTGAATACCGCACGGAAAGATGGTGTAGACCATTTAATACTCCGCATTACCGAAGCCTAAAAAGATTGGAGCAAATGGCAGGGCTACATTAGCCATAACCAACCAGCATTCACTTTCAAATTATGATTAAATTAATGTTTTTATTCTTTTTTTGAAAACCTTGTAACCTTTTAAAAAAACGGTCGTCTTATTAATAACTAAACCACGGAAACCGTTCGTTTTCGTGCTAAACTTTAAAACAGGAAGGTAAAATTCTGGAAAACGTATGCACATACGTTATAGAAATCGTTTTGCCTAAATTTTTTAAATTATTAAAACCTAAAACCAATGAAAACTATCTACAAAATATCGTTATTAATAATCGCCACTTTTTCTTCGGGTTATCTCTTTGCGCAAACATCTTCGAAGGCAAACATTACAGGGACTATACTGGATGAGAACAAAAAACCTGCAGATTACGCAACTGTTGTTCTTTATAAAGCTGCAGACTCTAGCATAGTAAAAACTGGCTTTACAGATCCGAACGGTGCTTTTGGCTTTACGGTACCAACCAAAGGAAATTATTTCTATAAGGCCAGCAACATGGGCTATAAAACTTTAAAAAGTAAAGTTATTACCCTTGCTGAAGATAATCAGAAAGTAGATTTTGGTTCTGCGCAGTTGGTTTCTACAAGTCAGAATTTAAAAGAAGTTACCATTGCAGTAACTAAACCATTAATCGAAAGAAAGATGGATAAAGTTGTAATGAATGTTTCGAGTAGTGCGGTGATGACAGGCTCCAATGCACTCGAAGTTTTACAAAAAGCTCCAGGTGTTTCAGTCGATCAGAATGATAATATTTCTATGCAGGGAAAGCAAGGCGTATTGATTCAATTGGATGGAAAACAAACTTATATGAGTAGCGCTGATGTGGCAAATTTGTTGCGTAACATGCAAAGTTCTGAAATTGAAACAATTGAATTAATTACTAATCCTTCTTCAAAATACGATGCATCTGGCAATTCAGGCATCATTAATATTAAAACTAAGAAAAGTAAAGCAGGCGGTACAAACGGAAGTGTAAATGCAACCGCTGGATATGGTAAAAACTTTAGAGGTAATGCAGGATTAAATCTTAACCATAGAACAGAGAAGTTAAACATTTTTGGAAATTATAATTATGGTAGAACCAAACGCGAAAATACAATTGCTATCGACAGGATCTCGAACGGTACACCCGATACTTATTTTATGCAAGAAGGTTTAAGTAATAGAAAACAACAAAACAATAACTTTAAAGCAGGTTTAGACTATTTTATCGATAAGAAAAACACAATCGGTGTGTTAGTAAATGGGTATTTCAACAACGGGACAGAATTTGCTACAAATAACACGTTAATTGGCCCGTCTTTCCAAACAACAGATTCTACATTAAGATCTACTAGTTTGCAAACCAATAAGTATAACAATATTGCTTATAACCTAAATTATAAGTCGATTTTGGATACTGCTGGTTCGGAAATTTCTGCAGATTTCGATTATTCAAAATATAGTGGCAATGATGGCTCTGATTACACAAACGACTATATGTTTGCAAATGGAAATAGAATTCGACCGATTAGTTATACTAGAAATAATACACCTTCGAAAATTGATATTAAAGCATTTAAAGTAGATTACAATGTTGCTTTAAGCAAAACGGTAAAGCTTGAAGCTGGATTAAAAAGTAGCTGGGTAAAAACAGATAACGATTTGCAGGCAGAAGAACTTACAAACAATAACTGGCAAAATGATGTTCGTAGAAGCAACCAGTTTGTTTACGATGAAAATGTAAATGCCGCTTATACAAATATTAATAAACAGTTTAAAAATACCAGTATTCAACTTGGTTTAAGAGTAGAGCAAACCAACTCGAAAGGAAATTTAATTACAACAAATACAATCGTAGAAAGAAGTTATTGGGATTTCTTTCCAACACTATTTGTTCAACAAACACTTTCAAAAAACAACCAGTTAGGTTTGTCGTACAGCCGAAGAATTGACCGCCCGAGTTACGATGCCTTGAATCCTTTCATTTACTACTTAGACCAGTACACCTACAATCAAGGTAATCCGTTTCTAAAACCTCAATACACTAACAATTTTGAGTTGAGTTATACCTTAATGCAAAAGTATATGTTATCGGTAGGTTACAGCAGAACAACTGATGTAATTACCGAAGTTCTGTTACCAAACGAGGCTCAAAAAGCGTTATACCAAACCAATGAAAATCTTGCGAAAAACATCAGTTATAATGCTAATTTGAATATTCCAGTTAAGGTTGCTAAATGGTGGTCGATGAACAATAATTTAAATGTTTTCTACTTGAGTTTCGAGGCTCCGAATTTAGCTGGTCAGGCATTGAAAACAGGTAAAACATCATTTCAATTTAAATCGCAACAAAGTTTTACCATAGTTAGTGGGTTAACAGCAGAGTTAAATGGCAGCTACGAATCACCATTAGATTATGGCACGTTAAAACTAAAAGAAAGATATTCTATTGATGCAGGTTTGAGTAAATCTTTAATGAATAAAAAAGCAAGTTTAAAGCTGGCTTTATCAGATATATTTAACACGTACAAAAATAATCTATCGAGTGGTTATCCTGGTTTAAAGTATGAGGTTCGCCAGAAAAACGAAAGCCAGATTGGCAGAATAAGTTTCACTTATCGTTTTGGTAAAAATGAGATAAAACCCGCCCGTCGTCGCTCTACAGGTACAGAATCTGAACAAGGCAGAATGAAAAACTAAATTACAAATCCTTTGAAAAGCAAAGCCTGGCTACGAATATCGTTAGTCGGGCTTTTTGCTTGATCTTTTAATTATTCTGTCATTCTGAGGGTTAATTTATTTCATAAAAATCAATATAAATGACGTTAACTTTATTGTGAGTAAGAGATGAGCATCATAACAGTCGTATCATTAGTGTTTCAACCTGAAACTGAGTTTTGTTTTAGGGTATTTTATTAATCAATATTGGTGAATCGAGAGATATCCCGCATGGTGGTAATATTTCTATCTTATATACCCTAAGCTCATTCTAAAAAAGTACTCGTTTGTTATTATGGATATTTTAAGCAAGATTTATCCCAACAGTGCCGGTATCGATATTGGCAGTGAAAAAGTTTATGTTTCGGTAGAGGGACAATCGGTCAGGAACTTTCGCACCTTTACCGCAAGTTACAAGGAGTTAAGTGCCTATCTGAAGGAATGTTCGATAACCCATGTAGCGATGGAGGCCACGGGTGTCTACTGGATCACCCTTTACGATATTTTAGAAGCCGATGGCTTTGATGTAACATTGGTAAATCCCTCTGACAGTAAAAACCTTCCGGGTAGAAAAACCGATGTTCAGGACTGTCAGTGGATACAGCAGCTTTTTAGCTATGGCCTGCTGCGCAAGAGTTTTGTTCCTGAGGATATTGTAAGAAAACTAAGGGTTTATACGCGGATGCGGGAGGATAAACTGCAAATGGCATCCACCCATGTTCAGCATATGCAAAAAGCCATGATTCTAATGAATATCCGCTTGCCCGAAGTGCTTTCGCAAACCCACGGAGCTAGTGGGCTAGCCATGATAGAGGCTATTCTGGCCGGGGAGCGAAATCCTGAAAAGCTTTTAGGCTATTGTACTACAAGTTTGATCAAAAACAAAGGCAAGGATATCTTGCTGGCCCTGGAAGGTAATTACAAAGAAGAATATATTTTCGAACTTCAGCAAGCTTATGATGGGTACATGTTTTACCTCAACCAAGTCTCCAAATGTGATACCGAGACCGGAAAAATACTTGAAGAATATAATAGTTCATCTAATAAAAATTACACGGACAATCATCCAATAAAACCAATCCGCCATAACAAACCTAAAATAAATCATTTGCATGATCTGCTTTTGGGTATTCATGGAGCGAATCCCACCACGCTACCCGGCCTAACCGATTATAGCCTAATGCGACTTACTGCCGAATTAGGAAACAATATAAACCAATGGCCTTCTGTTAAAAATTTCGTTTCCTGGCTTGGGCTTGCGCCCGGAAAACACCAATCCGGTAAGATGAACAAGAGGAGTAAGAAAAAACCTGCCACAAGAGCCGGACAAATATTCAAACAAGCTGCACAGAGTCTTATCCTGAGCAAACAGCCTGGACTGGGCGCTTTTGCCCGAAGATTAAAGGCAAGAAAAGGCTCTGGAATTGCAATAAAAGCAACTGCACGAAAATTGGCTGAACTATACTACAGGATATTCGATAAGGGAATGATGTATGTTGAGACAGGAATAGCAAAGTATGAAGAAAAAATCAAGCAGCAACAAATTATGTTTCTTCATAAAAAAGCAAATGAACTTAAAATGCAATTAACTGAAATATAGATAGTTAAAAATAACGTCAATGGTAGGCACGAAGCATCTGTTTCATCGGTTGCATATTCTTCGTACCTCAGAATGACAATGTGAACGAAGCGGCTTCTAATTTAAAAGGATATCGCTTCAATCCCGTTTATAAACAAAATTTCCTGCTACTATTAACAGTTGCAAATTGGCAATCTATTTTTTATAATTACTTTAGATTAAAACATCTAAACTCTCAATCTCATGAAACAATTACTTTTCATTATTCTACTATTATCTTCATGCAAAACCTATTCGCAATTTGATATAAATGGCAGTTTTGAGAATCTTGCTAAAAACAGGGAACCAAAAGGTTGGTTAGTTAAATTTAGTGAAGCACAAAATAAAGCTTACCAAATTTCTTTAGATAGCACCATAAAACAGGATGGAAAATATAGCATCTTACTCGAAAAGAAAGGCTCCCAATCTTCTTTTGGTGTAATAACCTATCCCATACCACAAATTTTCGAAGGCAGAACGATAGAATTAAAAGCATATTTAAAAACCGAAGGCGTTTCAACAGGTTACGCTGGCTTATATATGCGGATTGATGATGAAAATTCTAAAATGATAGCCTTTGATAATATGGGCACCAGAGGTGTAAAAGGAACTACTGACTGGAAACAATATTCGATAAAACTTGATTATCATAGCGAAGAAGTTAAAACGCTCTACATCGGCGGACTTCTTTCGGGAGATGGAAAAGCCTGGTTTGATAATTTTGAAATTTTTATTGATGGTATACCAATTACCAGCAACGAATTAAAAAAATTAGCATTAGCAAAGGCAAAAACCGACACCGCTTTTATAAATAGCTCAAAAATAAAAGACTTTAAACTTGATGATCAAACCACTAACAATTTAATAGCAACTGGTCAATTTTGGGGGTTTCTAAAATACCATCATCCAGCTATTGCCAAAGGAGATTACAATTGGGATGCAGAGCTGTTCAGATTGCTGCCAACAGTAATTAATGCAAAGAATAATTCTGAACTGAGTTTGGCATTGGAAAAATTTTTAGACAAATTGCCAAAGCCTGAATTATGTAAGGATTGTAAAACGATTGCGAACGAATCTTACGAAATTAAACCAGACTATGGTTTATTGTTTGATAAAAAAATTTTCAGAGCCTCTCTTTTAGAAAAACTAGAATACATCAAAGAGAATAGAAATACAGGTAGAAATTATTATGTAATAATGAATCCAAGCACATCTAACCCCATTTTTAAAAATGAGAATCCATATTTAAAGATCAGTTATTCAGATGTTGGTTACCGCATGTTAGCACTTTATCGCTACTGGGCGATGATTAATTATTTTTTCCCATACAAGGATGCTATTGGTCAGGATTGGAACAATGTTTTAAAAAAATCATTACCAGAGTTTGTTGATGTAAAAAATGAGTTAGATTATTCTAAGGCCGTCTTAAAACTAATTGCATCGGTAAACGATACACATGCAAATCTTTGGAGTGGAAGTAAAGCGCTAAACCAATTTAAAGGAAAATATGGCGCTCCGCTTCAAGCTAAATTTATTGAGCAAAAATTAGTTATAACAGCATTGCATACCGATACGCTTGATGTTAAGGGCAAACTAAAAGTTGGGGATATAATTACATCCATACAAAACAAAGATGTCGCTGAACTTATAAAAGAATATTTACCATTAACGGCAGCATCAAATTACGATACACAACTTCGGGATCTACCTAAGAATTACTTACTCAGAAGTAACGAAAACAGCTTAAAAATCAAAGTCGAGCGAGTTGGCAAAAGCTTTGAATATGATCTGCCAATGGGTAAATTAATGCAGGTTTATAAAGATCCAGATTTCGAAAAGGCAGAAGCCTTTAGGTTAATAAATGAAAACATAGGGTACGTGTTTCCAGGAAAATATAAAAATGCTAAGTTGCGCGAAATTATTAAACTTTTTGCCAACACTAAGGGCATCATAATCGATATGCGTTGTTATCCCTCTGATTTTATGCCTTTTACTTTTGGCAACTACATCAAAAGCTCTTCAACACCATTTGTAAAATTTAGTATCGGGAACCCAGCATATCCTGGCGCTTTTAAATTTAGCAATGCGATAAACAATGGCGAGATGAATCATGATAATTATAAAGGAAAAGTTGTAATTATTGTTAATTCAACTTCGCAAAGCCAGGCTGAATATACAACAATGGCATTTCAAAGTTCGCCAAACGTTAAGGTTATAGGTAGTAAAACAGCTGGAGCTGATGGAGATGTATCTCCAATAGTTTTACCTGGAGGATTAAGAACAATGATATCAGGGATTGGCGTTTTTTATCCTGATGGGAAACCAACACAAAGGGTTGGTGTAAGGATTGATGAGGTAATTTACCCAACAATTAATGGGATAAAAGAAGGAAAAGATGAGTTGCTCGAAAAAGCTATCGAAACATTAAACAAAGGATGGTAGCAATCATTTAAATTAAAAAGGGCGGTGCTTCATGAGGCACTAAAAACTATCACTAATATTTGCAGACTTTGTGTTTATTTCAAACATATAATTTTAATCTCTCTCTAAAAAATTTTGGCGGTTTAGTTGCTAAATAGTCTTTGGCGAGCTGTGCCCGCTCTTCTTTATTTGCTTTGCTATAAGCCAATTCAAATGAATTTGATGTGATTAATGCATTTACGTATTTATCGTTTAAATACTTGACCCTTTCAGCGAATGAGAGTTGTATCTCGCCTTTTTCTTCAAGGAAAAGTTCAACATTCTTAACAATGGGATTAAAGCTCTCGAAATATGAATTTTCTTTTTGAGCAAATATTAAGACATACCAAAGCAAAACTACATGTTTTTTAGCGAAGCTATCATCCTGTGTATTTAGAAATGCTTCTGCATAAGGTATTATTTCAATCTTGCGGCCTAAGGTATCACTGGTAGCTACAGCCCTGGAAATAACACCCCAATAACTAGCTGTTTCTGGTGGATTCTCTTTTAACAATCTTAAATCTATATCAAAGGATTGTTCGAAAAAACCAGTATGCTTATAAATCATACTCATTAGGCTTTCACATTCAAATCGAACTCTTACATATTCTCCTTTTCCTTCATATTGTTTATAGAATGTATGGAGCTCATCTATCCAGATCAAAGAAGATAGATTGGAAGCTACTTTTAAAAGTAGTTTTTCGAATTCAGGCATCCAATACGGAATCTCTTTCATGTTTAGTTGACTAATTTGAGTTTGTTAATCAAATATCTTAAAACTAAATATCGTCATTTAAATTAAAAAGGGCGGTGTTTCCATCGCCCTTAAATTCTTTATTATTTAATTCGTTCAATAAAAGATATGCTGAATCCACTAAAACAATCATCTGCACAATTTTTGGGCACATAGCCACAGCTTGATATCATTCCATTATTTTTGGATTCAAAACTTACTTCGGCATCATCCCTTTTTATTAATAATTCAGTTTTTGCCTTCTCGTAAATTTCATCAAGCGTTAAAATTGCACCATAATTTTTATGACTATATAGCTCTTGCCCATTCTCCACCCAATCTTCATGTATCGTGATGACATTGCCTGGTTGTTTAACCGTTTTAGAAATATATTCCCGCTGTACAACTTTACCATCTTTTACCGTAATTGTAGTTTGTGTAGAGGAGCCTGACCATGAATTGGTAACCAGTTGATACTTATAATTATTGCTGGCCGAAGCTTTAAAATCAAGCCAGGTTTTAAAGCTTTTATCAAAATCCTTTTGAAACTCAATTGCTTCCTTTTTACAGCCACTTATTGCAAAAACTAGCAATAATACTAATACAGTAAGATTTCTTTTCATAGTTGGTTTTTTTTAATGAAAACGTGAATTTTCAGCTAAACGCTACAAAAGAAATTTTAGGTCAAATCCCAACCTCCTAAAATCAAAAAGGGCGATGTTTCCATCGCCCTTTGCTATTATTTACTCAAGTACATTGATTTATCTTTGTAAAGCTTGCGGAAATAAGGATCTTCTAAATCTTTGATGAAACGAATGGCTTCACCAGTCGATTTCATTTCAGGACCTAATTCCTTTGCAACCTCAGGGAATTTCTCGTAAGAGAAAACAGGTTCTTTAATTGCGTATCCTTTTAACTTACGTTCGATAGTAAAATCTTTCAACTTCGCTACACCTAACATAATTTTTGCAGCGATATTAATATAAGGAACATCGTAAGCTTTAGCGATAAAGGGAACGGTACGGGAAGCTCTTGGATTTGCTTCAATCACGTAAACTTTCTCGTCTTTAATGGCAAACTGAATGTTTAACAAACCACGTACATCTAAAGCCTTTGCAATTTTAATAGAGTATTCCTCCATCGATTTGGTAACAGATTCTGGTAAGCTAAATGTTGGCAAAACTGCGAAGGAATCTCCTGAGTGGATACCTGCAGGTTCAATGTGTTCCATCATACCTACAATGTGAACATCATCACCGTCAGAAATCGAATCCGATTCTGCTTCTTCTGCTCGATCTAAAAAGTGATCGATTAACACACGGTTACCTGGCAAATCGCCCAATAATTTAACTACAGCTTTTTCAAGGTCTTCATCGTTAATTACGATACTCATGCCTTGTCCGCCTAATACATAACTCGGACGAACCAATACTGGATAACCCACTTCGTTTGCTACAACAATTGCTTCTTCAGCATTTTCTGCAACACCATAACGAGGATAAGGAATATCCAATTCTTTTAACAAATCAGAGAAACGGCCACGATCCTCAGCGATATCCATATTTTCGAAAGAAGTACCGATAATTTTGATACCATGCTCTGTTAATTTTTCAGCCATTTTTAAAGCGGTTTGACCACCTAACTGAACAATAACACCCATTGGTTTTTCTAACTCGATAATTTCGCGTACATGTTCCCAGAAAACTGGCTCAAAGTAAAGTTTATCGGCCATATTAAAATCGGTAGAAACCGTTTCAGGATTACAGTTAACCATAATCGCTTCAATACCCGATTCTTTAGCTGCCAACAAGCCATGTACACAAGAGTAGTCGAACTCAATACCTTGACCAATACGGTTTGGACCAGAACCTAAAACAATTACTTTTTTTCTATCTGAAGAAATAGATTCGTTTTCTTCATCAAATGATGAGTAGTAATAAGGTGTTTTCGCTGGGAACTCCGCAGCGCAGGTATCAACCATTTTATATACCCGGTTTATGCCTAAAGCTTTACGCCTGTCGTAAACCTCATCCTCAGTAACATTTCCCAATAACCAGGCAATTTGAATATCAGAGAAACCTTTTTGTTTCAACGTGAAGAAGAAATCCTGAGGGATGTTGTTTAATGAATATCTTTTTAACTCAACTTCTAAAGCTACAAGATCCTGAATTTGATTTAAGAACCATTTATCAATTTTAGTAACCTTACGGATCGATTCCAAAGGCACACCCATTGTCATGGCATCTTTTATTAAGAATAAACGGTTCCATGAAGCATGCTCCAAACCATCCATAATTTCTTCTATGTTGCGAACTTGTCTGCCATCTGCACCTAATCCTGATCGACCAATTTCCAAACTCTGACAAGCTTTTTGCAAAGCCTCGATGAACGTACGGCCAATGGCCATTACTTCACCCACCGATTTCATTTGTAAACCTAATTCTTTATTAGCGCCTTTAAATTTATCAAAATTCCAACGAGGGATTTTAACGATAACGTAATCTAAAGTAGGTTCGAAATATGCTGAAGTTGTTTTAGTAATCTGATTTTCAATTTCATCTAAGTTGTAACCAATTGCCAATTTAGCCGCAATTTTTGCGATTGGATAACCAGTTGCCTTACTTGCTAACGCTGATGAACGCGAAACACGTGGGTTAATTTCGATGGCAATAATATCATCATTGGCAGGATTAACCGAAAACTGAACGTTACAACCACCCGCAAAAGTACCGATGGCACGCATCATTTTAATCGCCTGGTTACGCATTTCCTGATAACAACGATCAGATAATGTCATCGCAGGTGCAACCGTAATCGAATCTCCTGTGTGGATACCCATTGGATCGAAGTTTTCGATTGAACAGATAATGATTACGTTATCATTACTATCTCTCAATAACTCCAATTCATATTCTTTCCAGCCCAAAACAGCTTGTTCTACTAAAACTTCATGCGTTGGCGAAGCTTCTAAACCGCGTTTAAGTGCGGCATCAAATTCTTCCTTTTTGTGCACAAAACCACCACCAGAACCACCTAAAGTGTACGATGGACGAATTACCAATGGAAAACCGATTTCTTGAGCAGCTTCTTTACCTTCTAAAAAGGAGTTGGCAATTTTAGAAGGCGCTACACCAACACCTATATCAACCATTAACTGGCGGAAAGACTCACGATTTTCAGTTTTCTCGATTGCATCAACATCAACACCGATTACTTTAACGCCATATTTTTCCCAAATTCCACGTTCTGAAGCTTCTACACATAGATTTAATGCAGTTTGACCACCCATAGTTGGCAATACCGCGTCAATTCTAGGTAAATCAGCAGAGTCTATATGCTCTTGAAGAATAGCTTCAATTGAATCAACAGTTAAAGGATGAAGGTAAACATGATCACCAATAACTTTATCCGTCATAATTGTTGCCGGATTAGAGTTGATAATTGAAACGGTAATACCTTCTTCTTTTAAAGAAAGTGCCGCTTGCGAACCTGCATAATCAAATTCGCAGGCTTGGCCAATAATAATTGGGCCTGATCCGATAATTAGTACTGAGCGTATGGAAGTGTCTTTAGGCATGATAAAGCTTAAACAATAATTAAAATTCTAAAGTTTTGTAACCCTTACGGGTGAAGAAGCAAGAAGGTTTTTTGCTTTTTTGAAGAAAATCCCAACTGTTCTGTCGGGATGCAAAGATACATCTTTAGATGTATTTTAAGCTGCTTTTTTTAAAATAAAAAAGAGCGTCTAACGAGCGCTCTTTTTAGTTTTTTCTTTTGCTTAAACCGCTATTGTTGCAATTTAATTTCGCCTAAATCTGTTGTAGAACTATCTTTTACTGCAACGTTTTCTATTGTCGCATCTTTATAGGGAGCATTACCTTTAATCCAAACTTTATAAACGCCTTCTTTAAGGTTAACAAATGTGAAAGCTCCTTTACTAATTTCAGCTCTCAAAGTATCGGTACCTGCAACCAATGCAACCTGAGCTACACCTTCTGGCGGTGTAATTTTTCCAGTAATACCACCAAGCCTTATTTTGGTAAACCCAAAAACAACAAGCGTTAATATCATCATTGTGGCCATAATTAAATTCAATTTTTTCATAGCGATAAATATTTATTAGGGATAAATTAATTGTTATTACTGAAAAAGTTAAATAGTGTTAAAGTGTAAACGATAACTGGCACAAAAAGTTTCAAAAACTGAACAATTATATAAACACTGTATATTTACTTGAACAAAATTGAATACATACTAAATCCATTTAGTTGTATATTGTTAAAGCTTTTAAGCAAAAAGCCAGTCTGATTTTCGATACAAGTCATGTTTACGTCACGAAACTGTTATTGTCTGATATTTGGCAATAATGTTGTAATAACGAGTATGTATTTACGTTTTGTAAATACTTTAGTTAGATCTAAAGCTTCCTCGCGGAGTAGTTAACCGCAATGAGGATTTCTTCATAAATAGTTTGTTTGGTTTATTATCCGGTTAGAGGAGCCCTCCTCAACCGGATTTTTTCTTTAATTTTGTTTATCTTTTTAAGTGATAGGGCAATTTGTTTCTATTGTCTAACCCACTTTGAATTACCATATTTTGAATAAATTAATAAAAAAAATAGCCATAGTTGGCCCAGAGAGTACAGGAAAATCTACTTTATCCCTACTATTAGCTAAGCATTACAATGTTTCGTGGGTGCCAGAGTATGCTCGTTATTATTGTGCAAATTTAACGGCCCCTTATACCTTACAAGATGAGGTAAATATGTATTACGGCCAAATATCGCTTGAAGATGCTGTTTTAACGATTGCGAAGGATGATTTCGTGATCTGTGACACCACATTTATTACAGTTAAAATCTGGAGCGATGAGGTTTTAGGCGTAACACCAGAAGTTGTTTTAGGAGCACTGCAGCAAAGAACCTATGATTTATATTTACTCATGGATATAGATTTGCCATGGCAAGACGATCCTTTAAGAGATTTCCCTAACCAAAGAGAATATTTTATGGAGGTTTGGCACAAAGAATTAAAGGCCCTTAACGCAACCTACAAAGTTGTAGGCGGAGTTGCCGATGAGCGAGTTAAAAATGCAATCGATGTAATTGATGCTTTTTTAAAAATTCCCTAAAAAGCAGAGAATCCCGATTTTTAAAAATTGAATTGAAAAACACTCTCCATTACTTCGCTCCTTATCCAATATCATAGCGTTTTCTGAAAACAATATAAACTAAATTGAAATCCAGATCTAAGGTTGGTTGCTCTAGCTTGCAAATCCTATTCTTTCGACCATATTCACAATACGTTTTGCATATAGTCTGCTGTTAACATGCGTATGTTTTGTGTATGTTCCGTTAACTAATAATTCTGATTTGAGACGCATTTGATTCGGAGTTGGTTCGGATGTGTGACAATTCTACCCGAATAAACTGCGGTCTAATTACGATATAAATTCATCAAAAAGGTAACGCTGTTGTAAGTCTTGAGTTGCCCTCTTATACACGAAAACAACACCCTGTATAGTAAAGTCAAATCATAGAATAAAAAGATAAATTTTTCTTTTGAATATATTTTCTACATTTGTCGCATCATTAGGGGTGCCTTGTTTGTTATAAACACAAAAACGGGCTGAGATCATACCCATTTTAAGTAGAAAGTGAAAAGTAGAAAGTGAAAAGTTTGGATCATGCAAACTTTCAACTTTTAACCCTCAACTTTTAACTTGAATGCACCTGATCCGGGTAATGCCGGCGTAGGGATTGGAGTTATGGAAGTTTAACTGAAATCGGGAGTACCCCTATTTCCGATGGGTTTAACTAAAACAATTAAAAATTGAAAAAATTACTTTTTGCAGTTATCGCTGCAATGCTGCCATTCTTTGCTTTGGCCCAAATTTCTGTTACTGGAAAAGTTACAGATAACAATCAAAAAGCCTTACCTGGCGCAACCATTCGGTTAAAAAATTTAAAAACTGCAGTACTTAGCGACGCTGAAGGAAACTTTAGTTTAAGCAATCTTAACGCTGGAAAGTACGTTATCAATGTAAGTTATTTAGGTTACAAATCGATTGAGAAATCGATTGAACTTAGCCAAAATCAAGCGCTAAATTTTAGCCTCGCTCCACAAAATTTCTTAGCAGATGAAGTTGTGGTTAGGGCAACAAGAGCTAATGAAAAATCGGCCACTACATACAAAAATGTAAGTAAGGAGGAGATTCAACAAAATAACTTCGGGCAAGATTTACCCTTTATTTTGCAGAATACCCCTGGAGTTGTGGTTAACTCGGATGCTGGTGCTGGTGTAGGTTACACTGGAATTCGTATCCGCGGGAGCGACAATAGCCGTATAAATGTAACGGTAAATGGAATCCCGATGAATGACAGCGAGAGTCAGGGTACTTTTTATGTTAACATGCCTGATTTCGCTTCGTCGGTTGATAATATTCAGATTCAGCGTGGCGTTGGTACTTCTACAAATGGCGCTGGCGCTTTTGGCGCAAGTTTAAATATTCAAACAACTGCCAGCGAGTTAGAACCCTATGCAGAAGTAAACAGCACTTATGGCAGCTTCGATACCTGGAAAAACACAATAAAAGTTGGAACAGGTTTAATTAACAATCGCTTTAGTTTTGATGGTCGCCTATCAAGAATTAGCTCTGATGGTTATGTTGACAGAGGTTCCTCGTTATTGAAATCGTATTTCCTTTCTGGTGCTTATCATGGCAATAAGGATTTGCTGCGCTTAAATGTATTTGCGGGAACGGAAAAAACCTACCAATCCTGGAACGGTATTCCTGAATCAAGATTAACAAACGATGTTGCGGGTATGCAGGCATATATAGACAGGAATGCGCTGAATGCAGAAGATGCGGCCAATTTGCTTAACTCTGGCAGAACTTATAACAGTTTCTTATATAACAATCAAACGGATAATTATACTCAAAGTCATTATCAATTATTATACGCCCGACAGTTTTCTGATCAATTCTCTTTTAATGGCGCTTTACATTACACACAAGGTGCTGGGTATTACGAAGAATACAGGGTAAATAATAAGCTAAGCGATTATGGCTTAAACCCAGTAGTTATTGGTGGCTCAACCATTACAAGAACAGATTTGATTCGTCGCCGATGGTTAGATAATGATTTTTATGGCGTTACCTATGCGTTTAATTATGTACCTGAAAAGAATTTGAATTTTACTTTAGGTGGCGCTTATAACGAATATAAAGGCGCTCACTTTGGTCAAATTATCTGGGCTCAATATGCTTCAAACGGAAATATAGATAGACATTATTACGATAATGATGGATTTAAAACAGATTTTAACACCTATGGTAAGATAAATTACAGCCCTGTTGAAGCCTTAAGTTTATTTGCCGATTTGCAATACCGCCGTGTTTATTATGATATTGCCGGAACAGAGAATAAGTTAAATACTTTAGCGATTAATGAAACACTCAACTTCTTCAATCCAAAGTTTGGCGCAACCTACTTTATTAATACACAAAGTAATTTATATGCATCTTTTAGTATTGCAAATAAAGAACCTAATCGAAATGATTATACCGATGCGCCTGTTGGCGTTTCGCCGAAACCTGAACGATTAAATGATGTTGAATTAGGTTATCGCTTTAAAAACCAACAGCTAAATATAGGTGCAAATGCTTATGGTATGTTCTATAAAAATCAATTGGTAGAAACTGGAAAAATTAACGATACGGGTGGGAATTTCCGCCAGAATGTTGACAATAGCTATCGTTTAGGAATTGAGTTAGATGGTTCGTACATCATTAGTAAATCTTTTGTTTTAAATGCGAATGCGGCATTGAGCAGAAATAAAATTAAAAACTTTACCGAGTATTATGATGACTACGATAATGGCGGGCAAGTGGTTAACAACTACACGCTAACCAATATTTCATTTTCTCCAAGCGCAGTACTTTTTGGCGAACTCGTTTACAAACCAGCTGCGGGTTTTGCAATTGCTTTACAAAGTAAATATGTAAGCAAGCAATATTTAGATAATACACAAAACAACGATAGAACCATTAATGGTTATTGGGTTAGCAATGCCCGTTTAGGTTACGATTTCAAATTGGCAGGCATTAAAAATATAAACCTAGGTTTCTTGGTAAATAATTTCTTCGATAAAAAATATGAAAGCAATGGCTATACTTATGGTTACCTTTCGGGAGGCAGCAGAACTACAGAAAATTTCTACTATCCTCAGGCTGGAACCAATTTTTTATTAAGTTTAAACGTTAAGTTTTAATAAAGCTAATAGACTAAAGCAGAAAACCTATTTTCAACTGCGAGGCACGGACTTAATCTTTACATGAAACAGATTACTTCGTGCTTCGCAATGCTATTTATGGGTAATTTAGTTTATGTTGGCAATAATTAAATCGACAATACAAAATCCTGGTAATCCTTAAATCTTAAAAAATCCTGGCATGAAATACATAGAAAAGTTCCATTACATCACACATGATATTCCACAGCTTACGCATATTGAGCAAGTACAAAATGCTTGCGAAGCTGGTGCAAAGTGGATACAATATCGTTGTTTAAGTAAACCCGATGATGAGCTTTTAAAAGACATTAATGCCATTGCCGAAATTTGCGACGATTGGGGCACGACGCTCATCGTTACCGATCATATTCATTTAAATGGCAAAGCCGATATTCAAGGTTTTCATATTGAAGACATGAACGCAGATTTTACTGCCTTACGCAAGCAAGTTGGTAATGATATTACTTTAGGCGGCTCGGCAAATACAGTACAAAATCTGATTCGCTTAGCAAAAGAAGGCGCTGATTATACAGGATTTGGCCCATTTTTTACTACGGAAACTAAGCCAAACAATTATCCGCTTTTGAGTATTGAAGACTATACCTTAGCCTTAAGACAGTTAAAAGACTTAAATATTGAGCTCCCCGTTTTAGCCGTTGGTGGCATAAAGATTTATGATGTAGAAGCCTTAATGCAAACAGGAATTTACGGTATTGCAGTTTCTGGAGCTGTAAATTTTGCTGATGACTTTATTGAAGCCTATCAGGATTTTTACGAGGCGGTAAAGAGTTAAAAATTAGAGAAGTAAATTTTTTTTTAGATTTGGAAACACTCAAATCTAAATTATGTCCACATCTTCTCTCGAAAAAGATTTAAACTGGAGTCTATCAAAGAAAATAGCTTTCAGATTTTTTTTCATTCTATTAGTTCTAATTATATTCTTAAACAACAATGGTGCATTTCCCTATGCTAGACAGATTTTTTTCTATCCTACAGAACTATTGCATCAAATAATACCTTGGATAGCGATAAATGTACTCAAACATGAATATAATTTAACCATATTCACAAATGGAAGTGGAGATACAACCTACGATTATATTCTTCTACTTTTGTTTGTTATTTTTTCAGCATTTGGGTGTTTGGTTTGGTCAATATTAGATAGCAAAAGCAAAGACTATAATAAACTCTACTATTGGCTTATCGTATTGGTAAGATTCTATCTTGGTTTTACGCTTATACTTTACGGTTCAGTAAAAGTAATTCAGTTACAGTTTCCACAGCCTTATTTAAACCGCTTAATACAGCCTTTTGGAGATTCCTCTCCAATGGGTTTAGCTTGGACATTTTTAGGTTTCTCAAAAGGCTATAATATCTTTATGGGTATTATTGAAGTATCAGCTATCCTATTACTATTTAAAAGAACAATGGTTGTAGGCGCATTTTTATCATTAGCTGCAAGTGTGCACGTAATGGCTATGAACTACTTCTTCGATATACCCGTAAAAATCCTTTCGACAACACTCGTCTTCATGTGTCTATTTATTTTAGCTCCTAATATGCTGGCGATATACAGGTTCTTCTTAACCAATCAACCTCAAAAAATAACGCTTCTTGAGGTTCCTGCTTTTAGAAAACGCTGGTACTTTATTTTGTTTAGAAGCTTCAAATATATAATAATTGTTTGGACAATTGGAATCATGTTCAGCAATGCATTAAAGCAACAATATACCTACGGCTCACTAGCGCCAAAACCTTTTTTATACGGCATATACGATGTTGAAATTGTTAAATTTAAAGGTAATGAAGTGCTTCCACTTACTACCGATAGTACACGCTGGAAAAAAATGATTATTAGTAGAACTGATTATGCTCAGATAAAACTGATGAATGATAGTACATTAAATTTCGCTACAGTATTTGATAGGGGCAAAAAAGAACTTATATTAAATTCAAGAAATAAAGACTTTGAAAAATATACACTGAAATATAGTTTCCCCGATAAAGATCATCTTATTTTCTATGGTAAAAAGAACACAGACTCCATTTACATAAGTTTTAAACGTAAAGATTTGAAAGAATTTAGATTAATTAACCGGGGTTTTCATTGGATTAATGAGTATCCATATAATCGATAAAGTTATACATCATTATAGTTCAATCCATACTCACTTCTTGATACTATTTTTTATCTTCGCAATATGTCTTCACACCATATTGTAAAAGAAAAACAAGAGCCAGCTTTATACATTGATGAGCTTGGAAATTTTAACGAAGAGCTTTTAGGCCAGCTATTAGAATGGAGTCCAACGCTTTTAGTAAATGGCGAAAACTATGATAAAATTATCTCTTTAGGTTTAAAAGTCGATGTTTTAGTAAACGGAAAAGAAACTGATACTCAGGAAGACACCAAGTTTGTTCATGGCCTGGTAGATGATTTAATGGTTGCCATGAATTATCTATATGAAGAGAAATTCCCTGCTGTAAATGTGATTACCTCTAAATTCGATCTAGAAAAATTTGCAGGTTTTGAAGATAAAATTAATCTTGTTGTATTTACCGAGAAGGCAAAACACTATGCCATCAAATCTGGCTTTTCAGTTTGGAAACCTGCTGGAAGTGAATTTTTAATTCACGGCAACAGGTACTTTGAAGTAAACAACCTCATGCAAAACGAGGAAGGTATTTTCGAAGTCGTTAATGATGGATTTGTAGAATTTACTTTTTCTGGTCAACCTATTTTTATTAGTGAACCAATATGATTACCCTTAGAAAAGCCAAAGAAGAAGATTTAGAAATTATCCGTGATATAGCTGCAGGCACCTGGCCTGATGCTTACCTAGACATTATCGGGCAAGCTCAAATCGATTATATGTTAGAGAAAATGTATAACCGTGGTGAGTTACTTAAGCAGCTTATGGACGGGCATATTTT
The DNA here is from genome assembly GCF_039537385.1 of Pedobacter ginsengiterrae. Lineage (NCBI taxonomy): Bacteria > Pseudomonadati > Bacteroidota > Sphingobacteriia > Sphingobacteriales > Sphingobacteriaceae > Pedobacter > Pedobacter ginsengiterrae. The sequence goes on from NZ_BAABAK010000015.1 coordinate 331,780, forward strand.
TCTTATCGCAGAAGATAATGAAAATCAATATGGCTTTGCTGGCTATTCGATTATCGGTCATGATGAACGCATTTATAAGTTACATAAACTTTACGTGTTGCCTTCCGCACATGGTAAAGGCGTTGGTAAAATCTTAATAAATGAGGTCTTTAATCAGGTAAAGGATGCTGGAGCTTCGGCATTAGAACTTAACGTTAACAAGCATAATAAAGCAAAAGATTTCTACCTAAAAGGAGGTTTTACAGTTAAAGAATCTGTTAAATTGGATATTGGCGGTGGTTATTTCATGGATGATTATGTAATGGAATATAAATTTTAGAAATAGTAACCCTTTTGCTCTTAGTAAAGTAATATTTTGACGTTGATTCAAACATTTCTTTATCATAACTGCTAAAAATTAATTAAGAAATAAAGCCCTGATTTGAAAACAAATCAGGGCTTTTCATTTATATAGTTTGTGTCTTCACAAAGCAAATCGTAGCTGATATTTTATTGCTTCAATTTCGGGATTCTTGTAGGCGTATCAGTTCCGTGTACAATCGAAGTTGCGCTTTTAGCAATTGCTTTAATGGTAGATAAAATATTCTCTACATCCAAAGAACTGTATTCATCCTTAACAGAGTGATAAAGCTTATCGATATCTATTTGATCTGTACTAATTGTATGCGCAGGAACACCTAATGCGGCTAAGGTTGCATTATCACTACGGTAAAATAAATTTTGCTCTGGATATGGATCTGGATGGAAAGTAAACTCTGTACCAGCTAAGTTTTTCTGTAAAATTTTTCCGAAATCAGAACGTTCAAATCCAGTAATAAAGGCTGTATTTTTTCCGAATTTCGAATCTTTGCCAATCATTTCAATATTAAACATGGCTACCACATCATCAGGATTTAATTTTTCAGAGAAGTATCTTGCACCAAAACCACCAATTTCTTCAGCCGTAAAAGCAACAAAAATTAAAGTACGTTCGTTATTTTTTTGTGCTTTATAATATTTCGCCAAGGCAATCATTGCAGTTGTTCCCGATGCATCATCATCTGCACCATTTGCAATACTATCGCCATCAACTGATTTAATTATACCTAAATGATCGTAATGACCAGAAAATACAACTAGTTCTTTAGCTTTCGATTTACCAGGAATCATGCCTGCAACATTAAATAGAGGCAGTTTTTCAGTTTTGTTCTTTACTTCAACGTTAAATTCTTTTGCATCATTTACACCAAACACAAACACCATCGCATCTTGTGTTGGGCTCTGCATATCCTTTTCATCTAAAATTGCGCCACGACCTCCAAAAGATTTATAACGTTTAAAATCTGCAGCAAATTTTTCATTTACCAAAACGATTTGTTTTTTACCTGCCCGACTTAACGCACGGTATTGTACCGCAAATGTTTTTGTTGTATCTAATTTAATAACTCCATCCCCATTGGTTTGGTTAAAAGTAACCAAAGGTGATTTACCTGTTACCAGAATATTTTCCTGCGCAATAGTTTTGCCATCGATAACCAGTTTAGTTGGTTCGGGACTTAGTTTAATTTTAAAAAAAGTTTGACGGAAAGAATCGGCGCCAGTTAATGGTTTCAAACCAATTTTCTTAAACTCAGATTCGATAAACGTTGCAGCTTTATCTATTCCAGGCGTAAATGTCCCACGGCCTTCCATATCATCAGCACTTAAAGTTTTAATTAAGTGGTCGGTATATTCACGGGTAATTATTTTATCAATATTTTGTGCACTCAGATGTAAAGTGGCCATTCCAGCAATTGCAACAAGAAAAATTTTCTTCATTTTTTATCTATTTTATCTACTAATTTAGTTTTTTGATTTGATTATTATTTTGTTTTCACCTGAGAATTTAACCAGTTATCTCTGAAATTTTGCATCTCTTTTGTTAAACTTCCTCCAGTTTTTTCAATAGAAACAACCTCAAGTAATGGATTTTCAGCAAAAGTTAACTTTGTCGATTTTGCTTCTCCGCGATAAGAATAAGTTACTTCTACAACATCGCCAGGTTTATGTGCTTCTGTTAACTTAGTTAACGCAGCCTGGTCTTTTATTTCCACACCATCAATAGTTAACAATACATTATCAACATCTAAACCTGCGTTATAAGCTGGTGTTCCGATTGTTGTTTGCGGTAATGTAACTTTACCATTCTCTACTGTTAAGCGTGTTATGCCTGTATAAGCTTTTCCTGGATTTGCTTTTCTAAGCACAAATCCAGCATTCAGTAATAATTTTGCGTAATCATTCTTCTCCGTTCCATAAATATAACGCTTAAAAAAATCTGCCGCAAAAGCGGGATTCTTTGTTAAAGCGGCTAACGTTTTTTCCAAATCGGAAACGGTGTATGCAATTTCTGGCTTACCATAAGCTTCCCACAAGGCACGCATGTAGTCATCAAGGCTAAGTTTAAATTCGCTGCGCAAACGTAAATCTAATGCCAAAGCCGTTGCCGCTCCGTAAGTGTAGTATGAAAGAAAAATATTGGCTTTGTTTGTTTGATCAATAGCCACACCTGCATCAGCAAAAACAGCATATCTGCTAGATTGTATTGGCGAATAATTTTTAGCCCCTGGCGAATTTAGCACTGCGTTTGCTAAACCATTAAAAGTTTGAGCAGCATTATCTACCGTTTTAAAACCTGCTCTGGTAAGCAACAATGAACCATAATATTGTGTAAAACCCTCAGCAAGCCAAAGCTCATTACTGATGTTAGAATGATTAAAGTTAAAAGGCTCTAAGGTTTTAGGTCTTAACCGTTCAACATTCCAGCTGTGAAAATATTCGTGAGAAAACGTTCCAAGTAGATTAGATTCATATCCTTCAATTTTTGGTGTACGCTGAACAATTGAAGTAGAGTTTCTATGTTCCATCCCATCGCCAGCATTATCTGGATAAACATCGTGAAGGAAATAATAATTTCCATAATCGTAAGTTGGAAATTCGCCCCAAACGGCATAATGCTCATCAACCATTTTCTTGAGCATATTTGCATAATTATCTACTGTTTTTTGTTCATCATTAGAATGTGAAATCAGATGAATGGTTTGCATTTTTCCATCTTTATTTTTTACTTCCCAGCTTGCTGTTTTATAGTTAGCAATTTCAATTGGGCTATCCATAAAATACTGAAAACTTGGGGCATAATAAGTTTCGTTACCCATTGGCTTTAATTGCGTAGCCACTTTCCAGTTTTGTTTATCGTTGTAGTTAAATTTTACCAAACGAGCACGCTCATCCAATCCGATCGGAAATGCAAATGTTGCAGGGATATTCATGTGTGCATGTGTTTCATCGAACCCAGCGTATGTTCCATCAATCCAGTTACCAAATAACGTATAGGTTATTTTAACGCTTTTACCAGGATTTGGGATTTCGTAAACATCGCCAGCAGATTGATTTAACACCAATACTTTTCCATTACCATCGAAAGCTTTTAGGTTGTAAACATTTTTACCGAATTCGTGGGTTGCATATCGCCCAGGCGAAGAACGGCTCATTCTAACTTTCAAAGTGCCAGCAGGAACATTTGGAATTTGCATACTGATTTCTGCCTCGTGGTGAATGGCATTAGGGAATGAAACATTGTAGCTGATTTCATTTTGAGCAAAAACGCTTAACGATAATAACGTTACCGCAGCCGTTCCTAAAATTTTTTTCATAAATCGGGGTTTGACGGGCTTAAATTACAAAAAATGGAAGATGTTTTATGTAAGATGGATGATGGATTCCGCTTTGGTTACCTTAATTCTGCCATTATTCTTTGTCCCAATCGTATTTTTGTAAATCGCGGTAGGCTTTTCCTTTTAAAATCTCTTTTTGTTTAGATGATTCTGAATCAACACGGGTTTCGTGAACATGATCAGCTACTTCCATTCTAAAATCTTTATTCTTTTTTGATTCATAAATATCAGCTTCATCACCATCAGCGGTAACGTAATCGTAAGGGCCACGGGCGCTCATTAGTTTTACAAAAACAGGTAAGCATTCGAAGAAAATAAACAGCAGGCCAATAAAAGTAACCGCAAGCGCCGTATTATTGTCGCTGGTTCCGTTTGCATTAAATTTTAACTGTCCTAAAGCCCAGTTTCGATCGGCAAAGCCAGCAATATTTGCCAAACTATCTAACTGCGGTTTGGTGAAAAGTTTTTCGGTAAAAAGGCCATCAAATTCTTTCCGTTTATCAATAAAAGATTCTGATTTATTGATATTTATTTTCAAACTATCCAACTCAGCTGTTCGTTGTTTTATTTCTTCTTCTTTACGTTTTGCAAAAGGGCCATAACCTAATACGCCTGATGTTTCTGTTGTTTTATTTCCAAAAATTTCAAAGTTAAGCTTCTGCCTATCGGCTTTTATTCCCTTTTCCAACGAATCTCTTGTCGCCTTTTGTTGGTTTAGTCTACCAAATTCTACCTGATATTTATTCTGGAAAGCTTTATTTAAGGTATCAATTTTAGAACGCTGCCCGTTTAAATAACTCACTTTTAAACGTTCCTTAATCTCCTTATCAAAAATTTTCAGCTCTATTGGCCTCGAGATTACAATACCAATCATAATTGCCAATAAAATACGAGGTGTAGCCTGTAAAATTTGTTTATTAGTTGAAGCGCTTTTATTTATACTGGATACAATATATCTATCCATATTAAAAATTGCTGCGCCCCATAAAAAGCCAAAAATTATGGCAAAAACTACAGCCAGATCATCGCCTTTAAAAACGAAATACATGGCGTAGCCACCAGATAAAGCAGCAAACAGACCTGTAAAGAAAATTGTGGCACCAATGCCTGTATATTTATTTTGTTCAGTAGAATATTTTTCCAGTGTCGGGATATGGGCACCAGAACAAAACCAGAAAAATCGGTTCAGTTTGTTCATAAAAGTTATTTACAATTAAACGCCTGAGAATTAAATATGTTACAGTTTTAAGCGAAATATTTGTCTTTAAATGTTTAACTACAGTAATTAAAATGTTATAAGATCAAGCATTATTGTACCCATGAACTAATTTATATAAGTTTGTAAAAATAAATTTCACATGAAAGAAGTATCAGTACAGGAACTAAAACAGAAAATCGACAATAAAGAAGATTTCCAATTAATCGATGTTCGCGAAACATTTGAATACGAGGTTTCTAACCTTGATGGAGAAAACATCCCTTTGGGTGGCATTTTAATTGAAGCTGATAAAATCTCGAAAGATAAACCTGTTATTATTCAGTGCCGTAGCGGTAAAAGAAGTGCTGCTGCAGTTATGCAGTTAGAATCGCAGTATGGCTTTGAAAATTTATATAATTTAAAAGGTGGTATTTTAGCTTGGCAAGAGGCTTTCGATCCAAACATGCCAGTGTACTAAAAATAACCAACATACATTTTCCAATTATCAAACTTTTTAGGCTGCATAAACAAGTTTTTTCAACATCGTTTGCTTCATGCGAGTTTGATAATTGTTATTTGAATATTTACACTTTAACCTTCTTACTGTGGGCAAAAAATTCGCACTAAACATTTTTTATAACCTTGGAATCATCCTTTCAATTTTTGGATTAGTGTGGTGTTATAACAATGGTAAATATCTTCCATCTGCTTTTTTAGTAGGAACTGCTGCCTGCCTTTTCTATTTCAAAATTCAATTAATGAAAGATATTAGAAAGTCGTATAAGGAAAAAGATCAGGATTAACACCTTCCAAACCCAAACCTGGCAAATCTTTAAGAATGTACTTTCCGTTTTCGAATTGAGGATTTGCGAAAGGGTTATTTTTGGTTAACCAGGGTCCATCCAAATCAGCCCAGTTGCAAAGTGGCGCCAATGCTATAGCCGCGAGGGTTGCACAACTGGTTTCGCTCATGCAGCCAATTAAAACCTTCATCCCGAACGAACGGGCTTTTATAATCATTTGATGGCCTTCGTACATCCCGCAACTTTTCATCAGTTTTACATTAATACCATGATAAGCGCCTTTTAATTGACCCATATCAGCTAGTCTTTGTACAGCCTCATCTGCCAGTAATGGAATCGGGCTTCTTTCTGTGAGCCAGGCATTGCCATCCAAATTATTTTTATCCATCGGTTGCTCGATTAAAACCACGCCTTTGTTATGCAACCAGTAAATTAAATCAATAGCCTGAATTTTATCTGCCCAGCCTTGATTTGCATCAACATAAAGCGGCACATCAGTCATGCTTCTAATCGTTTCGATTATTTCTTTATCATTATCTCTGCCAAGTTTTACCTTAATCACTTTAAAGGCTTCGGCATCTTTTAACTTTTCACGAATTACCTCTGGAGTGTCAATACCAATGGTATAAGAGGTAACAGGCATTTTTGCTAGCTCTGCACCGTAAATTTCGTAACAAGGCTTATTTAAAATTTTACCGTTGATATCATTTAATGCAATATCAATGGCAGCTTTAATTGCTGGCTGACCTGGAGCAAGACTATCCAGGTAAGAAATTATTGCTCCAAAATTAAAAGGGTATTGAATTGTATTCCAGTCGACAAGCTTTAAAAAGGCATTTGCGCTTTCGTAGCTTTCGCCCATATAGGGCACCATAGATGCTTCGCCATAGCCAATAACATCTTCATACTGAACTTTTAAAAGCATCAGCGGTGTACTGGTTCTTGTAAATTTGGAGATAGAGAAAGGATGTTTTAATTCTAATTCAAACTGCTTGCAACTTATTTTCATTATCAATCGTCTATTAAATAAATAAGGCGGAACTCGCTTTACAAAGGTATATTTGTTTATTAACGCAAACCAATCCTGCCATGAAAAACATTTCAAGATTACGGTATTTTATTTATTTATCCTGCATAATTATTGGAGGATGTACCACAGGAAAAAAAGCCTTGGAAAAAGGCGATTACGACGCATCAGTTTCTAAGGCGGTAAGCCGTTTACAAAGCTCACCTAAAAACAGCGAAGCATTAGGTGTATTACCAGCAGCATTTAACTTTGCCTTGCAAGATCATTTAACAAAAATTGATGAAGCTAAAGCATCTATTGATGTATATAAATGGGAAGCCGTGATGTATAATTATCAAAAAATTAATCAGCTTGTTGATGAAATTAATAGTTGCCCAGCGTGTTTAACCGTTGTACCTAAACCAATAAAATATATTGACGAATTAGCCGAAAGCCGCTTGAATTCAGGTATTGCAAGATATAATTCTGGGCTTATTTTCCTAAACCAAAATACTAGGGTAAGTGCTAAAAAAGCCTATTACGAATTTGAAAAATCGCAAAACCTTGCTCCAAATTACAAAGATGCTGTAGCGAAAATGGATGATGCCTACTGGGCAGCAGTAACCCGAATTGTAGTTCAGCCGATTATGATCAATAGCAGCTATTATAAGTTAAGTGGCGATTATTTCCAGCAACAGATCGATAATTTTATTGGAAATTATTCCAGGAATAAGTTTGTTATTTTTTACTCGGAACAACAGGCAACAAAGCAAAAAATTGTACCCGACCAAGTGTTGAGTTTAAATTTCGATGATTTTGTTGTTGGGCAAACTTATGTTAAAGAACGTGTTGAAAGACTGAAAAGAGATAGTGTTATAATTGGCGAAACCCGTGAGAGAAAACCTGTTTATGGAACAGTAAAAGCTAACTTAAGCGTTTTCGAAAAAAACATATCTTCATCAGGACTGTTGGATTTAACCATTACCGATTGGCAGAGTAAAAAGGTCGTTCGTAAGCAAAAATTCCCTGGAACCTACATTTGGAAAGATAGTTGGGCAAGTTATAAAGGTGACGACCGAGCATTAAGCAACCAGCAGTTAGCGATGACGAGGAGAAAAGAAACGATTCCACCACCGCCAGATGTTTTGTTTTTAGAGTTTACAAAACCTATTTACAACCAACTGGTAGATGATATTAGCTATTATTACAACAATTATTAGTTAACGGATTTAAATTGGCTCAACAATATAAATCTATCCCCAAATTTGTTGCATTGAGCTTGTCGAAATATAAAAGATTTTTCAAAAAAGGTTCTTCGACAAGCTCAAAAAATCCTTTTTACAAATCCATAAGGATAGGGCATAACTCTAGCGCCTTTTAAGTTTGTTGGAAAAATCACCGACTTAGTAATCGCAACGTTAAAATAAATCATCGTTGTTAAGCCGTAAAAATATAATAGCTAATATTGCAGCAATGAATACCGGCTTATACAATCCTTTCCAGAAATTCGATTTTTTATATAAAACCTGCTTTTTAAGCGGTCAAACATTCAACTCTCCCGTAGTTCAGGTGCCATTGCTTCCAAAGTGGTTATTGGATCAGGCGGGCTTAACAGGCGAAGAGCAAATTCAATTTTTAGATGAGAGTATTCGATCCTACAGCACACTTGTAATCCCTGTAAATAGCGAGATTAATGAGCAGTTTTTAAATCCCTTGGAAGAACAAATTGAGAACGCTTTTAAAAATGGGTATGAATCAATCTCTCGTTTAAACGAATTGGATTTGTTTAACTGGATTGGAAAGTTTTTATATGGCTTTGTTTATATCGAAATGCATTCGGCTTTACGCAAGGAAATGACTGCCGATGGTTTAAACATGTCGCAATCGTTAATGATGAAATTTGCCAACCTGAATTTCATGATGCAAAATCTGTACACCAGTATCGAATTTGAAGATTTTAATCCTTGGTCTATTGTAATTGTTAAGCTAGAAAATGAAGAAACGCCATTCAGTTTCCGTGATGAGATTAATACCTTAACTTTTTCATTAAAGTTTAAAAATTTCGGAATTATTGCTTGCCTGCAGGATAATGGAACCAACAAACGCTACCATCAGGATATTGTAAATGAAGTAAAAGGAAAAGCGTTAACCGCTGAGCAATTTGAAGAGCTAACTGCTCGTTTTTATTATTCGGCCTACCTGTTTAACCGTTTACCCGAATATACTTTTATGCCCGTTGAAGGTACAACTTACATAGAAGCGATGCCCCTTCGTGGCAATATGAGTAAGCCACTTTTTGATGTTTGGCAGCATAAAGTTTACGCACAGGTTTTAGAAAATTTCTGGAAACCGTGGGGTTACGTTAAATTCGAAATTATTAAAAATCCTGATAAACCGATGAGCTTTTTTGAAAACCCTTGCCTACCTGTTGCCGGTTAATACGCTTATAAAATTCTGAATAATTCCAGGCACAAAAATTATTGTAAATATTAATCCAGTTAACGCACCGAAAAAGTGTGCATCATGATTGATATGATCTCTGGAGTTGCGAGAGGCGTAAGCACAGTAAATCAGGTATAAAAATCCGAATACAACTGCTGGAATTCCGATCGGGATAAACATGATGTAAATCTTTGACATCGGGTTAAACAAAATATAACTAAAAAGCACTGCGCTAACTGCTCCAGAAGCTCCTAAACTGTTATAATGGAAGTTATCCTTATGTTTAAAAACGGTTGGTATGTCGCTTAAAATCAAGCCTAAAAAATACAATAAACCAAATTGCCAGCTTCCCATTAAACGCTCCAAGGTAAATGCGAAAGCATAAAAAGTAAACATATTAAAAAACAGGTGCATCCAATCGGCATGAATTAAACCGCTTGTAATTAAAGTATAAATACTATTTCCTTTTGAAACACTGTATGGATGCAGCATAAATTTACCGTAAACGCTGTTATCATAAAAGGCGTAAAGGCTAGTTACAATTGTAAAAACAAAAATTATTGAGGCAACTGGTGCTACGTTTAAATATTCCATTTAACTTATTTTAAATCGAGTTTTACATTAGTAAGCAAACGCGAAACTGGGTATCTGTTGTGTGTTTTTTCGTAATAATCAGAATTTTTATATACAAATTCTAATTGTGCAGCACCGCTTTTGGCAAAAACGGTATCGGTTGCCTTTTTTTCGTCTAACTGCGCTTTTAATTTTGGATTATTTTTTAACAATTCTGCCGCTGTATCTTCAAAAACATAAGCAGAATAGTGCTCTTTCATATCTAAAATAGAATCGAAGAAATTCCAGTTAAAAAAAGAATCCGTTGCTTGCGGCTCTAATGTTTCAACAATATATCGGTTGGTAAACTGATTAACATAAACCACAAAATCGCCTGCGTAATACTGCAAAGTTTGCGCTACTGGATTTAGTTTAACAGCCGAATGCAAATAATGTCCTTCATAAGGCCTTGTTCCTGTTTTAAAATCGCCAATGTAGTAGCTTTCGACAGTAATCTTTGTATCTGTTTTAAGTTGCTCTATTTTAACATTATTCAACTTAAGCAAAGCGATAACCCGATCCCATGCTTTTGGAATGATGTAGGCAATTGGTTTCCGCACACTAACGGCAGGTTCGAACTTATTGTATTCTTTTATATTATTGGTAAAGGGCTTATTTCTATCATAGTAAAGCCGATCTACACCGCTTATTTCGCTTGGCTTTTTACCTGCCTGAAAACCTTTAAACGGAATGCTATCGCTTTCATTTTTATTCAAAGCCCATTCTAAAGGAAATTCCTTTTGTACAGCCACAAATTCATCAGCTTTGCGTTTATTTTCGCCAATAATTTTTGCATCACGTTGAACAACATCAATGTAAGTTTGCAATAATTTGTATGTAGCATCTACCCGCAAATCGTACGATTTTAACATGTGTGTTTCTGGCATAAAACCAATCGTATTATGTAGCGTGGTATAACCAGTAGAGTATCTTGGCGATTCGATAAAACCTGTAATTCCAGTTTCTGGTGTTTGGCCGATTGAATTTACATAAGGTATCATTGGGTAGCCTTTCTGCTCCATTCCTTTATACAACTCAGGCACTAAAGTTTTGGTTAAATAAGCAGAAAGAATACCATTTAATTTATCCTTTTGTGTAGGAATTAAAGTCATTACGTATTGGTAATCGGCACCATTACTGGTGTGCGTATCCACAAAAATTTCGGGCTGCCAGGTGTTAAAAATTAACTGGAAAGCAGCAGCGTTTTTTGAATCTGTTTTAATGAAATCGCGATTTAAATCGAGGTTTTTACTATTCCCTCTAAAACCATAAGCAACAGGCCCGTTTTGATTGGCTCTTGAAGTTCCACTCCTGTTAAAACTTCCATCAATATTATACATCGGAATAATGCAGATCACTACATCTTTCGGGAGTTTGTTTGCACTTAGTAAATCGCGGGCAAGCATCATCGATGCATCAACACCTTCTGGTTCGCCAGGATGAATGCCATTATTAATAAGCAGAATGCGCTTATTTGCTTTTCTAATTGCCGATGGTTCAAAAACCTGATCTCTTGATAGAATTAAAAGATGCAGAGGCTTGCCGAAGTCGGTGCTTCCGTAGGTTAAAAGTTTTGATTTAGGGTATAATTTTACTAAAGATTTATAGTAAGAAATTGCCCTATCATAAGTCGTTGTTTCTTTCTTGCCGCTTTGTTCGTATGGGGTTTGTTGTGCCATAATACTAAAGTTAGCAAGAAGTAGGAAAAACACTAAGATTTTTCTCATACAATAATTAAAGTGTTTTGCGATAAACTTTAATATTACCGAAGTAATATTTAAAGCCAATGCTGTAAACATTATAAGTATCTGGATCGTAGTTTTTAAACTTAGTTGCGGGATCATTATAACCATCTAGTCCCTCGCCAAATGTAAAATTACTTTGCGCATTTACGTTAATTACATAACGTACATAACCCCAGCCATCATTTATATAAAAGTTAATACCTAAATTAACTGGCACCCAAAGATTGGTACTTTTATCTTCTCCTGGAAATGGGCCATAACCTGGATCGAAAGCAGCCCAACTTGGCTTATAACGAACAATATCTGTAATTTTATTTTTCACAGCTCCAATTCCCGAGCCTATATATAAACCTTTAATATTGTATAAAAAATCAGTTTTATTATAGTTAATAAATTCACCCAGAGCGAATTTCATATTAAAATTTACACCCGTGTATTGATTTACAAACTGGCGATTATGTGGGTCAGTAACAATATCGCCACCTTGAACCATACCATACTGCGCCTCTAAACCAGCAGTAACAAAAGGGGTAAGATGATGATCAATTGTACCAGCAATAGTGTAGCCCCAGCTTCCTTTATAAACGTCCGTTTTAGAATAGTTTGGCCCTACATTTATCCCATAATCCCACTTAAAATAATTAGATTGAGCATTAGAAAACTTGGCAAACATCAAAAGGGGAACAGCTAGGAATATAATTTTGAGGCGGTTAGAATTCATATTGTTTTTTTACAAAAATAATATGTTTATTCAATATCCATAACTTTTACCTTTGAAATATGAATATCTATCAAAACTTCAACAAATCGCTAGAGAAGAGATTTATCAATTATGCAAAAATTGATACACAATCTGACCCTGAATCTTCAACTTGCCCTTCAACCTTAAAACAAAAAAACCTGGGCAAACTTTTAGTCGAAGAGCTTTTAGAAATCGGCATAAGAGATGCTCATATAGACGAAAATGGTTATGTATATGCAACAATCCCGTCAACAACCGAAAAAAATGTTCCAGTAATTTGCTTTTGTTCACATATGGATACTTCGCCAGATTGTAGCGGAGAAAATGTTAAACCGATCATACATGAGAATTATCAAGGCGAAAATCTAGTATTACCTGATGATACGAATATTGTAATCAAACTTGCAGAGCATAAAGATCTGCAGCATCAAATTGGAAATGATATTATAACAGCAAGTGGTACTACTTTGCTAGGTGCCGATAATAAGGCTGGTGTTACCGAAATTATGGAAGCTGCAAGCTTTCTTGTAAAAAACCCGGCTATAAAACACGGGGTAATTAAAATTCTTTTTACCCCTGATGAAGAAATTGGACGCGGTGTAGACAAAGCCGACCTTAAAAAGTTAGCTGCCGACTTTGCTTATACCATCGATGGAGAAACCTTAGGCTCTATAGAAGATGAAACTTTTTCTGCTGATGGTGCAACTTTAACCATAAATGGCGTGAGCAGTCACCCAGGTTTTGCAAAAGGAAAGATGGAAAGCGCCATAAAAATTCTTGCTGAAATTTTGGATGTTTTACCAAAAGATAAACTAACGCCCGAAACAACCAGTGGCAAAGAAGGCTTTATTCATCCCGTTGCAATTAAAGGCCAGGTTGAACAAGCAGAAGCACAGTTTATTATTCGTGATTTTACCGACGAGAAATTGGCAGAGCATGGAAATCTTCTTAGGCAAATAACTGAGGAGATCTTAGAAAAGTACCCAAAATCCACTTATAATTTAGTAATTAAAGAGCAGTACAGAAATATGAAACAAGTATTGGATCAGTTCCCTAAAATTGTAGAATACGGTATTGAAGCAATTGAACGAGCGGGTGTAAAGGCAAAAAAACAAAGTATTCGTGGTGGTACCGATGGTTCTCGATTATCGTACATGGGTTTACCGTGTCCGAATATTTTTGCTGGTGAACATGCATTTCATAGTAAACAAGAATGGGTAAGCGTACGGGATATGGAAAAAGCGGTTCAAACCATTATTAATATTGCTACCATTTGGGAAGAAAACAGTTAACCCGTTTTCAGTTGGCAGTTTAGAGAAGCTGTAAATTGCCAACTATTAATGATCTTGCCCGATATCCAATCTATTTATTTTTCCTTCTTTATTAAGTTGAAATTTAAAAAAGGTTTTAAAATCGCCCCACTGATCAGAATGAAAATGGCCATAAACATGCAAGCCATTGTTTTCAACCTTATCAATACTCGTAAATCTTTCGTGGCCCAAAGCTTTTTTAAAAAAATTATTAAACTGCATTTGGTTTCCATCGTCGTATAAAACAACTTCTTCGGCGAAAAGTAAAAACCAGGCGTTATGATCTCCTTTTTGTAATGCCTCTATTGCTGCCTTAACCTTTCTGTTTGTTAGTTTCTTTAAATCGACAGCCATTATTTACACTAAATTGAGTGAGATGAATTACTAGATAGATGCTAAAACCATTGGAAAATTATCAAATTTAAATAAAAAACAGAAGGTTATAACCAGCTCGCAAGAAAATTACTTTTTCTGTATTTTAATAAAAGATAATCGATTTATTATCAAATTTGCTACTTTTAAATACAAATGATAACACTAGAAAACGACTTTATTAAAGTCCGAATTGCCAATAAGGGTGCCGAGCTACAAGGCTTATTTAGTAAAGAAACTAATATAGAATATTTATGGAATGGGGATTCGGAATACTGGGGCAAGCATAGTCCTGTTCTTTTCCCTATTGTTGGCTCTTTAAAAAACGACAGTTACATTTACAAAGACAAAACATATAAATTACCCCGACATGGTTTTGCCCGTGATAATGAATTTATTGCAGATCAATTAAATACCGCTGAAGCTGTTTTCACATTAACACAAAGTGATAAAACTTTGAAAGTTTACCCTTTTCCATTCGAATTAAAACTTAACTACCAAATCATAGATAGAAAGTTGATTTTAGAATACACGGTAACCAATACAGGCAGTAAAAAGATGTTTTTCTCATTAGGTGCTCATCCAGCGTTTGCTGTTCCAAACACGCCAAATACAAGCTACGAAGACTATTACCTTGCATTTAATAACGATGAAAAATTAACCTACTGGAAATTGGAGGATGGACTGGTTGCCAATGAAACCGAGAACATTGACCTAAGCAGGCATCGGTTAAACCTAAAACACGATCTTTTTTATGATGATGCCTTAGTTTTTAAAGCATTGCAAAGCAATTGTATTAGCTTATTAAACTCTAAAAATGATTATGGCTTACATTTTCATTTTGATGACTTCCCCTTCTTTGGCATTTGGTCGGCCAAGGATGCACCATTCGTTTGCTTGGAGCCGTGGTGTGGTGTTGCCGATAGCGTTAACCATAACCAGCAGTTGGCTTACAAGGAAGGAATTGTTAAACTGGATGCAGGAAAAAGCTGGAAAAGATCTTGGGAAGTAGAATGCTTTTAAAGCAGACTACTTAACCTCGAAACTGAAATAGCTTACCCCTGGAATACCCGATGCAGTAAGCCCCTGTACAACACCAATGTAACTACCTTTTTTATCAGAAGTATAAAAACTAACTTTTCCTTTTCCATTAGCATCAATATTAACCTCAGGCGACCAATATAAAGTGGATCTAAAATCTGGAATTCTTTTATTCTTCAAATCATCCTCAGTTGGACTATAAAATTCTCTTTGTAATTGCATTCCTTCGTAATCAATAACAACTGCACGAGGGTCTATTTCTGTTCCGCCTAAATCTGATTTCATAGTCGAAAAGCTCAAAATCCCTTCAGAGCTTGTAGGCCCATAATAGTACCTGCTTCGAATTACTTCCAACTTTTCTACTTTAAGCGGATCTATTGCTATTACTTTATCCATATTAAAGTACGGCACACCGTCCAGTAAAACCAAGGGGTCTACTTCCTCATCAAGAATTGCTTCTTCACCTAAAATATGAAAATGGAATCTTTTTTGCTTTTTATATACAAAAACCTGCGCAACATACTCTCTTAAAACCTCTTCCATCGTTGTAAAACGGGTATAATCGCTTAATTTATAAGTTTTATAAGGGTTTAAATAAAAGGCTGAACTATCGATATTAGGCTTATAAAACTGTTTCAATTTTGCTCCCGAATAAACATTTTGCACTTGCATGCTTAAGTTACGCATACTCAAATCGTTTAATTGTGAAGTCTTAAGGTTTCCTGAAAGATATTTATTTGCTGAATATTTTTCAAAAAACGGATTGTTTACGGTAATAAGACTCGTACTATCTAATTCTGTATTCGTTTGTAAAACAACCTCGTTCTGGCCGTAGAAATCTTTTGTATTAAATACAACTTGCCCTGTAGAATCGCTGGTTGAGCCATAAAACTGAATTCTTTTGCCCGGAACGCTCATATATACAAGATGATTGTTAATCGCATTTCCTGCCTTATCTACAATTTTTCCAGAAACAATATGACCGTTGTATTCTGGCAGAAACTTAAATACTGGCACTTTCTTTCCACTTAAAACATCCGCCCAGTTAAACCGTCGCCAACCCTGTGTAAGTAATAAATTATCAAGTGCTTCACTTGTACCTAAATTATTTTGTTCGAAGTAATACCCAGGTGATTCTACTTCGCCCTTTAAATTAGAGCTAAGCCATAAATAGCTTTCTATATCTGGACAGTTTTTAACATCTAAAGAATCGATCTTATGAACTGAAATTGAAACATCAGCCAACTTACTTAAGTTCTTTTCATCGTTAAGCGATAAATTAACATTTACTTCTTGTCTGTTATTATATAATTTCGAGTCAGAAACTGCATTTATGGTTAACTTTTTAGCCGATTTCTTAAAATATAAACGCTCTGCAACGGCTTTTCCTTCGTTATTAAAAGCCGTTAAATAAGTTATGCCATCGGTTAGGCTATCTTTTTTAACTACAAAAGATGCTTTACCTCCCGAAACTTCTCCTGTTGATGCAAAGACGGTTTTAATTCCATTATGAGCAACTAAATATAGTTTTTGATTACCTAAATTACTGAAAACATCGATGTTCAAATTTGCATTTTCATCTTTTAAGTTAAGCACATAGCCTGTTTTCTTTGCTGCTGGAAGTTGCTGTATTATAATTTCACCTTGTGCCGATCTTGCAATGGCTTTGTAATCGTTATTTGCCAATGGCATGAAACTAAACTGTCCAATACCGAATTTTAAAGTTTTAAAGCGGGCTAAAGTATCATTTCGGTTGTTTACAATAACGCCACTTATATCCATCCCTTTGCCATCTGAACCTAAAATTTTGAAGCCAACCTTACTGGTTATTCCTTCAACCAAATCACCGCCTTCTGGAAAAAATTGTAAATTATATTTTTTGCTTTCTGCCTTTGAATTCTGAGGTGTGTTTAATGTGTTTATTATTTTCAATGGTTTTTCAAAGAAAACATCTGCGCCCAAATTTTTCATCCAGTTGGTGTAGGCCCTTAACTTATAAGTTCCATTATTCAAATTAACAGGAATATATAAAGAGCCGTTACCACTACCGTTTTTTAAACTAATTTTTGCTTGTAGCACTGGGGTATTAGCTTCATCCAAAACCTCTACATAAGCTACTTTACTTACATTTAATGGTTTATTCTGCAAATCTGTATAGTAAGCTTTAAACCAAAGTATTTCTCCAGTCAGGTAAAATTCGTTATCGGTTTGTACAAAGAGTTTTTCTTGTAGGATATTATTATTCTGGTGATTTACCAAAGCCTTTTGTATCTCAGGTAGTACCTGTGCATTTAACCGCAGCGTAACCAGAGAAAATAAAAAAACAACTGAATATAACTTTAAAATTATCTTATTCATATACGGTTACTTATTGCCAAAATCCTGGTTTTTTGTTGGTTCCTCTAATTGTACAATCGGCACATTGAGCGCCTGCTCCAGTATGCCCGATAACAGCTCCATTATTGTTTGTAATTGCTTCTAATGGCAATAATGATTTTGTTTGAAATACGGCATCTTCATCTCTGGAACCCGTAACTGGGTTTACAGTATAAATAGAATCTGGCTCACTGCACGAATATGGATATTTTATCCGCCATGCATTAGGCAATGCTTCTCTCGGCACGAAAATCCTTTGCTGCGTAACTGTACCTGCGCTAATGTAACCAATAACAGGCTCGGCAGCATTACTAATATTATGGATATTGCCCGTTAACTGAGAAGGCAAGGCATCGAAAATAGACCCCAGATTCTCGGTATTTTTCTTTAGCAATTCCCAAAACTCAAAAGCCTCTTTTGTTAATGCATACTGTTTAACTAAAATGCTATACTTTACACCAATCTTCTCCGAGTCTGAAGTAATAAAAGTTAATGGATTTAAATAAATAACATCATTTACCAGTTTCGAAGAAGACGCCAAAACTATAGAACTTGAAATGCTATTTCCCCAGCATTCGTAAATGTTCTCTGTAGTTGAATTTCTTGGTACAATTGCTTTTCCATCTGCTTTAAACCCAGAGAAATATTTAGCTCTAAATTGCCAGGTTTCGTTGTATTCCCATCTATAATACCTGCTTTTATTGGTAGCGTCATGTGTATTGGTGTACAACTGCAAACCGTTATCTGTAGCTTTCCAGCTTACGCTGTCAACTACCGGCGAAACTCTTCCCTCAACAAAATCAGACAAATAAGTAACCCCTTTCGATGTTTTTATCCTTACCCTGTATTTTTGATTTACGCTGAGGTTTAAAGGTGCCGATGCATAAGTACCTGCCACCCTAACATCCGATAGGTTATAACTTTGATTGGCATCGCTTTCAACAGTAACCGTAGCCCCCGTTTCAACCTTAAGGGTATTTTTATTATCTAAAACAACTGTTCTGCTTAACCTAATAAAAGTAGAATCAGTCCCTGTGTTTATTAAACCTTCAACAACCAGGTAATTATAATTTACAGCTGTTACTTCGGGTTTGTATGCCTTTTTACAACAAAACAATATTACTCCAACAAGTACAAGGCCTAAAATGCTAAACTTTTTCATGTTAAAATCTTATATTATAGTTGATAAATGGAATTTCTGATGCAAAGATGGAAAGTTTGTAACCACTTATTACACCGTTTTGCTCTGTAAAGTATGTTGAATAAGCATTTTGTCTGCCCGTAACATTATAAACTCCAATTGTCCAGGAGTTATGAGTAAGCTGATGCACTTTATGATTTCCTTCGATGTTTAATGAGATATCGGAACGGAAATAATCTGGTATTCTATATGCATTTCGATCCGAGTAAAAAACCCGCTCGCTGCCAGCATAATAGTACTTCGCAATTGGAAGTGTAATTGGTCTGCCAGTACTATAAGTTACGTTTAGCGAGAAGCTATAGCGATGCGTAAAACGATAATTTCCAGTAAAATTAAAGGCATGCGGTTTATCATAGTTTGCAGGGTAATAATTTCCACCATTCACAGGAGCGGCTATAGTTGCATCATCCATTTTAAGGAAGGTTCGAGAATAAGCATAACTCATCCAGCCATTAAGATTTCCTGTGTTTTTACGTACAAAAAATTCAACGCCGTAAGCTTTTCCTTCGGTATTTAAAACATCAGTTTCTATATGATGGTTGAGCACCAGATTAGCACCACTCTTATAATCCAGATAGTCTTTTAACTTTTTATAGTAAACCTCTACAGAAGTTTCTATAGTTTGCGATTTAAAGTTCTTATAAAGTCCTAAAGAAACCTGGCTTCCAAACTGCGGTTTAATGTTAGGGTCGCTCAATTTCCAAACATCAGTTGGCGCTATAGCGGTTGTGTTCGATAACAAGTGAATATATTGTCTTAACGTATTATAGGAAGCTTTTACTGAAAAATTATCACTCAAATTATATCTGGCCGAAAGCCTTACTTCAGGCCCATGATAAGTTTGAATAAGCTTATTATTACCATACTTTACACTATCAATTAAATTAACACTTGTTTTTGGTAATCCTGGAGCGTAATTATTTATCGTTTGCGGCCCTAAATAGTTATAAAGAGAATATCGCAAACCAGCACTTATCGAAAGGTTAGTGCCAATATCATATTTATCACCAATGTATAATGCGCTTTCTAAAGCCTGCTCAGATGGCATTAAATCTGGTCGAACCAAAGATTCATCGCCTTTTGGATTGAAATTACCTGGATTTAGTTTATAATAAATGCTCGATAAACCAAAATTAATCGTGTGGTTGTTATTTAAGTAATAAGTGAAATCGGTTTTAAAATTCGATTGATTAATATTAAAATCGAGGTTGTATGCTGTTAAAGGATTTACAGCACTGTTAATATTATATTCATACCGATCTACGCCAGCAGAAAACACACCATAAATCTTATTGTTAAAGATATGTTTCCACTTTAATGATGCATTTTTATTGCTATAACTGTAGGCTGTATCGCTATTTAACTTGAAATCATCAGTACTGTAGTAGCCAGAGAAGTAGATGTTGTTTTTTTCATCAAACTGGTGACTGATACCCAAATTTATATCTGTAAAAGAGGCTCTACTCTGCTTATAATCATCAGGAAGCAATTTTAGCAGCCAATTAGAATAAGTAGTTCTTGCGCCTAAAATAAAAGAGGTTTTATTACTATCGATTGGCCCTTCAATATTTATTCGACTGGTTATTAAGCCAATACCTGCTGTACCTGTAAATTTCTTTTTGTTGCCTTCGCGATTAGTTACTTCTAATACTGATGATAATCGTCCGCCAAAACGTTCGGGTATTGTGCTTTTATAAAGCTGTACATCTTTTACTATATCAGGATTGAATGCAGAAAAGAAACCAAAAAAATGTGATGGGTTATATATTGTGGCATCATTAAGCAAAATTAAGTTCTGATCTTGAGAACCTCCCCGAACACTAAAACCAGTACTTGCCTCACCAACAGATTGAACGCCGGGTAAAGTAAGTACCACACGCAGAATATCGGGTTCGCCAAAAACTGAAGGCACCTGCTTAATATCTTTTATATTTAGGCGGTTAACGCCCATTTCCAAACTCTTAATATTCGCGATTTTATCTGAAGAAATTTTTACCTCTTTAAGAGAGAAAATCTGCTCCTGAAGTTCGATGTTCAGCTTACCATCACCGTTTAGTAAAATCTGTCTTCTTGCATCACGCGAAACAACAGACTTAACAACCAGCGTATGCCTACCCGTAGGAAGTGTTAGCGAGTAAAATCCAAATTGATCTGACATGGCACCTACCTTTGATTCTAAAGAATAAATACTGGCGCCTACAATTGGTTCTCCTGTTTTTATATCTTTCAAATAACCCGCCATTGTTGCCCTGGCCTGGCCAGTTTTTGTACCTACAGCATATACCTTATTTTCTATCGTTGCATCAGCTACTTTTTCGGTTTGGGTATCATTAAAATAATCTGCAGTTTTAACTTCCTTGGCTTTTTGGCCTTCCTTAACAGCATAGTAGCCTTCGGCCAACTCTGTTTTAATTTGTTTATTTCGAGTTAAAAATATATCGTTTCCGCTAATAGCATAATGAAAATCAGTGTTTTTAAATGCCTCTTCCAGTATAAAAGACACTGGCTTTTGCTCTACTTTTAATGTAATGCTCAAACTAACGGCATTAACTTCCTCGAAATAAAAATGATAAGCAGTTTTGGCTTCAATATCCTTTACCAAATCGATTATTTTCGCGTTATTGAAATCAACTGATATTGGTTTTGAAATATCGTTCTGCGCAAATGAGCTTAAGCTCAGAAACGAGAAAAAAGTAAAAATAAAATAAATAGTGAAGCGCATGTTAGTTAGAAAGATTATCAAAATAATTAGCTAATAAAACCATTGCCTTTGTCGGTTCTTTTCTAAACTTAACAGCATTGGTTTTAAGCAATCGTTTCATCTCGGCCTTATGATCTTTAAAAAGTTTAAGGAAAGAGCTTTCATTGGTGATTTTAGAATAACTACCATCTTTTTTCACAAAGAATTGAGTTCTTACCTGAAAATATTTTCTTAAATCGGCAGTTCCCGATGTTTGTTGCAAACTTGCAGATCGCTTAACGAGAACTTGAGTTTTCCCATCGTGAAGCAGCTCCAGGAACCCACTTTTAAAAGGTATGTTAACGCTATCTTTACTCGTATCTATAAAAACGTGATGGTGATCTAAAATTGTAAACGAACTTACTTTTTCAGATATTAAGCTGAATTGTAAAGAGCTTTCGTAGTTATTGCTAATTAACACGTCTTTATAAACATCATAAAGTAATGGAACATTCTCATACTTAAACCCATTGTAAACTACAGTACCATTTTTAAGTAACTTTTCTTCGAGGAAGTACGGTGATCCATCGATATTAGAACGGTAACCAACATAAGAAAAGCCGTTATATAAACGAGATTGAGAACCGATAGCCTTATTGAAATAAGTTTCGATATTCTTTTCAGCTATTGATTGAACTTCAGCACCATCAGACTTAACTAACTGGCTCATTGCAGCTTGACTAAGCCCAATTGAAAAAAGAAGTGAACAGCTTATAGCTTTGAACATTTTATAGAGAGATATAATTTTTTAAGTTAAATAATTAAGCTGTACAAAATATTAAGTATCAAAAATGTTATTCTCTACGGCTCTAAAAGGCAGCGCACCTACAACCCTTAAATTTGTCTTGAATACACCCATCTGCCTGTTTTAGTGTTGCTTAACTTAGCTTATCAAAACACTAATATATGAATACATTTCACCCATACTTAAACTTCGATGGCCAGGCCGAAGAAGCTTTTAATTTCTACAAATCAATTTTCGGTGGCGAATTTATTTTTCTTAAAAAAATAGGTGATGCACCAGATTCTGAGCAATTCTCTGAAGAGGAACGTAATCGCGTAATGCACGTTGCTTTACCAATAAATGAGCATACCATTTTAATGGCATCAGATTGCGTTCCTTCGGCGGGCCATGTACTTAACTCAGGTAATAATATATACATTAATATTGCAGCCGAGAGCCGTGAAGAGGCAGATCGGTTATTTAACGGTTTATCGAATGGCGGCACCATAGAAATGCCAATGGAAGATCAGTTTTGGGGAGATTATTTTGGAAGCTTTAAAGATAAGTTCGGAATACAATGGATGATTAATTTCGGATCATATTAAGACAGTGAGGCTGTATATAAATAAAAAACAACTTATTATACAGCCTCATTACTCTTTTAAGTGCCTGTTAAGCTTATAAACCTCTCAACTCCGATTTGATTCAGAAAATATTCATCATGAGAAACAACTAAAAGCAACCCTCCATATTCATTAACCGCAGCAGTTAAAATTTCTATGTTTTGAATATCGAGGTTATTTGTTGGCTCATCTAAAACGATAACATCTGGAGCCTGTGTGCCAATTGTTAAACAGCATAACATTAACCGCATCCTTTCTCCACCACTTAACGTTGCGCAGGGTTTATCCCAAAATTCTTTCGTGAAAAGAAACCTGTTTAAACGAATTTTAATTTCATGCTCCAACAATGCCCCCGAATTATTAGACTGTGCCTGCTCATAAACACTAAAATCGTCACGAATTAAAGAGTAATCCTGATCAATATAAACTGCATTAAAATCGGTGATTTTAATGCTGCCCGACTGGGGCACAAGCAATCCGAGTATCATCTTAATAAATGTGGTTTTGCCTGAACCGTTTAAACCTTTAACAGCAATTCTTTCTCCAGCAGTAAATTGAAAACTTAGGGGGTTTTTCCATAACAACTGACTATTATATTGGAAATTTATCTGCTCCGCAGTAATCAGAATTTTTCCGTTATGAAAACGAGAGGCTTCAAAACCCATCTTCATCTTGTCGACATCCAACGCTTCCCTCCGCAATTGACTTAGATCTTTGGTAATTTCATTTACCTTTTCTGCGTGTATGCCTTTAATTTTAGAAGTGCTTTTTTCGGCATTATTTTTCAGCGTATTCATTGAAATGGTAGGCAAACCTGCCTTTTCTTGTTTCTTTTTTCCTCGGGCATCTAATTTTTGTTGCCGCTCTATTGATTCCTTTTGTATTTCTTTTGCCTTACGTAACGCTTTTTCTTTATTTTTCAAATCGTTCTCGTGTGCCTCACTTTCTATCTTTTTTTGTTCGATATAAAAATCATAGTTCCCCCCATAAACAGTGATACCAGCTTTATTAAGTTCATAAACCACATTTAGCAGATTAAGTAATGTTCGATCGTGGCTTACCAACAGTAAGGTATGATTAGTTGAGGCTAGATAATTATATAAACTTAATCGACCTGCATCATCAAGGTGGTTACTCGGCTCATCAAGCAGCACCATTTCGGGTTGGTGAATGTGGATGCCAGCAAGAAAAATTTTCGTTTTTTGACCACCACTTAACAACTGCAGTTTTTGCATCAAATCCAATTCATCTAAGCCCCAAATTGCAAGTGATTCCTTGCAACGTTCTTCGATTAACCAATCGTCATTTAGTGTTTCTAAATTTGACTCCGTTGCCCGACCTTCTAAAATTTCGTAAAAAGCATTCAGCTTATCGGCAATGCCCAATGCTTCGGCAACTGTGCAGTTATTGTATTGCCCGTAAATTTGCGGCACATAGTAAGGTTTAACTTCTGCCTTGAGAACGCCTTTTGAAGGAATTAAATCTCCAGCTAATATTTTTAAGATTGTAGATTTACCCGAACCGTTATTTCCAATCAGTGCAATTTTATCGTTTTTATTGATTTGGAGATTTAACCCTGAAAAGAGTATATCTCTATTTGGATGTACGTAAGTACTCTCTTGTAGAATAAGCATAATTTCTTTTTAACTGTACATAATTAAAAGCAACAGCCTACTGTGCCTGTGCTAGTTATTTTTTTCGAAAAGAAATTAAATCCTACATTCAGAATTGGTTTTGATTATGATGCAAAAATAAGAAAATGATTTAAATCACAGCCATATAGCCGAACTAAATGAGTATTTTAGCTACTATGAAAATCCTGTTCTTCTCTGCAAAACCATACGATAATACATTTTTTGAACGTTACAACCATTACGGTTTTGAGATGGAATTCTGGGAAACTCACTTAGGCCCGCATATTGCTGATGCTGTAAAACCTGGTACAGATGTAATTTGTGTATTTGTTAATGATAAGTTAACTGCCGAGGTAATTAAAACCCTATTCGAAAAAGGAGTTAGAATTATTGCCCTTCGATGTGCAGGCTTTAATAATGTGGATTTGGATGCTGCAAGGAAATATGGCTTGAGGGTTTGTCGGGTTCCTGCCTACTCGCCCGAAGCTGTAGCAGAACACGCTGTTGCCATGCTGCTCACCTTAAATCGTAAAACACACAAAGCTTATAATCGGGTAAGAGAACAAAATTTCTCGCTAACGGGCCTTATAGGTTTTAACCTTTTCGGGAAAACAATTGCTGTAATTGGAACTGGAAAAATAGGCGCTGCCTTTTGCAAGATTATGCTGGGCTTTGGCTGCAAAGTAGTAGCTTTTGATCCATTCGAAAATGACGATTTGAAATTACGCGGTATTGAATATTTACCTTTTCACGAAGTGATAAAACTGGCAGATGTAATTTCGCTCCATTGCCCCTTAACAGCAGAAAATGGATACTTAATTAATGCTGCGGCAATTGCAGCAATGAAAAAAGGTGTAATTATAATTAATACCAGCAGAGGCGGATTAATTAATACAAAAGATACTATTGAAGCGTTAAAAAACGGCCGTATTGGAGCATTAGGAATCGACGTTTATGAGCAGGAGCAAAAACTCTTCTTCAAAGATTTATCTGGCAGTATCATCGATGATGACGAGATTCAGCGCTTAATCAGCTTTCCAAATGTACTGGTTACGGGTCATCAGGCATTTTTTACCCAGGAAGCTCTTGTAGAAATTGCAGAGTCAACATTACACACCATTTCTAAGCTTTTGCAAAATCAAGCCGTTGATAACGACCCATCAGTATTAGTTTAAATTTTAATCGTAAATAATTTGTAAGGAAATAAAATCTATACCGACTAACACTGAATTGAGCGTAGCAATAATCATCAGCAAAATTATTTGAAAAGCAAATGCAAACGGAGCCAGCAACTTTAAATACCTTTCCCTGCAACCCTAAAAACTGGGTTGTAAACTATGCCGATTACCTCTACAATTATGCCGTAACACGCATTAACGATGATGAATTAGCAAGAGATTTAGTACAGGAAACATTCTTGGCAGCCTTAGAAAAAGTAGAAAAGTTTGAAGGCAGAAGTAAAGAAGGCACCTGGCTTACCGCGATTTTAAGAAACAAGATTATCGATGTGTACCGAAAAAAATCGGCATCACTTTTAAAGCAAGAAATTAGCGAGGCGGAAGATTACAATGCCCAGGATTTTTTCGACAAAGATGATGGCCATTGGAATCAAAATCATCGCCCAAAAGCCTTTGGTATTGAGGATTTTGATGTCCTTGGAAAGAAAGAATTTAATCAGATACTTCAACTTTGTTTCCACAAATTACCTGCCCTATGGTTATCGGTTTTTACTATGAAACATCTAGATGATGAAAGTGCCGAAAGCATTTGTACAGCGCTTAAAATATCTTCCTCTAATTTTTGGGTAATTATACATCGAACAAAAGTAAACCTGCGTTCGTGCCTTCAAAAAAACTGGATTTAATATCAACGAAATGAACGAACTAAAAAAGATTCAATACAATTGCAGGAAAGCAACCTTTTTAATCGAGAAGAAACAAATCGGTAAAATTACAATTCGCGAAAAAATAGAACTATCTATTCATTTAGCTGGTTGTTCCATTTGTAAAACTTTCGAAAAGCAGAGTTTAGTAATTAACCACATGGTAAAGTCGCTATTTAATGCTTCGCAACATCATAGCCTAAAACTCGATGATGATTTTAAAAAGGATTTACAAAAACGGTTAGATGAAAAGCTTAGTCAGTTTTAACTGGCCGTTTATTTTTTTGTTTTCTTATCAAATAATCTAACCCAAAAGCAAATAATATTGCCCCCAATATTGAACAGCAAACCAAAGCTATAACATTTAATATAAAGCGGTGGCTGGAAGTATGATTGGTTAAAATATATGAAGTGAGTGGTCTAAGCCTCTTAACCGTATCAACTGGATGCATACCGCTATCTGTAAAAAATTCGTGTTTTTTATCCACACTAGAATACCATACCTTACCTAAGGATTTTTGCGTCAGCGTATCTGATAAATAGATTTTTTTAAGGTTATTCAACTTTTTAACGTCTAAAGGAATAACAGGTAGATCTCCTTTTATATCCTCGCATTTAATTGGCTCATAATGGGTTCCTGCCCAATACATACATCCTTCATCGACCGCAGGTACACTAATACGATCTGTATAATTTCTCCATAAAAAAATTGCGCCAGCTTCAATTAATAAAATTATTATGGTGATTAAAAAGATGTTTAGAAATGAGGGACGAGTTTTTTGTTGGTTTACTATTATTGGATCACCAACGGTTTCAACTTGGCTCACGAAATCTTTTGTTTCTGGTTGGGTTAATAGTTCTTGAGCTGACGAATTGATAGAATCACTATCAGGCTCTGATTGAATACTTGGATCTTCGTTTCTACTTGTATTCCCTATAATCTGTAACTCATTATCTTCCTTATTTGAATCTTCACTTTCGTCAGATTCTTTTTCAGATTTGCCCAATTCAAACTTAAAATTTATTAACCAAGCTACAAGCTCTATAGTTTCATTTCTAGGATCTTTGGTTACATCTTTCAAGAAATTAACAACAGGTTTAAATTTATCTGCATTTACTTTCTTAAGTGCCGACTCAATCTCAATATCATCTGATAATTGGAGAAAATTTCTTACGATCTGTTTGTCGCCTAAGGTATTTTTTTTCTTATAGAGATCCTTGCATTCTCTTTTTATTCGAGCATCAGTAGGAATCCTCAAATTAATTGAAAAAACTGGGTCTTTACATAAATCAATATAGACAGATCTTATATGTGTTGGAGAAAAATCAGGCATTAATAGAAAGCATTTAGTATAAAAGTACAACAGAATTTTCGGAATTTTTACGGTTTTCCAGAATTTTCAACAGAATTAAAGGAACTACCCGAACTATCTCCAAATAAGCTTTTTGCAGCCCTCATATTTGTATCAGCAATCAGCTAACGCAATGATTCATTATCAAAGCTAAAATAAAAAACCTGATTACTAATGAGCAGAAATCGCGGGTCTTAATAACCGACCTGGGAAGCAGTTATAAGCGCCCGTGATCGAAACTCAAAACACTTCCCAAAAATTTCAGAAGGCCTTCTGATTTACAGTTTGTAGCAGCCCCCACGAACGATCGTGGGGAACTACCTAGTATTTCATTTTCTAAATTTTTGAAAAAATGTTTATTCCATTATTTATTGCAATTCTATTAGGATTAGTAAATCCTTCAACAGGTAATACCTGCCCAAATAATAACAATACAGTCGTAACCACACAAGGCACACCAGACGACGGTGGTGATGGTGATGGAGGCGACACGGGTGGTGGCGGCCCAGTTACCGGAGAGAATGGTCAGTTACCTCCACCAAAACCATAGTTAAAGAATTATGAATAGGCTTACACGGCCTATTTATTATCTTTTAATCTAAAATATTTCTTTCTGGTAAAATAATTTTATCAGAAAGAAATTATTAATTTCTTAATTTAGGCTTAAACCCTAACAAATTTTGAAATATCCCGCTCTTTTATTTTTGCTCCCTATACTTTTTTCTTCCTGTTATAAAAAAGAAATCAAGAAAGAAAAAACTACTGAAAACCCTTTTTATGATAAAGCCTTTGCTTATCGGGAAACAAAAAAACCTGATGGCGCATTTCTGTATTTCAACAAAGCAAAAGATTTTTTTATTCAACAAAACGATAGCTTAGGTGCTGGAAAGTGCCTGGTTAATATGGCCATAATTTCTGCTGATAGAGGCGATTATTTTGGCGGGCAGGAACTCTCCTTAAATGCGATAGCTTACTTTAATGAAAAAGACCAGAAGCAACATGTTTACATTCAATCTAATTATAATAATCTGGGGATTACATCCGATAATCTAAAAGAATATAAGCAGGCTATAACTTTCTACGAGAAATCTAAAAAATATACGGTAGGTAATTTGGGCTTATTAGTTGTTCAAAATAATATTGCAAATGCTTATAAAAGGCTGAAGAATTATCCGAAAGCGCTGGCGATATACAAAGATATTTTAGCAAAAAACATAAGTCAAACCGAATATGCAAGAACCCTGACAAATCTTGTTTATACCGAATGGTTACAAAATGAACAATTCAATGCCGCACCTCCACTACTTAAAGCTTTAAAAATTCGTGAACAAGAAAACGACATAAAGGGGCTCAACTATAGTTATTTTGCATTAGCCGATTATTACACAAAAAAGAAACCCGATTCAGCACTTTATTTCGCTGAACGGATGTATCAAACGGCTAAAGAAATAAACAACCCTGGCGATCAGCTTCAAGCCCTGCAAAAATTGATTAAACTCAGTGCTCCTGCAAACTCAATACGATACTTCGATCGCTATCAAAATCTGGAAGATAGTTTACAAACGATCAGAAACGCCGCTAAAAATCAATTTGCGCTCATCCGTTATGAGTCAGAAAAAACCAAAGCCGACAATCTTAAGCTTCAAAAAGAAAACACCGAAAAAAAATATGAATTAGCAACAAGAGAATTCCTGCTCCTGGCTGGATTTATCACCTTTATTTCCGCAGCCATTATTGGTGCGTTTTGGTACCGCAAGCGACAAGAGAACATGAAGGCCGAAGCGCAAAAGGCGATTACCGAGAGTAGATTAAAAACTTCGAAAAAAGTACACGATGTTGTTGCCAATGGTTTATATCGGGTGATGACAGAAATCGAAAATGAGTTAAACCTAAATAAAGAACTTATTTTAGATAAAATAGAAAACCTTTACGAAAAATCGCGTGATATTTCTTACGAGAAGCCCGTGTCGCCAGACAAGCCTTTTAACGAAATTATTTCGGCACTACTAAGCTCTTTCGCAACTGAAAACACTAAAATACTAATTGCTGGTAATGATGCGGAATTGTGGCTCAAAGTAAATGAACAAAGCCGCTACGAACTCGAACACGTTATTCAGGAATTGATGGTAAACATGCAAAAACACAGTAAAGCGAGTAATGTAGCCCTAAGATTTGAAAATATAAACGAACAAATAAATATTTACTATACGGATAATGGCTTGGGTATGCCCGAAGATGCTTTGTTAGGAAACGGACTCCGAAATACGGGAAACCGTATAGAACAAATTAAAGGAGCAATTACCTTTGATACCAAAGTGCAGAAAGGACTAAAAATCCAAATCTCATTTCCTGTTTCCTAAATATTAATGATGATGTTTAAACGAGTATTAATTGCCGAAGACCATGAAAGTACCAGTATTTCGGTGCGCAAAACTTTGGAAGAACTTAACATAACGCAAACCGAATATAGTTACTATTGCGATGATGCCTTGATGCACATTAAGAAAAACGTAAATGCAGAAATAACTTTTGATTTACTTATTACCGATCTTTCTTTTGAAGAAGATCATCGTAAACAAGAACTTGCTGGTGGCGTAGAACTGATCAATGCCATAAAACAAATACAGCCTAGTATTAAAGTACTGGTATTTTCGGCAGAAAATAAACCCGCATTAATCGACGAGCTTTTTAAAAAACACGGCATAAATGGTTATGTTCGAAAAGCACGCCACGATGCTAAAGATCTAAAACTTGCCATCGATGCCTTATCAAAGGGCAAAACTTATATCTCGCCCGATTTAAAACAGAGTGTGAAAGAAAAAAACACCTTTGAATTTACTCCTTATGATATCGCCATCATTACTCAACTTTCTCAAGGTACACTTCAAAAAAACATACCTGTTTATTTGCAAGAAAACAACCTTAAACCATTTGGTTTAAGCAGCGTTGAAAAACGATTGAATATGATGAAAGAATTATTGGAGTTTACCAAAAATGAACAACTGGTAGCTTACTGCAAAGACTTCGGAATTATATAATTAACCTGCCAATTAAACCAGACAGAAGCTTTGCTAGTATAGCCTTTGAAGAATGCCCAATATCTAAAATGGCCTAAGCTAAAAATCCAAAGTTTTGCCACTTGCTGGGCTAAGCTACACCAAATCTTCGCCGCTGCCTAACCCTAATTATTCTCTACACCATTCTAAAAGGATGATACGCCCTTTGGAGTACCTTTCTCCAGAACTAAAGTATTCAGGAAGCAGATACGAAGCATACTAGGAGCATGGTGCATGCAGGCATAGCTGGAACATAGACTAAACGCGGACCTGAGGTGGACTTGATGCGGAATTGAGGTAGACTTGTTTGCTGGAAAATTATTGGAGTTTTTGATATGGGATTGAGCAACCCCTTTGGTTGAAACAAATATAATCAATTATGGCTATAATAAATGGGATTGTGCGATTTTCGAGGCAAGTGGATCTAATTTTATCAAAGGGAAAAGAGAGATATCTGGTAACATCATGGATCTATTCGCAGTTGTTCCCCAAAGCATAAAAAAAGAATTTTAGCCTTTACGGTTTCCCGTAAGGAAAGCATATCGGGCGGCAGTAATTTTACTTCACAACCAACAGACTAAATCATTTCTGGATTATGGAACTAAAATTAAAGCTCGATCAGCTACACCAAAGGGTGAATGGCTTAAAAGATCAAATTAATACCGAAGAGGCGACAAAAAATGCTTTTGTAATGCCTTTTATTCAGATTCTTCACTCCTCTCTTAACTAATCAAACTTAATAACGCTCCGCTCTCAAAAAATGAAGGGATTGCCAAAAGTTTCTCGGGACAGAAACCGGCAATTCCTCGTTTTGAAAAAGAAATAACAAATGAATGATATCCTAACAACTGGCGTCGAAATAAAGCAAAGAATTATTTCAGAAATTCAAAATGCAAAAGCAAGTATTTATCTAGCGATGGCGTGGTTCACAGATAGAGATATTGCAAATGCAATTATTGAAGCAAAAAATAGAAATGTCAATGTTGATGTTATTTTATCTTCAAACGCTTCTAATGAAACTGTAAAATTAATGTTTAAAGGCGCAAATATCAGCGTTCACGCATTTGACACAGGTGATGATAGAGGAATGATGCACCATAAATTTTGTTTAATAGATAACAAAACTTCAATAAACGGCTCATATAACTATTCCTATAATGCAAGCAATAATAATGTTGAGAATATTCAGGTTTCAGATGATCCTACAACTTATAAACAATTCTTTTCTGAATTTGAACGAATAAGGTATAATATTGACCATAACATCGATGTAAACATAACAATGCAATTATCTAGTAATAATCTTCAGCAGACTCAACCTATAAATGTAATAGATACTTTTTCTCAACATTTACACGACCTCGTATATTCAGCAGCACAAATAAATACTGATGAATATAGAAACAAAGGATACGATTCCTCAAAAGATAGTGAAGGAAGCATTGAAATATTTAGAGCAGAATATAACAGTATAAAAGAGGAAATTAGAGCTTTTGCGACAGACGACAGTTTGAGTAGTAAGAAAAATATTTTAACTACTAACATCTCAAAAGCTTTTATCAGTACTAAAGCTAACTTGGACGACGAAAAACAGAACAAAATTATTGTAGCGAAAAAAGACAGTGAATTAGAAAATAGGCAAATCACAGATAAAATTTCACAATTAAGACAAGACAAATCTGTATTAGAATCTGGGAATCAACAGACTGAGGAAAAGGGATTATTACAAATCAATAAGGAAATTGAAAAAAACAAACTAGAGCGTAAAACAATTGAACAATCTTTTGTAGTCAAAAATTTCTGGTCAGTCGGCACAATATTAGTAGCTTTTCTGTTAACTATTTTCACCTGTTATTTGTCCTTTTTTTTTGCTTCGGCGTTGTACAAAATGCTTTTTGAAAGTAATGCATATAGTGCCTCTTTAGAGGCGGGTATAAATCCTGGGTTACCAAAACTCGTTGATGCTAATGCCATTGTTAAAATATTTAAACAACAAGGGTTATTGTTCGGATTTATTGCCACGATTTTCTTTCTTTTCCCAATTCTCCTATCCAATATAAAATTGCTCGGGAGTAAAAACAAGTACGTAAATCATCTTTTATTCTGGGTCGGACTTGCTGTTTTTGACATCATAGTCGCGGGAATGATTGCAATTAATACTGATAAAATAAACTCTTTATTAGTAGGTAAGGAATCTCAAATGCAAATTTGGGAAGTTATCAAACATGGCGAATTTTGGATGATTTTTATGTTTGGAATGGTTCCTCTAATTATTACCCATTATTTAATTGAGAATATAACTGGTGTCTATAAGCTTTCAAAAAGAGAGCTGGTCGACGCGGAAAAAAGTAAAAAAATCCAGCTGCTGGATGAAGAAATGATAGAATTAAATGGGAATAAAGAATTCATTATTAACCGAATTAAAGAAATTGATGTCGCAATTAATATTAAGAAAGACGACATCCTAAATCTTGAGATGCAAATCAATAATCTCCAAAATCAAATCGAAAATAGTTATGCGGAGTTACACAAACAAATTAAGGCAATTTTCGATGATTTTAGTAACAAGATAATAAGTGGAAAAATCTTTACAGATGTAATTTTGGAAAGTGTTATTACTGCATATAATTCTGGTTTTATAGAGCATCTCCCCAAATTTTACGCAACTGGTGAAGTAGCTCGGAGAGTTCGAGAAATTGAGCAAGTAATAACAACTAATTAAGCTATAAGAATGAAACCCATTTTAATTAATATACTGGTAATACTCTTGTTTACGTCATGTGGCATTATTGACACAAAACCACAAAATAAACATCTGACGTATCAAAACATTGTTATTCTTTCAGATATGTCTAGTCGTCTCGATAATAAGCCATCGAAAGATTTGGAAGAAATCCATAAAATAATTCAATTTTTCAAGAACGAATGTGTCAAACCTGGAGAGAAAATTGGTGATAAATCTTCTGTTACGTTTTCTACATTTTCAGGATTGGTTTCAGCATCTATTGACATAGATAAATTCAAAGGTTTAGGAGCAAAACAACAATTTATAAATTCGACTGGAGTATATCAGAATAATGGATTGCAGAAACAAATTGAAGTTTTTGAAAAGAAAGCAAAAAGTGTTTATGCAAATGCGAGAAACCAAGGCTTGGATTTAATAAGCATTTTAAGTGAAAAAATTGAAAATGAAGGAATTATCAAACAAAACAAGGAGTTAACTGACGGCATTGATACAACTTTTATCAATTATGAAAACAATATTTACATTTTCACAGATGGTTATTTGGAATATTTAAATAAAAAAACGAACAGTCAATTTTATTTCGGCATTCTTGAAATAGATAAGATACGACAGTTCTGTATAGCTAATAAATCAGATATAGCAACTACTCTTAAAGCAAATCAATTGCTAACCTTACCTGCATTAACTGGAAAGAAAAATCAATTTATCAGTCTTCACATATTAGAAACACATGAACGTGATAAAAACGATAAATTGCAAACATACAAATATCCAAAAGGGCTAAGAGATAATGAAATTCTAGAAGCTGTATGGAGAAAGTGGGCATTAGAAAGTGGTTTTAGAAGTTTTGAATGGAAAAAATATTAATTACCCGCCTAAAAAACCTTTAACTGATATTAATACTTGATAACAATTAAGTAACCTTAATAACCCTCTATTTAATTCTAAATCATCCCCCTATGAAAACCCTCTCCCTACTCCTATTTTTGTTTACCAACATTCTATTCAATGCACCAACCACTGTTTATATTTGCAGCAGCGAAAATGCTACGAAATATCATTTAAAATCCAGCTGCCGTGGTTTAAGCAATTGCCAATATAAAATTGTGCAAACCACCCTTGAAAAAGCAACCAAAGACAAAAAAACTTTATGTGGATGGGAAAAATAACCGCCCTGATTTTACTGCTTTTTACTGGGCAGGCTTTCGGCCTTGCTGATCCACGCAATTTAAAAAATACCGTTTTTACCGCCAAAGTTATTCGAATTTTGGATGGCGATACGATGGAGGTTTTATACCAAAATACGCCAATAAAAATAAGACTGGCACATATCGATTGTCCAGAAAAAAGAAGAAAACAACCTTTTGGTAATAACGCCAAAATTGCACTATCGGATTTATGCTTTGGGCAAAACGTTACCATTCAGGCACAGAAATACGATCGCTATAAAAGACTTATTGCCGTAGTAATTAATTCAAGAAAACAAACCGTTAATCAGGAAATGATTAAAAAAGGCATGGCCTGGCATTTTAAAAAATATTCTACCGACCCGCTTTATGCACAACTGGAAATAGAAGCCAGAAGAAATAAAGTTGGTTTGTGGAAAGATGCAAAGCCAACACCACCATGGGAATGGCGGAAACCAAAACCTAAAGCATTTTTTCTTTAAATTTACTGATTTCGCCTTTGTTCCTCATCCGAACCAGAATTTCGTTTCCTACCTTCGATTCGGGCGTTGCCAAAACGATAAGAAAAATTTAAGCGGATGCTTCTGCTATCATATTTACTTTTTACGCTATAATCTATATTCCCATAATTCCTTAAACTTCGGGTTATGCCTGTAAAGAAAATATCGTTGATACTGATACCAAGATTGCCATTACCCTTCCATATTTTTTTGCCTGCACTAAAGCTCGTTGTACTAAATGGGAGATTTATATATGTACCATAAGTTACTCTAGCCTGCCCATAGAAAAATATTTCGGCATAAACAGTTTTACTAAGTTGAAAGTTATTTCCGATAGATAAGTAACCTGTGCTTTGCTTAACCTGTTCCATTACATTATTGTAATTAAAGCGATAATTACTGTTCGATATTCCTAAAGCGTAATTAAGCTGCCAGATTTTAAACAAGGTATTATTGTACGACATATTAAAGCCCATATTGTGGTAACTACTAATATTCGCTTTAAGCACTTTGTAAATTTCATCCTGGTTGTCCCTCGTCTGGAAATCGGTAATTACATCTTTAGTGGTAGAATAAGAGGTAGAAAAATTAAGCTTGCTGTTGTACACGTAAGCAAGTCTGAAATTTTGGGTATAAGAAGGATTGAGATAAGGATTTCCTGTTCTCGAGCTAAAAGCACCTGTAACAATCATAAAAGGATTCAGCTCGCTGTATGATGGCCTGCCTATCCTTCTTCCATAAGTTAACGAGAAGGCGTGCTTTCCTGTTTTAAACCCTGAGCTAAAGTTCGGAAAAAGATTTAAATAGGCATTCTTAACCCTGCTTCCGAGCGTTAGCGATATGCCACTGGTAAAAGTTTGTTCTGCCCGTAGCCCAAGCTGCAAACTAAATTTACCAAAAACCATTCGGCTGGCACCGTAAACTGCAATAATTGTTTCATCGTAATGAAATTCGTTACTTCCATAATCCAGAACAGGTTGCCCCTGACTGCTCATTACAGAACTAAAATTATTCTCTAAACCAACGTCGCTAATTTTTAAACCAGTTTCGAGCGTACCAGATTTTATTTTCTGTGTATAATCGGCCTTTAAGCTGTAAATCTGTGAGGTAGTTTTTCCTTCCTGAATATAATTTCGACTTATTGGTAAGCCATTATTTAGCTGGGTGATTAAATTTTTACTCTCATTGTGATATTCAAATAATCCCGCATCGGCGTCTATATTAAGTTCCTGCTGCTTTTTGGTATCAATTAAATATCGATAACTAAGGTTTAAATTTAAGCCCTTATTCACAACAGAGCCTGGATTTTCAGACAACGTATAATCAAAATCATTAGCATTAGAAAAAGACCCAACTTTTGCAATAGAGGTAAAACCTGGTTCTCTCTTACTGTAGTTTCCTGTTAACAATGCGCTGATGCTTTCTTTAGTATTTAAACTACGTTCGAAGCCAGTCCGAATATTTTGACTTTGGTAAGGTGTATTGTAAACCGACGAATCAAGCAGTGTTTGATTCAAATCCTGTTGCTTATTTACAGTTTGCAATTCCTGATATTGTTTACCTCCGCTACGGCTATAATTGAGGGTTATATTATTTTTCCCTTTTTTATAGTTAAGCCCTGCACTTCCATTTGCCGATGGATATTTCCAGCCATGTCCTAAAGTAAAATTGATAGTTGCATCATATCCTGGCTTTATCCTTTTAATGGTTTTAATATTGATAATTCCGCCAGCACCAGCAGCATCATATTTTGCAGAAGGATTATAAATAACCTCAATTTGTCCGATATCTGTACTGGGCGACGATTCGAGTAATGTTATTAAAGAATTGCCACTGAGCCGAGTAGGTTTTCCATCTATTAAAACCATAATAGGCTTACCTTCTACGGTAATATCATCACGATTGATAAGCACACCAGGTATTTTTTTTAGTACATCTACGGCATTGATACCAGCTTTCGGATTACCATCTACATTTACCAGAAGCTTGTCGGGCTCTTGTTGTAAAAAAGGTCTACTGCTGCTAATTATTACTTCCTTCAATTGCTGGCTTGTCGACATTAAAACAATATTTAAGAAGCCTGTAGTATCTGTTAAGCTAATGCGATAAGGAATATATCCCATGTGGTTAACTGCCAGATAACTTTTACCTATTTCCCCTTTAATAGAAAACTTTCCTGTTCCATCCGAAACTGTTTTATAAATTACCTGATTCGATAAATTATGTATGGTGATACTAGCACCTGCAATAGCTCTTTTAACTGAATCGATAATTGTTCCATCAATCGTTGCAACTTGTCTGGCTTCACTAAAACCAGTTATTAAAATTAAAATAATCGATAGGTAGAAATATTTCATCGCTAATACAGTTTGGCTTTTTAAACAGGTAATAATTGCGGTTTAGTCGCTATGCCTGTCGGTTTGTTTTTTGCTAAAGATGAAATCCAAACCTCAACAATAAAGAATAGAATCTTTAACAAGCGCAATAGTGAAGGCCAACTGGCTGTTTTATTCTGCAAAATTTTGGAGGTTTAATAGAAAGCTAACTTTCTGTTAATGTTGTATTTCAGAATCTATATAAAGCTGTAGATTTGAGTTATGAGACCAAAAATCCCGCTGCTGATACTTTGTTTTACCGCCTTCTATTTGGCAGATCATCTTTCGGGTTCTGTTAATGAATTTAGTAATGGAAAAGGCGTTGCAGGCTTTTTTCAAAACCTTATCCATGTATTTTTAAATACTTCTTTCTATGTTTTTTTGCTCGATGCTATTTTAACATACTTACTCTTTTTTTACCTCTATCCACGTAAAGGAACCATAATTACGACTTTGGTATATTTAATAATTGCCATTCCGCTTATGATTTCGCTTCGTTACCTGATAGAAGAAATAATTATTTTTGCCATCACTGGGCATCATAATTATGGAACAAATGCCCGAACGGCTAAAATTTATATCCCCGATAACATCTACTTTACCATTTATTTTAGTTTGCTTTCTATTGTGTTTTTCGGGGTACAGTACGAGCGTTTTAGCAAGCTGAAGAAACAGGCGCTGGAGCTACAAGCCAGAAATGCAGAGCTTTCTTTTTTAAAGTCTCAGATTAATCCTCATTTTCTTTTCAATAATTTAAACAGCATTTACACTTTAATTTATCAAAAATCAGAAAATGCACTCCCCGCCGTAAGTAAGCTATCCGAACTGCTTCGTTATATGCTTTATCAAAAAGAAGATTTGGTGTTGTTAAGTAAAGAAATAAGTTACCTGCATAACTTTATAGATTTGCAATTGATGAGGTACGATTTTACGCCTTGCATAAACATTAATATTGAGGAAGGTATTGATGAGGGTTTAACCATTACTCCACTAACTTTAATTCCTTTTGTAGAAAATGCATTTAAACATGGCGATCTTAAAACTACAGAATATCCGCTTTCTATAACTATTAGTGTTAAAGATAAATGGCTTTATTTTAATATTAAAAATAAAAAGAATAACATGCATAAAGATGAAACTGGTGGAATAGGGCTTGAAAATGTGCGTAAAAGATTAGAACTACTAAAGCCAAATGATTTCGAGCTTAAAATCATTGAAAATAATAACATATTTGATGTGAAACTTAAAATGACCATCAATGGCTAATGTATTAAACTGCATGGTGGTAGATGATGAGCCTTTGGCATTGTCCCTTCTATCCGATTATATCGAAAAAACACCAGGATTGAATTTAATTTCTGCTGTATCCAATCCTTTGGCAGCGATTAGTTATTTAAAATCGGAAGCAATAGATCTTATTTTTCTGGATATGCAAATGCCCGAACTAAGTGGTTTAGAATTTCTTGAACTGTTGCAGAAAAAATGTATGGTTATAGTAACTACAGCCTATAGCGAATTTGCTATTGATGGATATCGATTCGAAATACTTGATTACCTGCTTAAGCCTATTACTATGGCAAACTTTCAAATTGCTGTAGAAAAAGCCTGGTTGCTTGCTGCAAAAAATAAATTTTTTAACGAAACAAACTCCTCACAACCTCAGCAGTCATATATTTTCATTAAAACGGAGAATCGGTTTGTCAAAATAAATCATGCCGATATTTGCTACTTTGAAGGCGCAAGAGATTATGTTGTCATCAGAACCATAAACGAAACCATTTTAACTCTGCAAAGCATGAAAAGTATTCAGAAAAGCCTGCCTGAACCTAACTTTATGCGTGTTCATAAATCCTTTATTGTATCTCTTGATAAAATCGATTTTATTGAAAGAGGACGAATCAGCATTCGCGATAAGCTGATTCCAATTTCGGATAGCTATAAAGAAATTTTCTTTAAATATATAAAATAAGCACAACTCTAGATTACGCCCTTAAAGGCGTTTCAAAGGCTTTTAAGGTATTCTAATTTAGGAAAAGTCTTATTTATGGGGGTTAAAAATTAATAATTGAACAATTGAATTGCAATTGTTCAAACTTATTTCTATTTTCCGTGTAAATCTCTCAAAAAGCCCTGTTACTACCAGATATATTATTCCCCCTAAATCATCACGTTTATTTTAATGAGCCAAAACCGAATCGTCAGCCTATTTTCCTGTGAAAGAAAAAGTATAAATTGCAGGGCATCTTCATTTTGATTAGATCATCGCTAGATAACTTTCGAAGCCTGCAACGTATAAAACTCAGCACCAAAATAAATTAAATCCTAGCTTGCACCTAACATCGTATATTTAATATGAAAATTATCAAATTGATAACCTTTCTCTGTATGTTAAGCCTGTTTGTATTTGCTAAAGACAAGAAAAGCAATTATAAAACGCTTTCGCGTGATACATTAATCGTTAGTCAGCTATTAAAAAAATCGCGTTTGCACGAAGCCAATCAACCTGCTTTATCGGTAAATTTCGCCAGATATGCGTTAAAGGAAGCTCGTAAAACTAACTTTACCCTTGGCGAAGCTCGTACGCTCTCGCAAATGGCAGTGCTCAACTTGCAATATCATTCTCTTATAACGGCCATAAGCTATCAAACTCAAGCCCTTAATCTGCATAAAAAAATCAATCCTTCAAATGCAGAAAGTGCCCATGCTTATATGTTTCTCGGCTACCTGTACGGTAAGGCAAAAAACCTCAAACAAGCAAATCTTAATCTGGAGAAAGCGATAAGTCTTTATGCAGCACTTCATTTAAATCATGGTACGTTTCTTAGCTATAAAAATCTTGGAGAAGTTAACCAACACATGGGTAACAGTGATGCAGCACTTGGATATTTTCTTAAAGCGAAAGCAATTGGCGAAATGCAACCCCTTTCTAACGATTATCTTGATCTGCTTAAAAAACTAGGTAATCTTTATTCGGATATAGACAGCAATAACAGGGCCTTGGTTATTTTTAATGAAGGATTAAATAAAAGTGATCAGCAACCCGCACATTTACGTGCCCACTTAGATTTTTTAAGCAGTAGCGGTATGGTGCATAACCGCATCGGAAACAAAGATAGTGCACTCAGCTATCATAAACTTTCCTTGTCGAAGGCTGTGCAATATGCCATTCCTGAAGAACAAGCTAGATCCTTAATTAATATAGCTGGCGTACTAAAAAATGATAATGCAGGGCAAAGCCTAAATCATTTAAACCGTGCACTTGTTATTGCAAAGGAAATTGACAACAAACCATTGGCTGCAGAAATTTACCGCAGCTTGAGTGAAACGTATCAACAACAAAACAAATTTAAAGAAGCAATTCTGGCACTGGAAGCACACCACAATTTGCTGCAAACGCTTATTGTGATCAACAAATCACGCGAATCTGTTATTGTTAAAGGTAATGATGAACTGGAGCGATCAAGGGCAAGTATTTTTCAGCTCGAACTTACCAACCAACATCGAACATTCGAACGTAATGTGGGTATTTTTGCGTCAGTATTTGCCTTTTTTATAATTACAATGGGTGCTTATCATTTTTACAACACCCGAAAATTAAACAAGAGACTTTCAGAAACTAATCTTGTTAAAGACAAGCTTTTTTCTGTTATTGGACACGACCTCCGAAACCCTATTGGTGGCATCACTACCATGCTTTCGCTTATGGAGAAACGAGATCTCGATTCGCAGGTATTAACCAAGGTATCGATGATGAAAAAGCAAGGAGAATTAGCCCTCGAAATTCTAAATTCTTTGCTAAAATGGGGACAAACACAGTTGCAAGGCATCCAGGTAAATCCTGTCAGCTTTAATTCGAAAATTTTAATTGAGAAAAACATTAGTTTACTTTACCATCAGGCCGAGGAAAAACAAATCACAATTACCGACAATTCTCTATCCGAAATCAGTTTATATGGCGATGCAGATCATTTTGATTTTATTATTCGAAACCTTTTATCTAACGCCATAAAATTCAGCTTTGCCTCTGGCAACGTGCAAATATTAGCCAAGGCTGATGAACAAAAGCATGAAATAATTTTCTCTGTAAAAGATAATGGAACTGGTATTAGTATGGAACAGCTGGAAAAATTTAAGGTTGCCAATATTGAAGTAGCTTACGGAACAGAAGGCGAAAAAGGAACAGGTTTAGGTTTGATGTTGTGCAAAGAATTTGTGAAAGCCAACCACGGTAAAATATGGGTAGAAAGCAATCAAGGAAAGGGTGCTTGTTTTTATTTTTCTTTCCCTTCACAAGTCAAGTAATTTTACTTACTTGTTATAAAAATCTTCTGATGCTTAACCTTTACGTTTCTAAGTTAAAGTATGTTAAAACTTGCAAAGAAATTGCAACAATATTATACATTTAAAACATGCGTACTTATCTATTATTATTTCTTTTTACCAGCGATTTTCTTTTAAAAGCTAAGGCGCAACAGTTAATTAGCGGCAAAATTACCGATGCTAAGGGAGGTCCATTGTCTTACGTCAATATTGGGGTAAAGGGCGGCAAAATAGGTACAATCAGCGATGCCAAAGGAAACTTTAAGCTAAGTATCCCTCAAGATCTTTTAGCCGAATCTTTTACATTTTCTTGTATAGGATTTCAAGAGCAAACATTTTCAGGTACAGAATTAGCAAAACAACCTAATCTTCAGATCACTTTAAGCGAAAAGATAGAGCTACTTAACGAGGTAAAAATCAGTAATACGAAAAGAAAAGTCCGCAAACTAGGCATCACGGGTAGAACGCCAATGGTGTCTATACCTACTTCCAGTAAAACCTCTACAGATATTTTCGAACAAGCCAGGTTAATTCACCTTCAATCGGCTGCAAAAATACTGGATGCAAACATTTTTTTAATATCTAACGATGAACGCGAGGTAACCATCAGGGTTAATTTTTATGCCTTTAAAAACGGTATGCCTGCAGAAAGATTAATTGAAAAAAGTATTATAAAAAGAAAAGTTCTAAAAAAAGGTTGGCTTTCAATCGATCTTTCAGATGAGGATATTTATATCGCTCAAGATTTTGTTGTATCATTCGAATACCTTCCCGATGGTAAGGAAGATAATAAACGTATTGTTTTCGCCGCCAAATTGGGTGCTTCAGATAGTTGGTTAAGAAGTAATAGTCTTGGTTTATGGCGCAAAAATGAAGTTGGTGGCGCTACCATGTATGTTACCGCAGAAATGTAGTTAAGTGTTTAATTCCACTTCACTTTATGGCGCACTGCCCCATAAAGGAATTATAAATCCAGTAGCCTGAAAGGGACTCGAACCAAACCGTGCAAACACCTACTATACCATCAGTTAGAAACCAGAAACACAGTGAACTCTAAATGCAAACCAATAAATCTATTTAAGAATAACTTCTATTTTCAAATGTAAATCTAGGAGCAGAAGTTTGTTTTCAAATCGCAATTTAGTTGAAGAGTACAATTGTTCAAATTTCCTTATCTAACTCTAATTAGTTGAGGACAATTGGTCGACTATTATAGTTCGCAATACGAAGGTTTGAGTTTTCAATTATAAGCAAAAATGAGTCTTCAATTGTTTGATGTAAATCACCTCTTGTAACGAGATACGTTAATAGATAAGCTCCAGTTTTAGAATTTCCTTCTTGAGAAACCTTAGTTGTAACAGATTTTATTGCAACATTAGAAATCTTACCAAATTTCATGAGCTGGCTCACAAACAATCTTTTTAGTAGTGTGTCTCTCTTAGATACGGAAAGATTTGTATTCTTGGATATAAAGAAACCATATGCTTCATTGTAATTCTCGCTTTCCAGTGTCGTATAAAATTCTGAAACTAGTTTCAAAGCATTTTCTTTATCTTTTTTATCATTAATCTCAGTTTTCTCGAAGTTACATCCAAAGACCATTATGAGACCAGATGCTAATAGTAGATTAGCTATATTTTTCATTGTTGAATAATGTTAGGTAAAATTCTTTGATTCAAATCTTTGTAGTCGAGATCCGTAGGGCTAAGCAAAAGCATAAAAACCGCATCTTTCTTTTTTAAAAATAACAATTCTATAGGAACTTGTTTCCATAGCAATTTTGATGCTGTCTTTGAAGATGCATTGATAATTCCATCTTTTGAAAAACGTAAACTAAAGCTTTTATATCTTAATTTTAAAAAATACGTAGAATCTGTTTCGGCTTCATAAATATTTTCACCATCTATATTTAGAAAAAGATCAGATATTTTTTCAGGCTTTACTTCTGCATCATTAAACCTTATGTAGTTGTTTTTATATGAAGAATTATAAACAACATCAGGAGATGCAGTAGGCAAATCCTCGTAATTTAATTGTAATGAATTTTTCAAAGAAAATACATTAGTATCAATATTAATTTTATAAACTAATATTGAAAACCTATCCCCCTGATAATTAAAAGTCGCTATTGGATCCTTAAAACCGCTATAAAAGGTATAAGAAGGCGTAAGTTTTGCCCTCTCTCTAAGAGGAAAAATTTCCTGATATGTGTTAGTGATTTTCGGAAACGGCACTTCCCTCCCCTTAATCATTGTCGAACTTATTTTTCTTAGACCACTTACCGTTGAGGTAATTAACCTGATAACAATAAAAACTGCTATCAGGATGCACAATATCCGAATTATATTTTTCACTTAAAATGTTTACTAAAAACTAAAATTGAACGCATGGCATGATGGTAAAACCCCCTCATCGACAGTTATATTAAATGTAAATATTTTGCCTCATTGACCAGTTATTTGCCCTGCGGATAAATTTACACCAACCTGATCTCCATAATTACTCTCAAATAAAGTATTGTACTGTCTTGCAAATGAAGTCGTTGTGCTTCCAACCAAGTCAGCTAAACTTTGAGCAAGAGTAGTTCAGCTAGAAGATCCACCATA
Organism: Pedobacter ginsengiterrae; assembly: GCF_039537385.1. NCBI lineage: Bacteria > Pseudomonadati > Bacteroidota > Sphingobacteriia > Sphingobacteriales > Sphingobacteriaceae > Pedobacter > Pedobacter ginsengiterrae. The sequence goes on from NZ_BAABAK010000015.1 coordinate 376,068, forward strand.
TAATTGATTTACCACTAACGTCAATAATAAATTTGAAAGCTCATTCTTTGCTTTTCATTTGAGAACATTTTTTTTTATAAGTTTCGAATTTAGCAAATTATTAGAAAGAATGCTAACACCTAAGAGTTGAGTTTTGAATAGAATTAAACCATTATTAATATTATATCCCTTGTTTTATATCGGAATTGTAGGAAAAACTTTAGTGATTTTAGACAAAGTTGAATATTCGATAAGTGTTGCCATCGAATAATCCTTGCCAACAAGTTTCCGTATATTTTAATTATGCTCCTCAAAATTTCAAAAGAAATAAATTCTAGATAATTTTGATGCATTTTGTAATATCATTTGGCGGAATGGAAGAAAACTGCCCAGCTTTTCCTTATTGGTGTAGCCTGCTATTCTTTACTATTTTGCTACAAATAAAATTGTTGGCAGAAAACAAAGATAATATCTTTGCAAAAAAATTAAAAACAACAAAAGCGTAGCCTACAAGTATGAATACCCAGAAGGAAGATCTTGTTTCGAACTGGATACTGGAAAATGGAAACCCAGCCATCGAAAAATTGACAAAGGTAAATTTAGCAACCGCAGCAAAAGTTAGTCTGCTTCTTACACAAAAAGGACTCAATGCCAATACGCTCGCTCATCTGGTTGATACCCAAATAACCGAAGTTAACAAGTGGTTAAACGGAAAGCATAATTTCAGCGAAAAAATTTTAACGCAAATCACAAACGCACTCGAAACAGAAAGTTAAGGTAAAAAGGAGAAAGCTGAGGTTGAAAGATTAAAACGAAAAGTTTTAAAAATTAATACTGATTTGACTTAGCGCCAGCATAAGAAATATTTAATTTTAAACAACAAAGCCGCCTTAATAGGCGGCCAAATTATAACGTGAGTTTGATTTTTTTATTTTGCTAAATTCATTGCATTATGTTCAGCTGCCATAATCGCTTCCGAGGCGTAAGAAGCTGATCGTTGACTTGCAAAATTATTAAGCTTCAAGTTTTTCTGATTACTTGCGATGATCGTGCTCTGATCAGCAGTACCGTTTAGTTTCAATACCGCATCATCATTCACTACTGAATATAAACTTGCGGTTGTAGTTTTGATTCTAGCTGTAGCGCTATGGTGTAAAAATAACTGCAGGTATTTTAAATCCAGGTTATTAGTGGTTATCACTTGCGACTGACCGTAAGCTTCTATTCTTTCTAAATTTTTAACGGTAACGTTAAGGGTAACCTCACCAGTTTCGGTTGAATTAACAACTAGAATTTTACCATTGCTGTAAACCGAAGTTTTTGCAGGGTTAAAATTGTCTCCGCCTTCTACGGATTGTTTATCGCCCTGCGTTAAAACGATTTTTACATTCCCACTTACCCAAATCCTATCAAAAGTTTTAATTGAAGATGTTTTTATATCTGTTGTAACAGGCTCGGTGGCGAGAGTTGCCATAGCTGAAGAAGTTAATACTACTGCTGTTAATGCTGTTGCGAATAATGTTTTTGCTAAGGTTTTCATATCTTTTATATTTTAGGTTTTTGCTATTGTTTTGTTATTAAGACGCCATTACGCCTAAAACGTTGCAGGCAAAAACCTTGTATTATACCAGTTTAGGTAAGTGCTAGACCAACGCCTGTAATTTCTCGACGAACCGTTGAAGTGATTTTGCAATGAGCAGAAAAACCAGGTTAACAATGACGAGTTTGTCGGCGGTTGATCGAGCATAAAAATTTTAGAAGCGCGATCAGTAACAAAAAAATTTGCAACTGCGTGTGGGAAGTTGCGATGTGGAAAAGCCTGAAATCGCCGCCAATGAGATTTTGGAAGATTTAATGCAGCAAAAGCCTCACCTAGATATATTAAAAAATGGATTTGTTGTTATGCTATTTTAATAAGGCTAAAATGACACGTAAAAGCAGGGCAAAAAAAACATGGTAGTACAAAAAGTATCTACCATGCTTGTGGTCCCTCGATGAGTCGAACTTAGACCTAAAGTTTAGAAAACTTCCATCTCATCCGCTGAATAACTATGATTCTCTTTAGTCATTACTAGGTGACTGAACTATCGCGTTCAAACTTAGTTATCGTATTACACTACCAGCTTCAAATTGTTCAGTGGGTGCTACAAAGGTTAATTTGCCTTCCGAATTTTCAGCCATTAAAATCATCCCTTGCGATAAAATACCTTTAATTTCTCTTGGCGCCAGGTTTACGATTATGCTTACCTGTTTTCCAATGATATCTTCTGGCTTATAATGCTCTGCAATGCCCGAAACTACCGTACGTTGGTCAATACCAGTATCAACGGTAAGTTTTAGTAGTTTTTTGGTTTTCTCTACTTTTTCTGCGGAAACAATAGTAGCAACACGAATATCCATTGCCGAGAAATCATCAAAATTAATGTTTTCTTTAGCAGGTATTGCTGCTGCAGGGGTCGCATTCGAAGCTTTGCTTTGATTTAATTTCTCGATTTGAAAATCGATTTCGGCATCCTCAATCTTTTCGAATAAAAGTTCACCTTCGTTTATGCTATGGCCGCGTTTAATTAAATGCGATGAGCCCGCTTCTGCCCAGGCCTGCTTACCGTTATTAAGTATTTTCATTAACTTATCTGCAGTAAAAGGCATAAATGGTTCGACCAGGATTTGCAGGTTGGCACAAATTTGAAGGGAAATATTCAATATTGTACGAACACGATCTTCATCTGTTTTAATCAGTTTCCAAGGTTCAGTTTCGGCCAAGTATTTATTACCTAAACGAGCAACATTCATTACTTCCGATAAAGCCTCTCTGAAACGATAATTTTCGATCGATGCAGAAATTTTTGCAGGGAAAGAAGCCAACTCGTCTACAACAGCCTGATCTTCAGTCTTAAGCTCCATTAAGGTTGGCACAACCCCATTAAAGTACTTATGTGTAAGAACAACCACCCGATTAACGAAGTTGCCTAAAACCGCCACTAATTCGTTATTATTTCTAGCCTGAAAATCTTTCCAGGTAAAGTCGTTATCTTTTGTTTCGGGTGCTGTTGCAGTTAATACATAACGTAAAACATCTTGCTTGCCTTCAAACTCTCGCAGGTATTCGTTTAGCCAAACGGCCCAGTTTTTAGATGTTGATATTTTTTGCCCTTCGAGATTTAAAAATTCGTTTGCAGGAACATTATCGGCCAGAATATAACCACCGTGAGCCATCAGCATTGCTGGGAAAATAATGCAATGAAAAACGATATTATCCTTCCCGATGAAGTGTACTAGTTTTGTGCTTTCATCTTTCCAGTATTCTTCCCAACCGCATTTATCGCTTTCGTAATTATTTATGTAGTATTCTTCTGCTTTTGGATTCCATACATCAAGCTTGGCATAGTTGCAAAGTTCTTTTGTTGCTGAAATATAACCAATTGGCGCATCAAACCAAACATATAGCACTTTACCATCTGCACCACGAACGGGTACACGAATTCCCCAGTCCAAATCACGAGTCATGGCACGAGGATGCAAACCTGCATTTAACCAGCTTTGGCATTGGCCATAAACATTTGGTCGCCATTCTTTATGGCTCTCGATATATTCCCTTAATTGACCTTCATATTTATCTAAAGGTAAAAACCAATTTTTAGTTTCTTTTAAAATTGGCTTATTACCTGATAGCGTAGATTTCGGGTTAATTAAATCGGTAGCATTAAGCGTGCTGCCGCAGTTTTCGCATTGATCACCATAAGCATTTTCATTTCCACAGTTAGGGCAGGTACCAGTAATGTAACGATCGGCAAGAAATTGCTTAGCTTGTTCATCGTAATATTGTTCGGTAATTTCTTCTGTAAAAACACCTTTATCATATAGTGTTTCAAAAAAATCTGCCGCCGTTTGGTGGTGTGTAGATGATGAGGTACGGTGGTAAATATCGAAAGAAACGCCAAACTCTTTGAAAGAATCGCCTATGATTTTATGATATTTATCTACCACTTCTTGCGGCGTAATCCCTTCTCTTTTAGCTTTCAAGGTAATCGGCACACCGTTTTCATCAGAACCACAAACAAATTTTACATCACGTTTATTTGAGCGCAGGTATCTGGCATAAATATCGGCAGGAATATAAACACCCGCTAGATGACCGATATGCACTGGTCCGTTTGTGTAAGGAAGTGCTGCAGTAACGGTATATCTTTTTATTTTACTATTATCCAAAACAAATTATTTATTTTGGCAAAGATAAGTGTTTTGAACATGATAAAGCAGCCACCATATTTAAAAAAAGGAGATAAAATCGCCATAGTTTGTGCGGCGAAAAAATTACCCAAGCCTATAGATTATGCCATTTCGGTTTTAAAAAGTTGGGGATTAGATGTAATTATTGGTAGAAGTGTTTATGCAGAAGCACATCAGTTTGCTGGCGATGACGCTTTGCGTGCTGCTGATATTCAGTTTTTTTTGGATGATCCAGAGATAAAAGCAATTATTTCAGGCCGTGGTGGTTATGGTACTGTTCGTATTATTGATGAACTGGATTTTACCCATTTTAAAGAAAATCCAAAATGGGTTATTGGCTTTAGTGATATTACCGTGCTCTTATCGCACATTTTTGCGGAATTGCAAATTCAATCGATGCACGCCCAAATGCCTTATACTTTTGAGGAAGCTACTACAGAGTCTTTAGTTTCCTTGCAAAAGGCGTTGTTTGGCGAAAAACAAGTTTTCCAACACCAGAGTGGGTTTAACAACCGTGCTGGGCATTGCCGAGGACTTTTAATCGGTGGAAATTTAACACTGCTTTGTATGGTTCAGGGCTCCGTTTCAGAAATGGATTTCGATAATAAGATTCTTTTTTTAGAGGATGTTGGCGAGCATGAATTTTCGATAGACCGAATGATGAGAATGCTTAAAAGAGCAGGCAAACTGGCGAAATTGAAAGGCTTAATTATTGGAGCATTTAACGAAATCGAAATAGAGAAAATTCCTTTCGGACAAAGTGCTGATGAGGTAATTTGGGATATCGTTAAAGAGTATGACTACCCAGTTTGTTTCAATTTCCCAAGCGGACATATTGATAACAACCTAACTATGGTTGTTGGCGCAGAAGTTGAATTGAAAGTCGAAATAAATAACGTAGAGTTTAAATATATATAGTATGGCCATTTTAGATAGTTTAGGAAAATATCGCAACACAGGATTGCTTTTACTGCGCATAGGCGTTGGTGTAATGTTTATTATTCATGGTTTTCCTAAACTGGCAGGCGGCCCAAAAGGTTGGGAAGGTTTAGGTGGAAGCATGAAAGTTATTGGAATAGATTTTTTACCTGTTTTTTGGGGTTTTATGGCCGCAGCGACAGAAACATTTGGTGGTTTTTTACTAATTGTAGGCTTATTTTATCGTCCTGCTTGCATTCTGTTAGTTTTCACCATGATTATCGCAGCATTGGTTCATTTTGGTAAAGGCGATGGTTTAGGTGGCGCTAGTCACGCCATTGAGTTAGGGATTGTATTTTTCTCTCTAATTTTTATTGGCCCAGGGAAATACAGTGTAGATAAGAAGTAAGTAAAATCATTATAAACAGAAAAAGCCAGCAAAATTTGCTGGCTTTTTCTGTTTATAAGTTAAGCTAATACTTTAATTGTCAGTCATCAATTTGTTTAATGACAACTCATCTGAAGAAATTGGCCATATATATCCATTTTCTGTTGCTGTTTTAGCTGGTGCACTTCCTTTAAGCGGAAGTGTTAATAATAAACGAGTTAAATCGGGACCTCTTAAGCCTTCTCCTAAGAATTCTATTCTTCTCTCAAGCAATAAAGCATCTGTAAAATCTGCAACAGTTGCTGGCGCAAACGTAGTTGTAGCATCTGAACGTTGGCGAACTGCGTTAAGAAGTAAAAGGGCCTGTGCATCAACTGTGTTTGTACTACGTACTCTAGCTTCTGCTAAATTTAATAACACTTCAGACCATCTTATAACTGGAACATAATCTGTATATGGACTTGGCGCAACAAATTTTGCAACAAACTGCTTTGAAGCAGCAGAAGTAAATAGTAATGCTCTTCTTTTGTCTGTAGATTTCCAACCTGTGTTTGCAATAATGCCTACTGGATTAAGTGAGTACTCTGTCGTACCTGGGGTTGCATTAGTAAAATAAAAATATGATGCTAATGAGTTTTGAGTTCCAGGATAATCAAGTGGACTCGCAGAAGAAGTCATAGGTAAAGAGAAAATCGATTCTGCAGTTGTATATGGTGCTTTAAATACTGATGCAATATCGGTAACCAAATCATTAGCGACATTAACCTTAGCCTTAAATGGAGCAACAGCCGGAACAAGTTTGTTCGCTTCTGTAATTACCTCAGCCCATTTACCCATAGTTAAATACACTCTTGTTTTTAAGGCAATAGCGGTATTTTTATGTGCTCTTGTTGTATTAAGTAATGCTGACGCATTTGTAGCTGGAAGATTTGTTTCTGCATAATTTAAATCGGCAAGTATTTGAGTATAAACTTGATCTACGGTACTACGAGCCAAATCTGAGAAGCCTGGTCCAGTGATGCCGACTAAACGTAAAGGCAAACCTGGCTTGCTGCCATTTCCATCTGCATAAGGTCTGGCAAAAAGTTGTAGTAGACTATAATAAGATAATGCTCTAATTAATCTAGCTTCGGCAATATACTTTGCACCAGCAGCATCACCAACTACAGAATTACCCTTCGAGGCCATTCCATCAATAAACACATTACATCTGTTTATAGTTAGGTAACCTTGAGACCATAATCCTTTTACAGAAGTTGCACTATTTGCAAGGTTCAAGCTCCAAACATCAGAAGCAGTAACTAAGTTTCCAGTTTCATTTATGAAATCTTCGCCTCTTATATTTCCATATGCTAAGTACCTACCTCCGTAAAAAGACCCATTTTTTAATGAGCCGTATAATGAATTTGCCTGGCTCTCAATACGAAATTGTGTATCGAAAGCATTTTCTGCTGCAACAGAAGTTTTAAGTGACGGATCCAAAAATTCCTTTTTGCAAGAACTTGTAAAAATGACTACCGAACACAAAATAGCTGTATATAAATTTCTTTTATTCATGATTCTTTTTATTTGATGTTAAAAACCTAAACTAAGTCCCATTGTATAGGTTCTTGCATTAGGGCCAGAGTTTCTATCAGAACCTTGTCCTGATGAGCTAGAGCCGTTAGAAGAAACTTCAGGATCAGGCCCTGGATAGTTTGTAATAATTGCAAGATTTTGACCAGCTACATATACGCGAAGTCTATTAATACCAGTTTTGCCAAACGCCGTTTGTGGAATTGTATATCCAAAACTTAAGTTTCTTAATTTAACAAAGTCTCCTTTGAATATGTTAATATCTAAAGGAATGGTATTTCCATAGGATACGTTATCGGTATAAACAGCTCTTGGGAAATTTGTAACATCACCAGGTTTTTGCCAACGACCTAAAACATCAACAGCATTATTCCAATAACGCTGATCATGTAAACCTGCGTTTGTACCATAAGAAACATAGAAGCCTAACTGATAAGTAAGCATAACATTTAAGTCAAATCCTTTATAACGGAATGTATTATCGAAACCACCATAGAATTTAGGGGCTGTATTCTGATACATTACCGCATCAGCTCCTTGAGTGATTGCTGGAGCAGTGGCTCCGTTATCTAAGTAAGTCCATTGTGAAGCGCCAGTTGGAACGATGTGCTGATAAGTTACAGCTCTACCAGCCTGGTTAAAGAAAATTCTTCTTCCTGTTGCTGGATCAACACCACCTGTTCTAACTACATATAAGTAGCCAATTGAATAACCTGGTATCGAACGGTTCACATTCTCACCTGTAGCTGTAGAGCCAGTAGGTGTTACAATTTCTGTCAAACCTGGTGCAAGTGCAGTAACCTCATTTTTGTTGTATGCGATATTAAAATTACTATTCCAAGAAAAGCTTGCAGATTTTAATGGAGTTGCATTAACATTAAACTCGAAACCTTTATTGTACATTGAGCCAATATTGGTTGCAACACTAGAAGGAACTCCAGTTGAAGGTGACTGCGATACATTTAGAATTAATCCATCGATGTTGTTTTTATAATAATCAACTTCAAATTCAAGTCTTCCTTTTAAGACGCCAAAATTGATACCAACATCTGTTTTCTTACTAGTTTCCCAAGTTAATTCTTTGTTACCTGCTGCACTATAAATTGAAGATGCAATACCTCCGTAAAGAGCTGATCCGTAAGTAGAGAATGTTGCATAATCTCCAATACCTGAAATATTACCAACTTTACCGTAACTTCCTTTAATTTTAAAACTACTGAAAACCTTATCTAACCCTGCTGATGCCCAGAAGTTTTCTTTAGTGATCTCCCATCCAGCTGATGCACCCCAGAAAGTTCCCTTTTTTACGCCTAACGCAGAATATTCATCCTGTCTCAAATTACCACTTAAAAAATATTTACCTGCATAGTTATAGTTTAACCTACCAAAATAAGACAACAAGTAGTTTTCACCATAAGCTGCTCCAGTTGAGTTGTTAAGCGTATAACCTGCTTGAACAACATCGTATGCAGGATCAGTTAAGCCCTGTCTATCGATACCGTAGCCAGTTACTGTATTCCTTTGTTGCTCTTGTCCAAGTAACAAATTAAAATTGTGCTGAGAAACTTCATAGGTAGCCTGAGCTGTATTAGTCCAGGTCCAGTTTTTTCTTTTTCTAAAAGCACCTATTCCTTCTCCTAATACACCTTGACCAGGTCCATGAACTGGGTTATAAAAAATATCGTTATCGCTATTGATGTAGTCGATTCCGTACATAGATTTTAAATTAAGCCATTTAAATGGTGTTAATTGAAAATATGCATTTGATTGTAAGTGATCGATCTCATTATTTTCTCTGTTTAGAGAAAGCACCTGAGCAAAATTATAGAAACCAACTTGGTTACCAGTAACAATGTTGTTCATTGGCCCAACAAATGTTGCTCCAAGGTTATATGATCCATCATTATTAAACGGTGATACGTTAGGTGCATTAACCAATGTGGTTCTTGCTATACCAGCTGTACCATAGGCCTCACCATTTAATGATCCTGAAGATATTGCTGCTAAGTTTTTTTCATTAGAGTATGAAAGTTTACCACCAATTGTAATGAACTTATTTAGCTTACTATCTACGTTAAATAAGCCATTTAGTCTTTTGAAATCATTTTTTTGATAAATACCTTGTTGATTGGTATAACCAAAGCCCATATAATATTTAGTGCTTTCTGTACCTCCAGATACATTCATATTGTGATTTTGTGAAACTCCAGTACGATAGGCATAGTCATACCAGTTTGTATTAATTGGCTGGCCATCTGGGCCATTCGTTAGTACAAATTTTTGAAGTTGAGAAACGCCATTGAAGGTTACGTTAACACTACCAGGACGAATTGCATTTGCATTTGCAATAGCTTCATTTTTATAATCTGTATATTGAAAAGCATCAAGCAACTCTGGTAAACGATATGCTTTCGACCATCCAACCCAAAAATCATAATTAACAACAGGAGCGCCTGTTTTACCTCTTTTAGTGGTTACAAATACAACTCCATTTGCTGCTCTACTACCATAAATCGCAGTAGATGCCGCATCTTTCGCAATATCTATACTTTCTATATCATTGGGATTGATACTTGCTAATGGATTGGCGGCAGAGGCGGTTAAACCCTGGTCGCCGGTAGTTGCTACTATACCATCAATTACAAAAAGTGGCTGAGAACTTAACGAGATAGAGTTCGTTCCTCGTATTCTAAATACAGGTGGAGTATTTAATAATCCTGCAGGAACAGTAATCTGAACACCAGCCGCCCTGCCAGCTAAACCAGCTTCTAAACTCTGAATAGGTTTTTGAGCAATCGATGCACCGCTAACTGAAGCTGTACTTCCAGTAGTTTCTCCTCTTTTCTGAGTACCATAACCTACTACAACAACATCGGTTAATGTTTTTGAATCTGTTTCTAATGCAACATTAACAACATTTGAGGTTCCTAATGTTCTACTTTGTGCTAAAAATCCGATTGATGAAAATTCTAAAGTGCCCGCTTTAGCTGATGTTTTTAGAGAATAGCTGCCATTTGCAGTGGTAATTGTTCCACCAGTGGCGCCTTTTAGTTTAACAGTTACACCAGGTAATGGCAGACCATCTTCCTTTCCCGTAACTGTTCCTGTGATTGTTCTTTCTTGCCCGAATGCGGTGGCCGCAATAAACAGCAATATGAACAAACTCTGTAGAAGTTTTTTCATAAAAATTTAAGTTTAGTTTGATTAATTAAAAACTAATATATAAAATATTGTAATGTAATGCAATCTTTACGAAAACAATGTATAGTGTTTAAGTCGACTTAATTGCATATAAATCGTTTTAGCTAAAGTTTTTTTTCAAAAAAAAATAGAGCATGTTTAAGTCTCCCTCTTTTCCAGCGAATTAATTCAATTATAGTTTATGAATATTCTCCCCTTATTTTTTTTAAAACAGCTAGTACTCGAAGATTATTTCTAACATTTTGAAAATTTAAATCATAGGTAACTTATGGCCTGAAAATCATAATTTATTAATCATGCGGGAATAGCAAGCGAGGTTATAAGAAATATTACTCACAAATGAATTTACGTTAAATTTCTTATGCAAAAAGGGTAAGCTAATATAATAGCTTACCCCTTTAAGTTTAGATTTAAATAGAGTTGTTAACTCTGAATACTGAATTAATTATATCCAGGATTATTTGGCAATAATAAATCATTTGTTGTTATTGCATCTTGAGGTATTGGATATAGTTCGTCATTTATAGATCTACCTTTTGCCTCTAAAAATACAGTTGCCATTGACTTAGAAGGGTTGGTTGCAGAAGGTGTTCTTTTCATATCCATCCATCTAGTTCCTTCGAAAGCTAGTTCAACGCGTCTTTCTCTTAAAAAAGCTTGTTGATCAGCTGTAGTCAAAGCCCCTAAACCTCTATTAGTTCTGACTGCATTAATTCTAGATAATGCTGTTGCATCCGTATTGTTATTAGAAATTAATAACTGAGCTTCTCCAGAGATTAAATACATCTCAGAAATTCGAAGAATAGAAAAAGGCAATGCGCCATTACCAGAAGGATCTTGGTACTTTTTACTATACCATCCAGGGTTAGCTGTTGGTGCAACAATTTGTTGAATTGAAGCTGCTTTTCTAGTGTCCCCAGCTTCATAGGCGTTAACTAAAGATTGATCTACAGGAAGCTCTGCTCTACCACCACCAGGCATAGTTGGATGCTGTAAGAAGAAATCGAGCGATTGTTGTCCTTCAGTAGCGGTGAAATTCAACTTAAAGATATGCTCTGTTGAAACATAAGGAGTTGTAAAAATAGACGCATAATTAGAGGTAATCTGAAATTTACCAGAGTTAATCACCTCATCAGCATATTGTTTAGCTAAAGGATAATTTTTACGGATAAGGTAAACACGAGCTAACAATGCTTTAGATGCCTGAATTGATGCGAATTTAGCGTCTGAAAAATCTGTCCCAGCGCTAATACTAGCTTGTAAATCCGCGATAATCTGCGCATATACTTCATCTTGTGACTTTCTAGGAACTTTAACTACGTCTCTGTTAAACACAACTGGCACTGCTCCAAATATGGTAACCAATCTGTAATAAGCATATGCTCTTAAAAAATATGCTTGTGTTAAAAGGGGTTTTGCAGTAGCTTCTGGTATAGATCCACTTTTTAAAATATCCAACAAATCGTTTGCTTTTTGGATAATAGCATACGGGCCGGTAAAGTATCTCGAAACTAAAACATTATTTGTTAAGATTGCATTATTATCTACCTCACCATGCTGAAAAAACGTTGCTCTGTAAACTAAATTATCAGCAGATAAATCTTCTGTAGCATAGCTTAAGTAATAGTATGATGTATTACTTCCAACTTGTAAAGCATCATAAACACCATTAAGCAATTTTGGTGCTTCTGCTGGCCCTACAACTTCAGGAGAAAGAGAAGCAACTGGATTAACATCTAACTGTTTCTCACAAGAAGAAAAAACGGTTAATCCAATGGCCATTGCGGCAAAAATTATTTTATTTTTCATAATATTTTTTCTATAAACCAATATTAATCCCGAAAGTATATGTCTTAAATTGAGGTATACTTCCTTGATCCACACCTGTATTTCCAACTGTAAAGTCAGAAGAAACTTCTGGATCAAAACCAGTGTATTTAGTAAATGTTAACACATTATATCCTGTTGCATAAAGACGAACATTTGATAAGTGTAATTTTGTTAGGACAGATTTTGGTAAGTTATAACCTAAAGTTATATTTTTTAACCTCAAATAGCTACCATCTTCTAAAAATCTTGATGAACGTTGAGTGTTATAAGTACCTCTTACACCACCAACAGCTCTTGGATATTTTGAATCCATGTTTGATGGGGTCCATCTGTTTTCATAAACATCTCTGATTACATTAGTTGCTGGAGCAGTCGCCGAAACAACGCCACCTAAACTAGCCCAACCACCAGTACCTTCAGCACCTAAGTTATAGATATCGTTACCATATGAATATTGGAAAAAGACACTTAAATCAAATCCTTTGTAAGAGAAATTGTTAGTGATACCACCGTAGAATTTTGGTAGTGGATTACCTAAAAATTGTCTATCATCACCAGTTATTGTATTTGTTCCGTTGATATCTTCGTAAAGCATATCTCCAGTATTTCTATCAACCCCTAGCGACTTGATTAAGAAAAATGCGCCAAGCGGCTGACCAACAGCTGTTCTTGTTGCAAAAGAACCATCAATAGGCTGATCGTTATAAAGCGAAGTTACTTTGTTGTTGTAAGTAGAAAGGTTGAATGAGGTATTCCACTTAAACGCGCCAACAAAGTTTTTACTTGAAACCTGGAAATCAAAACCGTGTCCTTCAAGGCTACCAATGTTTTCTAGTATTGTATTGAAACCAGTGGTGCTTGGGATGGGACGATTCAACAATAAGTCTTTAGTTTTTTTATTGAAATAATCAGCTGAAATATCAATTCTATTGTTGAATAAGCCTAATTCTAAACCTAAATCGAATTGATTAGTAGTTTCCCATTTCAAATCAGGGCTACCAATTGTACTTAATGCGAAACCAGGTGTATCGTTATAGTTGAAACCACCACCAATTAATCTTCTAGATGTGAAGTTACCAATACCTTCCTGATTACCAGTAGAACCATAACTTGATCTTAATTTTAGGAAGCTAATTGTGTTGTTGTTTTTTAAGAAATCTTCTTCACTGATAATCCAACCACCTGAAACCGAAGGGAAGTATCCATATCTACCTTTAGCAGGAATTTTAGAAGAACCATCTCTTCTGATTGATCCACCTAAAAGGTATTTACCTTCCCAAGCCATATTTAACCTAGCCAACATCGATTCTATTTTAAAATATGTTAAGCTCGCTGTTCCACCAGTAATTTGTGCTGCAGATGTAACATATGGAGTTAAATCAGAAGGGAAATTAGACCCATCAACTCTATTATTTGATTGATTGTTCCATTGGAATTCGTAAACTGCTGTACCATCGATATTTAAACGATTATCGAATAAGTTTTTGTTATACGATAATGTCTGTGTAGTCAGATAATTTTCTGTTTGAACATAGCCAGAAGAACCAGAACCATTAGAACCTTGTCCTGAAAGTGAAGTAATAGGGTTATAAGTTCTTTGATCTACATAAGTGTAATCGATACCAACTGCTGATCTGAATTTTAATCCTGGCAAAATTTTCACCTCAGCAAAAGTTGAGTTAAAAATATTCGACAGGTTTACATAGTTCACAGATTGGAACATATGTAATGGGTTATTATAATCATTAGCTGCGAAAGTACCGTCTGCATTATAAATCGGCTGATCTGGTCTTGCTACCAAAGCACGTGGGAATGGAGAATAGATACTATTATCTACTGGAGATTCTTGTCTGTATGAACGGGAGATAGCTAAGTTACTACCAACTTTAATAAAGCTATTAATGTCATGTGTAACATTTGTTCTCAAGGCATAACGTTTAAATCCACCAAAATTAAGTGCTCCATCTTGATCGAAATAGTTTAATGAAGTATAAAATTGTGTTTTTTCTCCTGCGCCAGAAGCAATGGATAATTGAAGATTGTTTGTTCGTGAATTATCACTAATGATTTCGTCTAACCAGTTTACATTTGCATTAGGATTATCAATCTGTGCTTGCGTGAATAATGTCGAAAGCCCTGCATTGACTCTAGCTTCGTTATACATCTGTCTGTATTCTGATGCGTTTAATAAATCGCGAGTTTTCGTTAACGATTGTGCACCAGTGTATGCGGATACATTGATTGTTGATTTTCCACTTTTATTTCCACCTTTTGTTGTTATAATAACGACACCATTCGAACCGCGCGAACCATAAATTGCTGCAGAAGCAGCGTCTTTTAACACATCTACAGAAAGGATATCTTCTGGGTTAATATTTGCTAAAGCAGATACTCCAGCACCTGCAGTCGAAGGAGTGCTACCACTATTACTAGGTAAGATAACTCCATCTACAACGTAAAGGGGGTTATTACCAGCCGTAATAGATGATCTACCTCGAATATTGATTGCAATAGGCGCACCAGGTCTTCCTGAGCCAGACGAAATTTGTACACCCGCCATTCTTCCTTGTAGCGCTTGAGCCACACTAGGAACAGGCTGATCTTTAATTTCTTCCGACGTAACACCAACTCGGGCTGAAGTTACATTCCTCTTAGATTGAGTACCATACCCGACAACAACTACATCGGTTAAAGATTTAGTATCTTCAACTAAAGCAACATTGATAGAGTTAGAGCTTCCAATAGCGATTGTTTGAGTAATATATCCAAGATAAGAGAACTCTAATGAAACTGCTGAAGATCCAGCCGCTGCTATTGAGAATTTCCCTGAAGATAAAGTAATGGTACCCTTAGTAGTACCTTTGATTTTGACACTTACCCCTGGTAAAGGCAAACCATCCTGTTTAGATGTAACTGTACCAGTAATTGTTCGTTCTTGAGCTAATGCAGTAATCGCAATAAACATCAACACGAACAAACTTTGTAGAAGTTTTTTCATGAAATTTAAGTTAATTATTAATTAGTTTATAATAAAGCGTTAAATATAAACCCACGAAATATTTATTTAACGATAATTAACATTTTTATAATAGTTTATGATTTAAAAATGACAAATACCCCTGAGAATTCACCATTCCCGCTATTAATTCTAATCTTGTTTTAACTTCAGCAGATTTTTCTAAAAAAAATAGCCAGACAATCTAAGATTGCCTGGCTGGTACTTCTTAAAAAGAAGATTTAATTATTGAGCTGCTACTGCAACAATTATTGCCCCGAAATTACCGCTAATCGTACCTTGAGAGGTAGAAGTGATTTTTAAAGGTATTGCATAAGTTTGTCCAGTAACGTAATTATTTGTATTAATTGGAATTGTAATATCCACACCAGCTTGGCCGGCAGGAATTACAACACTTGCAGGCATTACGTACCATGCAGCAGGTAATAATGTATAAGTTCTGCTTGCCTGAGTATTATGTAAAGTTAATGCAGCAGCATCAACACCTAATCCTACAGTTACATCAGAAGTTGCTGGTTTACCAGTACCTACATAATTAACTCTAATTTTTAATGGTGAGGCAGTTCCCTTAGGTAAAGTTAACTGGTAACGAGCTAATTTAACACTAGCCGTTAATGATCCAGACGCAATATAATCAGGATTATCAAACTCGATGATTGCGCCTATGCTATTAGGTGCATCTGGTCCGATTAAGTCTTTTGATTTAAGGCAAGAACTAAGCGTTACCACCATCAATAAGATTGCTATATTTTGAAATATTCTTTTCATTTCTTTAATATTTAAATTTAAAATTACCGCTCCTATCTAGCCCAAAATATTTTGCTTGTGTACTTGTTAATGCCTGTTGGAACATTTGCAGCATTATAAGTAAATTCTGTACTTGGATAAAGTAATCTAGCAGGTAATTTGTCTGCAGCAGTTGATACACCAGCAATTGAAACAATTGTTTGTGCAGGTGTCGCCGCGTTTATATCAGAATTACTTGCAGGATATCCTGTACGTCTATATTCATTCCAAGCTTCATCACCAAAAAGGAAGTTTAATGCAATATATTTTTGTGTAATTATAGCTTCTAACTGTTGAGCTTGCCCAACCGCTAAACCGTAATTAGCAATATATTTTGTTGCATTAGCTGCCTGGTATGCTGTTGCATCAGCAACAGGATCTTTTCCTGCAGTAACCGCACCTGTACTGTTTTTGTAAAGATACCTGAAAGATGCCTGAATACCTGAGTTGAAAAGTGTTAAAGGTGTACCAGTAGTAACACCAGTTAAAGCACCTTCAGCTTGCAAGAAGTAACTATCAGCTAATAAAAATAATGGTGCAGCTGCATCAGGTCCTTTGAAAATACCTATTGATTCGTAAGATGTAGAGCTCGTACCTCTAAACCACGAGTTTGGAACCAATCCACGACCAGCAGTAGCTAATTGGTTACCCAATTGATTTGTAGCTGTAGTAATACCAGATTTATAAACAACATTTGCACGAGCTGGATCGGTTAATTTAGTACCGTTGTAGAAACCCATGATAAATGGAGTTGGAACATATTGTGCACCTGCTCCTACCGCAGCACCAGCGAATGAATAAGCAAATGCATTCCAAGCTGGATTTTGCTTACCGCTAGATTTAACATAACCAGGATTAACCGTAGCATCTTCATCTAAGAATCCTGCTGCATCAAAAGTTTTGTTAGTAAATGCAACTTTACTACCGCCTCTTAAAATCAATCTTAATTTAAGTGTGTTAGCAAATTTAATCCATCTAGTAATCTCAATTGCTGTAGTTGAGCTTGAGCCAAATAAAGGATCTGATGATTTGAAAAGTGAAGCAGCAGTTGGATTTGCTTTGAAAGTCACAATAGCAGCATCACATAAGTCAGCTAAAGCTTTGTAAATATCAGTAGCTTTATCATAAGCAGGTGTAACACTTGCAGCACCTTTTAACGCTTGCGAATATGGTAAATCTCCGTACTGATCTACAAGTCTTTGGAAAGTGTAAGCTTTCATAACTTTTGCAGCAGCATTAAACTGAGCATAATTAGCTTTGCCTTCAGTGTTATCGATTACATACTGAATATCAGTAGCAACATCATAAGAGTTATTCCACAAAGCTTGTTGGTCTGTAGAAGCATAATCATAAGATATGATCGCTCCCCAACCACTAACACCACCTCCGTTTGCAAGATAACCTACAGCCTGTGAACCATAAAAGTTGAAAGAAGAACTCGTATTTGCATTTGTTAAACCTATAGTTTGCCCCCATGTTAGGTTAGCAACTGCAGTAATTGCTTGTGGTAGAACTAATTCAGGAGTACCAGAAGTAGCCTGATTAGGGTTTACATTAACATCTAGATATTTTTTGCAAGACGATAAAGAAACACCGACTACAGCTGCAAAAAATAATATATATATTTTTTTCATAATTTCTATTTTAAAAAGTAAGTGATAGAGTAGCGCCATAATAACGTGAAGGAGGCGTTTGTGTACCATTTAAACCAACTCCGTTTCCACTATTAGTAGTTGAGTTGCTATTGTATTCTGGATCAGTATATACGTTAGTTTTTGGAAGGAAGATGAATAAGTTACGTCCTTGTGCACTAATTCTTGCAGCCTGAATGAATTTAGATTTAGCCAAGATTGATTTAGGAAAATCATATGCTAAGGTAATCTCTCTTATTTTCCAGAAGTTACCTGAAGTAATGTAGTTTTCATCAATATTCGTTCTAGGGCCACCGATTGTCCAATAACCTGGTCCACCATCTTTAATTGTGATGTTTGTATTTTGAACGTAAGTATTAGTAGCAGGATCCAAGTAAGATGAATTAGGAATCACAAAACGCTCTCTGTTGTAAGCAACCGTGTTAATACCCGCACCACTGAAATCTAAACTACTTGGTCCGATACCATTGTAAACCGAATAACCACCTCGATATTCAGCCAATGCTGTCATGGTGATTCCTTTGAAAGTTGCACTTAAGTTAATTCCAAAAATATCCTTTGGAGCAGCGTTACCAAAAATATTTAATGTTGAAGTTCCAGAAGGATATCCAGTTGTACGATCTACAATAATTCTACCTTGAGGATCTCTGTTGTATGATCTACCTTGTAAAACTGGGAAAGGTTGTCCAGCAATACCATAAGAACCAGCATTTGTAGTGTTAGATAAGTTAATGCTAGGGATACCTGCTAATAACTCATCTACCATGTTATTGTAGTGTGCATAATTACCCGCTACAGTTACTGTCCAGTTTGAAGTCTTAACTGGAACAAATGCTAAAGTAGTTTCAAAACCTTTACTACTTGTTTGACCAGCATTTAAAAGATACGAAGTATAACCTGATGAATTTGCAACTGCTGCAGTTACGGTTTGGTTTTTAGTTTTAGTTTTGTAATAAGTAAAAGCTGCATTAATTCTGTCTTTAAAGAACGATAAATCCGTTCCAACCTCGAAAGAATAAGTAAACTCTGGTGTAATGTTAGGAGATACAATACTGTTACCTAATGTAAAACCGCCTAAGCCATTGTATGGATAACCAGAACCTTGATTAAATGTTGCATCTAAACGGTAGGCACCTAAAGTATTCGATGCACCACCTACGTTAACTAGACCTACCTTAGATAAACCCGCTCTGATTTTCATATAATCAAGCGCTTTAAATGATTTCATTGCAGGAATCGCATCTGTTGGCACAAATGAGATGTTACCTCCAGGATAGAAGAAAGAACGATTTGCTGCTGATAAACGCGAATCCCAATCGTTACGGGCTGTTGCACTTAAGAACAAATAGTTTTTATAGCTAATGTTTAATAAACCATAAATAGCTTGCTGACGAGCAAGATAGTTTGATTCGTTAGCTGTAGGTGTATTTGTACTATTATTTAAGTTAAATAAACCAGGTTGAACCAATCCACTTACAGAAGCATCAAGAGATTTTGTACGATCTTGACGTAAAAAAGCAGCAGCAACTAAGTTAAAGTTAAAATCGTTTACTGTTTTTTTAAACGAAGCCTGAAATTCATTCGTGATACGTGCTGTGTATAACGAGTTATCAGTTACACCACCAACGATATCTGTTTTTTTGTAAGCACCAACTTCTGGTCTAGTTTTGATATAGTCGTTAAATTTATATATATCAGAATAAGATTTTCCTGATGTATTACGTGAGTTAAAACCAACACGGTAAGTTAAATCTACCCATTTCGCAGGGCTATATTTTAAATCCCAGCTTCCAGTAAAATAATCATTTCTTAATTTTTCACGGAAGTTATCGATACTAAAATATGGGTTGGTGTAATAAGCATTTGGATATCCACTTGGATCTGCAAACGGATCATTCTTCCAATCTTTTAATGAAGTAATTGGCAAGTTACCTGGACTCTGTAACATTTGATCATAAAAACCTGTAGAAGTTGTTTGATCGTAACGGTTTTGCGCATAACTTAATGCGAATGAAGTAGATAGGTTTTTTAATAAATTTCTACTTCCGTTAAAACGAACATTGGCCTTATTAAACCTGTCTTTTGGAAGCGTACCGCTTACATCAACATATTGACCTGAGATAAACAAAGTTCCTTTTTCATCACCAGAAGAAAGAGATAAATCGCTTTGGCTGGTTAACCCATTATCCCAAAAATCATATTTATCATTACCCCATTGGTAAGGACTTGTTTTAACTGTACCATCAGCTAAAGGTAAACCAATTTCTCTTGGTACACCATCAAAAGCAGGGCCGTATTGTTGATTTTCATAGCCTAAATAGATTTTTAAATCGTTATCAGAACCACCACCAAATTGCTCTTGTAATTTAGGAAAAAATGCAACTTGCTCAACAGTTAAGCTTTGTTGTGCTTTAATTTCCAACTTACCTTGTTTACCTTTTTTAGTTGTAATAATTAAAGCTCCGTTTGATGCATCAGAACCATAAAGAGCAGCTCCACTTGCGCCATTTAAAACCGTTACGCTCTCGATATCTTCAGGATTTAAGTTTCCTAAAACAGCATTGGGAACAATAACCGCATCTAAAACAACAAGAGCCTCGTTATTTCCTGTTAATGATCTTTGCCCTCTTAATACAACACGGAAGTTAGGATTAGTTCCACCTCCAGTTCCATTAATCTGCAAACCAGCAACTTTACCTAATAAACCACTCGCAACGTTAACTGGTTTTGCACCGATTAACTGATCTGATTTAATAGTTGTGTTAACTGTTCCTAGAGATCTTTTACTTGCTGTTAAACCAGCAGCAACAACAATAACTTCATTTAGCGATGTAGCATCGCCTACTAAAGCAACATTTATCGTACTTGACGAGCCAACTGCCTTGCTTTGTGCGGTGTATCCTACGAATGAGAATTCTAAAACTGCATTGTTGGAATTTACTCTGATGGCGTATTTACCGCCAGCATCTGTTACAGCACCAGATTGTGTGCCTTTTAATCTTACACTTACTCCAGGGATAGGTAATTTATCCTCTACTGAAGTAACTGTACCAGTGATTGTTCGATCTTGTGCCATTGCTGTTACAGCAACGAACATAAGTATGAACAAACTTTGTAGAAGTTTTTTCATAATTGTGAAAATAGGTTAGTTAATGATTTAAGTGCTAAAGTATAGTTAGTTAGCTGAATCACCAAATTTTTTTTAACATTTTTTAACAAAAAAGCAGAAAACATACCTCAATTTGTGAAAATGCGAGTAAACTACTGGTTATCAGCAGCAAAAACTTACTCAAAAAGCCTCTACAGCAAATTAACGGCCAACAACCTAAGAGAATAACGCAGCTAACTTATTTATAGCTATCAGTCAATTCTGGAAAAATTTAAGAATAAAAATTAAAATCTATGTTGATTAGAAATTACTGCTCAATACACAGGTTTAATTAAGGGGTAAATTAAAAAGCCTTTCTAACTAGACAGGAAAGGCTGTGCAATTATCTGGATTATTTAACCCAGTCTATTATTTTTTCTTATCTCATTTTAAGCTTAATTGCAAAACTACTATAGTTAGGTATTTGAAACAATTAAGGATGAATCGGAATTAAATATACATTAAATGTCAAATAAAAAAAGATAGAGTTATGAAAACGGTGGTATAAAATAATTTATACCACCGTTTAATAAAATGATTATCAGTTAAATCAATAGCTACAAAATATTACATTTCCGAACAAGGTTTTACCATTTTCCCAGAAATTTCTAAATAATGGGTCGTTTGCCAAATACACAATATTCCCTCTGCCCGAATCTTGAACACCAATAACTAAGCCTTTTTTTAGTTCTTCTCTTACTTTTTTACCTACAATTCCAGCCATTAAGCTTTTATCTCCAAATTGCCCTACATTCCATCCCTTAACTAATTGCTCATATATTCTGCGGTCTGTTTTAAGTGTGTAATATGATTTGCCAATGCCGTATGAGAAGGGATGAGAAGCATCCAGGTTGATCCTATATATGGCGCCTGGAATGGTATTTTCATAATCATCTCTATCCTTATCTTTAAAAAGCAATTTACTGGCTTCAGGTTTTTCATCCTTTTTTACAGCTACTTCTTTCTTTTTGATGTCGAAGCCTTTTTTCTCTAAAACACTTTCTATAGCATCTTCCATTAAAATTAGTTTGCCACCTCTACTAATCCAGCCTTTTAATCCGTCATCAATAAAACTGCTATAATTGCCATCAGGCAGAATTAATGTATTTACTTTACTAATATCCAGGTTATTAATATCGCGGGCATTTAAAATACTCGGCGATAATCCTAAATCGTGTTCTAAATAATACCAAACCTCTCCGAAAGCCAATGATGATACTTCATTTCCAGATACTATAGCAACCTTTGGCTGTTTTAATATCGGATATACATTAGAACCAAAATCTTTGCCTTTCTCTACAAATCCACTAGTTACCGCTTGTATCGGTTTTTCGAGTCTAGCAGAGGCCTGAATAATTTTATTCTTGAGGTCTTTAACCGATTTTTCATTTTCAACGCGTAAAACAATAAGCGTTCCTGCAGGATAGTCTTTACCATTTACCGAAAAAGGTTGATCTGCCTGGCGAACTTTTATGTTTTCCTTTTGTAAAGCAACCAATAGCTGCAAATCTTCACTATTACCCCAACCGAATAACCAAGCTAAAGGTTTATCAACATTGGAAGATGTTGCTTTACTTTCATCAATTGAAGCGAACTTACCTTTTATACTCTCTTTAGATGCGTAGGCTTTTAAACCATAAACGTAAGGCAACGCCCAAGCGGTAATATCATAAGTGTTAGAATCTGTTACAAAAGTTTGCGGTTCTAATAACACGTTTGCCAGAACACCTCTGGATTGCAATACATTAACAATTAAATCATTCCTGCCTACAGTAAAACTCTCTTCCTTTTGCGTATCATAATCATAACCTCTACCACTTTTCTCGCCGCCATAAGCAAACTCTATTTTGTTTTTAGTCAATAATTCGGCGAGTTTTTTCAATCTCGATATATTATCTGGTTTTATGATAAAGCTTTTATAAATACCTGGGGAAGTGGTTAATGCCTGTTGAAAATATTTTTTATACTCATCCAACAATTTGCCACGATTTTGAGAAGTAACTTCGACCGTTGACATTCCTGTTGTAAAATGATGTGCAATACGATCTTTTAATGTTAAGGTATCGCCATCATTGGTAACCACAGATAAACCTGCCCTAATCCCCCCCTGCTCGTAAGTCATTCCTATCGAACCGTTGTATAGTGGGTAAGTATCGCCATAAGATGGATATAGAAGATCGAAGCGTTCTTTTGTGAAATACTGCCAACCTTGTTCATCAAAATATTTAGCATTATTTTTCCCTACCACAACCTGAAAACTTTTTTGCCAAGGTGTAATATCCTGGTGTACAGGTTCCGCAGCCGGCGCAAAATAATAAGGCTGATTGTAACTCTGCTCATGAAAATCAACATGAACTTGTGGCATCCACTGGTTGTATAAAGCCAAACGCTGTTTACTTTCCAATTGCGTTTGCCAAGCCCAGTCCCTGTTTAAATCAAAATAATAATGGTTTGGTCTTCCTCCTGGCCAAGGTTCGATATGCTCTCTCGAAGATGGATCCGAATTGGGCTTTTCTCCGACAACACTATTAAAATAATTCACATACCGATCTCTACCATCGGGATTTAAGCATGGATCGATAACAACTACTGTATTTTTTAACCACTCATTAGCTCTTGTATCTGTGCCAGACGATAAAGTATAAAGCATTTTCATTGCCGTTTCTGTAGAATTGGCTTCATTGCCATGCACATTATAGCTCAGCCAAACAATTGCAGGCTGGTTGGCTAAATCAACTCCGTTCGATTTTCCTGTTGCCAACGAAAGATTATTCGCTCTGATTTGCTCGATCTTATTAATGTTTTCTGGCGATGAGATTACAGCAGCAAGTAAAGGTCGCCCCTCATTTGTTTTACCATACTCAATAAGTTTAATATTTTTTGGTGAAGCAGCCGCTGCTTGTTTGAAATATTCGGCAACTTTATGATGCGGCGTGAAATGTGCTCCAAGCTCGTACCCTAAAAACTCATCAGGAGATTTAACTTGAGCTTGCACAAATAAAATAGAAGACAGCGCCAATAAGCAGATGGTAAAGAGTTTCTTCATAATTAATAATTTTATCTAATGTACTAATTTTGTTTTTTGTTGTTGCGAAAGCTTAATTTTACCACAAAAATTTTTCAATTAGCATGATTACGACCGCAGAATTATATAAGCAATATTTAAAAAACCCAGTAATTTCTACCGATACCCGGAATATTACTGAAGGCTGTATCTTTTTTGCTTTAAAAGGCGATAATTTTAATGCTAATGAATTTGCTGAACAAGCAATTGAAAAAGGAGCTGCCTTTGTAGTAATTGATGAAGTAAAATTTGAAATTAACAGCAAATGCCTATTGGTGAATGATGTATTGCTGGCCTTACAGGATTTAGCACGCCATCATCGCAAACAATTAAACATACCCGTTATTGGCTTAACAGGCAGTAATGGTAAAACCACCAGCAAAGAATTGGTGAACGCCGTTTTATCAGAACGATATAAAACATTCGCCACATTTGGTAACCTGAATAATCATATCGGCGTTCCGTTATCCATTTTATCTATTACCGAGGATGTTCAGATTGCTGTAATAGAAATGGGCGCCAATCATCAAAAAGAGATTGAATTACTTTGCACTATCGCACAACCGACACATGGAATCATTACCAACGTTGGTATGGCACATTTGGATGGATTTGGTGGGTTTGAAGGTGTAAAAAAGGGGAAAGCAGAACTTTACACTTACCTCAAAGGCACCAACGGCTATACTTTCATTAACCGAGATAATGATTTTTTATTAGAGATGAGTGTCGCTGCTGGTTTAACAAAACTAATTTATTACGGTACCGAAAATGGTAACACCATTAAAGGGAGTTTAAAAAGTAGTGATCCATTTATAGAAGTTGACTGGACAAATCACGAGGTTTCTACCTCTGTTAAAACCAATTTAACTGGCAGTTATAATTTCGAAAATATTTTAGCGGCAATATGCATTGGCGATTTCTTTGATATGCGCCCTGAAGAAATTAATAATGGCTTGTCAAATTATCAACCAAAAAATAATCGATCGCAATTAACAAAAACGGAGAACAACACCGTTATATGCGATTTTTATAACGCTAACCCAAGCAGCATGAATGCGGCTTTAAATAATATTTCAAAGCTTTCGGCAAATAAAAGGATTGCAATTTTAGGAGATATGTTTGAACTTGGCCCTGAATCTGAAAACCAGCACAAACGCATAGCCGAACAAGCTTTTGTAAGTAATTTGGATGAAATTATTTTCATCGGGAAATACTTCTATGCTTTTAAAAATTCAGAAAAAGGAATTTTCTTTCAAACCCCAGATGAAACAGCCCAGTACCTAATGGCTAATAAAATTACCGATGCTTTGGTATTGCTAAAGGGATCGAGAGGTATGAAACTTGAAAGTTTACTACAATATCTGTAGTCAGAAAGTTATTGTACCTCCTCAACTAACACACCAGCATCACTTACTTCTACAAGTGGGTTATCTCGCATATTCTGCTCAATTTCTATCTCGTAATTGCCTGCATGCGTGAAATGATAGTTTGTAAGTAAGGGAAGTTTATAGGCAAAAACATTTCCCGAGCCACTTCCAAGCCATTCACCGTCATTTTTGGCTAATCTATATTGATATCGTCTGGTTATTTTATTTTTTTCATCCTTAAAATGAACCAAAACAAAAATATTAGCATAATGATAATCCGCTGTATGTCTTAATTTAAAACAAAGATTATACGCTTTAGAAGCATCTTTAATTACAAAGGATGTTTTTATGTGATTACGGTAAGTCCATTTTCTTTCTGGAATTTCGAAATTACTATCAACAACACTCGAGGTACAACCCACAAAAAGTGAAGCAAAACACATAAAAGAAAGTAAAATGACTTGCCTTTTATTCAGTAGCTGGTTTATTTTCTGAGCCATTGTTAGTGTTTCGGCGGTTATTATTTTTTCTACGGTTATTTCTACTTCTGTTCTTGCTCGGTTCGCTCGCCTGTGCTCCTTCAGCTTCTGGTTTACTTTCTAATTTAGCAACAGGTTTGCCTGCTTGCGCTTGCTGAGCTTTCGGACCATTTTGTGGCCTTGGTCCTTGTTGTTGTACTTTTTGCTGAGTCTTTGGACCGTTTTGCTGTTGTTTTTGTTGATTTGGATTTTGTTGAGGCTTAGGCTGAGCTGACTTATCAGCCGCTGGAACCCGTTCTCTTCTATTTTGGTTATTATTGCGACTATTTTTCTGGCTATTGTTACGGTTCTGATTATTGTTTTTGTTTTTCGAACGCTCATCTAAACGAGTTAAGCTATCCTGACCGACAACATTCTCATAATCGAAGGATTTTTCTACCACTACAGGTGCAGCAATTTGAACGGCTTCTTCTTTTAAATTAGGTGCTTTTTTACCTGCCTTATTCATTACCATGATTTCTTTTACACGAGCCGCTGCAACTGGAATCCAGTTTTCGTCGCCCTGGTAACTAAACCACATAATTTTTTTGAAGATATCTGTTTTTTGATGGCGGGCATAACCTGCTTCAGTATCTAAATTTTCAATTCTATCTGGAATATCTTTTAAAGCATCCAAATAAGTATCCAATTCATAATTTAAACAGCACTTTAGCTTACCACACTGTCCCGCAAGCTTTAGTGTATTTAATGAAAGATTCTGATAACGAGCCGCAGCGGTAGATACCGTTTTAAAGTTTGTTAACCAGGTTGAGCAGCACAATTCGCGACCGCAAGACCCAATTCCACCTAAGCGGCCAGCTTCCTGGCGCATACCTATCTGGCGCATTTCTATACGAATACGGAAATTTTCGGCCATTTTTTTAATCAGTTCGCGAAAGTCTACACGGCCATCGGCAGTATAAAAAAATGTTGCTTTCGTTTTATCAGCCTGGTAATCCACATCACTAATTTTCATCGACAAACGTAAATCTAATGCCAGCTTACGAGCCTTATGCATGGTTTCCCATTCCATCTCTTTCGCAGCATTCCATTTTTCTACATCAGCTTCTGTAGCCTTGCGATATATTTTTTTAACAACCTGATCCAATGGCGTTTTGCGGCGTTTCATTTGAACGCGAACTAATTCCCCTGTTAGGGAAACGTGTCCAACATCGAAACCACCAGTTGGGCCTTCAACGGCAACCAACTCGCCTATTTCAAGGTAAATGTTATCGTTGTTTAGAAAAAACTCCTTTCGCGAGCCTTTAAATTTTATTTCTGTAACCTGAAAAGGTTTATAATTAGAGGGCATATCCAAGTTGGATAGCCAATCGTGAACTTCCATTGTTTGGCAACCGCCAGTGCCACATGAGCCATTACTCTTGCATCCATTAGGGGTGCAACCACCACCTGTTGAACAACTTCCACATCCCATATTAATTGTATATATATTGAGTCCCCGCAGGGAGCGTTTTAAACTTGATAATTTTTACCAATTGTAAAGATACATCTAAAAACAGAATTTTTGGGTTTGCATTTCTTTCAATGTGGTAATGAGCCTTTTCCAACTCACCGATAATTGCCTCGGCCATAGGCAAGGTAAGTACATGTGCGCTTAACTTTTTAGCTGTTTCCATGGTTAAAGGTGGCAATTTTACCAGCTCTTCGGCACCGCTAATAATTAAGCAGCATTCGCGTAAATAATTTACGCCGTACTTTAAAAAATTCTTCTGGTTCTCTCTCCCCCACTTTGCAGCATTATCTGTAAAGTCAATT
Organism: Pedobacter ginsengiterrae; assembly: GCF_039537385.1. Lineage (NCBI taxonomy): Bacteria > Pseudomonadati > Bacteroidota > Sphingobacteriia > Sphingobacteriales > Sphingobacteriaceae > Pedobacter > Pedobacter ginsengiterrae. Next base: position 403,516 of record NZ_BAABAK010000015.1, read on the forward strand.
AAATCGGGCACTTTATTTCCAAAACCCATTCGCAACCAGCTGGTAAAGGTGCCCGAACTATCGTTTTGAGAATCCGCCGCCAACGCTTTTGCCTCGATTAGATTTCCATCAGCTAAAAAAGAGTAATCTATAGATTGATGTTCGGTTAAGCCACTATTTTCGAGCAAGTAGGCAGAAACCTCTTCTCCAGATAGTTTTGGGATTTTAACAATCTGTGTACGCGACAAAATGGTTGTTAAAATCTGATCCTGACTTTGTGCAATTAAAATAAATAAAGTATTTGCAGGTGGTTCTTCAATCAATTTTAATAAAGCATTACCAGCCTTATCCAGATATTCTGGTAGCCACATTATTAATACCTTGGTTTGGGCTTCAAAAGCTTTATAACTAAGTTTTTTAATAATATCATGACACTCGCCAATTGGAATATTTGCTTGTTTATTTGCTGCATCTAGCTTAGATCGCCAAATGTCCATATCGAAATAACAATCTTGAAGCAACATATCTCTCCAGTCATCCAAAACATCAACAGCTCTTTTTATACTTGCAGAAGCAAAAAAAGGATATGAAAAATGTAAATCGGGATGAATTAATCTTTCATATTTCCGACAGCTTGAACATTCGCCACAGCTATCCGTTTCTTTTTTATCCAAGCAGTTTATATATTGTGCATAAGCTATAGCCAAAGGCAAAGCTCCAGAACCCGCAGGCGATAAAAAAAGCTGAGCATGGCTGATACGGTTTTCTTTTACCGTTCCGACCAACTGTTGCTTAATTCTTTCCTGACCAATGATTTCTTTAAACTGCATTTGGTGCAAAATAAGAAATAGATATGAGATGTCGGTTATTCTGGTTAAGATTTTGACTTTGACCAAACTTCAACAGCTTTAACTATGTATTAAGTTTATTACCCAAGGGTGACAATACCCAAAACCTATAACTGTGTAATTATCTTGTTTTCACTATATTTGAGTCTCAATTAATATCTCAAACTAACTTTTGCCATTACAAATGAACTTTTTAAGGTCTTTGTTATTGCTTTTTTTATTGCTCTCAACAATATCAAGCTTTAGCCAGAAAAAAAATAAAACGATTAAAATAATCGTTTTAAATGAAAAGAATGTCCCTTTTCAGTATGTTACTGTGCAACTTTTTTTGGCCAAAAATTCCAGCTCCATCCAAACTGTTAAAACAGATAATAAAGGTATTGCAATTTTTACCCAACCCGCACCAGGAACTTATTTTTTTTATGCAAAAGCTGTAGGTTATGAAACTTATAAAACCGATATTATTAAATCTCCATTCGTATTAAATAGTTTAACGCTTAGAATATTACCCACCAGCCAGTTACTTAAAGAGGTAACTATTGAAGGTAATAAGCCTGGTGTTCAATATATCCAAGGTAAAATTGTTGTAAATATTGATGCAGACATTACCAACACGGGAACAACGGTTTTAGAGCTTTTGGAAAAATCGCCAGGTGTAATGGTAAATAAAGAAGGTGCCATTAGTTTACAAGGCAAATCAACCGTATTAGTTATGATTGATGAGAAGCCTACATATTTATCGGGAGTAGATTTAACAAATTTGCTTGCAAGCATGAATTCTGCTCAGGTAAATCAAATAGAATTAATTACCAACCCTTCGGCAAAGTACGATGCCAGTGGAAACGGAGGCATAATTAATATTAAAACCAAAAAAAATAACCAGGATGGCTTTAACGGAACAATTACCACAATTGCTGGCTGGAGCCGCGATTATAAAAATAATAACAGCCTGCTACTAAATTATAAAACGCGTAAAATAAATGCCTTTGCAACGGCAAGTTATAATACAAACAACAATTTTGTGGATATTAAAGCTTACCGGAACTATTTTGGCAATAATCAGGCAACGGAGGCGTTAGACCAAACTACAGCCATTTCCAGTCTTACCCATTATAAATTTCTAAAAACTGGATTAGATTTTTACGCGTCTAAAAATACAACGATAGGCATTGCCCTAAGCGGGACATTGATAAAAAAAGATGGCGAAAGTAATGCGCTTGCAACTTGGAAAAAAGAATCTGGAAGTATAGACTCGGCTATTTCTACAAATAGCAATACCCAATATGAATTTAGAAATGGTGCTATTAACCTTAATCTAAAACAATCCATTGGTGACCAACAGGATTTATCAGTTGATTTGGATATGCTTAGTTATAGCTTGAACAATAACCAGGAGTTTACAAACAAACTTCTAACTTTCAAAGGTTATACGCAAGGCACAAATATCGAAGTTCCATCTACAATAAAAATATATGCTGTCAAAGCCGATCATATTATTCATTTTAATGATAATGCACAATTAGAATCAGGAATAAAAGCTTCTTCTATAAATACGGATAATAGTGCGGGTTACACCAACCTTAATGGTAATATGCGTTATCCAGATTTAAACCGCAGCAATCATTTTAAGTACAAAGAAAACGTTAATGCGATTTATAGCACTTACCAGAAAAAAATGGGCAGAATAAATGCGCAGCTGGGACTACGGTACGAGCATACTAATTACGATGCAAATCAACTTGGAAATGCAGTAAAACCAGATTCTACCTTCTCCAGAAGCTATGGAAATCTTTTCCCATCTGGCTATTTGAGTTATCAGGCTGATTCGCTAAACATATTTACCATAACTGCAAGTCGCAGAATCGACCGCCCGGCATACCAAAAACTTAACCCTTTCACCTTTATCGTAAATAAGTACACAATACAAAGAGGCAATCCATATATACTACCTCAATACAGCTGGAATTTAGAACTTAGTCATCGTTTTAAGCAAGTCTTAACAACTTCGCTTTCTTACAGCATTGTCGACAATTACTTTTCCCAAATTTTCCTTTCCGAAGGATCAGATGTTTTAATTTACACAGATGGCAATGTTGGTAAAATGACCAACTTAGGGTTATCGGTTTCGTTACAATTTTTCCCAGCCAAATGGTGGTTATTTAACGGCCAGGGAAATTTTAATTATAAGAAATTCAATGGTTATCAAAACATTAATTACCAATCTTATATTAATCAATTTCAGCTTAGCCTAAGCAACCAATTTAGCATTACTAAAACATTTAGTGGGGAAGTTTCTGGTTTCTACCTCACAAAGGCAAGAAACGATTTGCAAGAGTTATTGTACCCTAACGGACAGATTTCGGCAGGATTATCAAAATCAATTCTTAAAGGTAAAGGGAGTTTAAAATTCAATGCCCGCGATATTTTCTTTACCCAGAAAATGGAAGGACTTACCGATTTTCCTCAGGCACAAGAATATTTTAAACTAACCAGAGATAGCAGGCTTTTTGTGCTGAGCTTTAGCTATCGATTCGGCAAGCCAATAAAAGCTACAAAACGATCGAATGGAGGTGCAACCGACGAAATGCGAAGAGTTGGAGGCCTTAATTAGAAAATCAACTTCAGTAGTACTTTGATAAGTCCGCCCCTATTTTCGCTATATCCCGATAGAAAAAATCGGGGATGCCGCTTCAACAGGGTTTAATTTACTTAAAGCCTGTATTTCATACCTTGCTAAAAAGACGAGTTATCAAAAAACCTTACCTTTGGGGCGTTAACAAATTATATGGCCCGAATTCTTGCCTTCGATTATGGTACTAAACGCATCGGCATTGCCGTTACCGACCCTTTGCAAATTATTGCTACAGGTTTAGACACCGTACACCCAAAAGATGCAATAGAGTATATAAAAAAGTACCTTGTCACCGAGCAAGTAGAAGCATTTGTAATCGGTGATCCAAAACAAATGGATGGTTCAGATTCTGACTCAAAACAGCATGCCAAAGGTTTTTCTACATCGCTTAAAAAAGCTTTCCCAACCATTCCACAACATTGGGTAGACGAACGTTTTACTTCTAAAATGGCGCATCAGGCCATTATGCAAAGCGGTTTAAAAAAAAGTGATCGACAAAATAAGGAACGTGTTGATACCATAGCCGCCACAATTATTTTACAATATTTTATGGAAACCAACCGTTTATAACAAACAAAATGAGCCTGATAAACGACGACCTACAAGATTTATTAATTAAATACTGCGAGCCGGAGAGCGAATTACTTCAAAATATAGATCGCCAAACCAACCTTAAAGTACTTATGCCTCGCATGCTTTCAGGCCATTATCAAGGTCGCGTTTTAAGTATGTTAAGCAAAATGAATTCGCCAAAACGAATTTTAGAAATTGGTACATTTACAGGTTATGCTACCCTCTGCTTAGCCGAAGGCTTAGCAGCTGATGGGTTAATTTACACTTTAGATATTAATGAAGAACTCGAAGACATGGTTCGCAAGAGTTTTAGTGAATCTGAATATCGCGATAAAATAAAATACATTTTAGGCGATGCCGCAAAAACCATAACTAGCTTAGATGAGGTTTTCGACATTGTTTTTATCGATGCTGATAAAAAAAACAACGGAACTTATTACGACCTGATTTTTGAGCGTGTTCGCCCAGGCGGAATTATTATTGTTGATAATGTGCTATGGAGTGGAAAAGTACTTCAAGAAAAGCAAGATAAAGACACCAAAAATATAACTAGTTTTAATGATAAAATAGCTGATGATGAACGGGTTGACAAGTTAATTCTTCCAGTTCGCGATGGGCTTTTTGTAATTCGAAAGAAATAGAATACTCGTGATTCAATAGAAAAAAATGAAAAATATATTTACTTTTTGCATTTTACTTTTAAGTGTAACTCTCTCTAAAGCACAAGAAACAGAAGAATATATTACAGAGCATGCAGAATTTGCGCAAACACTAATGCGTGATCATAAAATTCCAGCAAGTTTAATTTTAGCAGTTGCCATTCACGAATCGGCGGCAGGAAACAGTAAAATTGCACAATACCTTAATAATCATTTTGGGGTAAAAGGCCCAAACAATAATACCGAAATTCGTTCTGCCTATCGCGATTACGAAAGCGACGAAGAATCGTATAGCCATTTCGTAGAAATTATGGAAACGCGTTCGCCTTTTAACAGCTTATTCGAGAAATATGATCAATACGACTATAAAGGCTGGGCAAGAGGTATACAACGTTCGGGTTATGCACATAGCAGAAGCTGGGCAAGCCAGGTTGTGGCTTTAGTTAAAAAGTACGAATTGTATAATTATGACGAACGACCTGAAGGTTACGAAGAACCCGTTTACGTTACAACAACTTATCGTAAAAGAAGTTCGAAAGCCAGAAGCGGTAGAAGCTACACTGTAAAATCTGGCGATAATTTAAGCATTATTGCAAAGAAAAAAGGCACCACCGTTAAAACGCTGATGCAAAAAAACGGATTAAAAAAAGCAAATCTAAAACCTGGACAAAAGATTAAATTGTAATCTTGTTATTACGACCACTACTATAACCTAATTAATATACTTAACACCTAATGAAATTCAAATACCTATACTTATTGCTTGCTGTTGCTTTTTTTAGCTCTTGCGGATCACGTAAATATTCTAAAAACAATAAACAAATAGAAAAAGCAGCAAATAAAGCCAACAACAATACCTATAAAAGCTACAATACTTTAAGTTATATTGATGAATTTAAAGCTGTAGCTATTGAAGAAATGAACGCTTTCGGAATCCCAGCAAGTATTACCTTGGCTCAAGGCATTTTAGAATCGGGAAGTGGAAACAGCGATTTGGCAAAATATGCAAATAACCATTTTGGTATTAAATGTACTTCAGATTGGAAAGGCAAAAATTATTTTAGAGATGATGATCAAAAAAATGATTGCTTTAGGGTATATAAAGATGCTCGCGAGTCGTTTAAAGATCACTCTGAGTTTTTAAAGCGCAAACGTTACAGCAACTTATTTCAGTTAGATAAAAATGATTATAAAAGCTGGGCTCAAGGACTTAAACAAGCTGGCTATGCGACTAATCCTAAATACCCCGATTTGCTAATTAACACAATCGAAAAGTATCAGCTTTATCAATATGATCAATCTGAAAATGAAAAGCAAAAAATTGCCCGCGAGGATAGGGTTTTTAGTGAAATCAATGAGAATATCCCGAAAGAAAAAGCAAAGTTTACGCCAGTTGATACACCTCCCGTTGGCGCAAAACCAATTTTAGCCGACGGAACTTACACCGTTATTAAAGGCGATACCCTTTATAACATAGCTAAGCGATTTAACATTAGCATTGATGATTTAAAAATTTTAAATAATATGACTACTGATGGCATTAAACTTGGGCAAGTATTGAAGGTTAAATAATGTTAATCAGATTTATTGCTGACCAGTAAATTGTAGTTTTGTTATCTAATGAGATTTTTAATTGCTTTTATGTATTTCTTTGGCCTATCGGCGATGCTTTACGCGCAAACGAAACCTGTGCAAGGCGTTGTTATTGATAAAGAAACCAAACAGCGATTAGCAAAGGTTTACATTTATAATACCAGAAGCGGCGATGGCATGTATAATACAACAAAAGGAGAATTCAGCACATTTGCAATTCCTGGCGATACTTTAGTTGCGGCACTTTCTGGTTATGGTGTAGATACCATTGTTTTTAAGGGCCAGCCTGCAGCATATTTTCAGTTAAAATCTTTAGGCATTCGTTTAAGAGATGTTTTAATTCGAGAAAAGAAATTATCGCCACAAGAACAATACGAAAAAACCATAAAAGAATATCGTTATGCTACGCAGAGAGGGAGCAGTAAAGACTTAATTAATTTAGGTAATGGCGGTGTAGGTTTAGGTATAGATGCAATTTATAATTTATTGAGCAGACAAGGCAAAAACGCAAGGCATTTGCAAAAAATACTGGAAAAAGATTATCGCGAAGACATGATTGATTATCGTTTTACAGCTGGGCTTGTGCAGCAAATTTTAAATATAAAAGACCCTGAATTGAAAGATTTTATGCAACAGTATCGACCAACCTATCAGTTTGTTTTAGATGCAAATGATTATGCTTTCAATCTTTTTATCAGAAATGCTTACAGAAGTTATCGCATGAACCCACAAGCCTTGCGATTACCTGCTCTGCCACAACTTAGCATTGATAAGCTGTGAAAGCGCCAATATTAATAGTTAAAAATTTGCCTGCCGAAGGGATGGCTATTTTCCCATTTATTTTACTTAAAAAAGAAAGTTATAAAAAGGATAAGCAAATTCTCAATCATGAGAAAATCCATTTAAGGCAACAATTAGAACTGCTGATTTTTCCTTTTTATTTTCTGTACTTGGTTAACTACTTAATTAACATTTTAAGATATAAAAAACACGATTTGGCTTACCGAAAAATATGCTTTGAACAAGAAGCCTATCAACATGAAAACGACCTGAATTACCTGAAAAATGGAAATTGGTTCGGTTGGCTTGCGCCAGGAAAAAGCGGCACTTAGCGTTTAAAAATTAGGGCTTTAATTTTGCCAATTTACTCATTCAGGAATCCAAAATTCTGAACCTCAAATTAAAATCATTTCGTTAAACTTTTTTATCTGTAGTTAATTTTCATTTTCTTTGTAACCAATGAAGAATTTTTTAGCCTCCATAATCATCATTTTAAGCCTCAGTTCTGCGAAATTATATGCTCAGGAGATTGATACAATTCCTATCAATACCAAAGACATGAACATTAGGCTTAAACGTAGTCCGCTGCCAAGCAGAACACTACCTTTGTCTTTTGAGCCTGTAAAACTTCGCCCTGCAGTTGTTAATGCAAAGGTTAATTATTGGAAAACCAAAACTGCTATTGGTATAAACATTAACCAAGCACAATTTAGCGATAACTGGAAAGGTGGTGGTGTAAACTCAATTGCTGTTGGTGGTTTATTAAACTGGAAGGCTGAGTATAGCAAAAACAGCTATAGCTATGTAAGCGAGGTTATTCTTCAATATGGAAAGATTAAAAACAAAGATCAGCTTCAAAAGAAAACTAATGACCGTATTTTCTGGGATAACAAAGCTTCCTTTCAATTATCTAAAAATTGGTATTTCTTCGGTTCAATAAACTTCGAATCTCAGTTCGATAATGGTTATTCGTATTCAACCGTTAACGGCGCAGAAACGGCTACATTAATTTCTAAATTTATGGGGCCTGGTTATTTAACCGAATCTATCGGTTTCGAGTATAAACCAAACAAATATTTCTCAACCAGAATTGGTACGGGTACCGCCAGACAGACTTTTGTTTTAGATACTGCATTATATCGTACAAATGCTAAAAACTTCGGTGTAAGCCCTGGTAAACAATTCAGAAACGAACTTGCATTTCAGGTAGTGGCCGCGTTTGATAAAGATATTTTCACCAATACAAATTTAAAAGCTCGCTACGCCATGTTTATTCCTTACGAGGATATTGCTTTTAAAAGAATTGATCATAGGCTGGATGTTGCCTTAACAGCAAAAATAAACAGATTTATGAACACAAGTTTAACTGGCGTTTTATTATACGATACCGATACAGGTACCAATAAAATTCAGGCCAGTCAAACCCTTGCGTTAGGCTTTGCATTTGTATTTCCAAGATAAAAGCTAACCGCCTGTTCGTCCGTTTTCCCAATAACAGGTTGTTTGAATTTGTTTGTAGCTAACACCTCTTTCTTTAAGGTATTTTTTAAATCGCTGTACAGATTTCCCCCTTCCAGTTAGGTAAAAGCTTGCATCCTTCCACATTTCCCAACATTTTGGGTGCATATTTTCCATCCATTCTATTGCGTTTTCTGCAGGTGCAATAAGTTCTGATGGAACCGTATCAATCAAAAGTTTAATGTTGTTCAGAGCAGCATCGTTTTCGGCTTTCATTTCTAAAACACCAAAATACTCGTGATTAGATTTTAGAGCAATTTCTCCAAACCATTCATACAAGCCTAAACTGGTTTCATCGCCAAAGAAAAAATGTTGATTTGAATCAAAATCATATTTTATTTTAGCAGCATCTGCAATGAGTTTTAAGCTATCTCCTTTTTGAATATTAACAGCCCAACTACTGCCAATACCTTTTCTATTTAAAAAGAAAATGATTTTGCAGGTTTCTGTTTCCATATCAAAATCGGCTAGAGTATAATGTCGGTATTCGTTAGAATTTATACGGATTAGCACTTCATTTCCTGGCACGAAATCGGCATTAAGGAAATCGCCTTTAAATGTAACACACTTTAAATTGCCGCTAAGCATTTCTGTTTCTACTACATCAACAGCATAGATTTTATTACTGATGATTTTTTCCATGGTATTGGCGAACCAAGAAGGTAATTTCGGCATCGTATTATTTTGTTTAGTAACTTTAGCCAAAAGTAGTTGTCTTATGTTTTTTGTGTTTTACACGAAAAGGATAAAAATTTATACTAAAAGGATTTTATGGCCTTAAGCGTTTACGATAAATCGAACAAGGAATACGTTGTTGGACACAGCATAGATAACTTTATGATTAACCAGCCGCTTGTAACCGAGCGTAGGGAAAAATTCAGCTTCCCTTTTGGCGATGCTGAGTTGGTACAGATTGGTTTTTCGGGGATTTTTATTGTGTATGGCGATGTAATGGTTCGTGAAAATCGGCTTCGTATTAAATCTTTTGATGAAAATGAATTGGTTGAGCTTCATTTTTCGATTTATGGCGGTGGAATTATAGAGAACTTTTTGACCAAAAGAAGGATTGCAATTAAGCCTAACCACCACAATATTATTTATACACCAGATTTTGATGGTACGGCAGAATTTCCAATAGATCAAAAATTGAAATTTTTTGAAGTTCATTTTGACCGAGAACGCTTTATTGACTTAACCAAAGACAGCAGCGTTTTGCTTAGAAGGTTTGCAGATAAGATTATGAATAACAAATCTGTAGAAATATCGCAAACCGATTTACCCATAAGTTTAGCCATGCACAGTTGCATTAACGATATTATGAACTGCCACTTTACTGGCGGTTTAAAATTATTGTTTCTACAATCGAAATGCGTTGAATTACTGGCTTTACAGGCACAGGCATTTGAATTGGCTGATAAGAAAACAGCAGCCCCTAAATTGAAATCGGCTTATGATAAAGAAAGGATTCACTATGCCAGAGAATACTTATTAGCACATGTAAATAACCCGCCATCATTAACCCAACTTGCAAAGGTTGCTGGCATTAATGAGTTTAAGTTAAAAGAGGGCTTCAAAGAAACCTTTCAAAATACAGTTTTCGGCTATTTAAGCGATTACAAACTGATGAAAGCTAAAGAACTTTTAACCAATGGTGAAATGGATATTAAAAATATTTCAGACGAATTGGGCTATTCTTCAGTTCAACATTTTAGCAATGCTTTTAGCAAAAAATTTGGCATAAGCCCTGGCAAAGCCAGATAAACCTTTAATGGTTTTATGCTTTATAAGCTTACTTCTTTTATAAACCCGATTGAGTGGAAATACTTTTTTGGTGCCCGACTTTCGTTAAAAAACTACTATTTTCCCAAAAAAGATTGTAATGAAAGCGGGGCTGAAAACCGCCAAAAATTACACCTCCGTTCCTTTTCAAATATTATATTTTTTTGTGCTTTTTCTTTAAATCGAGATAATCTACATAGTAAAGCACTTTAACCGAAAGGCTATTATTTTGTGGGGAAGCTAAAATTCCACTTAGGTTTTTGTTGTAGCGCTGGGTATAAAAAGTATCGTAAGTTTCGGCTGCATCTTTGTACGATAGGGAAAGTGTACTACCTGGTGCGAATTGCCAGGTGTAAACAAAATCGATATTGAAAACATTGTAGTTTCTATCGGTTCCAGTCAGTGCTGGGCCCTGGTAATCGGTTAAATTTCCGTCGGGCTTAAGCAAATAAAATTCCTTATTTCGTCTATCGCTCCAGTAATGTCTTAACACAACAGTTAAACCCATTAAGTTTGTAAAAGTATATTTTGCATCGAAAGAGTTTTCAACTGTTCTTCGATCGTATTTAGAGAATATAGCCTGATTGCCTTGCGCTGTTACCCAATTAACATAATTGTAATTTGGATTGAAATTTAAATCTAAACCAAAAGCTATTTTATCGTTTAAACGGAAATTTTGAAATAGATAGAAATTATATGATTTTCCTTTAAACAATTGTTGTTCGCGATAACGAACATTACCCCCAAAATTGTAAGCCTTTGCACGATTTGGATTAATGTATAAACCAATTGTAAAGTTTTCTGGCGCCTTATAAATCTGACCATTTCTGGCCTCGTAAAAGTCGTTAGCTTTGGCATCATAATTTAAATCGATTTCTGCCGACCATAAATTTTTAAATCGAACGTAAGAACCTCCTTCTAAGCCGAAACTTTGATAATCGCCAGGCGCTGCTCTTCGAGAATATGAAGTATTAAACCAATTTTGCCACTCGTTATACCATTTACTTGGTTTGTAAATGTTGTAGCCGAAACCAATACGCTGATCTAAAAAGTTGTTATTGGTGAAAAAACCCATATCCGAGGGATCAAATTTATCATCGGCATAAACTTGATTATAACTCCAGGTAAAATTGCCACTTTGCTTTCCTAATCGTAAGGTATAACTGTAGCCTGTACTGGTTTCATTGCCACGTAAATAGCTCATTTTACCTCCGCCGTTAACAAAATATTTATTGCCTTTATTGTTTAAATTGAAAAGTAAGGCGCTTACGTTTGCATCATAAGCACTGCCTTGCCTTAAAACGTTGGTATTAATAAATGTTGCTGAGCTATTGTTTTTTAACGATTGATCGAAAACTAAAATATTGTAATTGGTTAAGGGTTGGGTTTCAACCTCACGGAGGTTTCCATTGGCATCTTCAACCTCGGTTTGCATACTATTGGTAATTGCATTAAAAATACCAATTCCTAAACCTTTTGCAGTACGCCCAGAAATTTTAGTTGCATTTAAAACCTTAGCCTCCGTTTGATCCTTAATTATTTTATCGCCGCTGTTTATTTGACTATAATCTGAATATGCTGGAATAGAACCGATTCGTTTCGAGTAAAATAAATCGCCTTTGTTAAAAAGCTCTGTTCCTTCGGTAAAAAACTGGCGATTTTCGTTAAACTTAACTTCAAATGGTGTAAGATTCAAAATTCTGTTATCAGATTGTACCTGACCAAAGTCGGGCACCAGAGTCATATCCAAGGTAAAACTGTTGTTTATACCATACTTTACATCCATACCACCATTAAATCTCGAAGTGGTATTTTTCACTCCTGGAATATTTGCTGGATAATGATTTACATAAGCCGAAATGTAAGGAGAAAATGAAAGACGAAGGGGCGGTTTAATATCCTTAACGCCCATCCAAAGGCCTTCCTGGTTAATAAAACCGTTAACCGTTGGATTTACAAAGTTCCAGAAAGTTTGTGTATTTGAACGTTGGATTCTTCTGCTAAAGTTTAAGCCCCAGTTTTGAACATCTTTACCAGAAAAACGCAAAGCTGAATAGGGAATTTTCATTTCGCATGTCCAGCCTAAATCGTCTATTTTAACTGCACTTTCCCAAACTGCGTTCCAATTTGGGTCCTCATCACCAACCTGCGAATATTTTGCATCAAACTGAACACCTGCAGCAGTTACAAAGAAACCGTTACCATTCATTTTATCGTAAAAAGGATCAACAATAATTGATATGAAATCGGCATTACCGATGTTATCCCGAGAAACTAATTCATGAGAAACACTATCCTTATTATCGTACATTCTTGCATAAACGTAAATGGCAACATCATCATAAATCACCTTCATTTCAGTGCGTTTATCCTTTCCCTCTACCCGACCAGGCACTGGTCTGATTTCGAAAAAATCGGTTGCAATGGGTACATTTACCCAACAAGCATCGTCTAAAATACCATCAATTTTTGGTGTCGCAGCAGTTCTCACCGCAGATAGTTGTTTCTGTTTTGCAGGGTCTTGCGCCTGAAGATAGGTGTAACAAAACAGGCTCAACAAGAGTAGATAGAATTTCATTTGGATGGCTTAGTTAACCATAAGACTAGTTGTTATTGGAAATGTTGCACCAAACTGAAAATTTAGTTTAACATAATTGTAAGTTTTGGCTTTGACTTGCAAAGATTTACAAGCAAAATTTGATACATTTGCCCTTTATTAAAAACAAGTAGCTTTTGCTTTAGGGCAACAGGCTTTTAGCTTATAAAAAGATGTTTGATAATTTACAGGACAAGCTAGACAGAGCATTTAAAGTATTAAAAGGACAAGGCAGTATTACGGAAATCAACGTGGCAGAAACCATGAAAGAGATTCGTAAAGCACTATTAGATGCCGATGTTAACTATAAAACCGCCAAAGCATTTACCGATGATGTAAGGCAAAAAGCATTAGGACAAAACGTATTAACTGCGGTTTCTCCTGGTCAGTTACTTACCAAAATAATGAACGATGAGCTTGCTGCCTTAATGGGTGGTGAAGTTACTGAGTTAGAAACCAAAGCCAATCCGACTATTATTTTAATTGCAGGCTTAAACGGTGCGGGTAAAACAACCTTCGCAGGTAAGTTGGCTTTGCACTTAAAAGGAAAAGGCAAAAAACCTTTATTGGTGGCTGGTGATATGTACCGCCCTGCGGCTGTAGATCAGTTGGAGGTTTTAGGAACTTCAGTTGGTGTTTCAGTTTATGCAAACCGCGATTCTAAAGATCCAGTTGGTATTGCTTTAGAAGGTATTGCTCATGGTAAAGAAAACGGAAATAACGTAATTATTATCGATACAGCTGGTCGCTTAGCGATCGACGAATCTTTAATGAACGAAATTTCTGAAGTTAAAGCCAAAACACAACCGCACGAAATTTTATTTGTGGTCGATTCAATGACTGGTCAGGATGCTGTGAATACTGCAAAAGTATTTAACGACAGATTAGACTTTACTGGTGTTGTTTTAACCAAATTAGATGGTGATACACGTGGTGGTGCTGCACTTTCAATTAAATCGGTCGTAAACAAACCGATTAAATTTATAGGTACAGGCGAGAAAATGGAAGCACTTGATGTGTTTTATCCTGATCGTATGGCATCGCGTATTTTAGGTATGGGTGATGTGGTTTCGCTTGTTGAACGTGCTCAGATGCAGTTCGATGAGAAAGAAGCGGCAGAATTACAGAAAAAAATTCGCAAAAATAAATTCGATTTCAACGATTTCTATAACCAGATTCAACAAATTAAGAAGATGGGTAATATGAAAGATTTGATGGGCATGATTCCTGGCGTTGGCAAAATGATGAAAAATGTAGATATCGAAGATGATGCATTTAAGTCAATCGAAGCAATTATCCAATCGATGACACCATTTGAAAAGGAAAATCCAGATAGTATTCAGCAAAGCCGTCGTTTACGTATTGCAAAAGGTTCGGGCCGAAAAATAGAAGAGGTAACCAAACTAATTAAGCAATTTGAAGATATGCGCAAAATGATGAAGCAATTCTCAAATCCTGCTGCTGCTGCCGCAATGATGAAAAATATGCCTAAAATGCCATTTGGAAGATAGCTAATAAGCTAAAAGTTGAAAGAATAAAGTTAGAAGCATATTGCAGATATTCAAATCCCAATCAGAAATGGTTGGGATTTTTTTTTGGAAATGATTGTTTGGTTTCATTGGCAACATCAGTCCCGCTTTTCCTCCAATCTTTTTTACCTGTTATGCAAAATGAAGGCTAATGCGAACAAAAAAAGTATTTTCGTTCAATCGGGTTTAATTAACGCAAAACAGCGAATTAACTCGGCTTTCAAATGTTTATTACTTAAAAAACCATGGGCTTTAACTGAAAAAACCTCCGTGTAAAAGAAATGCCTTTGGGAACCACTCCAAAGGCATAATCAACCTAAACCTCAAACTAAACTATGAAAAATCTTTTGCCTTTTCAGGCTATATATTAAAATCTGCAAAAGCAGAAATATTATCATTTACTTGAAGAGATAAAATTAAATAACTGTTTCTCTTTTTGGTGGTGCAAAGGTAATAACTATTTTTCAATTACAAAATATTTATTTAAAAATATTTTTATAATACAAAATGATGACAATTAGTGTGTTTAATACACGAAGAGAAAGCACCTTAAACTACTTATAATCAGAAATTTGAATATGCTCTGTACAAAAGTCATATTCCTGAATTTGATTAGAACCTATTATAGTTAATCTATCTTTTGCAAAATTTTCTATCAACTCTCTGTACCAACTTATACCCTGAACGTCTAAATTGCTGGTAGGTTCATCTAAAAATAATATAGGTGTATCTGCGCAGCAAGCCAAAGCTAGTTTTGTTCTTTGCTTCATTCCAGATGAAAAATACTTAATTTCCTTGTTAGCCGATTTTTCTAAACCTAAAATTGAAATTAGCTTTTTAGCATCAACATCCTTAGCTATTTTTTTGAATTTGAAATGAAAATTGATAATCTCTTTCAAGGTAAATGTTTCTACCAATTCCAAATAAGGAGCTGCAAGACTTATATATTGATAAATATCTTCAACAGTAATGTCTTTAATATCGGAAAAAGAAATTTCCCCTTCAGATGGAGATAAGCTGCCTGTTAAAACGCTCAATAATGTCGATTTGCCCGAGCCGTTCGGCCCAAGTATAGCGTAACTATTACCTAAAGTAAATTCTTTGCTCAGGCTTCTAAAAATCCATTCTTTGTTAAAACGGCGACCAACATTACTTAAGGTTATCTTCATTGTCTTAGTTTCAATGCGAATATCAAGATTTGACAAGAGCCTTTAACATACAAACACTATTATCTATTCCGATATATTGCCCATAATTAGGTGTAATATGATAACCAACTTTTTGATAAAGTGCAATCGCCTCGGGTTGCTTTTTTCCAGTTTCTAAAACGCACTCCGAAAAACCAAGTTCAGCTGCCCAATTTTCTAGCTCTGTTAAAATTTTAATGGCGATACCCTTTTTTCTGCTTTGAGGATGAACAAACATCCGTTTTACTTCAGCAGCGGTATCTGAGAATGGCTTTATAGCACCACAGCCTACGGGACTATTATTGCAAAAGGCAACAACCACTTCTTTTATTGCATCAACTTTATTAAACTGCGCATAAAAGGCGTGCTCTTCACCATCTCTAATCGCTAAATCTTTATCCAACAAAGTAACCAATTCTCTAAAATTGGCATGATCTGAATTGGTTCTGATTAGCGTTATATCATCCATGAATGTTTTGCTTTTAGCTTTGGTTTTTCCGCTTAACTTCCCATTCCAAAACCTTTCATCACACCTCGGTTAGAGTTACGAATGAAATCTACAATCTCATCGCGAATCTCAGTAGGTTTGAATTCAGCTTCGATCATATCCAAGGCTTTGGTTACGTTATTGTGTTTTACAAAAAGTACACGATAAATTTCCTGAATTTCGTCAATTTGCTCGTTGGTAAAACCTCTTCTACGCAAACCAACAGAATTTATCCCCGCATAAGAAAGTGGCTCACGGGCAGCCTTAACATAAGGCGGAACGTCTTTACGAACTAATGAACCACCAGTTACAAAAGCATAAGAACCAACCTTAACAAATTGATGAATAGCCACCAATCCTGCTAAAACTACATTGTTTCCAATTGTAATGTGCCCTGCTAAAGTTGTGCTATTCGAGAAAATACAATTATCTCCAACTTCACAATCGTGCGCAATATGCGAATACGCTTGAATTAAGCAATTGCTTCCAATTACTGTTTTCCATTTATCTTTAGTTCCGCGGTTTATGGTAACACATTCGCGAATGGTGGTATTGTCGCCAATTTCTGCAGTTGTTACTTCTCCTGCAAATTTTAAATCCTGAGGTTCGCCAGAAATAACGGCTCCAGGAAAAATACGGCAGTTTTTACCAATTCGTGCACCATCCATAATGGTTACGTTCGAACCAATCCAAGTTCCTTCGCCAATAACAACATCTTTATGTATTACAACAAATGGTTCGATTACTACGTTTTCGGCAATTTTTGCCTGGGGATGTATGTATGCTAAAGGTTGTATCATTTATTGAGCAGGTTCTGTTTGTTTAATTTTAGAAATTTGAGCCATCATTTCAGCCTCAACTACGATTTTTTCGCCGACCATACCAACACCTTTCATTTGGGCAATGCCTCTTCTAATTGGCTCAAGTAAATCGCAACGGAAAACAATTGTATCGCCAGGAAGCACTTGTGCTCTGAAACGTACATTATCTATTTTTAAGAAATAAGTTAAATAATTCCTCGGATCTGGTACGGTACTTAATACTAAAATACCACCAACCTGCGCCATAGCTTCAATCTGGATTACTCCAGGAAAAACTGGTGCCCCAGGAAAATGTCCTTTAAAAAACTCTTCATTCATGGTTACGTTTTTAACGCCCACAACGTGGTTTTTAGACAATTCAAGTATCTTATCTACAAATAGAAAAGGTTGGCGATGTGGCAATATGTCCATAATCTGAACAATATCATATAATGGCTTAGCGCTTGGATCGTACACCTTTTGGATTTTTTTATTTTTTTCTTTTTTAATAGCTGCTTTTATTTTTTTAGCAAAAGCAACGTTCGCTGCATGGCCTGGACGGGCAGCCATGATATGGCCTTTCAAATGCATACCTACCAAAGCTAAATCGCCAATCATATCTAATAATTTATGACGGGCAGGTTCATTTTGGTAACGAAGCTCCATGTTATTCAGTATTCCCTGAGGTGCAACGTCTATATCTTTTCGGTTAAAAAGCTTTGCCAAATGATTTAATTCATCTTTGGTTACTTCTTTATCAACAATTACGATGGCATTATTTAAATCACCACCTTTAATTAAGTTGTGTTGCAACTGATATTCTAATTCGTGCAAGAAACAGAAAGTTCTGCACGAAGCAATTTCTTTTTTAAACTCTGCAATAGTATTAATTCCAGCATGCTGGCTTCCTAAAACTGGAGAATTATAATCAATCATACAGGTAAAACGATAGTCATCCAAAGGCATGGCTACGATTTCGACTTTTCGATCAGCTTCTGTGTAGGTAATGTTATGGGGAATAGTAAAATATTCGCGATCAGCATTTTGCTCTATAGTACCAGCTTCTTCTAATAAATCAATAAACTGAATGGAACTACCATCCATAATTGGAGTTTCAGGGCCATCAAGCTTAATTAAAACGTTATCTAAGTCCATACCAACTAAAGATGCCATAACATGCTCTACAGTGCTTACGCTTGCTCCATTTTGAGTAATAGTAGTCCCTCTAGAAGTATCCGTTACGTTATCTGCATCAGCATCGATAATTGGTTGTCCATCTAAATCAATGCGTTGAAATTTAAACCCGTGATTTTCTGGTGCAGGGCAAAAAGTTAAGGTAACATTAGCTCCAGTGTGTAAACCCACGCCCGAGGCTGATATTTCTTTGTTAATCGTTCTTTGTCTAACGTTCATTGTTTATTGTATTCTTTTCCAGTTCTGATGTAAGTCTTTTCAATTCTTCTTCGAGTACGTTAATTCTTTTTTCTACATCTGGAAGATGTTTAAAAATTACAGAAGCACGCATCCAGTTACGCAAAGGTTGTGCAGGACTACCGTGCCATTGTTTATTTTCTTCAGTAATATTAAAGTTAATGCCAGCTTGAGCCCCAATTTGGGTTCCTTTTGCTAGCGTTAAATGACCGGCAATGCCTACCTGTCCTCCAATAACGCTATTCGGCCCTATTTTAGTACTACCAGAAACGCCTGATTGTGCTGCTAGAACGGTATTTTCGCCAATTTCAGCATTATGAGCAATTTGAATCAGATTATCAATTTTTGCTCCTTTTTTTATAATCGTTGAGCCCATTGTAGCTCTATCAACCGTTGTGTTTGCACCAATTTCTACATCGCTTTCAATAATAACATTACCAATTTGAGGTATTTTATTATAAGTTCCGTCTTTCTGGGGTGCAAATCCAAAACCATCGCTACCAATAACCGTATTAGAGTGAATAATTACTCTATCGCCGATAATTGAATTGTGATAAATTTTTACACCTGGAAAAAAAGTACAGTTCTCTCCTATTTTAGAGTTAGCACCAATGTAGGTTTGCGTAGTAACTTTTGTACCTGCAGCTATTTCAACATTTTCGGCTACATAAGCAAAAGCACCAATAAAAACGCCTTTTCCTATTTTTGCAGTCGGGTGTACATAAGCTAATTTATCAATACCAGCTTCTTGCTCCTGAGCGTTTACAGCTTCATTATACTTATCTAATAAAATAGTAAATGAACTATAAGGATTCTCAACACGAACCAAAGTGCTGGTATAATCTTGCGTTGGATTAAAGTCTTTTGAAACGATAACCACCGAAGCCTTAGTAGAATACAAAAAGTTTTCGTACTTAGGGTTGGAAAGAAAAGACAACGAGCCTTCCTTACCATCTTCTATTTTAGAGAGTTCAGTTACGGCTACATCAGGGTTACCATCTATGGAACCGTTTAAAAACTCGCTTATCTGCTTGGCAGTAAATTGCATCGTACAAAGGTAAATGTTAAATTGATATGAACAAAAAAACCTGTAAGGGTTAAACCGTGTATATTCTACACAATAATAAGAGTTAAAACGGCTCTAAAAGTTAATTATTTTGTTAAATAAACTTAAATACCACGAGGGTAACAAAGGATATATTTTTCTACAGTTTTTTGCAGCGACTCTAGATTGGATAAATCCGATGCTTTTGCAATATCAACAATATCGTTATTTTTCATTAAAATTTTAATATTCCCAACACCTGCATTGTATGCCCTATTTTTTATCGAATCGGTAAAAACAAAGTAATTTGCTTCTTCGGGCTTTATACCCAACAAATCAACAGCTGCATTTTGTAAAAACGAAAGTCGATCTACATCAACGATTTCATTACTCATTTCTACCTTATACAAATTACGGGAGGTTAACATTTTGCAAAGCGTTGATAAAATTTTATCAGGATGTTTTACCCAAACCTTAACGGCAGCGTAAATATCCTGATCATCGAGATTTGTAAAATGTTCTAAATTTTCTTGTTGTTCGAAGAAATTTTCTTCGTTAATATCGTTTTTAAGGAAATAATTTAAAGATGGTGCGGCAAATAAATCTTCGCCTTCGGCAGATAACTGTTTGGCTCGCTCTAAAAGTTTAACCAAAATCATTTCACCAGAAATAACCGTTTTGTGCAAGTAAACCTGCCAGTACATTAACCTGCGGGCAATTAAAAATTTCTCGATAGAATAGATCCCTTTTTCTTCGATAACCAAATCATCGTCGTAAACATTAAACATTTTAATGATTCGATCGAAACTGATTACACCCTCGCTTACTCCAGTAAAAAAGCTGTCGCGATTCAAATAATCCATCCGATCTAAATCGAGCTGACCTGAAATTAACTGGTGCAGAAATTTTTTAGGATATGTGCCATTAAAAATTTCTATTGCATGGGTTAATTTACCATCAAAATGCTGGTTTAACTCCTGCATCAGCTTTGCTGAAATATCTTCGTGTTTAATTCCAGTAACTAAAGAATGTTCTAGTGCATGAGAAAACGGACCATGACCAATATCGTGTAATAAAATAGCCAGTATGGCCGATTCTTCTTCACCATCGGTAATTGTATGCCCTTTACTTTTTAATAAGCTAATGGCTAAGCTCATTAAATGCATTGCCCCCAAAGCATGGTGAAAACGAGTATGTAATGCGCCAGGATAAACCAAATGTGTCATCCCAAGTTGCTTAATGTATCGCAAACGCTGAAAATACGGATGAGAAATTACATCGTAAACTAATTCTGTGGGGATACTTATAAATCCGTAAACCGGATCATTTATTATTTTCTTCTTATTCAATCGTTAAAAATAGTTAAATAGATAGATACGGTACAAAAATTGCTATTTTTATTTATAGTTTGATTTAACTGCAAAAATATAAGAGCAGTACTTACCCTATTTTTACAAAAACATGCAAGAAACTAAAATATTGTGGGCCGATGATGAAATCGACTTGCTAAAACCTCATATATTACTACTAAACGACAAAGGGTATAATGTTACTACTTTTACCAACGGGAATGATGCATTGGAAGCTTTTGGCAAAAGCCATTTCGACTTGGTATTCTTAGACGAGAATATGCCCGGAATGAGTGGAATTGAAACACTTTCGGCCATCAAGAATTTAAATCCTGATGTTCCTGTTGTTCTGATAACAAAAAGTGAGGAAGAAAATTTAATGGAAGACGCGATCGGTAGTAAAATCGACGATTATTTGATTAAACCAGTAAACCCTAAGCAAGTATTGTTAACCATTAAAAAGCTAATTGATAAAAAGCTTTTGGTTAATGAAAAAACATCAATGGCCTATCAACAAGATTTTCGTCGTTTAGGCATGACGCTTGGCGATCGCTTAAATTACGAGGAATGGATTGATGTTTATAAAAAAATCATTTTCTGGGAATTAGAATTAGAGAAACTTGATGACCCTCAAATGCATGAAATTTTAACCATGCAAAAGCAGGAAGCCAATACGCAGTTTTCTAAATTTATAGAAGAACATTATTTAGGCTGGATTAAGGATAAAGATAAAGCACCTTTGCTTTCGAATGAGTTATTAAAGAAAAAAGCGTTTCCGCATATAAACGATACCACACCCGTATTTTTTATTCTGATTGATAACCTGCGTTACGATCAGTGGAAAATTATCAACCCTTTAATTTCTGAATATTTTAGAATTGATGAGGAAGATATGTACAGCAGTATTTTACCAACCGCAACACAATATGCCCGTAACGCAATATTCTCTGGCTTAATGCCGTTGGAGATGGAAAAACGTTTCCCACAGTTGTGGCAAAATGACGATGATGAAGGTGGCAAAAACATGCATGAGGAAGCTTTTTTAGCCGATAACATTAAACGTAATTTACGCAAAGACTGCAAGTTCAGTTACAATAAAATTTTAACTTTCGAGCAAGGAAAAGATTTAGTAGAACAAACTAATAACCTACTAAATAACGATTTCAATGCCATTGTTTTCAACTTTGTAGATATGTTGAGTCATGCAAAAACTGATATGCAAATGATTCGCGAATTGGCAAATGACGACGCCGCTTATCGTTCGTTAACGTTATCTTGGTTTGAGCACTCTCCTTTGTTCGATTTGCTGAAAAAAATATCTCAAAAGCAGGTTAAAGTAATTATTACAACCGACCATGGAACGATTCGTGTAAAAAAACCAGTTAAAGTTATTGGCGATAGAAGCACAAACACAAACTTGAGATACAAACAAGGCAGAAATTTAAATTTCAATGCCAAAGAGGTTTTCTTAATTAAAAATCCTCATGATGCTTTATTACCAAAAATTAACATCAGCAGCAGTTATATTTTTGCAAGAGAGGATAGCTATTTTGTTTACCCAAATAACTACAATCAATTTGTAAATTATTACAATGAAACTTTCCAACATGGAGGAATTTCGTTAGAGGAAATGATTATTCCCGTGGTAACTTATTCACCGAGATAAATATTAATTTTCCATTACTTCGATTGCTGCGAAGCGAAATGGAGAAATCTTTATAACTTAAAATCAGAGGCAAAAGCGATGCAATTATGTATTACTTTTGCCTTTATTATTTTATAAGCAATGAAAATAAAAGTAAACAGCTTAGCCGATTTACCCAATGTTGCCGATAAGCTTTTGGCATTTGCAGGTAACGAGAAAATTTTCCTTTTTAATGGAGAAATGGGCGCTGGCAAAACAACATTTATTAAAACATTTTGCAAAGCATTAGGTATTGAAGATGCGGTTTCGAGTCCAACTTATTCCATCGTAAATGAATATGAAAGCCCCCAAGGTGCTGTATACCATTTCGATTTCTACAGAATAAAAGACATTCAGGAAGCTTACGATTTAGGCTATGAAGAATATTTTTACGGCGGCGGAACCTGTCTTATTGAATGGCCCGAAAGGATTGAAGAGTTATTACCCGAAAAATATATAAAAGTAGAGATATCGATAATTGATGAAAGTGAAAGAATTTTTGAGTTTAGCACAGTAGTTAAATCTTGTTAACACAATTTAAAACCCGTGCTTGATTTTATTCAGAAAACGAATATGCAGTAATTCTTTGCAACTTAAGTCCCGCATCGGCAAGTAGAAGAAACCCATCCGAAAGCAAATTACTTGCCAATTAGCCCCGACAAACACGAAAATACTTTTGGTTTTAAAAATCGTTTTAAACCTCGTAACTTAAAAAAACTAGAGCAATATTGTAGAAAGTAGTGCCGTTAACCAAAAGATTGCAGTCTTGGCGGGAACCAGTTTACAAAAGCACCACAGACTTTGCGCTACAAAATAAAAAGAATTAAAATAAAATAGATGTTGTAATTTCTTCAGGTTCTTTACATTTAGTTATCAGTATTTTAACAGATTTTCCGTACCTTCATCAACCTAAAATCAAAATATTTTATAATACATCATGGCTACAGGATTACGCGAAGGAATGGCCGATATAGCTCGTCAAGGTTTATTACAAACACAAGAAGCGACGCTGGAAACCAGAAACAGAAAGAATAATCTAAATATTGGCATCCCCAAAGAAATCTCTTTTCAAGAAAATCGAATTGCTTTAACCCCACTATCTGTGGCGCTTTTAGTTAATAACGGGCATAGGGTAATTTTAGAAAGCGGAGCTGGCATTGCTGCTAATTTTTCAGATAATGAATATGCCGAACAGGGCGCAAAAATTACCCACGATAAAAAAGAAGTTTTCGACTGCGATATTCTTGTTAAAATAGCACCGCCAATGCTCGAAGAAATTGCAATGATGCATAAAGGCCAAACCTTAATATCATCTTTGCAAACGGGCACTTTAAAGCAAGAATATCTTAAAGCATTAATGCAAAAAAAGATTAATGCATTATGTTTTGAAAACTTGCGTGATGAAGGTAATGTGCTGAGTGTGGTAAGGGCAATGAGCGAAATTGTTGGTTCTACCTCTATATTGATTGCTGCCGAATACTTAAGCAATGTTACCGGTGGAAAAGGTTTAATGCTTGGCGGTTTTACTGGCGTACCACCTACAGAAATTGTAATTTTAGGTGCAGGGACTGTTGGAGAATATGCCGCAAGAACAGCGCTAGCTTTAGGTGCCGAAGTAAAAGTTTTCGATAGTTCTATTTATCGTTTGCGCCGCCTTCAAAATAACTTAGGTAACAGCCGTGTTTTTACTTCGGTTATGCAACCAATTGTTTTAAACAAGGCAATTGTAACCTGCGATGTAGTAATAGGTGCCATTCGTGCAAGCCATGGCCGCAGCCCATGTATTGTTATGGAAGAAACGGTTGCCAAAATGAAACCACATTCGGTAGTTATCGATGTAAGCATTGACCAAGGTGGTTGTTTTGAAACGTCTGAAGTAACCAACCATACCAATCCCGTTTTTAGGAAGTACGATGTAATTCATTATTGTGTTCCGAACATTGCATCTCGGGTTCCCAGAACAGCGTCGTATGCATTAACAAATATCTTTGCTCCTATTTTGCTCGATATTGGCGAATATGGCGGCTTAATGAATATGGTTTGGAACAATCCAGGCATTCGCGAAGCGTTATATATTTACCAGGGAAACGTAACCAATAAAGATTTGGCAGATATGTTTAGTTTACCTTTTAAGGATTTAGAATTACTCGTTGTTTCAAATCAGTAATCTCATTTTTAGTTCTTGCGATTTAGCCAATGTAGTATGAAATTAAACTTCTTTATTCTTCTTTTATTTGCCTCCTTTTTTGCTCTGGCTCAAACTAAGCCTCTAAAGCCACAAAAACTCGTTGTTGTAAATTCTTATAATCAGTATCTGGCTTCGATTAAACTTAACCCAAACAACGAACTTGTTGAGATTAAAAAAGCCATTCCAAATATCAAACTAGATATTAGATACGCAACAAAAAACAATTTCATGCAGCAGGTTATGTACAAACAAGCACGAGCTTTTGCCCGTAAACCAGTTGTCGAATCCCTTAAGAAAGTACAGTTAGCATTAAATAAAAAAGGCTTAGGTTTGAAAATTTTTGATGGTTATCGCCCTTATACAATTACGGTAGCATTTTATAAAAAAGCGAGCGATAAAAGCTTTGTAGCAAACCCTGCAAAAGGATCAAAACATAATCGAGGTTGCGCAATCGATTTAACCGTTATCAATTTAAAAACGGGTAAAGAACTGGAAATGGCAACGCCTTACGATAGCTTTTCGAAAGCCGCAGCAGCTAATTACGAACCAGTGTCAGACGTGGTTCGAAAAAATCGGGAATACTTGATTTCGATAATGAAGAAGAACAAATTAAATGTGCTCGAAAATGAATGGTGGCATTACGATTTCCAAGGCTGGCAGAATTATGACCTAATGGATATTCCTTTTGAAAAGCTTTAGCTGATTAACGATTAATTCCTTCCCCTGCCTAGCTAAAGTTAATGCTACAAATGATGCGGAACACCATACTGACTCATCTTTACCTTTGCTTTATCGCCTTTAACATTTAAACGAAAAATGAAGTCATAATCATCATCGGTTAACTCTTCTCTTGGGCGCTTTCCGCCAAAAGCTTCAATAATCTCCAGAACGGTATTTGAATGACCAGCTATAATAATTTTCTTACCCAAATAATCGGCTTTAACCTTCTCTACCAGAGATTTAATGTCTGTGTAATCAATAACTTTCGGAATTACCAGCGAATCTAAAGTTTGACGAGTTCTTTTATATGGTGTACTGAAAGCAACATCAAGTTTTTCTTTTTTTAAATAAATAGCCAAATCTCTTGCTCTAGTTTTTCCTTCTTCTGATAAATCTGGATTTTTCTCTTGAGGATTCGATTTATCTTTTTCTGCATGGCGAACAACCCAAATCTCGGTCGTTTGTGCCTGTGCATTTATAAGACATAGAAATGATAACGATATAAGGAAAAAAAACTTTTTCATTGCTTTTGATTTTGGTTATAAATATTGAAAAAATTATCGGCTTGAAGAAATATGTATAATTGAAAAAACCGATACTGCATTACCACAGTATCGGTTAGAAAAGTTATAGATTAAAAATTAATAGCCTTGATTCTGCCATCCAGTTTTATTGTTTACGTTATCAATTTCCATTTGCGGAACTGGATAAATACTTCTAAAAGCAGGAATGCCAGGAAATACGGTTGCCATTTGCGTAGTTCGAACAATATCAAACCAACGGTCTGCTTCTAAGGCAAGTTCTAAACGTCTTTCTAAATAAACCGCGTTTCTAAAATCGGCCTGAGTTAGCAAGGTTGCCGCTGTCTTATTTGTAGCATTTGCATTTGTCCGTATAGCATTTAAAGCTTTAAAAGCTTCTGCATTGCCATAAGCAACCTCATTTAAAGCCTCCGCATACATTAATAAAACATCAGCACAACGAAGTATTGGAAAATCTCCACTAATTTCTGTTGAGTTAGAAACTGCGCTGTTAAATTTACCTGGGCGAATGCCCGTACCTGTTGGCGCAACTAAAGCTCTGCGATTATCGCCAGTTTCAAATAAAGCCTGAGGAATTGTTATTGTATTTGTGTTATTGTTATTTCTATAACGGTTATCTTGATTAACAGCTTCTTTTACCCCTCCATTTAAGTACAAAACAGCAAAAATAATATCCTTACTTGTTTTTAGTCCACTTGGAAAAGTTGTAGTTTGTGGCACAACAGAAAGATTAGTTCCTGCATAAATTGCAGTTGCAATTGGCTGCAAAGTTGATACAACAAGATCATATTTCTTTTGATACAAATAAACCTTCGCCAATAAAGCTGATGCGGCATAGCTTGTTGCTTTACCGCGTTGTGCATCTGGCCATGTTGTTGGTAATTTCGTTGCTGCATCAGTTAAATCGTTAATAATTTGCTGATAAACCGCAGTAGAAGTTGCCCTGGTATTTTCTCTGGCTTCGGCCGTTTTCTGAACGGTTAAAACTAAAGGAACATTACCCCACAAACGCGTTAAGTTAAAATAACTTAATGCTCTGATAAATTTCGCTTGCCCAATAATTTGATTTTTAGTTGCATCGGCCATGCTAATTCCAGGTGCACGATCTAAAATAATGTTAGAACGATAAATTGCTTTATAATGTCCTTGCCACGAAGCTGAAAGAATTGCATTGGCGGATGTTTCAGAGAAAACCTCGATAGAGTTACGTACACCAGCGCCAGAACCCGGGTCGTTATCCGTAACATTGTCGCCACGAATTTCACCTAGGGTAAGCATGTTGTTTCCGTACAAACTATCGGTTTGCAGGGCATCGTAACAACTTACCAAACCGCCTTGTAAGCCTTTTTCATCAACATAAAAGGTATTTTCTGTGTAAGAATCAAGTGGTTTTAAATCTAAAAACTTTTTGCAAGAAGTAGCCGTAATGATTAAGCCACATGTTATGATTGGTATGATATATTTTTTCATGGTCTTAATTTTATAAAGTGATGTTTAAACCGATTGAAGTTGTTTTCGCCGTCGGATAAACACCATAATCTTCTCCGTTTGTAGTAGCTGCTGAACGATTTGTAACCTCAGGATTGTAACCTGTATATTTTGTAAAAGTAAATGGATTTTGCATCGAAACATATAATCTAACCTTAGTTAAGGAAAGTTTCTTAATCAAATCCGTTGGAAGAGTATAACCCAATGCAATATTTCGGATTCGCAAATAAGAGCCATCTTCTACATGCCATGTTGAGGTTGTTCCATTACTGCCTTTAGCCACACGGTTTGCTCTTACGTCTTGTCCGCTACCTGGATTACTTTCTGAAACCCATCTATCTAAAGAGCTAATCATGTTATTCATGTTACCTTCCTTATTAGCAAAATATCTACGAGA
This sequence comes from Pedobacter ginsengiterrae, assembly GCF_039537385.1. NCBI lineage: Bacteria > Pseudomonadati > Bacteroidota > Sphingobacteriia > Sphingobacteriales > Sphingobacteriaceae > Pedobacter > Pedobacter ginsengiterrae. Next base: position 431,320 of record NZ_BAABAK010000015.1, read on the forward strand.
AAGATTAAGAATTTTGTTTCCATAAACACCCTGCATCGAAACATTTAGATCTATGCCTTTATATTCTGCCGATGTAGCAAAACCGTAAGTGAATTTTGGCAAGTAGTTACCAACGATTTCACGATCCTTAGTTAAATCGATCACGCCGTCACCATCAACATCTTTAAATTTAAAATCGCCTGGTTTAGCCGTATTTAAATCAAAATTACCTTGAGTATCTAAGTAATGAGGATAAGCATTTACCTCTGCCTGGTTTTTGAAAACACCTAAAACAACAGGTAAATAATATGATCCGATTGGTTCGCCAACTCTTGTTAGGAAATAAGCATTGGCAACTGAACCTGTGCTTATAATGTCTGCATTCCCTGGTCCTAATTCTACTACCTTATTTTTGTTTTTAGAGAAGTTACCGCTGGCAGTCCATTTTACAGCGCCAAACTGTTGTGTGGTACCTAAGTTTATATCAACACCTTTATTGTTTACTTTACCAATATTTTTTAATTCAGAAGAGAAGCCTGTAGATAATGGCACAGGAACATTTAGTAATAAATCAGTAGTATTACTGTTGTAGGCATCAACTGATAATGTTAACTGATTGTTCCAGAAAGCAACATCTAAACCAATATTTAATTGTGTTGTTTTTTCCCAGCTTAAATCATCGTTAGGTTGTGCAAAAGGAGCGGCACCGTTAACAACGCCAGGAGTTCCACCCCCAAAAACATAACCATAATTAGTCATGGCCCCTTGAGCCAAATAATTTGGTATATTGAAGTTACCAGTTTGTCCTAAACTTGCTCTAAGTTTTAAATCGGAAATAGCTTTACTGTTTTTCAAAAATTCTTCTTCTGATAATCTCCAACCCACAGAAGCAGATGGGAAGTAACCCCATTTATTATTTGATCCAAATCTAGATGAACCATCTGCCCTTACCGACCCCGTGAATAAGTATTTGCCTTTATAGCTGTATTGCAATCGGGCAATACCAGAGGCCAAAGACCATTGTTGTCTTGTTGATGTTCCGTTGGTAACTAAGCCCGCACTTAAATATTCGATTTGATCGCTAATAAAACCTCTGGTGGCAACAGCATAATTTCCGCTTAAATCATCTTTCTGGTTAGACCAGCCCAATAATGCATTCAGGTTATGATCACCGAATGTTTTAGTGTAATTTAAAGTATGTTCTAATAACCAGTTGGTTTCTTTAATCGTTCTGGAACTCGCTTGAGCATCAGATAATGGATTGCCTGCCGTATTTGATAATGGAATAATCGAAGGACGGAAAGTATCTTCAGCGCTGCTGAAAATATCAACACCTAATTGGAGTTTATATTTCAAATCCTTGATAATTTCTGCCTCAATAAACGTGCTTCCTGTTAATCTGTTTGAGCCTACATCATCCTTTTGCAACATCGCTAAAGCAACAGGATTCCAGGCCTGAGTTTCTCCGTTACCAGTTATTGTAGAACCATTAGGCAAAGTGGTTACCTGACCAGGACTCCAAGAGTTTTGTGCAAAACTATAGCTACCATTTGCATTGTAAACTGGCCAGAGTGGAGAATAATGAAGCGCAGAAGCTACAATACCACCTGTATTTAAGCCGTTTGCATTCCCAGCGTTATAAGCACCGTTGGCATTTAGCCTTTTTTCTTTAATTACTGATGGCGTTATATTTACACCATACCTGAAAATTCCTTTTTTGCCATCTAAATTTAACCGACCACTATAACGTTTAAATCCGCTATTTAAAATGATACCATCTTGATCAAAATATTCTAAAGAAGCATAATATTTCATGGTTTCACTTCCGCCCGAAGCAGAAATTGAATGATTTTGAATTTTTGCTGTTCTGAAAATTTCATCTTGCCAATCTGTATTTGTTAAACCTTGTTGTCCGCTTAAATAAGGCAGAATTTCTGTAGGAATAACGGCACTCGTATTATTTCCAGAATTAACCAAACGCTGCACATTGGTATCGTTAATGCTGTATGCGATTGTTGCCGATCCATTCGCAACATTACGACGATTAATCGCATCCATGGCATCGGCATAAGTATTATTTCTCGATTCAAGCGTCATTTGAGCATACTGATATGCATCCATCATATCAATTTTATGCGCCAAACTTTGCCAGCCCGTGTAACTATTTACGCTGATTGATGCTATACCAGTTTTACCTTGTTTGGTCGTTATCAAAACCACACCATTTGATCCACGAGAACCATAAATTGCAGCTGATGATGCATCTTTTAATACTTCTATGGATGCAATATCATTGGTATTAATTGTGTTGATATTATCATTTGAAATCGGAACGCCATCAATTACATATAAAGGATTTGAACCAGCTGTAATTGTACCAACGCCACGTACCTTAATGGATAATGCACCGCCTGGTGCACCCGATCCTTGCGAAACCTGAACGCCTGCCATTTTACCAACCATTGCTTCTGCAGCATTATTAATTGGTTGATTCTCCAAATCAGAGGCTTTTATACTTGCAATTGCAGTGGTCACATCCTTCTTTTTCTGACTGCCATAACCTACAATTACAACATCTGTTAGTTTAGCCGATTCGGGAGCCAATTGAATTAAAAGTGTTGCCTGCTCTCCTGCTTTTAAAATGTAATTTTCAATTGTTTTGGTTGTGTAACCAATAAATGAAGCGCTAATGTTATAAGGAACGTTTGCTGTTAAGCCAGAGATGGAAAACTTTCCATCTGCATTAACCATAACCCCCTTTTTTTCGTTGGTTTTAGTATTTAGTAAAAGAATAGAAGAACCAATTAATGGCTGGCCCGTTTCATCTTTTACAATCCCCGTTATCTCGGATGTTTGAGCTCGGGCAGTTGCACCAGCTGTTATTAACAGCATGCAAAAGAACAAGTGTTTTGTAAATTTTCTAAACATAGTTATAATTATTAGTTTGTTTTTTTTTTGCAAAAAGATTCCTTTTCCGCTATTTTTTAGCAGCTCGTTTATTCAAAATATATTATTGGTTTATTTGGTAATCAGGTAGCCTTCAGTTGTTTTAGTTTGGTTAAGTTTGTTTAATTCGGTTATCTCTTCAAGAATTTTTTCTGCCTTACGATTTAAATCGATTGTACCCGTAAATGAAATTTCATCTAATTCATCAGCGTTATAAATAATTTTAACTTTATAGTGTTCTTGTATTTTATCAAACACCTCTTTTAGCGATGCTTGTTTAAAGTTAAGTTCGTTAAGTTTTGGTAATTCCTTCGCAAGCATAGCTTGATCAACTACTTTAACCTGATGTTTGATGCTGTTGTAAACTAATTCACTTCCTGGCAACAAAATTTTATCGAAAGTTAAAACCGATTTATCAGCACTAATATTTTTAACCCAAACTTTACCCGTATGTAACTCCACCTTTATGAGTTTATCCTGTTCGGTTGCGGTAATGGTAAAAGATGTTCCTAATGCAGTAGTTGATATTCCTTTAGCGTAAACAATAAACGGGTGTTTCTTATCTTTAGTAACCTGAAAAAAGCCCTTACCTTTTAAATAAATTTCACGTTTTGCCTTAACAAAGGGAACGGCATATCTTAATTCCCCTCCTGGATATATTTTTACTGTAGAACCATCTGGCAAAGCCATCGATTGATTGTAACTTGTATAATTCACAATCGATTTCCAGTTAATTGTTTCCTTTTTAACCGCTTTACTCTTTACGAAATCTGGAACTATTTCGGGCTTATTTAACAATAAAAATCCAACGCTAAGCAATACAACAACAACTGCTGCCGCCGATGTAATTTTGAGCCATTTTATTCTTATTGATTTTGCTAAAGTTTGTTTCTTAACCGCTTCAAATATTTCGTCACTCTTCTCGTTTGAAATCAACGCATCATCTGCATCATCCCAATCGTTTTTACTCAAATAATGCTCGGGTAAATCATCTATTTGTTTTAAATAATTTACCACCAAAAGTTTTTCTTCGGGTGTACAAATACCTTTAAAATACCTGCTTAAGAGCTCATCAGATATGTTCATACTACTAATACGATTGGATTTAGGAATAACCCGTAACGGGATTGAAATATTTTTTTTATTTAGCTAATAAATCTAGCAGAAAGATAAATATAGGCAAATAGGCATAGCCATTAAGTTGCTTAATGGCTAAAGAAATGTGTTTTTCTACCGTTCTTGGAGAGATGGAAAGTTTTTCTGCAATTTCTTTGTAAGAATATCCATGAACACGGTTTAAAACGAAAACTTGTTTTCGTGTAGGCGGTAAGCAGTTTAAAACAACTTCTAATTGTTTATTGATATCAAACTGAAGACTTTGTTCAGCTATTTTATCAGCCAAATCTGCGCTATAAATTTTTAGATTTCGTTCATCATTTGCTAGTTTTTTAAAATAATCTAGCAATGTAGTTTTAGCAATTTTAAACAATTGCACATCTAAAGGAAAGTCTTCGGTTAACGTATGTTTGAATCGCCAAAGCTTAATAAAAGCAAGCTGTGTAAGTTCTTCAGCTAAATCATCAGAAGCTGTTTTTTTTAAAAAATAGCCATACACTTTTTTATGCCATAGTTTAAAAACTATTTCGAAAGATGTATGGTTTCCCTGCCGTATATTTTGGATATAATCTGACAATGGCTCAAAACTACTTGGTTAATGTTAGCTGGAAATAAATATAGTGTTAATTTTATTTATTTGATTAACATTAATTTTTTTGAGCGATAAACTTATTTCAAGGCTAAAATTAGTATTTTAATATCTGCATCGGTATGCCAACTTGAAAGCACAATACGATTTAAAGGTTTATCAGTTGGGGCTGGATAAGGAAAAGAGGAAATTAAAATTTGATGTTTTAAAAGATCCTCGGCTAAGTTTGGATAATTAATCAGGTAGGCTGGAAAGCCTTGTTCAAATTTCCAGGTTAAATTTATAGCATCGTTAAAATGAACAATATTTTTTTGAAGATTTTCCCAGGCTTTTTGATAAATATCTCTTGCATATATAAAGGCATAAAGACCTGCCGCCGAAGGAGGTGAAGCACCTACGAAAGTATTTGACAATTTAAGCTTTTTAATGATTTCTTTTGATCCCAAAACCAGGCCAGCATCGACGCCTAATGCTTTTGCCATGGATGAAACAACTACAGTCTCCACATTTTTGAGTTTGGGCAATTGGCTAAATGCGCCAAGTCCATGGTTGTTTACACCAATCCCATGTGAGTCGTCAACGATAAGCAATATATTCTTATCAGGTAAAACCTCCTCTAAAAAATCGAAATCGTAAATTTCAGGGAAAAGATTATTCATCGAGTTACTGATCAAAACCCAGTTAGACTGAGCAGATGCGTTTATTGTTTCAATGGTTTTAACTTTCCATTCGCTAAATGACTCAGATAACGTATCTGGTTGCTGATTTTGCCAAAGTGCAGGATGAGTGGACGGGGCGCAGATTACCTTTCCAAGTGCTGATAATGTTTTAACAGTAAGCTGTGCGGCTAAATACCCACTCGAGGTAATCAACGCATCTTCAGCTAAAAATCTTTTTGCGGCTTCTTTCTCGGCTTCGTTGTAAATACCCAACTGAATATTGTTGCTTCTGCTCGTCCCATTATTTAAGCCGAATTTTTTAATCCCATCAATATACAAATCGATAAATTCTTGATTTTGAGGAATCCCTAGATAAGCTGTACCGCCAAAATATAAATAATCCTTCCCATCGACATTAATGGTATTTGAAAATGGTTGTGTAATCGATTTAAATTTATTATCCATCAAAATATGATGTTATTGATTTTGAGAAACTTGTTTAGAGAAAAATTCGAATTGCTGTTTTATAGATTTTTTCCAGTAAGCAGAATTATGCGAACCTGGCTGTGAAATGTAAGTTGCGTTGATTTTTAAACTATCGCATTTCTTCTTCATTTCATTGTTCGAATCATAAAAAAAATCGCCTGAGCCACAATCAAAAATAATCTCCTTCTTACTGCCTGCAAGCTTATCAATATTTTGAATTACCGAATATTTCAACCAAATTTCGCTATCTTTTTCTGGATTTCCCAAAAGCTCGGGAACACCAAATTTCCCGATGGCATCTCTTAAATTTATGCCTCCACTAGTACTGCCTGCGCTTTTAAACGCTTCAGTATGCTTTAAAAACAACCATAGCGCACCATGGCCACCCATGCTTAAACCTGTTATAAATAAATTTGAGGTATCAATTGGAAAATCAGTTTTAATTTTTGGCATTAGTTCATCGAAAAAGAAGTTTTCATATTGCCAATCTGCTTTTGCAGGACTGTTTAAATACCAGGATTTAACCAAACCATCAGGACAAATTAATATATAGCCATACTCATCAGCATATTTTTGAGCATCCATAATATTGTTCCATTGTTTATAATTTCCACCGAAACCATGTAAAAGTATTACTGCTGGAACCTTTACTTTCTTATCAAGCTTTTTTGGAATAAAAACCCAAGTTGTATCTGGCTGAGGCAAATTTTTAGAGTTAAAAACAATTTGTTTCTGCCCATAAACATTTACCGAAAAAAAGATGGCTATCGCAATTAAAAAAACTTTCATTTCAATTTAAAAATTATCATGTATGTAGGTTATAATTCTAACCATTTCATTTCTTACTGCCGCTGTAGGGTTTACGAAATTGTTATTCATAAAGGAATAAGTATAAACCTTTCCTTTTTTTGTAACCACAAAACCACTTTGATTATGAACGCCTGTTAGCGAGCCAGTTTTTCCGAAAACAAAAGGCTCATTTGTTTTTGGATAAGCGTTTTTTAAAGTTCCGCTCTTACCTCCTGCTGGAAGCATGTTGAATAATTTTGCCTGATTATTTACTTCGCCGTAAATCAGGTTTAAAACCATAATCATATCTTTTGGCGAAAATAAATTCATTCTTGATAAACCTGAACCGTCAACCCATCGAGGCTTTTCTGGTAAATCAGCTAAATAATTTTTCAAAACATATTCAATCGTCTTATTAGTATTTAGTGTATCGCTTAACTTATCGCCGCAAACAAGCAGCAGTTGTTCTGCAATGAAGTTATCGCTGGGTAAAAGCATGGCCTTTAAAACCGAATCGCGGTTTGCTCCTGAGAGTGTTTTGGCATCAGCGGGCATCTTCATATCGATGATCTCTACAGATTTATGCAGTGTATCGGCTAATAAACTTAAAGTGGTTTCGTTACTTACCTTAAATGGAATTTGCTGAACATAGTTTGCCTTTACGTTTACGGCATCATAATCGAATTCGTTTGTGTTAAATTTACGTTTCACAAAAAAATCACCCGTAGTTGTTTTTGCATCCTTAACAAAACACGAGGTAAAATTTTTAGGTATGATAGAAAATCCGCCCGTTTGATTTCCTCTTACCCAAACAGTATTATCTAACAAAGGCAATTCGTTAATTTCTGCCTGATAATAGTCGTTATAATCATCCCAGGCCCAACCGCTGCCAAAAAAATCACCTGTGTAACGTCCGGGTGCAAAAAATAATTTTTTGTTAGTAGATAGTAGAAAATTATAAGCTGATTTATCTTTTAATTCTGATTGAAGAAAAGACGGGTCGCCAGTTCCCCAAAAAATTAGTGAGTCATTCCTTTCTACGTAACGAAGTGCGGGCATTGATTCTGGAATCATTTTCAGTGCTGCATAAAAAGTAAATAACTTTGTATTAGATGCTGGTGTAAACTGCTTATCTGCATCTTGCTCAAAAATCATTTTCTTATCGCTCAGATTATAAAGCGCAAAACCAACCTGATATTGTTTAATTATAGCAGATTTTCTAAATTCTTTAGAAACTTTATTTGCCATTAATTTATCTGCTGAACAGCCAAATAACATACTGATAGATAGTATTATGGCGCATAAAAAAAAGTTTAATAATCTGTGATAAATCATCTTTTAAAGTTATTGGTAATTATACAAACTAAATCATTAAATTTAATTAAATGTTAACCAAATATAAGTTTGATATGCGTTCCGTGTTTCGCAGATTAGTTATTTGCGTGGGCATTACTTTGTACTTTTTTACCTCAGCCTTTTCTCAGGATTTTCAGTTTCTCGATCGCCAAAAAAGACAATCGATACATTTCAAATCAATAAAGAATTTAATTATTATCCCCATTTACATCAACAACAAAGGGCCTTACGATTTTCTTTTAGATACTGGCGTAGGCCCGATGATTATTACGGAGCCTTCTATTATAGATTCTCTGGACTTTGCTAAAATGCGAAAAATTAAAGTTACAGGATTAGGAATAGAAACTGTTGAGGCTTTTGTTTCGCAAAACATTACCGCAAGAATAAACAGAGCACAAATGGACCATGTACCAACGGCCATTCTAAAAGAAGATCTTTTTAACCTCTCTGGTCATTTGGGCACAAAAATCTACGGCCTAATCGGTTATAGTTTTTTCAATAGTTTTATTGTTGATGTTCGATATTCAGAAAACCGCATTATTTTTAGCAATCCTGATATCCCCATAAAATACAAGGGTAATAAAATACCCATCGTTATAGAAAACCTTAAGCCTTATGTTTACGCCGAAGTTGAAGTACCAGATAGTGGAAAAATAAGCGCAAAATTTTTAATGGATACTGGAGCAAGCCATGCTTTATCGATGGAAATGTATAACGGTGATAAGTTTCCGCTACCCTACACTAAAATTAAAGCGAACTTGGGCATGAGTCTAAGTGGACAGATTAAAGGTTTTTTAGGGCGGATAAAAGAGTTTTCTATCGGTCATTTCGAATTTAATGACGTTATTTCGGGTTTTCCAGATTATGCTGTAATATCCCAAAAAGTAGATTTAAAGAACCGAAACGGAAATCTGGGAGCAGAATTATTGCGCAGATTTAATATTCAATTCAATTATGGGGAAGGGTTTATCTATGTAAGACCCAACAGCTATTTCAAAAATCCTTTTGAGCACGATATGGTTGGAATGGTAGTTTATTTAGATCAGCAGGAGTACAAAAGATTTTTAATAGGAGAAATTGATGAAAATTCGCCAGCAGAAAAGTCGGGACTGTGCCCTGATGACGAAATTATAGGCGTTAACTTCAGGCCTATTGATGTTTATTCTTTAAATGAATTATCAGAACTTTTCAAATCGAATTCAACGAAAAGTATAATTTTAGAAATTTATCGCGATAATAAAACCTTCTTTAGGGTAATTCATCTGGAACGTCGGATTTAACAAAAAACATTACGTAATTTTCAGGTTACAACCCAATTGTCAGTTTGCGAGCATTTAAATTTGCTATTCCATAAAACTGAGATCTATGTTCAAAAATTTAATGTTGGCGTTCTTATTTATTAGCTTGTCAGTTTCTGGCTTTGCCCAAAATTCAGACTCTGTAACCTTTTTAAAAACTAAATGGCTAAAAACGCGGGTTGCTAAACAAGTTAAACTTTTCAAACATCATTTTAACAATAAGAATCTCTTTGCTGCAAATGAAAACATCTCTTTTATAGAAGTTAAAAACACAGGTAGAAAAGCTGTTTTTGCCATTGATGCCGAAGAAAAAGAACTCATTACAACAAGTAACTTCGGATTGAGAGATACCGCAATTGCCGCAATTAATGGAAATTTCTTTGATGTTAAAAATGGGGGTTCTGTAGATTTTGTTCGCCTAAACGGTAAAATAATTAACGAAAATCGTTTAGAGAAAAATAATCAGCGAGCCAGGCACCAACAGGCAGCCGTAGTTATCGAGCATGGAAAAATATCCATAAAAAAATGGGATCAAACAAATGACTGGGAAACGAAACTAACCGAACAAAATATAATGCTAAACGGCCCTTTACTTTTTTTAAATGGCATTAAAGAAGATTTAGACACAACCGATTTTAATAGATTGAGACATCCAAGAACGTGTTTGGGGATAAAACCAAATGGCAGCGTTATTTTACTTGCAATAGATGGCCGTAATGACAATTCGGCAGGTGCGAGTTTACCTGAGCTTACTAAAATTATGAGTTGGTTAGGCTGCACAAGTGCTATTAATTTCGATGGCGGCGGATCTACAACACTTTGGATTAATGGTTTTGCCGATCAGGGCGTAATCAATTATCCAACGGATAATAAAAAATGGGATCATGAAGGGCAACGAAAAGTAGCTAACGTAATTCTCGTTAAGAAAAAATAAATTATTTTAGTCGAAAATTGTGCTTGTTGCGTTATATAGATATGATTAAAAATTTTTGCTACCTCCTTTTTTTATTGGCTTTATTTTCTGCTTGCAAATCTGGTAATAAAACAACCAATCCCGAATTACGTGATTTTAGATTTGAGCCAGTTAAGGGCATAAAATATACAGAGGTTAAGCGAAGGTTTAGTAATGGCCTTTCTTTTAACCCCGAAGGTTTTATGCAAAAGCCATCGTGGATAATTGAGGTTGTTAAGGAAGATACCATGAGCGCCTGGAGCCCTCAAAAAAATAGAATGCAAAATTTCTACCTCCAATTTGACCACGGAAACCTTTACAATTTTGCAGAAGAGTGGTTTAAGGTAAAACACATTAGTAAAGATAGTTTGGTTTTTCAACGTGTACAGGTTAACAATAAAATTATTGCCCAAGATTTCCGTTCGGATGTGAATATGACTTTTTATGCTCAGACCTATATTAAGAATAAACTTAAAACCACAGCCGATAAATTACAGAAACCAACCAAAGCAGATACTTCATTTATTCTTAAACGTTCTGATGTAGTTAATGCCAGCAGCGACAGCAGTTTTGCAGCAACAGAACCCGTGGTGTTTATCCCAAAAAGTAAAGTTGTTAAGGTAAAAAAAATAGAAATACCTGGCGATAAATTATCTGGACGGACAGCATCTTATAATTACATATTTCCTGAATATAGAATTGATATAGATAGAGCATACAGAGATTTTGCTTATAAGTTTACCGCAATTGTCGATTTTCAAGGAAATATCCATGTAAAAAGTATCAGCGGCATTATTCCTGAAGATACAGATCAGAAAATTAAAGTAGTACAGGGAATTGCAGATATATACATTAGAAATCTTTTTAATGTAATGCCAGGAACAACTTTAGGAATCGCCCATAATAGTCAAATTTCGATTGGCGTTGTTGGTAAAGCAATTAAAAAGCCTTAGTAATCTGTCCTTTACAAATTTTTAACGTTAAAAAAATGTTAAAAATTATTTTGATTTTAAAAATTAAAACTTACCTTGCGTTCTTAATTTTAATATTTAATACAATGCAAGAAGGCACAGTAAAATTCTTCAATGTAACTAAAGGTTTTGGTTTTATCATCCCTGCAAACGGCGATAGCGAAATCTTTGTTCATTCAACAGGTCTTATCGACGAAATCCGTGAAAACGACAAAGTACAGTACGAAGTTGCTAACGGTAAAAAAGGCTTAAACGCCGTTAATGTGAAAGTAATTTAATTAACTATCATATTTACAAAGAGGGCTGCTTTCTTGCGATGGCAGCCTTTTTTATTGAGTAAAATTTAAAAGGAATTACTCTCGTTATTAATAAATCAAGCCCCAAATTTTATCATGATTAACTATTTTATTGTTCCTGGAATCGGCAACTCAGGACCAGAACATTGGCAAACTTATTTCGAAAGATCAGCTTCGAATTTTACCCGAATAAATCAAATCGATTGGGATTCACCTTCTTGTAATGATTGGACTGAGGGTATTAATAAAGCCATTTCAGGTTACGATTTATCAACTGTAGTTTTAATTGGCCATAGCTTGGGTTGTATGGCTATTGTACATTGGGCACAAAAGTATAATCAAAAGATTAAAGGCGCCATGTTAGTTGCGCCAAGCGATGTTGAAGCACCGCAATATACTTTCCCAACCATTGGCTTCGACCCTATTCCTTTATTTAAAATTGATTTTAAAACTATAATAGTAGCCAGCACAAACGACGAGTGGATTTCGATGGAACGAGCCGAGTTTTTTGCTGAAAAATGGGGAAGTGAATTTATAGATATTGGTAAAGCTGGGCATATAAATGCGGCTTCTGGTTATGGTGGGTGGAAAGATGGTTTAAAAATTTTAAAGTCTATTTAATTCTTATCCCGTAAAACGGATAAAATAATCAATTCAATCTACGGGAGAAGAAATGTAATTAATCCTTATGATTCAATTTTCTTCTTAGCACATAGTCCATAAATATTAAACCAATAATAATATCCAAACCGATAAAAACATACATTGCAGTTGGCGTTATATATTTATCTAAATTAAAATCTGCAGTAAAATATTTACCAAAATTGGGCATTGTAAAAGTAGAATTATAAAGTATATAACCTAAAAGACCCAGTATCGAAATAACAAAAAAGGCACCAATACTAAAAATAATACGGGTATCTACTCTCGTTTTTAATGAAACAGGCGCAGGTTCGAGCGCAACATTTTCCATCACATTTCTAGTGAACGACATAGAAGGTTCGTCAAGCTCCATCTCGCTAAAAGCGAAATTTAAGTTTAATAATTCTTCGTACTGCAATTTTACGGCAGCATTGCTTTCTATTTTTTCTTCGATGTTTTTTATTTGGATTTCGTCAAGATTTCCATCAATATAATCCCAAAGTTGTTGTTCTATTGTATTCATAGTAACTCCTTTACTTCATCTTTTAACAAAAATTGTAATTTCTCTTTTAATCTTAGCCTGGCTCGGTGCAGTTTTACTTTTATCGTATTGGGTTCCATATTTAAAGCAACACCAATTTCTTCTAAACTTTGTTCGCCTTTATAAAACATGGTTATAATGGCAGCATCATCGGGCATTAAATGTGTAATTGCTTCATTTAAAAAAGCATGACTATTCTGCTGTTCGTAAATATTTGCATTAAATGCCGAGGTATGGTTTTCTAACTGCAAAAAAGTATCTTCATCGCTTATAGATGAAGTATCTAACCGTTTTTTCCGCAGAAAAGTCATTGCGGTTGTATAAGTAATTGTGTACAGCCAGGTGCTAAATTTAGCAGTTTGTTTAAATGTTCCTAATGCTTTATAAGCTTTGATAAAACAATCCTGAGCAATTTCTTCGGCATCTTCACGGTTTTTAGCAAAACGTAAAGCAAGCGTAAAAACAAATCGCTGATGGCGTTTTACCAACAAAGCATATTGACTGGTTTCTCCAGTTAATACATTTTGAATCAGCTCTAAATCTGTTAACTCTTGCTTCATACTTACCCATAAGACTACATTAAAGATAGGCAGGTTACAGCTGAAAATAAATTATATTATTTTAGTCTCTTTCGCACTAATTTGTGCTTTTAATCTGCAAGAAAAAACATACAACCCTTAATGCGATGCAAAGAATTTTAATCCTGCAATAGAGCCGATTAAAGTACAGATAAAAAATATACGCCAAAATGTGGCTGGCTCATTAAAGTAAATTATACCAACAATTACGGTTCCTACAGCACCGATTCCAGTCCAAACGGCGTACGCCGTACCCATTGGTAAAGTTTGTGCCGCTTTGTTTAGTAACATAAAACTTAACGCAATGCAAATAAAGAAACCTACACTCCATTTTATATTGGAGAAGTTATTAGATAATTTAAGACATGTGGTAAAGCCAACTTCGAACAAGCCAGCTATAATTAAGATAATCCAGTTCATAAAAATGTGTTTGTGCAAAGTTATGAATGTGGTTAGATGCTACATTTTACATATGTTAAATAATAAACTATTTTATTGTAGCTCTTATCCTGCTCAGTGTAACCTGCGTAACACCGAGATAGGAAGCAATGTGCTTGAGTGCTACTTTCTTAATTAATTCGGGAGTTTGTATCGAAAAATCGTGATAACGCTCTGTTGCTGTTTTAAATAAACGATCTATTAATCTTTTCTCTGTTGCAATTAATTCGGCTTCTACAATTTTTCTGCCCCAGTTTGCTAGTTCGATATTTACAGAATACAAGGCCAACAAATCCGCAATTTTGATTTTGTAAAGCCTGCAATTTTCCAATAGTTCTATATTTTCGTAACTTGGTTTATTGTTAATATAACTGTTATAAGAGAATAGAATATCTCCTTTTTCCCCAAACCAAAATGTGATTTGTTGATTTTCTCCATCAGAATACGCCCTGGCAATACCCTCCTCTAGGATATAAAAATATGGTTCTGTTCGCTCTGCGTGGATTAGGATTTCACCTTTCTGATGATTAACCAAACTAACATGAACATAGAGTAAGTCCAATGCTTCATCGCTTAGCGAAGAAAAGATTTCTATATTTCTCAATTGATTTTGCAAAATGGTTTTTAAAGAATATAAAGCTATAAAAAGTTTTTTCTCTCGGGGTGTAACCTGATTAAAAAGCATGTAGTCATAATACACAGAACAAGTTCTAAAAAGAAAATTTAAATATTTACACTTTAAAAAATTATAATCATGGAAGGCGGTATATTAGTCCCAATCTCAATTTTCCTAGGCACATTCGCAATGGTGTTCGGAATCCGTTATTTATCGAATAAGGAAAAAATGGCAATGATCGAACGCGGTATCAACCCTGGTATTGGTAAATCTGCGCCAAAACCATACTTAAGTTTAAAATTCGGCTTATTATTAGTTGGCCTTGGAATCGGCTTATTAGTTGCCCTATTTACAGTAAGAAGTATATTTGGCCCGAATATGACCCACAACGAAGAAGGTCAGGCGGTTGCAGTTTACTTTGGGTGTTTAGGTATTTTCGGTGGTTTAGGTTTAATTACCTCATTCCTTATCGAAAAGAAAGCAATTGATAAATAACATGAACGTGGCATATAAAGAGTTTAAAAGTTTTGTGTTCAAGCCTATGTATGCCCGTTCGCTATTCTTCGTTTGCGTTCTGTTAAACTCTGTGGTAGCTTGTGCACAAAGTTTTGAAACTAAAGTTGATGATTTGATTTTAACAGCGTTTAGCAATAAAAGTGGCCCTGGCGCTGTATTTATGGTTGCACAGAACGGAAAAACAGTTTATCAAAAAGCTGTGGGCAAGGCAAATTTAGAGTTGGATGTAAATTTAACTTCTGAAAATGTTTTCCAGCTAGGTTCTATGACCAAGCAGTTTACAGCCATATCGATACTTATACTGGAAGAGCAAGGCAAGTTAAAGGTAACAGACCTAGTTTCCAAATACATACCCGATTATCCATCTGGCGATAAAATAACGATTCATCATTTGCTTACGCATACTTCTGGAATAAGGGATTTTACAAAAATGAAATCGCTTGCCAGTATTGCACAAAAGGATATGACACCAAAAATGATGGTCGATTTTTTTAAAAATGAGCCCAGCGATTTTCCACCAGGTGAAAAATTTGACTACAACAATTCTGGCTATGTTATTTTAGGGTATATTATAGAATTGGTTTCTGGAGAAACTTATGAGCAATTTGTTAAAAATTATATTTTCGAAAAAGCTGGAATGGCTCATTCTTACTACGCAAGTGATAGAAATGTAATCAACAAAAGAGCTTACGGTTATCACAAAAAGGAATCTGGATATGTAAATAAAACAATAATTAGTTTTACTGTTCCTTTTTCTTCAGGTTCTTTAATGTCGACTGTGGGCGACATGTTGAAATGGCAAAATGCGTTAAACCAGAATATCCTGCTTAATGCAAAAGAAACACAAAAAGCTTTCAGCAAATACAAATTAAATAATGGCGAAGAATTTACTTACGGATATGGCTGGCACGTTAAACAAATAAACGGAATAGCGACCAGAGAACATGGCGGTAGCGTATTCGGCTTCAAAACAATGGGCGTTTATATTCCTGCTAAAGATATTTACGTTATCGGATTGAGCAATTGCGACTGTAACTCGCCAACACAAATTACAGGCGAAATTGCAGCTTTAGCTTTAGAAATGTTAAAGAATAAATAAATATCAATTTATAAAAAGCTTGTTTTGTACAAACGAAACAGGCTTCTTTTTATTGGGGCTTATTAATAACTGCAACCGTTAAACGGCTAATGCAATTCATTTTACCTCTTTCATCGTAAATTTTTATATCCCAAATATGAGTTTTTGCGCCTCGGTGAATAACCTTGCAGATACCAGTAACCAAACCACTTTTTACAGGTCGTAAATGGTTTGCATTTACTTCTAAACCTACTGCAACATATTTATCAGGATCGATACACATGTAAGAGGCAATGCTACCTAATGTCTCGGCTAAAACTACTGATGCCCCGCCATGCAAAATACCCGCAGGTTGATGTGTGCGTTCATCTACGGGCATGGTTCCGATTATAAAATCCTCACCAATCTCCGTAAATTTTATATCCAACAAACCACCAATATGATTTTTCGGACGGCTGTTTAAATCATCAATAGTAAAATTTTTAAACCACATGATAACGCTCTTTTAATACTCCAACATGATGAATAATGTGACCTGCAACAATAAAAAGAATTGATTTTACATTGATTTCTCTATTTGATGCTGTGCCAATCCGATTTAACTCGTCCTCGTTTAAACTTCTAAATAAGTATAAATTTGCTTTACGGAGTGCAGCAAATTCCTCAATCATATCTTCGTAATTGCGTTCGCTGAAACGAGCATTCGAAACATAATCATCCTCATCAAAACCTGGTAAATGTTGTTTTTCATTTCTTGCAAACGCAGTAATTCTGTAAGCAAAAATACGCTCGCAATCGATAATGTGCCCAAGCATTTTTTTTAATGTCCATTTCCCGTCTGCATAAGCAAAGTTTTCTTTCTCCTTATTTGCTTCAAATAAAACTGGAATACTAAAAACCTGTTCTTCAAGTATTTCAAAAATATCTTTATCTACTTTACTAATGTAAGTTTCTCCCCAGGCAGGATATTCGTTAGGCTGTGGTCGGTTCATAAGTTAAACTGCTTTTTAATATAATTCTGAAAGTGGTTCCTTTTCCTAATTCCGAATCTTTTACAAAGATTTCGCCACTGTGGTAATTTTCTACAATACGTTTGGTTAAAGATAAACCTAAACCCCATCCACGTTTTCTTGTGGTATAACCAGGTTGGAAAACAGCATCAAACTTGGATCTCGGAATACCTTTCCCAGTATCGCTAACATCTATAAAAACTTGTTCTTTTGCCAGGTTTTCGATAATATTTACGGATATAGAACCCTCATTTTCGATGGCATTGGCAGCATTTTTTAAAAGATTTTCGATAACCCAATCAAATAAAGGCACATTTAACATTGCTCTCACCTGCTCATCTCCAGTAATACTAAACTTTACCTTATCAGAAGTTCTGACTTTAAAATATCGAATAAAATCGCTGATAACAATGTAAACAACATGGTCATCCAAAATCGGTTTCGAACCAATTTTAGAAAATCTGTCGGTTATAATTTCAAGGCGCTTAATATCATTTTCCATTTCAGCAATAAGCGGGTCGTCTTCAGCATCGAATTTCGATTTCATTAACTCTACCCAAGCCATTAACGATGATATTGGTGTACCCAGCTGGTGAGCTGTTTCTTTTGCCAATCCTACCCAAACGTGGTCTTGTTCATCTCGCCTTGCCGAACTAAACGCTGCATAAGCCGTTAAAAGGAAGAGAAAAATTACACCCATTTGGATATAGGGGAAATAACGAAGTTGGGTTAATATAAACGAATCTTTATAATATGCTTTAAACTCATCTCCAAAAATATTCATAGCAGCAGGTTTATGCTGAACCTGCATTTGCCTTAACTGTTTTACGAAATATAAACTATCATAAACTAATTTATCGTTACCCGAATACATCGTTTTAGTGCTATCCAATCCTGTAGAAGAAACGATTACATCATCCTTATTAACCAATATAACAGGCATTTTTGTGTTTTGCCTCACGGTTTCGATAATGCTGCTTAGATTTTCGTTATCCATTAAGAGCATAGAACGCTCTGTGATTTTAACCCAAAGCTGAAATTGATTTGCTTCTTCTCGCTCCATCTTTTTCACAAATGAATCTGTATAAAACACTGATGCTATGCCAATTAAGATAGCAAAAATGAGAAGGAAAAATTTCCAGCGGCGTTTTTTTTCGTAAGGGTTCATGCTTTGGGTAGCCAAATTACAATAACAAAACGAAAAAAACATAAAACCATTATGCTTTTTCCTAAAACCAAACGGCAAATACTTTTAAAATTATAATAGCCTCATTGATTATGAAAACAATATAAAATAGATGAAAAACATATCTTTGCATCGTCTTGCGTTTTGCGCATAGCGATGAACATTTAGTTGTTTAACGCCAAACGCTTACCGCTCAACAAACCAACCATGGATAAAAAAGTTAGAGTAAGATTTGCACCAAGCCCAACTGGTGGCTTGCATTTAGGCGGTGTACGTACAGCCTTGTTTAATTATTTGTTCGCTAAAAAGCACAACGGAACTTTTGTTCTACGTGTTGAAGATACGGACCAAAATCGCTTTGTAGAAGGTGCTGAAGAGTATATTGTAAACTGTTTAAACTGGTGCGGAATTACACCAGATGAAAGTCCGAATAAGCCTGGGGCTTATGGCCCTTACCGCCAAAGCGAAAGAAAGCCAAGTTATCGCAAATTTGCCGAGCAATTAATTAGCGATGGTTATGCGTATTACGCTTTCGATACGCCTGAAGATTTGGATGCTAAACGTAAGGAAATTCCAAATTTTCAATACGGACAAGCAACACGTATGCAAATGCGCAACTCTTTAACTTTAACCATTAGTGAAGTTGAAGACTTATTAGCCGTAAAAACACCGCACGTTATCCGCATAAAAGTTCCTGAAAACGAAAATGTACATTTTAACGATTTAATTCGTGGCGATGTATCTTTCGAAACCGCAATTGTTGATGACAAGGTTTTGCTTAAGGCTGACGGAATGCCAACTTATCATTTAGCCGTTGTAGTTGATGATAAAGCGATGGAAATTACTCATGCCTTCCGTGGTGAAGAATGGTTACCATCGGCACCAATTCATATTTTACTTTGGAAATATTTAGGCTGGGAAGCCGATATGCCGCAATGGGCACATTTGCCGTTAATTTTAAAACCCGATGGACATGGAAAATTAAGTAAACGTGATGGCGACCGCTTAGGTTTTCCTGTTTATGCGATGAACTGGACTGATCCAAAAACAGGTGATGTAACCAAAGGATTTAAAGAAATGGGCTTTATGCCAGAAGCTTTTGTTAACATGCTTGCTCTTTTAGGTTGGAATGATGGAACCGAACAAGAAATATTTTCGCTAACCGAATTAGAAGAAAAATTTTCTATTGAAAGAATTAGTAAAGCTGGTGCTAAATTCGATTTTGAAAAAGCAAAATGGTACAACCACGAGTGGATTAAAACAGAAAGTGCAGAGCGATTGGCGACAGTTATTTCAGAGGAATTAAAAAATGCAGGAATAGAAGTAAAAGATCAGTCTTACTTAAATACAGTTATCGATTTAATCAAAGATAGATGTACATTATTGCCTGATTTTGTGGCACAAAGTGCTTACTTTTTCACTACGCCAACAGCATACGATTCGGCTGCTGTGAAACCAAAATGGACAGCAGAAAAAGCTGAATTTTTTACTGTTTTTGGTTCAACTTTAAACTTAAGCAATGCTGCTGATGCAGAAGCTGCTTTTAAAGCACTTGCTGAAGGAAAAGGATTTAAACCTGGCGAATTAATGTTACCATTCAGAATTATGTTGGTAGGCGGTAAATTTGGGCCAGGTGTTTTTGACATTGCTGTTTTACTTGGCGAAGCCGAAACAAAATCAAGAATTGAAAAAGCAATAGCTGTTTTTAATAGTTAGTGTAGCGAATAAAACTTAGAAGCCCAGAAGTAAAAATCTGGGCTTTTTGCTTTCCAGTACATTTCCAAACTGATCGCCAATTAATGTTGGCCAAACATCGTTAACATTTCATGCAAGGCCGTATCTGAATGCATTCGCTCACCGTTTTCAACCGAATCTTTAGCCGCAACTGCTGCTCTTTTACGCATTTGTGTTTCGTAAAACGAAATTGCTTCTTGCACAGTATGGTGTTTATCAGCCGTTAAACACTCGCTTAACTCCAATGCATCAAGCATAGCCATATTTGCCCCTTCTCCTGCAAAGGGAGGCATTGCATGCGCTGCATCACCAAGCATGGTTAAATTTGATAACGCTTTCCAATTTTGATCAAATGGCATGCAATAAATTGGTCGAGGAATAACTGGAGCATTTATATTTTCAAATATTTCATACCAAACGTTGCTCCATTCTGGATATTCACTTTTAAACCAATTCAATAACTGCGTTTTATTTCCATAGTCTAAACCATTATTGGTTGCCCAACTTTCATCAGTTTTAAAGCTGGCGTAAAAACCCAAATCGCCGTTACCTTTTTGTCCGCCCAATAAACATTTCGAATTTCCAAAGGCCATTACTTTACCGCCATTTAGCATTGCATTAATTTGAGGGGTTAATTTTTCGGCATTGTAAATATTTATTTCAAGCATGGTGATGCCTGTATAAAAAGCTTTAACATCTGTTAAATATGGGCGAATTTTAGAGTTAGCGCCGTCAGAAGCAATTACCAAATCTGCGTAGGCATATCTGCCGTTTTTGAAGTGTAATAGCCAGACATCATTTTGTTTTTCCATGGAAATAAAATGGCTATCCCACACAACGGTATCTCGCTGCAAAGACTCTAACAGCATTTGCCTTAACGGACCACGATCTATCTCTGGACGAAAATATTTGTTCCCAAAGTCTTCTTCTACTTTAGTTTCATGGTCGCTGAAAAATATTGTTGCGTTTTCATTTACTATGATTTTTTTATCCGCACCTGGGCGAAAATTCTTTTTAAACTCTTCTATTAAATTCGCTTTACGTAAAGCCGCCAAGCCCGATTCTTCATGCAAATCGAGTGGCGAACCTTGCACACGGGCATCTTTATTAAAGTCTCTTTCGTAAACTTTAACATTTGCGCCTTTTAGTTGTAGCAACCTTGCAAGTGTTAATCCACCTGGGCCACCACCAACTATGGCAATTTGCTTGTTTTCTAATTTCATAACACAAAATTATTCCCTATCAAGCACTGAAAATTGTATAAATCGGTCGTTTTTGTTTTTTAATAATTCTTTAGGTACAACACCCGAAAACTTTTTTATTTCCCTGATAAAATGGCTTTGGTCAGTAAAGTGTGATTCTGGAAAAAGCTGCCCCTGCGCAATATGATCCAAAGATCCACGGAAACGCAAAATATTGCAGTATAATTTTAACGAAATGCCGTATTGCTGGTTAAAATACCGATTGATTTGCCGACTGTTCCAATACACACTTTGCGAAAGCTCTTTAACGGTTAATGAGCCTTTTGAAGCATAAATTAAATCAAAAAGTTTCTGTTTCCGCTCGTCTATATTTTTTGGTAAAAGTGAATGTATTTTTTTTGAGGCCTTTTCGCAGAAGCCGTCGAAATTTTCAAGATCCTTTTCAGTAAAATCCCAAAAATTTAAGGGCATGTATTCTGCATAATTCAATAAATTAGAAACAACATTTTGAAAAATATATTCTGTTGCAAGCAATTTAAAGCTTATGGCAAACATCAGCGTTTTGGCTTTCAAAACCACTTTTGAAGGGAATGTTTCAATCCCTGAGCGGACAATATGAAAAGGCTCAGCTTCAGATTTAGAAAAAGTCAATTCCAATCTTCCATCGGGCAAAACCACAATATCTTTGTCCTGATCTGATTGGTTATGCAATAGCCAAAAGCTTTCTACAAAATCAGAAACTGATTTATCGGGCCTGGTTAGTTTGAAATTCAAATCCTTGTCCATTGTTAATTGTAAATTTAATCTTTTCAGCTAATCCTCAACTTAAAAAATATCCCTCAACTAATAAAAAAAATATTTTATACTTTAGTGTTACAATTTCAATTAATAGGGTATTCATTTAAAAAAATTTAAAGCTATGCAGTGGTTCGGTAAAGGAAGTAATAATGTTGAGGATGGCAGAGGCGGCGGCGGCGGCAAAACTGCTTTAGGCGGTGGGGTCGGCATTATTATTATTGTATTGGGTTTAATTTTCGGAAAGGATTTATCTGGATTGGTTAGCCAGTTACCACAAACGGGAACAACAGAAGTTAAACAGGGCGTTCCAGAAAATGATGCACAGGCAAAATTTGTTTCTGGTGTTTTAGAATCTACAGAGCAAGTTTGGGATAAAGAATTTGAAGCTATGGGTAAAACTTATGAGCATCCAAAAATGGTTCTTTTTAGTGATGGTGTTCAAACCGCTTGCGGAAGTGCAAGTTCGGCTGTTGGTCCTTTTTATTGCCCTGGCGACCATAAAGTTTATATTGATTTAACGTTTTACGATGAGTTAAAAAACCGTTTTGGTGCCGCAGGCGATTTCGCTCAAGCTTATGTTATTGCTCATGAAGTTGGGCATCATGTTCAAAATCTTTTAGGTATTTCCGATAAATTGCAGCAAGCCCGTGGGCGCGTTAGCGAAACTGAATACAATCGTTTATCAGTTAAATTAGAATTACAAGCCGATTTTTTTGCTGGTCTTTGGGCACACAACGCACAAAATTTAAAAGATTTTAGATTAGATGAAGGTGATATCGAAGAAGCTTTAACCGCAGCAAATGCCATTGGTGATGATAAATTACAAAAGCAAGCTACAGGGGAAGTTACACCCGATTCTTTTACTCACGGAACTTCGCAACAACGTATGTTTTGGTTTAAAAAAGGTTTCGAAACTGGCGATATTTCTCAAGGCGATACCTTCAAATCAAATAATTTATAATTTTTAAAACATTTTCAAAACTTCTTTGTTTGCTTTCAGTTAAGGGGTAATTTTCCCTTAAAATCAAACAAGATTAACTAGCTTCCCTAATGTTTTATAAAAGATGATCCTTATTGTTGATGACAGGCCTGAAAACCTAATTTCTTTACAGAAAGTACTACAAGCTAATAATTTCGAAGTCGATACCGCTTCATCTGGAGAAGATGCCCTTAAAAAAGTTTTAAAGAATAATTATGTGCTGATCATTCTGGACGTTCAAATGCCAGACATGGATGGTTTCGAAGTAGCAGAAGCCATTTCAGGGTTTAGCAAGGCAAAAGACACCGCAATTATTTTTCTTTCTGCAGTAAACACCGAACTAAGGTTTATAACAAAAGGTTATTTGAATGGTGGTTTAGATTACATTACTAAACCTGTGGATATAAATGTGCTTTTACTAAAAATAAAAACCTTTTATCGTATTTACGAGCAAAGCAGAAAACTTAACGAAGTACAAGAGAAACTGCTCGAAGAGATTGAGTTTAGAAAGCTAGCAGAAAATAAAAAAGACGAATTCATTAGTATTGCCAGTCACGAATTAAAAACACCTTTAACCAGTGTAAAAGGTTACATCCAACTACTTCAGCGAAGTTTAAGTAGAGATGATAAAACCATGGCCGAAAACCACCTGGCTAAGGCAAGTACTCAACTCGAAAAATTAAACGACCTTATTGTTGATTTGCTTGATATTTCTAAAATTGAAAGCGGAAAGCTGAAGTTTAACATGCAAAGCTTTTGCGCCGATAACATGGTTAATAATGCAATCGAGATGCTTCAGCAAGCCAATCCCGATTTCAAAATTAACAAACTTGGCAAAACCAATGAAATGGTTTTTGGCGATGAAATACGACTTGAACAGGTTGTAATTAACTTTATAACCAATGCCATAAAATATGCTCCAGGTACTAATCAGGTAAATGTTACTATAAACATAAAAGACGGACAACTTTACCTCTCTGTAAAGGATTTTGGAATTGGCATACCGAAAGAACAACAGCAGAAAATATTCGATAAGTTTTATCGGGTGGAAGAAAACAGTAACCGATTTAATGGTTTAGGAATTGGTTTATACATTTGCGCTGAAATTATAGCAAGACATGGTGGCAAAATTGGCGTGAATAGCGTTATCGATGAAGGTTCCGAATTCTACTTTATTATTCCTACTGATGAACAAACAATATCAGAACAAGAAGAGGCATCAAAAACCATTTAATAAAAATCCCCAAACAAAAAATAGCATACAATTTTAATGAAAACAACTCTTAAAAATAATTTACGTTTAGGTTTAGGCTTATCGCTTATTATTCTTTTTATCAGTTCGCTTGCTTCATACATAAGCATTAGTAATTTAATAAAAAGTACCGATCTGGTTAAACACAGCGACGAAGTAATTTTAAATGTAGAAGGTGTAATTTCAACTTTAAAAGATGCCGAAACAGGACAAAGAGGCTACCTGTTAACAGGAAACAAAGTTTTCTTAGCACCATACAACGGCGCAACTGATACGGCTCTTGCGGCTTTAAACAAAATTGCCGCAAGCACCAAAGACAACCCAAATCAACAAAAAAGTATTGCCGAACTTCGTGATATTATGGTTCGTAGATTGAACATCATAAAATCTACAATCGAAATTAAATCGTTAGGCGGCAATGTAGACCCAACAGTTCTTTTCCAAGGCAAAACCTATATGGATCAAGCTCGTTCAGTTGTTCAGCGAATGGTTAAGGAAGAACGAAATCTCTTAGAACAACGAACGATAGAACTTAACAAGCTTACTGCTTATACTCCAGTTTTAATTGTAATCGCAGCAATTTTAGCCATTTTAATTACCCTGTTTTTTTACAGAAAGGTTTCAATCGATTTTGATGAACGCGTTTTACTTCAAAAGGAAATTGAAGATAAAAAGTTCGAAATGGAAAAACGTATTATTGCTATTAAAGAAATTGCCCACCAAATTTCTGAAGGCAATTACGGTACCACTATGGATAGCCAAACTAAAGATGATATTGGCGAGCTTTCCTATTCGTTAAACACCATGTCTTCTTCGTTAAAAAAATCGTTCGATACGCTTGCCGAAAACGAATGGATACAAACTGGTGTTGCAAACCTGAATGTTAAAATGGTTGGCGAAAAAGATGTTTTCAGCTTAGCTGATGATATTATCGAATTTCTTGCAACTTACACAAAGAGCCAGATTGGAGCCATTTATTTGTTTAAAGATGATGGTCGCTTGCATTTAAAGGGACAATATGCTCTGAACGGACAAGATTTAAGCAAAGAGCTGGAGCTTGGTGAAGGTTTAATTGGCCAGGCGGTTAAATCAGGTAAACAAATTTTGTTAGATGAAGTACCACAAGGAGGATTAACAGTTAGTTATGCAACAGGAAATATAAAACCTGCGCAATTATTGGTGTTACCAATTATTAGAAATTCTATCTCGATTGGCGGTTTAGAATTAGGCACAATAGGTTCTTTTAGCGAATTACACTTACACTTTCTAAATCTTATTCTTTCTGATCTCGGCACTGCATTATTAGGTGCTCAAAACCGTCAAAAACTGCAACAATTTTTAGAAGAAACTCAGGCACAATCAGAAGAACTACAGGTTCAACATAATGAGCTTGAAGGCATGAATGCGGAGTTAGAAGCGCAGGCTCAAAAACTTCAGGCATCAGAAGAAGAACTACGCGTTCAACAAGAAGAGCTGTTACAAAGTAATCAAGAACTCGAAGAAAGAAGTAGTTTGCTTGAAGAAAAGAACGAACTTATTGAAGAGCGTAATGCAGAAATACAACAAAAAGCAGAAGCATTAGAATTAAGCACAAGATATAAATCTGAGTTTCTGGCAAATATGTCACACGAGTTACGCACGCCATTAAATTCAATCTTACTTTTATCCAGATTGATGGCCGAAAATGAAGCAATGGATCGCGAACATCAGGAATATGCAGAAGTTATTCAGAGTTCTGGACAAGGTTTGTTAAGTTTAATTGATGAGATTCTTGATTTATCTAAAATAGAAGCTGGCAAAATGGAGCTCGACAGAGCCAATATTAAAATTGATGAGGTAATGTTAAACATGGCTTCGTTATTTAATCCTTTGGCAAAAGAAAAAGCCTTAAAACTGGTGATCGATAAAACGAACGATGTGCCAGAGTTTTTTCATACCGATAAAATGCGCTTGGAACAGATTTTGAAAAATCTATTATCAAATGCAATTAAATTTACTACTGAAGGAGCGGTGACGCTTAACATCGAGAAAAACGAAAATCTGAATGCATTAATCTTCAAAGTACAGGATACAGGCGTTGGAATTGCACCCGATAAACAAGGAATGGTATTCGAAGCTTTCCAACAAGCTGATGGTTCTACCCGCCGTAAATTTGGTGGAACAGGCCTTGGGCTTTCGATTAGCAGAGAACTCGCAAAACTTTTAGGAGGTTATATCGATTTAACCAGTAAAGAAAACCAAGGAAGTACTTTTACCTTAACCCTGCCGATTGATAAAAATAAAGGCATTGAAAACGAGACAAAAAGTGCCTGGGAAAAACCTGTTGCCCTGGAATCAACAACTCCAAAAGTTACTCGTTTAACGGTATCAAATATCCCACAAGAAATTGAGGATGATAGAGATAATATTCTCCCTGATGATAAAGTTATTTTAATTGTTGAAGATGATACCCCTTTTGCAAAAACGCTTTTGGAATTTACCCGAAAACGTAATTATAAAGGCCTGGTTGCCGTTCGTGGAGATGTTGGAATTGAGATGGCTAAAGCCTACAAACCAGTAGCCATATTGCTCGATATCCAATTACCAGTTAAAGATGGATGGCAGGTAATGGAGGAACTAAAATCATCTCCTGATACACGCCCAATTCCAGTGCATATTATGTCATCACTTCAGGTAAAAAAAGAAAGTTTACTTAAAGGTGCGGTAGATTTTATTAATAAGCCATTTGCTTTTGAGCACATGCAAGAGATTTTCCAAAAACTGGAACATGCGCTTAGTCGTCACCCAAAAAAGGTGTTAATTGTTGAAGAAAATGAGCAACATGCAAAAGCTTTAAGTTATTTCTTAAGCAATTTCAATATTCAAACCGAAATAGCAACTAAGGTTAGCGACAGTGTATCTGCATTGCATAAACCAGATGTTAATTGTGTGATCCTGGATATGGGCATTCCAGATAAACATGCCTACGAAACTTTGGAGGTTGTTAAGAAAACACCTGGATTAGAGAACTTACCAATTATTATTTTTACAGGTAAAAACCTATCTAAAGGAGAAGAAAACAGAATTAAACAATATGCAGATTCTATCGTTGTAAAAACAGCGCATTCTTACCAACGTATTTTAGATGAAGCTGGATTATTCCTTCACTTGGTAGAAGAAAAGAATAAAGAAAAAACTAAAACATCTAAAAAATATTCAGAATTACAAGATGTTTTAAAAGGTAAAACTGTTTTGCTTGCTGACGATGATGTCAGAAATATTTTCTCGTTAACAAAAATGTTAGAGCAACATCAAATGAAAGTTATCGCTGCAACCGATGGGAAAGAAGCTTTAAAATTGTTAAATGAAAATCCCGCCATTGATGTTGTTTTAATGGATATGATGATGCCAGAATTAGATGGCTACGAAACCACAACAGCTATAAGGCAGAATATTAAATACAGAAACTTACCTATTTTAGCCGTAACCGCAAAAGCAATGATGGGTGATCGTGAAAAATGTATTGCTGCAGGCGCTTCCGATTACATAAGTAAACCTGTTGATTTAGATCAGCTAGTTTCTCTTTTACGTGTTTGGTTGTACGAAAATCATCATAACGCTTAATTCTCTTATTTAAAATATGTCTCAAAAGTTAGTACTTATAATTGATGATGATTATCGAAACATTTTCGCTCTTAAAGCTGTTTTAAGAGCCAAGGGCTTTGGTTGTTTATCAGCTCCTGGCGCCAAAGAAGGTTTTGCCATTATTGAAGAAAATGAAAATATTGCTGTTGTCTTAATGGATATGATGATGCCAGATATGGACGGATATCAAGCCATATCTGCCATGAAAAAATCAGAAAAAATGTGGAACATTCCCGTTTTGGCAGTAACAGCACAGGCAATGGTTGGTGATAAAGAAAGATGCTTGAGCGCTGGTGCCTCGGGTTATGTTTCGAAACCAATAAATGTAGATGAGTTAGTAGAACAGATAGAAGAAGTTACAAAAACAGGTGATTAGCGACGCGATAGATAATGAACAGATAGAAACGCTTTTAAGTGATGTACTAGAGGCACATGGTTACGATTTTCTGGAGTATTCCCATGCTTCAATAAAAAGACGAATTACACGCTTGTATGCCTTGGATAACTTTGTAAGCTTTGCTGAATTTAGATATACCGTTAGAACGGATAAGCAATATTTTAAGCGATTTTTAGAAGAAATTACGGTAAATGTTACAGAAATGTTTCGCGATCCAACTTTCTATAAGGCGCTTAGAAACGACGTTTTACCTGTTTTAGGCACTTATCCATTTATCAGAATTTGGGTTGCTGGATGTTCTACTGGAGAAGAAGCTTATTCATTGGCAATTGTATTAAAAGAATTAAACCTTTTACACAAATCGCTTATCTATGCAACCGATATTAATCCCTCGGTTTTAGAAAAAGCAAAAAAAGGCTTATTTCCTTTAAATCATTTAAAAACATATTCTGAAAACTACGTTAATTCAGGTGGTTTAAAAGACTTTTCTTCTTATTACTCCGCAAACTATTCGCTTGCTAAATTTGATGAAACACTGAGCTCTAAAATGATTTTCTCGACCCATAATCTGGTTTCTGATCATTCTTTTAATGAGTTTCAGCTTATTCTGTGTCGCAATGTACTGATCTATTTTGATAAAGAATTGCAGCATAAAGTTTTTCAGTTATTCGATAACAGTCTGGAAAAATTAGGTTATTTGGCATTAGGTAGCAAAGAAAGCTTAGATTTTTGGAATCGATCTAAAGAATATAAGCGCATCAGAACGGAAAAAATATGGCGAAAACTGTAGAATCCAGAAAATGTAGTGCTTTAATTATTGGCGGTTCTGCTGGTAGTTTAGATGTTTTGCTAGAAATTTTTCCAGACTTAAGTAGCGATATCAACTTCCCTATTATTTTGGTTACGCACCGTAAAACAGGTAACGATTCTTTATTGAGTGATCTGCTTAAAAACAGAACGAAATTAACGGTTAACGAAGCAGAAGAAAAAGAAATAATTTTGCCAGGAAATGTTTACATTGCTCCTGCAGATTATCATTTATTAATTGAAGAAAATCATACCATTTCTTTAGATTATTCAGAAAAGATAAACTATTCCAGACCATCTATTGATGTGACTTTTCAATCGGCTGCCGAAATTTTTAAAGATGAACTGGTTTGTATTTTACTTTCGGGATCTAACGCAGATGGAGTAGCTGGATTAAAAATTGCAAACAGTTTTGGTGGTTTAGTTGTTGTACAAAATCCAAACACAGCAATTATGCCTTATATGCCCCAACAGGCCGTTAATGAAGTAAAACCTGTTGTGGTTTTGGATGCCTTTAACATGGCAGAATTTATCAACAATCTGATTAATTAAAAAAATATAAATTACGCTTCGGAAGGTAAAATTTATGACTGAAACAAAAAAAGTATTCGTTTTCGATGACAATAGAGATATTTTAGATTTATGTACCTTCATTTTAGAAGATGCAGGTTATGAAATCAGAACATCTGAAAATGCTAGTGATATAGAAAACCAGGTTGCAGCATACATGCCCGATATCATTTTTATGGATAATTGGCTGCCCGATTTAGGTGGAATTCAGGCCACAAAAGCAATAAAGAATCACTCTGAGTTAAAACACATTCCAGTAATTTATTTTTCGGCCAATAACGATATTTCTGCGTTGGCCAAAGAAGCTGGAGCAGATAGTTATTTATCTAAACCGTTTGATATTAACGATTTGGAGGAGATTATTAAAAAGTATATAAGCTAATTTTTACCCCAAATCCTGGTATTCAAATCAAGCTCCCTAACAATATCATACATAAAGTTAATTATCGCGATATCTTCATTTAATAAATCGGGATTTAAGAGTGTTTTGAAAACAGGAGCCTCAAAATAATTCCTATTTAAAGGAAACGCAATATACATTCTGCTGTCGATAAACGATAGTGAAACTGTATTTTTTGCATTTCTGTTTAAGGTTAAAATGCGTTCCATCATCGCTGGCGTTAAAATATATCGAGCCTCAACCTGATCGGTTGAATGCGTGATAAAGGTCTTATCAAAATCCGTACTTTCGAGATTAATTACATTTTTATCACTAAATGAAAACAAATTTTTAGAAAACCAGGCGCCCATTGTACCGAAAAGATCTTTTGGTTTTACTAATGTAACACCCTTAAAGTTTTTATTAAAATCGGCTACGAAAATTATACCTTTAAAAATATCATGCCATTCGGTTCTGGTACCGTTTTTAGTTTGCACCTCTCTTTTATATTCTGCATGAATTTCTGCAAAATAAAAGCCTGTTTTCGCTGCGTTTCCGCTAACCAGATCTTCAGTATGATAACGATCGGGTTGTTCAGAAAAAAGTTGAGTGCTACAAAACTCAGAAACGGGAATACCATTGTAAGGTTCAATTGTTAAGCTCTCATCTAGCGATTTAAGCGCTGTCCCAATAACATGAGTTTTAAATGCTTCTTTATAAGCTTTCAGTGCATCGGCAATTTTGTAAAGAACTATACCGCCATAAATAGCACCGAAAAGCCCAATAATAACTCCAGGCACAGGAATGCCCCACACAGAAAACCCTATTGCAACTATAATACCTGCGCCTATAAAAAGATAGCCTTTTTTTTGCGTTGATGATATTTTAGCCCGCTCGGTTTCTAACGTAGCAAGTACATTTTGTAGTGTTGCGTTATTTTCAATATTAACCATTAACTATTGAAAAGATCTTTTGCGCTGATGTTTTTGCGTTCTTCTTGTGCAGTTTCTAAAACCGCCATAGGCTGAAAGTTCAACATTCCAGCAAACATGCTTCCAGGAAACATCATAATCGCGTTATTGTAATCAGTTATTGCAGAGTTATAAGTTCTTCTGGCTGCAGCAATTTGCTCTTCACTTTCTGTCCAGGTTGTTTGTAAATTAATAAAGTTGGTATTTGCCTTTAAATCTGGATAGTTTTCTACATTTAACATTAAGCCTTTTATACTGCTACTTAATTGCGTATCAATCGTAGCTTTCTCTGCATCACTAACATTTCCAGAAACCGCTTTAGCTCTTAACTCTACAATTTTGGTAAGCGTTCCTTGTTCGTAAGTGGTATATTGTTTCACCACTTCAACAAGATTTGGAATCAAATCGAAACGTTTTTTTAACATTACATCAATTGCAGAAAATGCATTTGTAACCTGATTTTTCTTTCCAATTAAAGAATTGTAAAAGAAAATTCCCATTAAAAACAGGAAACCAATAATAACGAGGGCAATAATCATAATTTCAGTTTTATAAGGTTTAGAGCATAAATATATTAAAACGTTACAATTATTTGTTTATCAACGATTTTCTTTCAATTTCTGTCGCTCTATTCTCTTCTGCCGTCTTAGTTCACGACTTTCCTTAATGGCCTTAAATGTGGCTATATGGCTTCGAATTTTTGCCTGTTTTTCTTCGGTAATACCAACACTATGTTTAATACCAACGAACAAGCTTTTCCAAATCATATTAAAAAAAGAAGTGTTTGGAGGCCTCTCATAAACTACATTTTCGGAGATAAGCTTTTCATTTGGCCCGGGATTTTCAGCTTTGATGATCAAGGCGTTTGCCAAAAAAGAAAGTAAACCTCGCTTAACCAAATGATCTTTTTCTGGATCATTTTTCATCAAAGCAACAGATAAATCGAAATAAGAAAAATCAACAGTTCCTTTGGTTCCAAAATCATCAGCCTTAAAATCAAATTTAAGTTTATCTACATTACCACGGTTAATTCGAACCAAACCTAGCGGTTTTGTAATTTGATTTAATACCCTTGCGTTAAAATTCTGTAAAATCCCACTGTAAGAAAAATCTCCAGTATGAGCCGCTAAATCAAATTTAAAATCGACATCAAGCTTGCCCTGACCTAGAAGATAAGTGTTTAATTTGGCTTCCATAATCGGATTTTTAACCTTTACCGCTGCAATATTTGTTGCATTAGAAATTATGCCTGAAGTATGTTCAAAAGAAATCCGACCTCTTTGCTGACTTTCTTTATTATAAACCGCATAGCTAATATCAATATCCTTTAGTTTTATTTTATCAACCAAAATTGGTGCATCCAAGCTCTGCAAAAGCTGGTGCGGATATTTCCCAATTCGGCTAACTTTACCCCGATCAGGCAAACTGTTATTATTAAAAACCGCTACAAATCCATTAGCGATTGTCATTTCTTTGGCCCTTAATTCTTGCCTGCTAATGTACAGCGGTAAATTAATGCCACTTAATGAAATATTATTCATCAGGATACTAAACCGATCTTTTGCATAACCAGCAACTTCACCGAATTTCATCTCATCGTAAAGTGGTTCTACAGCAAATTTGTTAACCCTTAATCGGCCTGTTGATGCTCTGAAATCAAGTTGGCTAAGTTTCAGGTTATACATTTTATCGGGCGTTGGATATTTATAATCCTTTAAATTTATAATAACATCTTTCAGCAAATAGAATCTTTTGGTGTCTTCAAAGGAAGTAGAATCAACAAGCAAATCAACAAGTGTAATGTTTAAATCATCGATTGAAAATACTTCGGGTTTGGTTACATTTTTATTGATGTAATTGAAACTAGCATCTCTAAAACGAATATTTTTTATGCTAAACTCTTTCAGGCTTTTGGAGATAAAGGTATAAGGCGATTGAATAGGTCGAGGCGCTCGATTTTCATTAAAATCGAGTTGCTTGTTAATCATGTACACTTCAGGTTTATCAAACAAAACATCTTCAATTTGAAGCTTTTGTTCGCGATAAAGTATAAAAGGATGAAAATGATTAACTACCAGTTTTTTTAGTGAAACCTGATAGAGATTGTTTGGCGCTCTTTTTAAAGCCACCAATTGTTTATAACGAATCGTATCTGGAGTAATTTTTACATTTTGAAGTGTTGCACTTCCCGTTAAAATATTCGTACTAACCTTAGTAAAGGTGATGGTATAAAGACTATCAGTTGATTTATAAAGCAACGTTTTAATCTGCGATGTTAATAGCGGGCGAGATTTTACATTAAGAAACCAGGCAATTGATGCAAGTATTGCTGCCAATATTAAAAGTATCCACGCAGCCCATTTTATAAACCTGTATCGATGTCTTTTTTTTTCTGGCATTTCATTAAGGACTGTTTTATCAGCAATATACATTTAAAACGTATTTGTTAAAAATGTGCGCCTAATTTTTATCCCTTTTTTCTTTTCGTGCCTCTTTTCTGTCGGCTCGCTTTTGTTCTCTAATTTTCTTTGCTATAACTTTTTGTTGTTTTACTGGGTTCTTTTCAGGAACGATACCAACCCCTACAATATCCTTTATGCCAATAAAAACTGTTTTCCACATCAGGTTAAAAAATGAAGCAGAGTTTATTCTTGTATTGGTCATTGTCGCGGTTCTTGGCGATTCGCCTTTCTTTGGATTCTCATCTTTTACAAGAACAGCATTAGCCAAAAATGATAAAAACCCTTTTTCTTTTGTGCCTTGTCCGTCAATATTATCAGATAATAATTTCACCTTTAAGTTGGTATATAGCATACTCATCGAGCCAGTTGCAGTGCGAAGATTTCCATTGGCTTTAAAAGCTACTTTCTGAATGTTTCCACTTTCTATTTCTATCAAACCAAGGTTTTTTGAAAGCGAGTTTAAAGCTTTCATGTCGAAGTTCCCTAAGTTACCGCTGTAAGAAAATGCGCCGTTTTTATCCGTGAGGTTAAAATCTATCTTCACATTCAACTTGCCAGTTCCCATTAAAAGTGAATTTAAATCGGCCACGGCATGATTATTTCGCTTCAATTGCAAGGTATCATTAGTGAAATTTAAAATATTCCCTGTTAAGGATTTAAAATCTACCGAGCCTGTTTTTTTACTTGCAGGATTATACTCGCTATATTTTAAATCAATATTTGTTAATTTAACGGTATCAATATCCACAGGAAAATTTAATCTTTTCAATGCCATGTGCGGATAGTTTTGGCCTTTATCAAATCCTGGTGGCGGCGGCGATTCACGACTCATAAATACTTCTACCTTAGCTGGGCCAATTTTTAGTGATTTTGCACGAAGTTTTTGATCGCTATTTAAACCCATAAAATCTACACCATTAAATTCTACTTTATCAAAAGCCAAATCATATCTGTCTTTTTGGATATTGTATTTCCTGGCAAAAGTTAATTCTGGATATAGCGGCGTTAATTTCAAACCTTTAACTGTAATTTTTTTTGATGCAACAGAGCCTGTTATCGTATCTACTTTCATCGAGTACATTTTATCTTTAGTTATCGATTTATAACCTGCAAGTTCAAAGGAAATGTCTTTCGTGTAATAAAATCTACTGCTATCATTTGCAGAAAGAGAATCCAATAGAAAATCGTTTATTGAAATATTCAGGTGTTTAATCGAGTTTTTGGTCTTCTTTAAACCTGTTTTGTTAATGTAATCAAAATCCGCATCGACAATTTTTACCGTTTTTATATGCAACGAGTTGAAAGTTTTAGAAATTTGTTCATAGAGCGTTTTCTCGCTTTTAACTGTGTCAGGCTGTTTTTCAACCTTATTTAGAATCATGTTGATAGAAGGCTTATCCAAAATAATGGCATTAACATTTGCCTGTTTTTTGAAATATGCCGTTAGTATGCCAACTCCTGTAATTTGGAGCTTTTTTAATTTAAGTTCGAAAATATAAGCTGGTGCCAATTTTTGCGTTTTCAAACTATCAAAAACAGCCGTATCTGCAGTTAACGTAACATCTCTTAATGCTAAACTTCCTGTAATTACGTTTAGATTAATACTTTTAAAATCAATTTTATAAAGATGTTTCGAGCTGGTGTAAACGCTCTCTTTAATTTTTTCGGTAAGTATCGGCTTCCATCTGGCACTTAAAAACATTGCTCCAAAAGCGAGAATTAAAATTAATCCGCCAACAATACTGGTTATCCAAATCCAGATTTTATTTCTATTTTGAGCTGTCATTATCTTGCTTTATCGATAGGTAACAGCTGGAAAGGAGAAAGGTTTTTGATTTGAAAACAAGCGCTCGCCTATCTTGTTGTAAAAAAATATAATTTTGGAAAACGATGTTAAAAGCCGAAATCAGAAAACAAGCGATAA
Source organism: Pedobacter ginsengiterrae (assembly GCF_039537385.1). NCBI lineage: Bacteria > Pseudomonadati > Bacteroidota > Sphingobacteriia > Sphingobacteriales > Sphingobacteriaceae > Pedobacter > Pedobacter ginsengiterrae. The sequence goes on from NZ_BAABAK010000015.1 coordinate 466,461, forward strand.
AAGATAGATTAACGATTAGCGATATAGAATATGAATCGTTAAATAATGGCTTGTTAAATCAATTCATAACGCTGGATTTTAGCGCGGTAAAAACGCTGCACATCTTCCTGCCAATTGAAGAAAAGAAAGAGCCTAATACATTTTTATTGATTGAATGGCTGGCAGAAAAGCATCCTCAAATTAAAATCATCGTTCCGAAAGCTGATTTCGAAACCGCCTTAATGACCAACCACGAATACTTGGGCATAGATGATTTACAGAGAAACATTTATAATATTCTGGAACCTCAAAAAGCGAGTATTCATAATGGCGAAATCGATATGGTTTTAATTCCGCTTTTAGCTTTCGATAAACAAGGCTATCGTGTGGGGTATGGAAAAGGCTTTTACGATCGGTTTCTTGAAAATATAAATGCTCAGAAAATAGGCTTATCTTTGTGGCCAGCAATAGAAAAGATTGATGATGTTAATAAACACGACATCCGCTTAGATCTTTGCATTACTTCAACAGAAATTATCAAATTTTAAACAATCATGGCAACCGAAATCGTTATCAAAACCGAAAAACAGTACGAAGACAATATGATTGCTGTATTTGAATTGCAGGAAAAAGAAGAGCTAACAGCCGACGATTTAAAACAAATTGAATTGATGTTAAAAGCAGGTGAAAAATACGAGGCAGACCATTTGTAAATATTAATTTATGTATTCCCCATTGGCTACTCTGTTTCTGCGAAAAAGAATCTGCTTGATTCCCGAATCTATCGGAAAACAACCCTAAGCCTGCGCCTTAACAAAATCGCTCACTAAATATGCGATCAGTTTCGAGGTTAATTTACTCACTCTGCCATCGAGTAATCGCGTTGCACCCTCACTGATGTGTAAATAAGAAAAACGCTTTTCATTTGTTAAAATCAACCTTCTAATATCATTTACAGAAAATCCAGATGGTGTTTCTGCGCTCGAAAGTACATTTTGAATAGAGTCTAAATCTATCTCCAAACCAGCAATAGTACTTAAGCCAGTGAAAAAATTTTGTTCCTCTATTCCCTTCAAAATATCATCAAAAAACACTGCTTTTAACTGTGGGTTAGATTCAATTTGATTTAAAATAGCTTCGTTGTTATAGTTTTGATGTAAACCATACATGAAATAGTTTTCTAGGAATTTTTCAGCTAAAGCGTAAGTAAATCCGTTTCCGCTGTGCCTTCCCTCCTGATCTCTTAAATCGGCGTGAGCATCAATATTTAAAACATCAATGGCTTTTTTGTGCGCTAAAGATGTTCCTTTAATCATCGGAAATGCATTATTGTGTCCGCCACCAATTACGATTGGAATTTTGCCCGCAGCAACGATTTTTTCGATAACTGGATAAACCAAATTATCAATTTCAGTAACCTTAACTCTTAAGCAATCAATCTCTGAATCTTCAGGTTCCTCAATTTCAAAATGACCCAAAACAAGAATTTCTTTTCCATTTAAAAACTGATTACTTTGAATATTTAAGAAAGCCACTAAGGCTGGACGCCAGGTTGTAGATGTACCAGCGACACCCGAATTCGCCCGAACCCCAATATCTTCTGGAATACCTAAAAGCACAAATTTTGCACTGCTGTTTTTAAGCCCTTCCAAAGAAATTTTATCAATCGATGAAGAGTCATTCGGATTATATATTCCAACGTTTTCACCAAGCTTCCTTTCTCCCTTACGATGAATGATCAGGTTATCAATATCGCTTTGCGAATATATTTTAAGACTATCCATTGTAAATTTTCCCGTTTAAAATAATGGTCTCTATTTGCGTTTCACCAAAACTATAAGGCAAATAGGCAATTGAAGGCATCGGTTTCGTAATAAATAAATTTGCCTTTTTTCCATTAGCTATACTCCCATAAGTACCGCTGATTTCCATTGCAGCGGCTCCATTTAAGGTTGCCGAATTAATCGCTTGCTCTGGTAGCATTTTCAACTTTATACAACCTAACGAAACCACAAAATTCATATTTCCAGATGGTGTTGAACCTGGATTATAATCTGTAGCCAATGCAACAGCAACATTTGCAGCAATTAAGCTTTTAGCATCTGCGAAAGATATCCCGAGATAAAACGAGCATGAAGGTAATAACGTTGCTATTGTAGAGCTATTTTTTAATGCAAAAACAGTTTCTTCGTTTGTTTCTTCAAGATGATCGACGGAGATTGCATTATTTTTTATGCCGATTTCTACAGCTCCTGAAATTGAAAGTTGGTTGGCATGTATTTTCGGTTTCAGGTTGTATTTTGCGCCAGCCTTTAAAATCTGATCTGTTTGTTCGACTGAGAAAAATCCCTTTTCGCAAAAAACATCGATATAATCGGCCAGCTTTTCTGCTGTAATTTGAGGCAGCATTTCTTTAATAATTAAATCGATGTAAGCCTGCTGATTATTTTTATACTCACTTGGAAAAGCATGAGCAGCCAGGAATGTAGCCTTAATGGGAATCGGAAAATTTGCCTTTAATTTTTTGATAACCCTGAGCATTTTGATCTCGCTTTCAACGGTTAAACCATAACCGCTTTTTATTTCAACGGCTCCCGTTCCTTGCAAAATCATTTGTTTTAAGCGAATAGAGGCACTCCTGTAAAGCTGATCTTCGGTTGCAATTTGCATTTTACTGGCCGAATTTAAAATTCCGCCCCCAGCTGCTGCAATTTCTTCGTAGGTTTTACCCTGAATTTTCATGGCAAACTCTTCCTCGCGGGAAGCTGCAAAAACAATATGTGTATGGCTATCGCACCATGATGGAAACACAAATTTACCTTCAGCTGAGATTTGAGTTGGGAGAGACGAAATTTGTGAAGGAATATCATTCATCGTTCCAAAATCTTTAATGAAATCATCTTCGATCAAAAGCCACGCATTTTCCAAAACAGGCAAATTGTTCATCTCCTCGCCACGAAGAACTAATTTATCTTTCGGATGTAAGCCAACAAGGCCCTTAATATTTGTAATTAGCATATTTGGTTTACTTTCGATTTGTTCTATCACCAATTTGGCGCAATGTAGGTTAGCCCTTTTACAGCCGTTTTTTTATAAACATCTGGGCTAAATGGCGAGTTCTCTATCAGTCTACGGATTTTCTTCTCATTGTAGCCGATATTAAAATCAACCCTCGGATTATCGTGCATTACAATCAGGTTTTTATTCTCATCAATATAGCCGTATTCTAATTGTATCGAACCAGCGTCGATATCACCATAAATCTGCATTTTAATTACATTGCCTTTCATAATGTAATATCCAACAATGCCAATATCTGGATTGTTAATATCGTCTATTTTTGGTGAATCTTTTAATCCTTGTAACTTGAATCGTCCATCGCTATAAAAACGGATGTATTTATCTTTCTTTTTATAGCCGTTATTGTTTTTATAGTAATATCCGTTTGATAAATAATAGATGGAATTTGTATCAATTAAGGAAAGATTTAAGCCTGCGAAGCTCTTTTTATAGGAAAATTTTTGACTTTTCGGCGGTCTGATATAGCCTGCATCGTTTACAACATAATGCGTACAGCTAGAAGTTAGAACTACCACAATGAAACAAAAGTAAATTTTCATAAAATGAGATTATTCCAGCTCTAATAAAACAGGACAATGGTCTGAATGTATAGCGTCGGGCAAAATTCTTACATTTTTTAACCTGTTTTCCATTGGCTTTGATACTAAATGATAATCGATACGCCAGCCCAAATTCTTCCCTCTCGAACCAGATCTGTAACTCCACCAGGTGTAATGGTGTGGATCTTTGTTAAAGTGTCGGAACGTATCTATAAAACCATTATCCAAAAATAGTTGCATCCACTCGCGTTCTTCGGGCAAAAACCCAGAGGAATTTGCATTAGATTTTGGATTATGAATATCTATTGAAGTATGGCAAATATTATAATCTCCGCTGATAATCAAGTTAGGTATTTCTTTGCGTAATTCTCCAATGTATCCATCAAAAAAACGCATAAACTCATATTTTTTAACCTGCCTTTCGTCACCACTCGAGCCCGATGGCATGTATAAACTCATTAATGAAAAATTATCGAAATCGGCTCTTAAAATTCTTCCCTCTTTGTCAATCCATTCTTCGCCACAGCCATATTCTACGTGATTGGGTTTTGTTTTGCTTAAAATCGCCACTCCGCTGTAGCCCTTTTTCTCTGCTGGAAACCAATAAGGATGGTAGCCCAATTGTTCTATTAATCCAATAATTTCTGGGATTTGAGACGGCAATGCTTTAACTTCCTGCAGGCAAACCATATCAGCATTTGTCGCTTGTAACCATCCGAAGAAGTTTTTTGTACTTGCCGCCCGAATTCCGTTAACGTTATAGGAGATGATTTTCATTACGATTTTATAATCAATTTATCTTTCAAAATTCCTTTCGCCAACTGTTTCTCCAGCTTCTTCGCTTCTCTCCTTTTCAAAATTGTAATGTCCATTTTTACATCTTGTTTCGGTCGATTGTTTTTATCTGTTGTTAAAACAGCAATTTTATCAACCATATCTAAGCCAACAATGATTTCGCCATAAACGGTATAATTTCGATCTAAATGTGGTGAACCGCCAATGTTTTTATAAACCTGTCTTTGCCATTCTGGGATTTTAAATTTCAGGCGTTTTTCTTCTACGCTATTTAGTTGTTCATCAGTAAAAATCTTTCCCTGCACCAAATAAAACTGGCAACCACTCGATGCTTTTTCTGGATTATTATCTCTCGCCGCCGCTAAAACACCCTTTTTATGAAATAAGCTATCCCGAAACTCGGCAGGAATTGTGTACCCGACATCACCTTCACCTAAAAGTGAATCAGGTTTAGCGGTTTTTGAATCAGGATCACCGCCTTGAATCATAAAATCTTTGATCACCCTGTGAAATAACGTTCCATTATAAAAGCCCTTTTTGGTAAGTTTTAAAAAATTATCGCGGTGTAAAGGTGTTTCGTTATAAAGTTTTACAATACATTCTCCAAATTCGGTTTTAATACGGATGTATTGATTTTTAGGCTTAGCTGCAAAAGCAGAAAGCACAGAAAATGTGCAGATAAATAAGATTAATTTCTTCATTTGAATCGTGTTTGCGGCTAAATTAAGCTAAAAAATGAAATTCAATAAATAATACGAATGCAATTTAGATGTTTTTTGCGTTACCTTTGTAATAATGAAACTCAGACAGAAAATAGCACTTACTTTGGCCGTATTTTATGCGGTTAGTGTTATGGGTTTGGCTTTGAGTTTGCATTTCTGCGGTGGTAAACTGGCCAATGTAAAACTTTTTAGTAACGAGCTTTCTTGCAAATTATGTAAGGATATCCCTGCAGAAAAGATAAAAGATGATGGTTGCTGCAAAAATACACAGGTAACGGTTAAAGTAAAAGACAGTCATCAAACTGAGGCACAAGTACAAATGCCAAAGTTATTTTCTATCCAATTATTTCTTCATCCGCCAGTTTTAGAATTTCTTACCAATATTACCCCGAAATTTTTTAGCAAAATTTCGAACAAGGCACCTCCACTTTCCACAAGAGTTGCTTTGCACGTTTTCAATTGCATTTTTAGGAATTAGGATATTAACAAATCCGTCATGCTGTCCCGAACATTTACGATCAGCATCTCTATTGCTATTAAGGCTCTGAAATAAATTCAGAGTGACGATGGCGCAATGTTTATTCTAATTCAAAAAATCATGAAAACAATAAAAATATTAAGCATTATTATGCTTCTTTTTGCCGTAAAAGTTTCGGCTCAGCAAATCGCAACTGCAAATTTACAAGTAACTGGTTTAACTTGTTCGATGTGCTCAAACGCAACACAAAAATCCTTAGAAACATTAAGTTTTATTAATACCGTAAAGCCAGATTTAAATAAAAACATCTTTGTTTTAACTTTTAAAAATGGCGCTGATATCAATCTTGATTTAGTTCGTAAAAAAGTTCAGGATGCTGGTTTTTCTGTCGGCGGCTTAACTGCCGATTTCACCTTCAATCAGGTTAAAATTGATGATAAAGGCCAGGCGATTGTTGGCGGTAACGTTTATCGTTTCATAAACGCTAAAAACAAAACCTTAAACGGAACGGTAAAAGCTTCGGTTGTTGATAAAAATTTCATCTCGGGTTCTGCATTTAAAAAGCAATCCACTTCAGCTAATTCTGATGCTTACGCAAGCGGAACAGCCGTAGTAAACGGAAAAAAAACCCGTGTTTATCACTTAATTCTTTCTTAAAAAATGAGGCGGTTTTTAATTATTGCGCTAGTCTTTATTAGCGCAATCAATCATGCTTTTAGTCAAGAATTATACGTTTTTACAGAGCCAGCAAGTAATATGCCCACGAAATCAATTGGGGTTCGTTTAACCAATGAAGGCATGTTTAACAATCCTGGTTTTGTAAGCAGAACAATTCCTGAGGTGATGATCGGTTTCAATAAAAACTTAATGGCCCATGCGCAAGCTTTCCTGTCGGATATGGATGGAAAGTATCGCTTAGAGGGAGGAAGTTTGTACGCAAAGTATCGTTTTCTTTCTATCGATGAGCTTCAAAGCCACTTTAGAGCAGCAGCTTTTGGAAGAATCAGTACAAGCAAACGACCAACTTATACTCGGGATATTAACTTAGAAGGCGATAATAGTGGTGTGCAAGGTGGCTTTATTTTCACACAGCTTTTACACAAACTGGCTTTATCTGCCACTTTAGGCTATGCCCATTCGTTTAACGATTCCGAGAAACAAGTAACAGGTATGCCAAGGCCAAACAATATGCTTTCTTATAGCCTATCTTCTGGTTATTTGGTATTACCAGTTGTTTATAAAAACTATAAAGAACCGAATTTCAATCTCTATTTCGAAATGTTAGGCAAAACCGACCCAAGTACTGGCCAATCTTATTTAGATTTGGCTCCAGCAATCCAGGTTATTTTAAATAGTACCACCAGAATTGATTTGGGTTATCGTTTCCAGGCGACGGGGAATATGGCTAATCGCTATACCAAAAATATGTATCTGCTAAGGGCAGAATTTAACTTTTTTAATGTTTTAAAATAATATACAAGATGAAAAAAATTATGATAATGGTGGCTATAATTGCCATCGCAAGTACAAAATTAACATTTGCACAAAGTAAAACTGATGTAGCTTTTAATCAGTTATTAACTGCGTATTACGATGTAAAAAATGCTTTAGCTACAGATAAGAAAGATGTTGCAGCCCAAAAGGTAAAAGCATTATCAGCCAAAGTTGATGCAATTCCGCATAAAGATTTGCCAGCTGCACAACACACACTTTGGATGGCGCAATCTAAAATTATCAAAGCAAAAGCATCCGAATTAGCGGCAGGAAAAGACATCAAAGCACAAAGAAAATCTTTCGAAATGATTTCTTCTGCAATGATTAAAACAGTTAGAAACATCAAATTTAACAATGCAACAGTTTTCGTTCAGCATTGTCCAATGGCTAAAGCAAGCTGGTTAAACGAGAAAGAAAATGTCGAAAATCCATATTACGGAAGTATGATGTTTGATTGCGGTGATGTTACTGAAACCATAAAATCGAAATAATGAACCTGCATATCAAAAACATGGTATGCAACCGTTGCAAAATGGTGGTTAAAGCCGAGCTTGAAAAGCTTGGCTTTAACCCTATTTCGGTTGAACTTGGAACGGTTTCCATTAAAGAAAACATTTCTGCCGACGATAAAATTAGAATTAGCGAGCAGCTAAAATCATTTGGTTTTGAGCTTTTGGAAGATAAAAAAACTCAAATTGCCGAACAAATTAAAACCTCAATTATCGATTTGGTTCATTACTCTAAAGAACCATTAAAAATTAATCTTTCTGCTTACCTAAGCGTACAAATCAATCTGGAATATCCGCAACTGAGTGCTGTTTTCTCTGAAATTGAAAATCAAACTATTGAGAAATATTTCATTGCTCAAAAAATAGAGAAAGCAAAAGAAATGCTTACTTATGGCGAATTAACCCTAAGCGAGATTGCTTACCAACTTAATTACAGTAGTGTTGCGCATCTTTCTGCTCAATTTAAAAAAGTTTGCGGCTTAACTCCTTCCGCATATAAAACCCAAACTTCGGATAAAAGAAAGACACTGGATGAGATCTAAATCTAGCGCCATAATGCGAAACCATGTGCAATCAATGGGCTGCTAAAAATTAACGCCTTTTTTCTTATCATACATCAAGACTAAACCTTTCATTTTCAGCGTATTTTTGTTTAATTAAAAACTAGCAAAATATGAAACTTGAGGAAGTTATCGCCTGAAGATTATTTATTGACTTCCGAAAGCTTCATAGCAATTAAAACAAATTAAAAGTTATGAAAAAATTATTCCTATTTCTGATCGCTGCCTCAATCAGTGTAGCATCATTTGCACAAACAACCTGGAAAATCGATCCGATGCATTCATTTGTTAACTTCTCGGTTAAGCACATGGGCATCTCTTTTGTTGATGGTTCATTCAAAAAATTCGATGGTAATGTTGCTGCTTCAAAACCAGACTTAACTGATGCTAAAATCAATTTCACTGTTGAAGTAAATAGCATTACAACTGGTGTTGATATGAGAGATGGTCACTTAAAAACTGATGATTTCTTTAACGCAGAGAAATTTCCAACAATGAAATTTGAAAGTACATCATTCAAAAAATTAAGCGGAAACAATTATGAATTAAGTGGCAAATTAACCATTCGTGATGTAACTAAAGATGTAAAATTTGCGGTAGTTTATGGTGGTACGGCAAAAGATCAGCAAGGCAATACTAAGGCTGGTTTTGGCGCAACTACAACCATTAACCGTTTAGATTATAACATTAAATACGACCCAACTGGTGCTGGTGTTGCAAAAGATGTAACCATTAACTTGAACTTAGAATTTGTGCAAGCAAAATAACTAATATAGTAGTCCTGTCACATTGAGCTTGTGGAAATGCATATCAGTGCTTCGACAAGCTCAATGTGACAAAATTATCTCTACCATGCCAACATTATCTCAATTCAGAAACTTTACTCATGGCTTGCCCCAAACTGATTTAATGCCAACGCTTTTTATTGGTCATGGTTCGCCAATGAATGGTATCGAGCATAACGAGTTTAGTCAAAGCTGGGCCGATTTAGCAAAAAACATCCCTGTTCCAAAAGCCGTTCTAGTTGTTTCTGCACATTGGTACACCCACGGAACTTTTGTTACCGCAATGGATTTTCCATCAACTATTCATGATTTTGGCGGGTTCCCGCAGCAACTATTTGATGTTCAGTACCCAGCTCCTGGTGATGCTAAACTGGCGGCCGAAATTCCATCATTAATTCACTCTGTAAATGTTGGTTTAGATCACGATTGGGGTTTGGACCATGGCACCTGGACCGTTGTTAAACACATGTATCCTGATGCCAATATTCCTGTTCTTCAATTAAGTATTGATTATACAAAATCGCCCGAACAGCACTACGAAATTGCAAAAGAGATTTATGCGCTTCGCAAAAAAGGCGTTTTGGTAATTGGCAGTGGGAATATGGTGCACAACTTACGTATGTTAAGTTGGGAAATGATTAACGGTGGCGGTTACGATTGGGCAAATGAAATGAATGACAAATTCAAAAATTTAATTGCAAATGGCGATCATAAGCCTTTAATCGATTATCGAAATTTAGGAAGTGATGCAATGCTCGCGATCCCTACACCCGAGCATTACTTGCCTTTAATTTATACCTTAGGTTTAAAAAACGACAGAGAAGAGGTTTCTTTCTTTAATGATAAAGCCGTTGGCGGTTCGTTAACCATGACTTCGGTTTTAGTTGGGTAGCTATTTTTTTACCTGCAACTTCGATTATGTCATTCTGGGGCACGAAGAATCTGAAACCTATGCTTCGTGCATCAGATAGAAAAATTCTATAACATTTTATGATTATTCTGTAACGCGATTAGCCTGTTGTTAAGGTATTTTTGTATAAATATTTTTATTATGACACATACCTATCAACTTACTGGCATGACGTGCAGTAGTTGCGAAAATAAAGTAAAAAGCAATCTTTTGGTTTTACCTGATGTAACCGCTGTAGAAGTGTCGAAAGATGCAAATTCGGCGACCATTAGTATGGATAACCATATCGGTTTAAATGCTTTGCAACAAGCATTGGGCGGCCCTGAAAGTAAATATCAGATAACAGCGAACAACCATAGTGAATTGGCTGAAGAAACAAAATCATGGGCAACGACCTACAAACCAATTCTATTAATTTTCGGCTATGTTACAGCGATTTCGCTGTCGGTTTCATGGCAAAGTGGTGCTGTAAACTTCATGACTTTTATGCGTGTTTTTATGGCTGGATTTTTCTTAACGTTTTCTTTTTTCAAAATGTTGAATTTGAAGGCTTTTGCCGAAAGTTATGCGATGTATGATATCGTAGCCAAAAAATTCAGTGCATGGGGTTACATTTATGCTTTCATTGAACTTGGCCTCGGGCTAAGTTTTGCATTAAATTTATCGCCTGTCGTAGTAAACTGGGTAACATTAATTGTAATGACAGTTAGTATTCTTGGCGTTCTGGAAAGCGTTTTAAACAAGAAAAAAATTCAATGTGCTTGCTTGGGTGCTGTTTTTAACTTGCCTATGAGTACCGTTACCATTGTTGAAGATGCAATTATGATTGCGATGAGTGCAGCGATGCTAATTTTGATGTAGCAAAACAAAGCGTAGCCTCTATTTACCATTTCGTCGCAATTATTAAAGGTTTAATTAAGGTTTTATTCGGATTCTAGAACCGAGATAGTACCGAGTTAAACCTGGGTAATAACCGAACTATCCCTGATTTAGAATTAAGTGTTTACCAGGAATTCTATTGACGAAAGAAGAACAAGTTTAGCCTTTTGAAATGGTATTAATAATATGTGCCAGATGGTGTTTTCCATGCCATGCATAAGTGCCCAACATATTTGCCAAAGTAAATTGTTTTCCGTGTTCGGGATGTGTGTATTGCCTTTGAAAATCCTCTATGTTTAAGGTTTTAAGAAACGTAACCCAACGGTGATGCAAAGCGACTAATAAAGCAATAGACATGTCTATTTCTGCATGCTTTGCTTCTTCTGTTTCGGCCCAACGCTCTTCGTAATAAGGCCTGATGATTGGAAGATCTTCAGTTATGGCTTGCTTAAAGCGGATATAAGCATTCATGTGGCTATCGGGGATATGATGAACAACTTGTCTTAATGTCCAGCCATCTGGGCGATAAACTTGATTAAGTTCTTCGTCACTTAAATTCTCGGTAGCCATTTTAATTTGATTTGGTAAAGCTTCAATTTCCGAAATCCAGATTGTGGCTTGCTTTTCGTCAAATATTTCAGGCATTACAAATTTCCCGATTGGGTATTTAAGTTGTTCTAAATCCATGAAAGCAAAATAAGGATTTAAATAGAATTATTTTTGCCACGGAAGCACTGAAATCACAGAAAATAATCAACCTTATTCCGCATCAATCTGTGTTTCCGTGGCAAGCTTTTAACTTTCATTAATCATAGTAGCTTTTTCAACCATTTTAACAGCCCCATATTATATGGTGGATAAATCATTTTCGTCATGCCGAACTTGGATTGAAAAACGACAGCTCGCTCATGTGAAAAGTTTTTAAAGCCGAAAATTCCGTGGCAACTTCCCATTCCACTACTGTTTACGCCACCAAATGGCAAATTTGGATTACTAATATGAACCAAAACATCGTTTACACAAGTTCCGCCTGAACTGGTTTCTTTAATAATTTTAGCTTGATTTTTAACATTATCAGAGAAAATATATAGCGCCAATGGTTTATCTTTTTTGTTTATTAAATCGATGGCTTGTTGTATGGTTTTATAGGTAACGATCGGTAAAATCGGACCAAAAATTTCTTCCTGCATAATGTCGTTTTCGGCATTTACTGAAGTTAAAACCGTTGGGTTTATGGTTAAAGTTCTTTCATTAATTTCTCCACCAAATTCTAATTGCGCACCATCTTTCATTGCTTTTTTAATCAGTTCACCCAATCTTGCAAACTGCTTTTCATTAATGATTTTACCGTAAACAGATTCATTTATTTCATCTCCGTTGAAGAACATTTTTTTCACCGCAGCTTTATAATGTCCTACAAATACTGCTTCTAGCTTTTCATCAATTAAAACATAATCGGGTGCTATACAGGTTTGTCCTGCGTTAACCAATTTTCCCCAGGCAATCTTTTCTGCTGCCTTTTTTAAATCACAAGAATCATCAACTATTGCTGGAGATTTCCCTCCCAATTCCAATGTTACCGAAGTAAGATTTTTTGCCGCAGCAGCCATTACAATTTTTCCAATTGCTGTACTTCCAGTAAAAAAAATATGGTCGAATGGAAGTTTTAATAATGCAGTTGATGTTTCGGCATCACCCTCAAAACAAGCAATTTCCTTTTCATCGAAAGTTTTAGAGATGATTTGATTGATAATTGCCGCAGTATTTGGGCTTAACTCTGAGGGCTTTAACATTACACAATTTCCAGCAGCAATCGCAGATATTAACGGGCTCATCACAAGTTGAAACGGATAATTCCACGGAGCGATAATTAAACAAACACCCTTCGGTTCGTAATAGATTTTATTGCCAGCAAAAAGGTTACTCATTGTTTTGCTAACCGATCTTGGTTTCATCCAACCGTTTAGTTTTTTTATCGCATGGTCTATTTCTGCATAGGTAAAAAACAATTCGGTTACGGCTGTTTCAAATCTACTTTTACGTAAATCTTTTTCTAAAGCATTATATATTTCTTCTTCAGCAGTTTCAAAAGCTTGCTTAAGTTTTTTGAGTTTGGCAATTCGCGTTTTTGCGTCAGTTTTACGTAACTCAAATTTGTGCTGCTGTTGTAAATCGAAAACAGATTTTATTTTTTCTTCCATATTAGTCACAATCGACATCACCGAGTTTATCCTTAAATTTAGTTAAAATCAATTCATTTTATCAAAAACTCATCCATTTAAAGCATATTGCAAATAATTTAAATATTAGCAATGAAGAAATTGTTTTTTGTTTTAGCATTACTAATCCCTGTGGTTATTTATGCGCAAACCATTAAAACAGATGTTTTAGTTTTAGGCAACTCAAATGCTGCTTTTGCTGCAGGCGTTCAGGCTTCAGAATCTGGCGTAAACGCTATAATTTTAACACAAAGTGATGGTTTCAAACTAGGAGATTATAGAAATTTTCCTGAAAATGGTGTTACCAAAGCATTTGAAAAAAGAGCAAGGAAATCTTTAAAACTTGCGGATACTGTGGCGATACCTGAAATGAATTATCAGATATTAAATGCAATTATCAAAACCTGGTCTGATAGCTCGAAATTATTTGATGTGATTAACAATGCATCGTATTACGAAATTAAACGTTCGGGAAGTGGCTGGGAGGCAAAACTCACTAAAGATAAAAGTATAAAAGCAAAGGTTTTAATCGTTACTGATCATGCTGATAGAATTTTAAGCGCACTAAAAATTCCTAGTCTAAAAATAGCCGAAACGAGCACAATAAATTATTCTGAAAACGTATATCGAACCACAATTGGAGGCTTACAAAGAACTTCAAATTTTCTTTCGTTATACAATCTGTTAATTCCAGATCAGGAAAATATATTATACATCGGGGCGGATAGTTTTGAAATTGGTCAGGCGGCTGGAGCTACCGCTGCATATGGAGCTTTTTATAAAACTAAAACCAGTTTATCTAACTTAAAAAGAATTCAAGGAGAACTTTTGGCTTATAAACTTTCTTTAATGCCTTTTGAAGATGTAAAAGTTATCGATTCTAATTGGTTGGCTATACAAAAAGTTGGTATTACTGGCATATTAAAGGCCGATATTAAAGATGGAAAATTATTTTTCAATCCTGAAAAGGAAGTAGCCTACAATGAAATTAAACAACCGATAAAAGACTATTACTACAAGGCGCAAATCTGGTTTGATGATCATCATAATATTCCTATAAATTTAGAAAATACCATTTCGATGGTTAGTTATGTTGGAAATAAAGCTGTTGATGCTACAAAAACTGAAATAGAGAAAAAGTGGAATAAGAACTATAAATTTTCTTCCAAATACGACTTAAAAAAGGTTTTAACACGGAGAGAATTTTCGGCAATCATCAATGAGTATTTAAAGCCATTCGATGTTGTAAATGTAGATAGAACTGGAAGGGTGATTCGATAGCCTATCTGCTATTTTTGCCACGGAAACACGGAAGACACTAAAAAAATGTCAATACTATTCCGTGTAAATCTGTGTTTCCTTGGCAACGCTTTAACATTAGATGTTTTAACATTTCCATTTCCTTATAAATTCTCAATCCTATTCCGTGTAAATCTGTGGTTCCGTGGCAACTCTTTAATGTAAGATGTTGTAACATTTCCATTTCCTTGTAGTTTTAGCCTCTTCATTCTCTAAATTGCAGCATCCAAACAAAAATTCATGAAGAAATATTTACTTTTCCTTTTGCTTTGCACTGGTGAATACACTTTTGCACAACAAATTGCTCCATTAACTGTAGAAAAAATAATGCGAGACCCAAAATGGATGGGAATTGCACCCACAAATTTCCGTTGGACAGCAGATAGCAAGACGCTTTATTTCAATTGGAACCCAGAAAATAAAGCTAAAGAAGAACTCTTTAAAATTACGCCATCAGCTATAAAACCAATTAAGGCTGTTGACAAAGAGGATGAAAAGCTTTTAAGCTTAAATTACACTTACAATAAAGACAATTCGCTTGGTTTGGTTGAGAAAAGTGGGGACATCTATCTTCAGAATTTTAAAACCAAAAAAGAAACTCGCCTAACCAATACCATGGAGCGAGAAAGCAGTCCTGTTTTTTTAACCAACGGAAATATCGTTTACCAATTAGGCGATAATCTTTTCGAAATCAACTTACAATCTGCTGAAACCAAGCAAGTAACCAATTTCGTTAAGGGTAAAAAAGCTGGAAGAGCAGAATCTAAACCCGCAACCGAACAAGATAAATGGTTGAGAGGGGAGCAAACTGCACTATTCGATATTATTAAAAAAAGAAATGCTGAAACACGCAGCGGTGGTGCTCGTGGAGGAAGAGGTCGTTTCGGTGGTTTCTCTGCCGATACTAAATCTTTGAAAGAGCTTTACACTGAAGATAAGTTTTTAAACGGTGTTGTTATTAGTCCAGATGGGCATTACATTACTTATAAATTAACCACGCCAGCACAAAACAACCACAATACCATTGTACCCAATTACGTAACGTCATCTGGCTATACCGAAGATATTCCTGGCAGAACCAAGGTTGGCGAAAACGAAAATACTTCTCAAGGATTTATTTACGATACGCAGAAAGATTCTGTTTATGCAATTCAAACTGCAACCATAACGGGCATCAAAGATTTACCCGATTATTTAAAGGATTATCCTAAAGAATTAGATACGCTTAAAAAGAAAAATGCCGATAGACCTGTTAATTTCTTTGGCCCAGCATGGAATGAAAGCGGATCTGCAGCAATTGTAATTGCAACTTCGTTGGATAACAAAGACCGTTGGATTTTAAAATTAGATGCCGCAACAGGCAAATTTTCTTTGTTAGATCGCCAACGTGATGAGGCTTGGATTGGTGGACCTGGCATTAGCGGATTTTTCCAGGGAAGTACAGGTTGGATCGATAATAATCGCTATTATTATCAAAGCGAAGCAACTGGATATTCGCATTTATATGTAACTAATATTTTAACGGGAGATAAAAAACAACTGACTTCTGGAAAATGGGAAGTTCAATCTGTTACCTTATCAAAAGATAAAAGCACATTTTACATTAAGGCTAATAAAGAACATCCAGGGATTACCAATTTCTTTAAAATTAGTGTAAATGGTGGCGAGCTTGCGCAAATTACCACTATGAAAGGCTTAAACGATATTACCCTTTCTCCTGATGAAAAATATATCGCTATCAATTATTCTTACATGAATAAACCTGGTGAGTTATACATTCAAGCTAATAAAATTGGCGCTAAAGCTGTAAAAATTACGGAGTCTACTTCAGCTGAATTTAATTCTTACAAATGGCGTGAACCCGATATGGTTTCTTTCAAAAACCGTTATGGTGCTGATGTTTATGCAAGGGTTTATAAATCTGAAAATCCTAACCCTAATCATCCAGCCGTAGTTTTTGTTCACGGTGCGGGTTATTTGCAGAATGTTCACTTTGGTTGGAGCACTTACTTCCGCGAGTTTATGTTTAATAATTTATTGGCTGATAATGGCTATACCGTTATTGATATTGATTATACTGGAAGTTCGGGTTATGGCCGCGATCATAGAACGGGAATTTACCGCCATATGGGCGGCAAAGATTTAACAGACCAGGTAGATGGGGTTAAATTTTTAGTTGAAAAATATGATGTTAATCCTAAACATGTAGGTTTGTATGGCGGTTCATACGGTGGTTTTATCACGCTAATGGCGATGTTTAACGAATCGGATGTTTTTGCAAGCGGTGCTGCTTTGCGTTCGGTTACCGATTGGGCGCATTACAATCACGGCTATACTTCGAATATTTTGAATGAACCTTTTAACGATCCGATTGCTTACAAAAGAAGCTCTCCCATTTACTTTGCCGATAAGTTGAAAGGGAATTTATTAATGGCGCATGGAATGGTTGATGTGAACGTTCATTTTCAGGATATTGTTCGTATTTCTCAGCGGTTTATTGAGCTTGGTAAAAACAATTGGGAACTTGCTGTTTACCCAGTTGAAGATCATGGTTTTATAGAGCCAAGCAGCTGGACTGATGAATATAAACGAATATTTAAATTGTATGAAAATACATTGAAGAAATAGAATTTAGAAATCCCTCTTAATGAAAATTAAGGGGGATTTTTTTTCCGTCGGCTGAAGCACGACGGCAATGAAATAACGCCCAGCAGTTAATCTTGTAAATTTATCTATGGAACAATGCTGTGTAATTCTTTGCTGTTGGTTTCAACCAATGGAATAAAATATTTTTCTTATTGGCTTTAGTCGAACGATGAAATAAAAACAAAACTTTACAAACTGCCTCAAATGTCATTAACATAAGCAAAAATATTGTCAGTCTGAGCGTAGGCGAAGACGAGTTCGATGCTTGAAAACAAAAAATAATCTGTCCTTCGACTACGCTCAGCATGACAATTCTTTTTTGTTTTACCTTAAGTTCCATCGGTTGAAGCACGACGGCAATGAAAATATCATCCAGCAGTTAATCATGTAAAGGTATCTATGGAACAATGCTGTGCAATTCTTTGCCGTTGGTTTCAACCAACGGAATAAAATGTTTTTCTTATTGGCTTTAGCCGAATGGGCAACTCGTATTTAAAACCAGCCAAAGAATTACAGACATCAATTACATAAACCCGATAGCAGTGAAAATACTTTTTGTTGTACAAATAAAATAGATGGTCACGTCGTTACTCCTCGCAATGACGACAATAGAGTACAACAGAAACAAAAAGATTGCAACGAATAGCGGGCCTGTACTCCGCCAAAACCACCATCCTTTCGTTTACAAATAATTAAATAGCGAAATTTTATACTTTATTTAATGATTATAGTTTTTAACTATATCGCTATCAATAAATACGATTAACTATTAATGAATCTGGGTTGATTGAGAGTTCTTTTCGCCGTATCTTTGTGGCACAAAATTAAAGACAAAAAATTATGGCAATAGTAGGTAAAAAATTCCCGAGTGTTAGTATTGATGCAATGTCAGACATGGGCGATGACTTGAAAATCAACGTATTTGAAGAAGCTGTTAGTAAAAACAAAAAAGTTATTTTATTCTGGTATCCAAAAGATTTTACTTTCGTTTGTCCTACAGAATTACATGCTTTTCAAGCTGCTTTACCTGAGTTTGAACAAAGAAATACAATTGTAATTGGTGCATCTTGCGATACGAACGAAGTTCACTTTGCTTGGTTGAATACACCGAAAGATAATGGTGGTATTGAGGGTGTTACTTATCCGATTTTAGCTGATACGCACAGACAATTATCTGGTATTTTAGATATTTTAGATCAAGAAGTTAATTACGATGAAGAAGGAAATGAATCATTCTCTGGTTCGAATGTTTCTTTCAGAGCGACTTATTTAATTGACGAAACTGGTAAGGTTTTCCACGAAAGTGTTAATGATATGCCTGTTGGCAGAAACGTTAAAGAATATTTACGTTTAATCGATGCTTATGCTCACGTTCAAAAACATGGCGAAGTTTGCCCTGCAAACTGGGAAGAAGGAAAAGAAGCAATGAACGCAAACAGAACTGGTGTTGCTGAATATTTAGCTGCTAACTAATTAAATAAAACATTATGTTTTTAGAATTAACAGAAGATAATCTTCAAGAGTATTTGGCCGATAACCCGAAAGTTATGGTTCAGTATGCTGCATCTTGGTGCGGTAACTGTAGAATCATGAAACCAAAGTTTAAAAAACTGGCTGCTGAAAATGAAGATGTAGCTTTCTTAATTGTTGATGCTGAGAAACTTCCAAACTCACGTAAATTTGCAAATGTTGATAATTTACCAACTTTTGCAGCTTTTGAAGGTGGTGCTTTGGTAGATCAGGTTCAAACCAACAAAGCAGAAGGTTTAATTGAACTTTTTAACAAGATAAAATAATGAAGATTCCCGTTATAAGACAGTTATTTCAAAACAGTACTCCTGCTCAACTGGAGACAACTTTAGAGGTTTTAGAGGCTTTCTGCGAATTCAGAGGCGTTAGCGAACACGAAGTTGATGTTGCTGGCGAAATGATTACCAATATTTGTGGTGCACTTGAAGTACATCAAATGGTAAGCGATGGTGCTGCTGAAAAAGATGCGCTTAACGCTTTCGGTCAAAAAGTAATGGGTTCGATTGATCGATAATTTCTTCAATCAGAATCTTTGAAATATAACCCTTTGCAGATTTGCAAAGGGTTTTTTGTTTTTAGGCGTCTCGTGTTGGCAACGGAAACAGCCAACACGTCATTGCAAGGCACGAAGCAATCCTACAACGGTAGCTGCTAAGCCCATCTCATTAAGATTGCTTCGTGCCTCTCAATGACGACCGTTGTGGTCAAATGCTAAAATAAGCCATATCAACTATCCGTTGTCATCCTGAGCTTGTCGAAGGACTTTTTCAAATTGTACATAAAGCGTTTCGACAAGCTCAACGTGCCAAATTGAGTAATTAAACAACGATACTTAAGCCAAATTTCTACCAGCGTTCACAATACCGAAAACCGTTCTAACGGCAAGTTTCTCTAAAGCGCTTTGATCTTTTTCATTTTGATCATGTTGCAACTTTTCTAAAGCAAAATGCTGAATTAACACTAATGGTAGTATAATTTTCTCGCGGGTAGCTATCGATTTTTTATCTACAGGATAGTTCGCCATTAAAGTTTCTTGTCCAGATAGTTTTAAAAGCATCTCCTTAGCTAACTTATATTCATTGTGTAGTTGAGTCCAAAATGCACCAAACTCTTTATCAGCCGCTAAATGTGCTGTTATTGTAAAATCCGATTTACTCATACTCATCATACAATTATCTACGATGGTTTTTAAGTAGTCAGAATCTTGATAGACCTTTACAACTTTATCCCAATTGCCTGCCTTCTCTTGATTTTTCATTGCAGTGCCCATTCCATAAAAGCCTGGTACGTTTTGCTTTAACATACTCCATGCAGTTACGAAACTAATTGCTCTTAAATCTTCAAGCTTCATTTCGCCACCACCATTTCTTTTCACTGGTCGGCTACTAATATTCGCTTGCGATAACAATTTCAATGGAGAAAGTTTCTCTAAATAACTTACAAACAATGGATGTTCACGTAAATCGACGAAAGCTTTGTAGGCGTCTTCAGCCATTTCATCGAGCAAAGATTTATTTTCAGGATCTAAAAGTACATTGTGCTTTTCTTTCAAACCTGATGAAATTCCTGCGTTAATTAATTGCTCTATGTTAAACTCTGCACTTTCTACCGATCCATATTGCGAACTTATGGTTTGCCCCTGAACAGTTAGCTGCATATTTTTGTTGGCAATTTCTTTACCCATTGATGCATAGAAACGATGTGTTTTTCCTCCACCACGAGCTGGTGGCCCGCCACGACCATCGAAAAATGCCAATTGAATATTATGTTTTTTAGCAATTGCAGATAAACTAGTTTTCCCGTTGAATATAGACCAATTGGCCATCAAATAACCGCCATCTTTGGTACTATCAGAATAACCGAGCATAATGTCTTGTTTATTACCTCTGCTAGCCAGATGTGTTTTATAGAAGGGATTACTGTATAAAGTATCCATGATATCAGCAGCGCCCTTTAAGTCGTTTACCGTTTCGAAAAGCGGCACAAAATCGATTGTTAGTGCATCTTTACTCCAGCCATTCCAAAGAAATAGTTCGATTAACTGCAAAATGTCGCTTGCTTGCTGGCAATTACTGATAATAAACCTATGACAAGCTTTTTCGCCATTTCTATTTTGAATACCTTTTATTTCTTTAATGGTTTGGATGGTATCCTCAATTAGCGCATCTGGCTCTGAAGCATAAACAACTGATGCTTCTTTAAATGAAATTAATTTCAGTTTTTCGGCCTCTGAGAGTTTATCGTAATCAGCAGGATAAAGTGAAGAAATTGGTTTATTCTGGCGGCAGTAAGCATGCACACTTCTCAATACTCGGCTATCCTGGCGAATATCCAAAGAGGCAAAATAATTGCCGTATAAATCTATTTTCCTGATTAAGTCGTTAACCAAATCAACAAACAAACCATCGTGCTCTTGTAAAAGCGTATCCTTAATTTTATTTAGATTTTCTCTTAAAAAGTCAGAAATATCTTCTTCTTCGCAAGTCTGATCGAAAGCATTTTTGTATAGTACATCATGTAAAATAGCAATGTTTTCTTCCACACCCCTAAAAGTAATACGACGTTTAATAACTCTAAAATCGCGGTAGTAACAACGGAACAAAATTTGGCGCAGCATTTTAGAAACTTCTAAAGTAGTATCGGCATGAATATTTGGATTTCCGTCTCTATCGCCTCCTGGCCAAAAACCTAGCTCCAATATCTTTTTCGTTTCTAAATTATATTCATCTAAATTCTGGTCGATCTCTTCCTGAATATTTGCCGCAGCAAAATAAAAAGTGTTCTCTAAAAACCAGGCTAAATTTAATGCCTCATCAACAGGTGTTGGCGATTTTTTATTGAAAAACGGCGTTTTGCCCAGTTGTTGCAATAAAGAGTTCATCGCGGTAATATTATTATCGCGAATGGCCTGCGTTAAATCGGTAATAATGGCTAAAACATTGCCCGGATAAAATTGGGTAGGATGAGCGGTTAAAACTAAACGTAGTGATAATTCATCAATCAAGTTTTCAATCTTTGAAAGCATTGGCTTATTATCTGCGTTCTTTTTTAATATAAACGCAAGCGTACTTTGCTCATCAGTAGTGTTTAATTTGGTAAAAGAAGCATCTTCAACGGCATCAAAAAGCACAACCTGACGCTCTATGTATTGAATGAAGCGGAAGAGCAAATCGATAATATCCTTACGCTCTGTATAACTTGTGTATTTCGCAAAAAACTCTTCTATAATTTGAGCTGGCTTTTCGCCGTTGGCGATCCCTTCTTCGCAGCTTTTAAAAAATAATGGCAACAATGTTCCAGTATCTTTAATTTTGTAAAAAGGCAGTGTTAAAAAAAGGCTGTTAAAGAGTTCAAATTTCGAGATAACCTCGTTGTTAAAAATAGATTCACGCTGTGTGGTCAAACGGAGTTTAGGCATGGCTTAAGCAATAGTTTTGTATATTGTAATACTACAAAAAATGCGTAAGGTATTAAAATTCTAAGGCTTACAATTTGGAAAATTGTAGAATAAATTTTAATTTTAGAATCTTATTTGGCTACTTGGTAGTTAAGTAAGAACATTTGCAATGTTTAAGGGCATTGCATTGATTGTTAATTTTTTGGGTTAAAACAGCCGATGTAATAAAATACACCGGCTGTTTTTATTTTATGGCATTATTTAAGCCAATTTGTTGCCAATATTAATGCGCATCGGTAACAATATTTGCATTTTTCTTAAATTTCTGAAGATAAAGAAGTGGGATTGAAAATAACATAATCAATCCAGCTACCCAATAGGCATCATTGTAAGTAAGCAACATAGTTTGTTTAATTACCGAGCCTTCTATAGCTTTCATAGCCATTAACTTTGCATCCACAAACGATGTGCCTTTGGCCATAAAAGTATGAACCAAGCCATTTAACTTTTGAGTAAAAGCGGGATTATATTCATTTATGTTGGTTAATAAATTACTTCTATGAAAACCTGCACGAACATGGATTAGCGTAGTTAAAGCAGCAATTCCGAAAGAACCTCCTAACTGTCTGCTCATGTTGTTTAATCCTGATCCTTGTCCAATTTCTGGGCCGCTCAAATCTTGCATTGCTAATGTAGTTAATGGTACAAATAGCAAAGCCATTCCGAATCCTCTAATCACTAATGGCCAGAAGAAATCTCCAGTACCAGAAGCTAATGTTGATTTACTTAACATCCAGCAGAAAACAAAGAATAAAAACATTCCTCCTGTTGCCATAAACTGTGCTGGCACGCCTTTTTTAAGCATAATACCAATAAAAGGCATCATAGAAATGGTACAAATTCCACCTGCAATAAAGAGCTTTCCTGTTTGTAAAGGTGTAAATCCTAAGAGGTTTTGTGCAAAAACAGGGAACACAAATACAGAGCCATACAATCCAAAGCCTAAAATAAAGGAAGTAAACATCCCAATAGAAAAGCTTCGCTTTTTCATAATCCGAAGATTAACGATGGGGTGATCGGTGCTCGTTTCTCTCCAAATAAATAACAGCAAACCAAAAACAGATGCTACTGCTAATGCAACGATATATGGTGTAGAGAACCAATCTTCGCTTTCTCCTTTTTCTAATAGAGTTTGTAAACTTCCAACCGCGACAGCCAATAAACCAATTCCCCACCAATCGACGGGTTTACCTTGCCCATCCTTGGGCGTCTCTCGAATAAAGGTTATGGTACAATACGCGGCGAGTATCCCGACGGGAATATTTACGTAAAAAATCCAAGGCCAATCTGATATCTCTAAAATATAACCTCCAATTGTTGGACCAATAGTTGGACCAACTACGGCACCTAAGCCAAATAGAGCTGTTGCAATACCAACATCTTCTCGCGGCCAGGTTTCAATTAAAATAGCTTGCGCTGTTGATATTAAACCACCACCTGCTAAACCTTGAATAATCCTGAATAAAATTAGTTCGTTTAGTGATGTTGCGTTACCACACAAAAATGAAACAAGTGTAAAAACGATGATGGAGGTTAAGAAATAATTTTTACGCCCGAAACGGCTACCCAACCAGCCCGACATAGGCAGGATGATCACGTTCGCAACGGCGTAGCCAGTAGATAACCAGGCCACATCCTCGAGGGTTGCGCCCAGGTTTCCCTGTATTTGAGGAATTGCTACGTTTACAATAGTTGTATCAATAAGCTCCAAAAGAGAAGCTGTGATAACCGTAAACGTAATAATCCACTTTTTTAAACCTACTTCGGCCATTATATTATTATTTAATAGAAACTGAAGCTTTAACGCTCATTCCTGGACGTAATTTGGCTAACATTTCTTTTGATGGATGAATTTTGATTTTTACTGGAATACGTTGAACAACTTTTACGAAGTTACCTGTAGCATTATCTGGTGGCAATAAAGAGCCTTTTGCGCCAGTAATTGGCGAGAAATTGTAAACTTCACCTTGAATTTTTTCATCAGGATAAGCATCAACTTCGATTTCTACTTTTGAACCAGTTTTAATTTTCTCTAATTGAGTTTCTTTGAAGTTTGCAGTAACATAAATACTTCCATCGTTAACTACCGAGAATAAAGACTGACCAGCTTGAACCAATTGGCCTTTTTGAACATTCTTTTTAGAAACGATACCCGTTGTTGGGGCTTTAATATCTGTATATGATAATTGAAGTTGAGCAAAATCGATATCACTTTGGCGTTGGCTAATCACATTGCTACTAACCGCTAATTGCGACTGAGTTGTACCAACCTGTTTAACCGCTGCATTGTATTGGTCTTGCGCTGCTTGATAAGCTGCTACCGCCGATTGTTTTGCTGCTTCAGCAGATTCTTTATTTGCTTTTGCCTGGTCGAAAGCTTGTTGTGTTATCGAACCATCTTTTACCAAGTTTTCGTAACGGTTATAATCTTTCTGTGCTAAATTAACTTTAACATTTGCAGCTTGCACATTTGATTTTGCAGCCTCAACATTTGCTTTAGCGGTACTTGTATTGGCTTGCGTTGCCGCAATTTGAGAGTTTGCAACACCAACACCTGCACTTGCACCTTTCTGGCCAGATTGCGCCTGCTCTAATTTCACTTTGTAATCATTATCATCAAGCTTAACTAAAATCTGACCTTCGGTTACACGAGTGTTTTCTTCAAAATTAATATCCTTTACGTAACCACCAACACGAGCTATAACAGGGCTAATGTCGCCATCAATCTGTGCATCATCCGTATCTACGTGCTTGCTAAAATAATTCCACTCTGTGATACCGAAAACGATACCTATTATAAGTAAAACACCCAAAATGATAGGTACTACTTTGCTCTTCTTTTTATTTTCAGTTGTCATTGCTGTATTTATTGCGTTATTTTTCCTGTTGATTTTAGTAATGTATAGTAAGCTAAGCCTGCATCAGCTTTAGCTATTTCTAAGTTTATTTTGGCTTGATATAATAGGGTTTCAGCATCAATTCGATCTGTAACTGAGGCTACATTGTTTTTGTATTTCGATGCCAATAATTTATCATTTTCAGTTGCCTGGTTGATTGAGGTTTCTAAAACCTGAATCTTGTTGACAGCAACCTGATAATTCTGAAAGTTTTTGTTGATATCTGTTTTTAAGTTATCTGATAGAATATCTTTCTGAATTGTAATTTCACTCTGTTGAATTTTAGCCTCGTTTACTTTATTTTTGTTAGACCAAAGACTTGCAATATTCCACGAAACTGTTGCGCCTAAAGTAACAGGCATTAAATATTGATTGGTTGGCGGAATAAAATTACCACTTGGGTTGATGTAGTACAAATTTGCACCCACACCTACGGTTGGTAAAGTATTCGCTCTAATACTTTTAACGTTAAAACCAGCAACTCTGTTTTGCACATCAAGTTGTTTTAATTCCTGGCGATTTGCCATTGCTAAACCAATGTATTCGTTTAACGAGCCCGCCGTTTTTAGGCCTGCATTTGGATCTGTAATTTTAACTTCGGTATCTTCAGGTAAACCTAAAAGGATATCTAGATTGTAGTTGATTACTTTACGGTTACTTTCTATGTCTAACTGCGTTAACGTAACATTTGCCTGTTGTAATTGAAAACGAAGTACATCATTTTTGGTTACTATGCCTTGTTCAAAGAAACGTTGCGCTTGTTTAATTTGAGCCGCAATTGATTCTAAATTCTGATCAACTACTTTTTTACTTTGCGATACTTTATACAAAGCATAATAAGTGTTAATTACCGCATAAGTAACTTCTTCCTTGCTTTTATCTGCGTCCAAACGAGCAACATCTGCAAGTAATTTAGTAGATTCTTTAGCGTATTTTAATTTACCTCCGCCATAAACTAATTCTTGTACTGCTGCAGTTCCTACAAAAGCATCTGCTCTTTTCGGTAACTGTAAAGAAGAACCTCCGCCAGGTAGTGTAAATGTACTTGTTGGAATTTCAGCATGATTGTACATAAAGCTTGCATTAGCTGTAGGCAGTGCATTGTCTTTTACAACCTCAAGCTGGGCCACAGCCTGATCTATTTTATTTTGAGATAATTTTAAATTTTTACTATTGGCTATGCCAAGTTCAATTGCCTGATTGATATTTAGCTCTTTGGTACTTTGTGCAAATAAAGCAGCTGGAACTAATGATGCCACAAGCATTAATCTAATCGATTTGGGTATCATTTTTTTGTTGTTAAATAAACGGTAATTAAATCCTGAAGATGAGCTACTGCCCTATCTTTAATTAATTTTTTGTCTTTCGGGTTGTTTAAATCCAAGTCGTAATCGGGCATTACTTTATGTGGTGAGATTATAATATTGGTAAGCGTACCCATAATTGTAGCAATTACCATTCTGTTATCCGCTTCTTTAAAACTTCCGTCTTCTTGTCCATCCGTTAAAATTTTCTCTAATAAATTCATGTTCTGCCCCATTGCATCTTTAATTTTATTATACATTTCTGGGCGTTGAGTTAGAGATAATTCGCGGTGCATCATTTTATGGAACGATGGATTAGCTAAAATACGCGTTGCGTAGCCCTCAATCACTCTATTCAATTTTTCAGTTGCCGAAATTTTATCTTCGTTGATGATTTTTAACTGAGAACCAAATCCTGCAATGCGGTTATTCATAATCTCAATAAAAACACCTTCCTTCGAACCGAAATAATAATTAATCATCGCCATGTTTGCGCCCGATTCTTTTGAAATCTGACGGGTTGAAGTGCCTTCGTAGCCTGTTTCGCAAAACAGCTTCTCAGCGGCTTCAATTATAGCTTGTCTCTTGTCTATCTTTTCTACTTTCATTTCTTTTTGATGAGACAAAATTAATCAATCGTTTGATTAATTTCCAAATGCTTTTAGTCATCTTTTACATTATCTTGATAAAAGCTTATTTTTATTTCACTTATCCTATCCAGTTATGAAAATAAAATATCTTTTGTGCTTCATATTTCTGATTGCACTTTTTTCTTTTAAAATCAATCGAAAAGAAAATCAG
Organism: Pedobacter ginsengiterrae; assembly: GCF_039537385.1. Classification (NCBI taxonomy): domain Bacteria; kingdom Pseudomonadati; phylum Bacteroidota; class Sphingobacteriia; order Sphingobacteriales; family Sphingobacteriaceae; genus Pedobacter; species Pedobacter ginsengiterrae. The sequence goes on from NZ_BAABAK010000015.1 coordinate 493,345, forward strand.
CAAAGCTGGATAAGAATAAACTTGCTAGGCTACCCTACTTCGGGTACAAAAGTTGCAGTTTGGGCGAGCAAAGAAAATATATTGCCATCTTCATTCGAGCTTGTCGAAAAGTTATCCGGTAAAACGGTATATACTTCAACCGACATTAAATTTTTTGGTGCTTATGGCCCATTTACTAAAACAGCTCGTCTAAATTTTTCTGGCTTTAAAGAAACTGGCGAATTCTTTATTCGTGCAAATGGCATCTTATCTCCATTAATTATTATTGGAAATGATGTTTACAAAGGTGCTGCAGATTTCTGCCTCCGATATATGCGTCAGCAAAGAAGCGGTTTTAATCCATATCTGAAAGATAGTTGCCATACGCATGATGGCTATGTTTTATATGGCGAAAAAGCTGGAATAAAAGATAGTACCCATTTCAACACTTCAGGTGGCTGGCATGATGCAAGTGATTATTTACAGTATTCAACAACTTCTGCAAACGCAACATACCACCTTTTAATGGCCTACCGAGATTTTCCGCAGGTTTTTGGTGATGAAAAACAAGCAAATGGATTAGACGGGAAAAATGGCAATGCCGATGTTTTGGATGAAGCAAAATGGGGCTTAGACTGGTTAATTAAAATGCATCCGAAGAAAAATATCATGTTTAATCAGCTGGCTGATGATAGGGATCATATAGCCATGCGCATTCCGAAAGAAGATAACCAGTACGGCAAAGGTTTCGAACGACCGCTTTATTTTATAACTGGTGAGCCGCAACAAAGAGGAAAGTTTTTAAATGCAACCAATGGAACAAGCTCAACCGCAGCCAAATTTAGCAGTGCTTTTAATTTAGGCGCAGTTTTATTTAATAATGTGGATCGGGCATATGCAAAACAGTTAGCACAGAAAGCAAAAACTGCTTATCACTTCGCCTTAATTAAACCAGGCGTAACGCAAACTGCATCTGTTAAATCTCCTTACATATATGCCGAAGATAATTGGGTTGATGATATGGAACTTGCTTCGGTTGCTCAAAATTTCGGAAAAAATAAATTAAACCAAAAGGCAATTGTAAATGCTTTTAAGTATGCCGAAATGGAGAAAATTACACCTTGGATGCAAAAAGACACCGCTGCCCATTATCAATATTATCCTTTTATAAATCTGGGCCATTATGAGTTGGCTAAACAATCAACGAAAATTGATAAGCAGAAAATAGAAAGTTACTATAAGCAAGGAATTGAGCAGGTTTGGAGCCGAGCTAAAGATAATGCCTTTTATCGCGGCGTTCCTTTTATATGGTGCAGTAATAATTTAACAGTTTCCTTTGCCATTCAATGCGCCTGGTATAGAGATTTAACTGGCGATGAAAGTTTTTCGGAACTAGAGCAAGCTAATTTTGATTGGCTTTTCGGTTGTAATCCATGGGGAACAAGTATGGTCTACGGCTTACCAGATTGGGGCGATACACCTAAAGATCCACATTCTGCTTTTACCCATTTAAAAAATTATCCGATAGATGGCGGGCTGGTTGATGGCCCAGTTTATACCAATATTTATAAAGGTTTGATTGGAATTACGTTAGCAAACCCTGATGAATATGCGCTTTTTCAAAGCGATTTAGCCGTTTACCACGATGATTATGGAGATTACAGCACAAATGAGCCGACGATGGATGGCACGGCATCTCTAATTTATTTACTTGCGGCAAAGGAGGCCGCCGCTCAGCCAAAAAAGTAGATGCCTCTAATTTTAGAGGCGAAACTAAAATTTTAGGGGCAATTGTTCGGGCAGACTCAACCAAAAAGAAAATTGCCTTAGTATTTACGGGTGATGAATTTGCAGACGGTGGGGAAGAAATCAGCAAAACATTAAATGATAATAACATCAAAGCTTCATTCTTTTTAACTGGAAACTTTTATCGTAATCGGGGTTTTAAACCTTTAATCACTAATCTAAAAAAAGAAGGTCATTATTTAGGGTCGCATTCAGATAAACATCTTTTGTACTGCGACTGGAATAAAAGAGATAGCTTACTTGTTACAAAAATGCATTTTGATACCGATTTAAAATCGAGCTATCAAGAAATGGCGAACTTTGGAATAAACAAAAAAAACGCTCCATACTTTCTTCCACCTTACGAATGGTACAATGAAACCATATCAAGCTGGACGGAAGAACAGAATTTAAAATTGATAAATTTTACTTCGGGAACACGTTCAAATGCCGACTATACCTATCCTCAGTTGGGTAAAAGCTATAAAAGCAGCGATGAAATTTACCAATCCATCATCAATTATAATGAGTCGAAAAAGAACGGGCTAAATGGTTTTATTTTGTTGTTGCACATCGGCACCGATCCTCGTCGAACCGATAAGTTTTATCACTTGCTACCGAAATTGCTAACTTACTTAAAGGAAAACGGGTATGAAATGGTTAAAATTGATAATTTATTAAGTCATTAAGCATTTATCACAAATTAAAATTTAAAATAAATATTAACTTTGCCTCAAATATTTAAAAAAATGAGTGTACAAGAAAACAGCAGCAATAACTTTAACTGGCTTTATTATGCTTTAGGTTTATTTTTTGGTCTATTTACTGGGGCAATTATTACACATAGCTACATTTACGCACTATTAGGTGGCGTTCTTGGTTTATTAAGTGCAGGTTTATTTTTAAACGCTATCGTTAAAGGCAGAAAATACTAAGCATTTCGCTAGTTATACTTTTCTCGTTAACAACCTTTTTAAATTCTACTTATAACTTTACAGCAAATGAGGAATGTATTGATTCTTGTTTTCGCTTTTTTGTGTTTCGGAGTTAAGGCTCAAGAAGTAACCAATAATGAAGTGAAATTTGCAATTGCAGATCCAAGCCCTGCCGATGTTGTTTACTTTCCCTTAAATGCGGCGAAAGTAAAAGTTGGCGATGCCACTAAACCAATTATAAAAGTTGTTTATTCTCGTCCACAAAAAAAAGGACGTGATATTTTTGGCGTTTTAGAACAGTATGGTAAAGTTTGGCGCTTTGGTGCTAATGAATCTACTGAAATACACTTCTTTGAAAAAGTAACAATTGGTGGCAAAAAAATTAAGGCTGGCGTTTATAGCCTGTTTGCAATACCAAATAAAGATACCTGGACGATTATCGTAAATAAACAAACCGATAGATGGGGTGCTTTTACTTATGATGAATCGAAGGATGTTATTCGCTTAAATGTTCCTGTTAAACCTTTAACAAAATCAGTTGAGTATTTTTCGATAACATTTACCCCGCTTGATAAAGGAGCAACTTTAATTGCCGCATGGGATAAAATACAAGTTGAACTTCCTATTACTTTTTAAAGTAAATAGATATTTAAAAACAAAAGGCTTCAGAAATTCTGAAGCCTTTTGTTTTATACGCCAATCGTTTAAAAGCAAAAAGCAAACTCCAATCCTGGAAGTTTGCTTTTTAATCATTATTAACCTATAAGGTAAAACTTCTACAATGTTTGTCCCTTTAAGTACGGTGAAAAATCAGGTTTTAACACAATTCTAGAAGATGTGAAAACCATCGTTTTTATAGTTCGTATATTATATTTTGTTTTATTGAACTTATGTGGAAATGTAAAAAAGCTATGTAATTAACTAGAAACACGATAGCCAACAAAACAACTAGTTCGCTGTAAAATTAGATGTAAATAGCTGAAGTATTACCACCCAAAAAGGGGGATTTTTACGAAAAAGTGGCTCCTTTTATATGAAATCAAATAAATCGTCGCTCTTTAGCTCTTTTTATAGCTTCATACTTTGAATTCACATTAAGCTTGGTATAAATATTCTTAACGTGGCTTCGTACTGTTTCCTGATCGATAAATAATTCGTTTGCTATTTGAGGTTTAGTTTGCCCATTTGCTATACGATCAAGAATTTCGGTTTCGCGTTTTGTAAGGGGCGAATTTAAATTTTTCTGAAATGAATGCATCACAATTCTAGCTACATTGGTGCTCATCGCTCCTCCACCAGAATTAACTTCTTTTATGGCATCAATAATTTTAGATGAGCTAGAATCTTTTGTGAGATATCCACTGGCTCCTACGGTAAGTGCTTCAAATACTAATTCTGAAGAATCGAAAACGGTTAAAATAATTACACTTGTGTTGGGCAAGGCTTTTTTTATGTGGGGCAAAGCTTGCAAGCCAGATGTGCCTGGCATTTGTATATCAAGAAGGATAACATCGGGATTATCTATCTCTAAAAACTTCTTTGCTAAATCATAAGAAGCATACGCATTTACAAAAATAAAATTTTCAACTCCGCTTAGTATCGATTCATAGCCCATCCTAAGAATATCGTCATCTTCAATACATACAATTCGTAAATTTTTATCCATAGCTATAACCACTTAAAATTGTAAGACGCAAATTTCATCAATTTGTGACATAAATTCTTGTAGATATTCTTGTTGTTGTTCCTTTACCTAAGATAGAATTAATTTTAAAAGTAGAATTTATTCTGCTGCACCTTGTTTTAATGTTCTTTAACCCCCTACCCATCGGAGCAGATTTTAAATCAAATCCTTTACCATTGTCGGTTGTTAATATATTAATAAGTTTATCATCAGCAGCAATTATGATTATTAAAACCTGACTAGCATGAGCGTGCTTAAGGATATTATTTAACATTTCTTTAAATACCAACGATAGATTTCGATTAAATTCCATCGTCAATTTTAGTTTTTGATATGCTGGTAAAATCCCTTCCATTTTAAATTCAATCCCAGTATTTTGAAATAAATCGATCCCAAAATTTCTAATATGGACCAATATTTCAAATAAATTATCACTCTTTGGATCCAAAGCCCACAAAATATCCTTTGTTCCAGTATAGAGTAAATCTGCGTTTTCTTTTATTAGCCTTATTATCTCTTTTTGCTCAATCTGAGTATCATCAACTTTTTTGTCTAAAATTTCTGATAAGACATTAATTCGGGTGAGTTTATTCCCTATATCATCGTGGAAATCTTCAGCTGTTTGTTTACGGATTTTTGCCTGTTCATTCAGCTTTATTTCTTCAAGGCTTTGTTTTTTCTTCTCTCTTGTTTTAAAAAACAAATAGAAAACCAACCAGATCGATAATATGATAAAAAGAACGGCAAATGATTTAAAAGTAACCGTGTCGTAGAATGGGGGAATAATTGTAAAGTTAAATTCAGCTACATTCGATTTTTGTCCGTTTGCCTGCGCCATTACTTGAAAAGTATAATTACCTGGTCTTAATGCCGAGTATTCTACCTCTGTATTTTCATCCACAGTTCTATAATCAGCATCTAAGCCTTGCAATTTATACCTATAAGTGACTGCATTGGGGTTAGTTAGAAATATAGCGTTAAAATGAATGGTTAAGTGGTTTTGGTTGTAACCCAATTCATAATGTAAATCTTTATTAACCGAAGAGATTAAAACGTCTTTAGACTGATCATTTTTTCTAAAGATGTTAACTCTGCTAATTTTTACGAAGGGCACTTGTTTTAATTCGGCTGAGGCCTCAGTTTTACACCTCACCAACCCGTTAATTGTACCAACAATAATGTTACCGTTGTATTTTAGAATAGCATTCTGATTACATTCTACAATTAGCGGATTATTTCGAGAAACATTATATCGCTTTGTTGCAGAATTAAATTTAAGTTTATTGATTCCCCTGCCAGTTCCCATCCATAAATGGCCCCTATCGTCTAAAGCAAGACTATATATATCATTCGAGTTTAAACCATCTTCTGTAGCATAACGTCTTATTTCTTTCGTTTTTATATCCCAGCTTATCATTCCATCGCCCAATGTTGCGAAAAGAAATTTATCTCCATCCCTTATTATACTCAAAACGTAAGCATTATTTAAAGCGCTAATTTTAAAGCTTTTATCAATTACTTTATCTTTTATCAGGTAAATACCTGATGAAGTTCCAAGTAAAACGCTGTCTTTATTAATCGGAAAAACACTTGAAGTATAACCTTTAAAACCTGTTATTTTTAGTGTTTTTTGGTTTTTAACGTACAAACAAAATGCTGGGCTATTTAACCATAATCCGCCTTCTTCATCCTCTGCCATTGAATTAAAATCAGCTTTAGGAAGGTTAATTGCTTGATCGAATTTTTCTCCATTGTATTTCCAAATACCTGTTCCTACTACTGAAAACCAAATGTTTTTTCCCTTATCAGAAAAAACAAAAAAGACATTCTTATTTATAAATTGGGTTTCTTTTACTGGTTCAATCGTCTTCCCGTCATATTGTAAAAGTCCTTTGTTAAAAGTCCCAATCCATATATTGTTTCTCTTATCTGCTGCAATTCCACTAATTGGATAGGTTAAATTTTTACCGCGAAATGTATTATATCTGATAAAAGCATCGCCCTCATATTTGAAAATGCCATCACTAGAACTCGAAATCCAAATGTTATTTTCAGCATCTTTAAATATTTCATCGATACGATTATCGGTTAACCCATTATTTGAATTAAATTGAACTATTGATGTTTTTTTAACCAAATAAGCTCCGCTTTCTGTTCCGATCCAAATATCGCCCTTACTATCTTGTTCAATAGAATAATATGTCGAAACTTTTTTATCACTAAAAAAGGGTTTAATTTCTCCTTTATCTGAAACAAATACGCCTTTCCTAAGTGTCAGTAAATAAATTCTTGCTGTATTTCTCTTATCAAACAATATTTTTTTAGCACCTATATCAACCAAATCTGCCGAAAATTTCAGATATAAAACCCAACTGTTATTTACTAACTTAAAAATGCCTTTGCCCCTAACAGAAACATATAAATCGCCATTATGATCGCTATCTAAACTGGTTATACTCAAACCTTCTATGGAATAGAAAATCTGTTTACCATTTTTTAATGAAAAAAGTTTGTAATCGCTAAGGCCCCAAATTGCTCCGCTTTTATCTTTGCTTAACGCGTAAACTTCAGAGCTTTTTAAAATTGTAGAAACTTTCCCTTCCTTGAGTATATTTATTCCTGCTTCGGTTCCTAAATAGATTTGATTTTGATTATCTTCTACAATACTTCTGATCGAGTTCGAGATTAATCCATTTGCCTTACTGTACGAGGTAAATTCTTTGCCATCAAAATTGCTTACCCCACCAAAAGTACCTAACCAAAGTGTTCTGTTTTTTGCCTGATAAATAACTTTAACTTGTGACTGAGGAAGGCCTTCTTTTAGGCTGTAATTTGAGAAATTGTAATTTTGGGCAGATAGCTTGAGGCTAAAGATTAATACGAAAGGAATTATGAATTTTAATTTGATAATAAACTGTTTGTGACACATCTTACTACAAAATAAGCATAATTCCTTTCAAATACCATAACCCTTTTAGGGGGATAATCTATTCATTTCCCATAAACGGGTCTGTTTTGGTAATTTCTCCTGTTTCTATTTTACCCGCATAACGATGATTGAATATTATATTTCCCGTTTGCTTGATTGTAAAATCGTACCAATTTGAGTTTTTAGATAAGTTTAAAAGCACATTTGTTGATGATTTTGCCTTCAAAGTAATGATTTGTGTTGCAGCTTTATACTTATTATCAATTACCTGAATGTTAATGGCACCATTCGCTTTATTTTCTATTGCAAAAAGAAGGTTTCCAGTTAGTTTTTTACTAATTAAACCACCTTGTTCGGGAAATGCTTTAATAAGAATTTGAGGGTTCTTCTTATTTCCTACAAAATGTCTGTAAAAACCATTTGGGCCTGTAACAGCTAAATCATAAACCTCATTATCAAAGTCTTCAATATTTATTTTGTCTTTTACCTTATCGCCAGCTTTAACGGCATAAGCCCAAATTTTACCTGATACACCTTTAAATTTAGCATTGCTACTCATATTGAAAGGTGCGCCAACGGTTTCTGTTTCGTTTCCAAAAAGGGTTTTTGCCGATTGAAAAGTTAACTCTATTTCGCTGTTAATCAAATTTGCATCAACCATTAGATGATATGGGAGTGCGCACGCAGATTTTGTTCCGTTTTCTTGTTTTGGGGCATGAATAGAAGTTTGAGCAGAAAAGGCCTCATATTTATTAATTTTTGCCACTTCAGTTTTATTCAAGGCCGTTGGACCAACCTGTGCTGGTTTATTTTTTGCATTGCCAATATTTGTAACAACAACATCCCTTTTCAAAGCCTCGGGCGATTGTATTTCATCGCCATGATAAGGTCGAAATACTGATGTTAAATCTCCACAAATATTTCTTCTCCAATCGCTTATATTATTGCTTTTAATATTTTTGCCAGTTTTTTTACTTAACCATTTCTCCATAAACATTAATGATGAAGTATGGTCGCAAATCTGAGAGTTTACAAAACCGCCTTTACTCCAAGGAGATGCAACAATAAAAGGAACACGATAACCCAGACCAATGGGACTACCTTTTCTATTTTCGAAATCGGTAGCATAATTTATGCCTTCTGAAACTTTTCCACTAGAAGCATCGTCGGGGTTTGGAACAACAAAAGGTGGTTGATGGTCGAAATAACCATCATTTTCATCATAAGTTAAAATGAATATGGTCTTTTTCCAAACTTCAGGGTTTTTAGTTAAAATATCCAGGGCTTCGCTTACATACCAGGTTCCATAAAGTGGCGAGCTGGTATGGTCTGAGAATCTTTGTGGTGCAACCAACCAGGAAACCGTTGGTAATTTTCCGCTGTCTACATCTTTTCTAAATTGATGAAAAATATCTCCTTTTGGAACATTTATCGTTTCTGATTTGCCTTGATCATTAGTAAAAGTAAATGGTGTCAAATCCAGGTAATCTTTTTCGCTGATGTTAGTTTGAAAAGCTTTATCAATTAGATTTTTTTCTCTTTGAGATAACTTATTGTATTTGGCTTGAACCTCAGCAGCACTTAGCGCTGGTTTAACGGTATTATCGCCATTTTTCCTAAAGTAGGCCGAAAGCTTAACGTTGTGCCTGCTAACATACTCTACAGGATTATCACCATAATTGCCCAGCCAATCGTCCACCTCTCCTTCGGGTAGTTTTGAGGTCCAAAGTTCGTTTTGATAAATTCTCCAGTCTATTCCATTATCTTCTAAAGTTTCTTGAAAAGTTGGCCAATCTACAAATACATTGTTCTGCGATTCGGCCTGATCATTATTTACAACGGCAACTTTATTCTCGCTTTTCTTTCCACGAACTGTTCCAGTAAAAAAGAATAGCCTGTTTGGTGTAGTTCCAGTTAATGATGAACAAAAATGTTGATCACAAATCGTAAAAGCATCAGCCATAGCATAATAGAAAGGAATATCATTTCTATCATAATAAGCCATTGTCATTGGTGTTTTAACAGGAATCCATTTATCATACTTCCCCCCGTTTCTGGCTGCAACCTGATCATTCCAGGAATGGGGCAAACCGCCTTGCCAGGTAATTTTGGTTTTATTTATGTCTACATGAAATGGCGCATAAGTATAACCCTGACCATCTTTTTGCAACCAAACCTTATTTCCATCTGGCTGAATGTGTGGATGCGGATCGTTAAAACCACGAACACCTTTCATTTTACCAAACATGTGGTCGAAAGAACGGTTTTCCTGCATTAAAAATACGATGTGTTCCGCATCATTAAAAGTGCTCCCTAATTCGGGATTTATAGACATAGCCCTAAGTACTGAGCTAGGCAAGGTATTAGCCATGCCAGTTGCTCCAGCAAATAAAGCTGCTTTTTTTAAAAATTCTCTACGCGAATCCATAGATAATATTTGGTTATTTCAATAAGTAGTTTACAATTTTATATACTCGAAAAGGTTGAGTAATGATCTCTTTTACTTTCCCTTCTGGTAAACTCTAACATAATCTACTTTCATTATTGCAGGGAAAATGGTATCATCAACACCTTTTTTACCACCCCAACCACCACCAACGGCAATGTTTAAAATTATATGGAAATTTTGATCGAATGGCCAATCTCCAGCACCTTTTCCTGTATTCTTAAAACTTAAGTATTTCTGTTCATCAACAAAGAATTCAATTCTATCTTCAAACCATTCTATTGCGTAAACGTGATATGCATTGTATGGATTTATTTTAACGCCCTTACCAACTTGTGTATGAATAACATGATTAAATTTTTCGGTATGAACGGTTCCGTAAACGCTATCGGGCTCGTAACCTACATGCTCCATAATATCTATTTCGCCACTTTTTGGCCAGCCGCCATATTTCCAATCGGTTGGCAATGCCCAAATTGCTGGCCATAAACCTCGTCCTTTAGGCAACATTGCTCTTACTTCAACCCTGCCATATTTAAAATCGAATTTGTTTTTACTAACCAACCTTGCCGAAGTGTAATGGTTGTTTTCTTTATCCGCTTTTACAGCTGTAATATTTAAATTCCCCTTTTTTACAAGTGCATTTGTAGAATCTGCATCAGTATAATATTGTAATTCGTTATTTCCCCAGCCTTTGCCACCAACATCGTAGCTCCAGTTTTTCGTTAAAGGCAATCCATTATCGTCAAATTCATCACTCCATTTTAAATTCCAACCTAAAGCAGCTGGAGTTTTCTTTAGCTCTTCAAAAGTTAATTCTGGTTCGTTGGTGGTTATATAGTCTACTTTATGTGCCAATAACCATTGAATTTCTGGAACTGTATTTACAGTCCATGCGTTAACTGATAAACCTAATTTATGTGCATTTTCTATCCATCCATCTTTTTGATAAACGCTGTAGTGATAATCTACGCCTGTTAATTTATCGGCTTTTAATTGTTCAGCGCTAATCTCGCCGCGTAAGTAAGCAACTTTAGCTTTTGGTAGTACTTCTAAAATGCGTTTGCAGTAATCATAATCAAAACTAATGTACTCTGTCCAATCTAAAACTTTAAGCTTTTTAACCATATCGATGCAAGCGTTGGTAACAAGGATTCCTCGTTCTTTGCTAATTAATGATGGTTTGATCTCTAAAATTAGCTTGGTTGTTTTTTGTTTTTTTCCTTCTTTTAAATAAGCCTCAAGCGTAGGGATTTTTTCTCCATTGCTCATTGTTTTGGTTAAAAGCTCTTCATATTTTACTTTTTCGATGGTTAAGCCTTGAAATTCTGGATCATGATTTACAACCAAAACATTATCGGCGGTCATCCAAACATCGAATTCGGAGCCATAACAACCCAATTTTACGGCTTCGTTTAACGAAGCAATCGAGTTTTGGGGGAAATTTTGCTTCTTCCATGCACCACGATGTGCAATTACCTGGTTTTTGTTCCAGTTAAATTTTTGAGCAAAAGAAGCTGTGAAAATGAAAACCATAAAGGTTGATATAAGTACTCGTTTCATATTGGGGTTTTTTACGAAAAGTCAAAAGTAGATTTTTATAAACTGACTAATTTAAAATCTATGTAACCTTTGTATTAACTATAAACCAAGATATATATTTTAAATTATTTTTCCTTTGATTGAAACCAACTGTGGCTTTACTCGACTGCGTTTTCTTAGAGCATTTTGGGTTTTAACCGAAAAGCGTTATTTATAAACCCGATTGAAGTGAAAATACTTTTTTCTATACGGACGAAAAAAATTGCGATGTCTTTGATCTTCGAAATAACGATTATGGACCGAACGACAGAAGTTGAAAAAAGATTGGAACAAAAAGCGGGACTGAAATTGCTATGAAACACGGTACATTGTTTTTCTAAATTATATTTAACCACCAAGAAATAAACTATTTGAAATAAACGCGTTACCTTAATGCAGGATTCTTTCAATTGATTGGAACAATTTTTACATTTACGGTGATATGGTGAGTAGTAACTACAGCGATTTACTTAAAAAAATAGATGAATTTATCCGAAAATTTTATTTGAATAAGATTTTGCGGGGTAGCATTTATGCCGCCGCAATTCTGCTTGCGTTGTATCTGCTGGTTTTTTTAAGCCTATATTACCTTAATCCTTCTACTGGTTTTAAAACCTTTATTTTTTTTACATATTTATTGCTCGGTATTTTTTTAGTTGGTTTTTTAATTATAAAACCATTGCTTGCGATGCTCAAATTGGGTAAACACTTATCTTTCGATGAGGCATCGGTAATTATTGGAAATCATTTTTCTGATATTAAGGATAAGCTTTTAAATACCTTGCAGTTGCACCAGTTATCTGAAAATCGACCAGAAAATAATCAGCTGATTTTAGCCAGTATCGACCAAAAAATTCTGGAATTAAAGCCTGTTCCATTTTATAGTGCTGTTCGGATAAATGACAATAAAAAATACCTGAAATATCTTTTCATCCCGCTCTCGGTTATTTTACTGATTGCCATTATAGCGCCCGCAATTTTACGCGAAGGCACGAATAGCTTTCTTAAATATGATGAATATATTGCACCCAAAGCGCCTTTTAGTTTTTCTGTTTTGAATAAAAACTTAACGGTTACACAGGGTGATGATTTTACTTTAAACTTGAAATTGGTTGGCAATGAATTACCTGCCGAAGTGTACGTGGAAGACGCAAAAAACACGTATAAGCTTGATAAAGAGAATATAAGCAAGTTTAATTACAATGTTAAAAATATACAAAGTGATAAAAAACTGATTTTCAAAGGTGGCGGTTTTAGCTCTTCCGTTTTTACGGTAAGCGTTAAACCTAGGCCTGAATTGCTAAATGCAACAGCAACTTTAAGTTATCCACCTTACCTGGGTAAGAAAGCTGAAGTAATTGCCAATGTAGGCGATTTGCTTTTACCCGAAGGAACGCAGGTAACATGGAGCTTTAAAACAGGTAAAAGCAATGCGCTTTTATTTGTGTTAAATAGTTCGGAGCATGTTTTGAAAATCGAAAACAACCTTTCGGCCTTTAAGGCGACAATTAAAAATAATTCTAAATATAGTATTACTCCAAAAAATGATTTTGTAATGCTGAGAGATTCCTTATCTCACCAAATTACCGTAATTAAAGATCAATCGCCTGGTATTTCTGTTGAAGAAAAAACTGATTCGATAAGTAATAAAGCGTTGTATTTTAATGGTCAGGTAACGGATGATTATGGTTTTAGTAGATTAAGCTTTAAGTATAATATTAAAGAGAATAACAAAATTATTAACTCGTTTACTAAAAACATAGCCATTAAGGAAAAGGTTACGGAAAGTATTTTTTTCTATTTCTGGGACTTGAAAGCCGTTACTGCGAAACCAGGACAAGAAATTGAGTATTATTTCGAAATAGCTGATAATGACGGCGTTAATGGCTCTAAAATCGCTCGTTCGGAAATTAAAACATTTAAGCAACCCACCAAAAAGGAATCGGCAGAGCAAGTGAGTGCTAATAATCAGGCGCTTAAACAGAAAATGCAATCGGCCATTCGATTAGCAAATACCATTGAAAAGGAAAGTAAAAAGGTTGCTGAAAGTTTAATTGACAAGAAACAGATTTCGTTTGAAGATAAAAAACAAATAGAAGCCTTACTTGATAAACAAAAGCAGCTGGACGATGCTGTGAAAGAAATTAAGGCTCAGAATGATAAAAACATTCAGCAAAATGAAGACCAGAAGCAAAATGAAGCGTTATTAGAAAAACAAAAGCAGATTAAAGATTTATTTGATAATGTGCTGGATGAAAAAACGAAAGAGCTTTTGCAAAAACTTCAAAATTTGATGAATGAGAAGAATAAAGACCAAACGCAAAACGAGCTTTCGAAAATGCAATTGGATAATAAAACGCTAAAAAACGAGCTTGATAGGATTTTAGAGCTTTACAAGCAATTAGAATTTGAGCAAAATCTTCAAAACGATATAGACCGTTTAAATGAACTGGCTAAAGACCAAAAAGAACTTTCAGCACAAACCGCTGGTAAAAAGCAGGATAACGAGGCACTAAAGCAAAAGCAGGATGCGCTAAACAAAGAGATGAAAGATTTGAAAGAGGATTTAAAGAAGCTGGAAGAAAAAAATCAATCTCTGGAAAGACCTAATCCATTCGAAAGCCCAGAAAAAGATATTCAGGATATAGAAAAAGAACAACAAGAAAGTAAAGAGGCGTTAGATAAAAAAGACTCGAAAGGTGCTAGTCAGAAACAGCAAAAAGCTGGCGAACAAATGGAAAAGTTATCTAAAAAGATGAGTGAAATGCAGCAAGAAGGAGAGGAAATGGAGAATAACCTAAATGCTAAAGAGTTACGGCGTTTACTGGAAAACCTTTTGAATACCTCTTTTGAGCAGGAAAAAGTAATGTTAGCCTTAAAAAGAATGAATCAGGCTGATCCTTCTTATACGACAAATGTGCAAAAGCAACGAGGCATTAAAGATAACCTTAAAACTATTGCCGATAGTTTGTATAGCTTAAGCAAACGTGTTCCTCAAATCGAATCGACAGTGAATGAGGAGATGAATAAAATTAATTTTAATCTTAATAAGAGTTTAGAAAGTTTAGGCGAAAGAAGAACGCCTGAAGCAAATCGTTACCAGCAATTTACCATGACCTCGATTAACAATTTAAATTTGATGTTGAGTGAAGCTTTAAACCAATTACAGAATATGCAAAAGAATTCTAAATCTGGCAGCGGTAAAAAGCAAAAACAGGGTATGAAACAGCTTTCGCAAATGCAGGAACAACTGAATAAGAGTATGCAGAAAGCCCGCGAGCAGATGCAGAAGTCGGGCGGTAATCAAGGTACTGTAGGTAAAGGCCAAATGAGCCAGGAATTTGGTAAAATGGCGCAACAACAGCAAATGATTCGACAGGCGCTGGAAAAAATTAATCGTGAAGAAAATAAAGATGGATCTGGCAAAATGGGCAATCTTAACGAGGCCATTAAGGAAATGAAAGAGACGGAAAGCGATTTGGTTAATAAACGTTTACAGCAAGAAACTTTAAACAGACAGAAAGAACTGTTAACCAAACTGTTAGATGCCGAAAAAGCAGAACGCGACCAGGAAGAGGATTCTAAACGCGAAAGTAAAGCAGCAAAGGAGTTTCCGCCATCATACCAAAAAATGTTGCAACAGTATAATCAGCAGCAGAAAAACGGAAGTGATATGTTGCAAAAATTACCACCATCGTTAAACTATTATTACAAAAATAAGATTGCCGAATATTTGAAATCGTTAAATATGGTAAGGTAGGTTGGCCAGAGATTTGTTTTACTGAATGTCCTTCTGAAGTACGAAGAATCCTAAACACATTAGCACTTCAAATTCATCGACTAGTTCTATTTTTGAGTTGTTCGAAATTAATTTCCATTGCTGGGAGATTCTTCTCTGCGTTCAGATTGACAAAGACGACTAATATTTTCTTAAATTTGCCGCCTTAAACTTTTCTATTATGCCTGCAATTTCCTTTTTTACAGAATCCATTAATTACAATCTTCCTCAGAAATTAAAGGTTAAAAAGTGGATTAAAGCTACTATTGAAAAAGAAGGATTCAAATTAAAGGAGCTTAATTTCATTTTTTGCAGCGATGAATACCTTTTGGGTATTAATCAACAGTACTTAAACCATGATACCTACACAGATATTATCACTTTTGATAATTCTGAAGTGGAAAAACAAATTGTGAGCGATATTTTCATCAGTATTGAACGTGTTAAAGAGAATGCAAAAATTTTTAAAACAAACGATTTTGATGAGGTTTGCCGCATAATGATTCATGGAACCCTACATTTACTTGGCTATAAGGATAAAGGTAAAACAGCCAAAGCCTTAATGACTCAGAAAGAAGATGAATATTTAGGTTATAGAAGTGTTGTTGGCTTAGTTTAAATTTCTCCTCCGTTCTCGTCGATATTGAAGTGGATTGCTTCTTTTCTCGCAATAGAACCTCCTCCCATTCCCATTGATTTTATAATGAATTATACATCCAAAAAAACGATGTTATTTTTCGTTTGAGTGGAAACTGTTCATATAAGTTACTATACCACAACGATATAAACCCGATTGTAACGAAAACCAAAAGCTTTTTCTGCTTTTGTTGAAGTAAAAAGCGGGGCTGCTCTTCCCTATTATCTCCGAAAATTGCTTTTCAAATAAAAATTTTTCTTCCTGTTCGTCTAATAGTTACAGGCGTTCGTCGATAATTAGTCTACGCTGGTATATTACCGCAAATCTGCGTGCAACCTTTTCTTCTTGTTGCAGTCTTATATTCAAAACAACAACAAAAAGATTTAAAAAATTAAAAATATACGGTTATGAAAACTTCTATTAAAACATTATTCGCAGCAGCTTTAACAACAATTATTTTAGGTACTGCAAGTGTAGCCGCAAACGCTACAGAAAACAATACTAATTACACCAATTTAACTTCGGTTAAAAATATCAGCAAAATTAAAATCAGCGGTAATGTTAAATTGATTTTGATTCAGGACGCTAAGGAAAGTGTTGAAGTTTACGATAACTACTTTGCTAAAAACGCTTTAGTGCAGCAGCAAAATGGTGAGTTAAGAATAAGCTCATTTACTAAAGAAGCACTTACGGTTATTGCACATGTGAACAATGTTTCATCTATTGAAGCCTCTAACACTTCTACTATTCAAACTGCAGGAAACTTTAATTTATTAGACTTAAATGTGGTTTTAAATGATGCGGCAACTGCAGATATTAAAGCGAATACGGTAAACTTAAGCACATGTATTAATGGCACTTCTAACCTAGTGTTAAGTGGTTCTACCGAAAGTTATAGTGCTGTTTTGGGCACATTTGCTAAGGTGGGCATGAATGATTTTACCGCTAGTAATAGCAATGTTAGCACTGCGCCAGTTATTGCAACTTATAGTGCAAACAGATATGAAGGTATTAAAGTTGATTTCTTAGAAACTCTTTTCTAGGCAACAAAATAAAGATAAAGTTTAGTTTTAGTTAATGATTGAAGCAGCGGCGGAGCGATTCCAGCCGCTGTTTTCGTTTATAAAACAAGTGTTTAATATGCTAAATAAATAAATTATCCATGCAGATCCTTTTCATTTGTGGTTAAGTATTCATGGGAAACAATCAATATTTTGCCATTTTTAGTAGATACAGAAGCTCTTTAAAATATGCTTACGTTGTTCCAAAAATTTTATCCGTACTTTTGCACTAATTTTCCTTTATAAATCCGAAATACACAAAAATTGAGCACACTAATTGCGGCAGAAGGCTTAGGTCATGGTTATCATGATGAATGGCTATTTAAAAATTTAACCTTAGGCATTAACTCTGGTCAGCGTGTTGCGTTGGTAGGAATTAATGGGGCTGGTAAGAGTACACTTTTGAAATTATTGGCAGAAAGGTTCCCTCCGCTCGAAGGTAAGATTGTAAAAAATAAAGCTGTTAAGATCGGTTTTTTAGATCAGGAACCTCAATTTACAGAAGGTTTCTCCATCAGCGATCATATATTTTCTTTAGAAAATAAGCAGCAGCAGCTGATTAAGGAGTATGAGGAATTAATTGAGAATCCTAATCCTGACGAGAAAACACTTAATCGATTATACGAAGAATTGAGTGAGCACAATGCTTGGGAATATGAGCATGAGATTAAAACCATTTTGAATAGAATGGGCATTACTCACTTGCAACAAAAAATATCTACCCTTTCTGGTGGACAAAAGAAACGTTTGGCGCTTGCTAAGCTTTTAATTGAAGACCCTGAGATTTTAGTTTTAGACGAGCCTACCAACCATTTGGATATTGATACTATTGAGTGGCTGGAGAAATTGTTAACCACAGGACAAAAAACAATTCTATTAGTAACCCATGATCGGTACTTCTTAGACAATGTGTGTAATACCATTGTAGAATTGGATAGAGGAAAGATTTTCAATTACAATGGAAATTACGCTTACTATTTAGAAAAGAAATCAGAAAGGGAAGCGTTAGACGCTACGGTTCAACATAAGAACCAACAGTTATTAAAGAAAGAATTAGAATGGATGAGACGCATGCCGCAGGCACGTGGAACAAAATCTAACGCCAGAATCAATGCATTTTACGATTTAGAGGAAAAAACAAAGAAAAAGTCTGATAATCAGACTATTAACCTCCAAATGAAGATGTCTCGCCAAGGCGGGAAGATTATTGAGATCGATCATATTGCAAAAGCCTTTGATGGGCGTCCGATTATCAATGATTTTAGTTATACTTTCAAAAAAGGAGATCGAATTGGTTTAGCTGGTAAAAACGGTACGGGTAAATCTACGCTTCTAAATATTATTACCAGTCAATTAAGTCCTGATGCAGGCACGGTTGATACTGGAGAAACCACAGTTTTTGGTTACTACAAACAAGGCGGTTTAACATTCGATCCAAAAGAAAGAGTGATCGACATTGTAAAATCAGATGCTGAATATATTAAAATGGCCGATGGTTCTGTGATTACAGCTTCTGCCCTATTAACGCTTTTTCTCTTCCCGCCTAAGAAACAACATGGCATGGTTGAGAAGTTAAGTGGTGGTGAGAAGAAGCGTTTGAACCTAATGAAGGTTTTAATGCAGAATCCAAACTTCCTGATTTTGGATGAGCCGACTAATGATTTAGACATTGACACTTTAAATGTATTGGAAGAATTTTTAGAAAACTTCCCTGGAATTTTGATGTTGGTTTCTCACGATCGGTACTTACTTGACAAGATGAGTGATCAGCTTTTCATTATGGAAGGCGAAGGTATTGTGAAGATTTACAATGGTAACTATTCAGAATATCGTTTAAGTTTAGACCAACCAAAAATTAAGACTGAAGTTAAAAAACCTGTCACAACAGACATTGAACAAACTCCTTTTAAAGCTGCAAAAAAGTTAAGTTTTAAAGAACAAAAAGAACTTGATGACAGCGAAAAAGGAATGAATGAAACTGAAAATAAAATAGCTGAATTAACTGAAAGCTTACTTAAAATTGACGCTTCAGACTATGTAAAAATTCAAGAAGTTTCTGATGAAATTGAAAAGTTAAAACTTAAACTTGACGAATTTACCATGCGATGGCTGGAGCTTTCGGAGTAAAATTTTAAAACAATTCTAATTGGTTTTCTACGTTATGTTTCACGTGGAACATTAAATTAAAATGAATTTAACGAGCAAGTTTTCTGAGTAAAAGATTAAAAAATAAAAGTGTTTCACGTGGAACAATTGAATAAATAAAAGATAAAATGTTTTCAAAATACGATTTGATTGTTGTTGGTGCAGGCCACGCTGGCTGTGAAGCTGCCGCTGCTGCTGCCAATTTAGGATCATCTGTTTTATTAATAACAATGAATATGGGCACCATCGCCCAGATGAGTTGTAACCCAGCAATGGGTGGAGTAGCAAAGGGGCAGATCGTTCGTGAGGTTGATGCTATGGGCGGTTATTCAGGTATTATATCTGATAAATCGACGATACAATTTAGAATGCTCAACAAATCTAAAGGCCCAGCAATGTGGAGTCCAAGAGCGCAGATAGATAGAATGCGGTTTGCGGAAGAATGGCGTTTAGCTCTTGAGAAGACACCCAATGTAGATATGTGGCAAGATAGCGTTGTTGGCTTGTTGGTTAAAGATAATACAGTATATGGCGTAAAAACTTCACTAGGTATAGAGATAGAAAGTAAAGCTGTTGTGCTAACAAATGGTACCTTCCTTAACGGCGTAATGCATATTGGCGAAAAGAAATTTGGTGGTGGTAGAACGGCTGAAAGAGCATCAACTGGTATTACTGAACAATTGGTAGAACTGGGCATGGAAGCTGGTAGAATGAAAACTGGTACCCCACCCCGAGTAGATGGAAGAAGCTTAGATTACACCAAAATGGAAGAGCAGTGGGGAGATGAAAATCCTGGTAAATTCTCTTACTCTGATACTGAAGTTTCGACTGATCAAAGGTGTTGTTGGATTACTTATACTAATAGTGATGTACACGAAACTTTAAAAGAAGGCTTCGAAAAATCGCCGATGTTTACTGGGAGAATTAAAGGCTTAGGCCCGAGATATTGTCCGTCTATCGAAGATAAAATTAACCGTTTCGCTGAACGAGATCGACATCAAATTTTTGTCGAGCCAGAGGGATGGAATACTTGCGAAATTTATGTAAATGGATTTTCGACCTCTCTTCCAGAAGATGTACAGTTTAAAGCATTAAGATTAATACCAGGTTTCGAACAAGCAAAAATGTTTAGACCAGGTTATGCTATTGAATATGATTTCTTCCCACCTACTCAATTATCATTAACATTAGAAACTAAGTTAATCAGTAATTTATTTTTAGCTGGTCAGATTAATGGCACTACAGGTTATGAGGAAGCAGCTTGCCAAGGTTTCATGGCAGGCATAAATGCACATCAAAAAATTACTGATAAACACGAACTGATCATGAAAAGATCAGATAGTTATATCGGCGTTTTAATTGATGATTTGGTAACTAAAGGAACCGAAGAACCATATCGCATGTTTACTTCAAGAGCTGAGCATCGCTTGTTGTTAAGACAAGATAATGCAGATATTCGCCTATCTCCTATTGGTCATGAATTGGGTTTAATCTCTGACGAACGTTTAGAAAAAGTAAACCAAAAAATTGCTAAAGCTGATGCCTTGGTTAAATTTACTAAAACACAGGGCATTGAAATGGGTGATGTAAATGCAACGCTTGAGAGTTTAGGTTCAAGTCCTTTAAATCAAAATGTAAAAATAAATAGTTTAATAGCCAGACCACACGTTGGCTTGCAAGACATAATTAAAGTAAGCAAACCTTTAGCAGAAGCAACAAAGGATTTAGATAACGAAACGATTGAACAAGCTGAAATTAAGATTAAGTATGAAAGCTATTTTGAAAAAGAAAATGAAATTGTAGCGAAAATGCTTAAGATGGAAGACAAAGAAATTAAGCCCGATTTCGACTATAATAAAATAGTTTCCATATCAAAAGAAGCTCGGGAAAAATTATTTAAGATAAAACCACGTACTTTAGGTCAAGCATCAAGAATTTCTGGAGTTTCACCTTCAGATATATCAGTTTTAATGGTATACATAAATAAGTAGCTGATAATCAATTATTTAACTAAAAATAAATAGACTTTAATTAAAGCTATATAATCTAAAAAAAACATTTTTTAATATTAAGATTCCAAAAACAATAAAAATGCGTTAAAACGCTTAAAATATGCCAAATTTAAAATCTCAATATTTTAACCTTATAAGTTTTATTGCCCTGGCAATTATTCTACAACTTTTTGGTTGTGCCTCTCCCCAACCAGTAACTGGCGGACCACAGGATCGTACTCCACCAAAAGTTTTAAATATGACACCAAAAAATTTGACAAAGAATTTTAGTGCTAAAAAAATAGTTATAGAATTTGATGAATATTTTAAGATTCAGAATGAAACAAAAGAATTTTCTATCTCGCCAGAATTAGAAAAAGCGCCAATATTAAAAATTAAAAAGAAAGCTTTAGAAATTACCTTACCAGATACATTGGAGAAAAATACGACCTACACATTAAATTTTGGTAAAGCTATTGCCGATATTAATGAAAGTAATGTTATCAAAAATTTAAGTTATGTTTTTTCTACAGGCAACGAAATAGATTCATTAAGCTTAGCTGGTAAGGTAACTAGTGCATTAACAGGTGAAGCTGAGCTAGAAGCCACTGTATTTATACTTCCAGCAGAAAGAGATTCTTTGTTTGGAAAAAAAAGACCTTCAATTTATACCTTAACAGATAGCTCGGGTAATTTTAAATTAAATAATTTAAGAGCAGGAACTTATAAAATATATGCACTAAAAGAAGCAACTGGTGGTGGCGACAAAATTTATCAGCAAACATCAGACGAAGTTGGTTTTGTGAAAGATCCTATCGTAATCGGGAAGAATAATGAGAACATTAACTTAAAGGTTTTTAAAGAAACTGCTCCAGAATTTAGGGTTCTGGAAAGAAAAATAAATACGGATGGTAGTTTATCTTTAACCTTCACGCAACAGTTAAAAAAGCCCACTTTAACGATTACAGAACCTGCATCTGTTGATGAAGGAAAAAGAGTAATGTTTAATTTATCTAACGATACTGCTAAAGTTTGGCTTAACAATTTAAGTTTTGATTCAATTAAGGTTGCCATAAAAGATGAGGGAAAACTACTGCAAACCATAAACATAAATCGTGGTAAAAAGGATACTTATGTAAGAGACCTTACCCCTATCGACAATACAAATAATGGCAAACTGAATCCTTATCAAAGTTATACATTAACATTTCCACTGCCTATTACTGCTGCAGATGCTTCTAAAATAACTTTGCTTGATGATTCTATTAAAAGAACAAACTTCGTACTGATAAAGGATAGCACAAACGTTTTAAAATACAAAATTAACTTCCCTTGGAAAGTAAAAAGAACGTATGATCTGAAGTTTACAGCTGGTGCATTTACTGGAATATTTAACGCAAAGAATAAAGAATTTACTAAGAAATTTACTTTAGAACCAACAGAAAATTATGGAACACGAGCTTTAACCGTTCAAGTCCCTGATACAACCAAGAATTATATTGTAGAGTTTATTAACGAAAAAAAAGTACCTATAAAATCTTATGTTATCAATAAAAAGACAAGGATTCTATTAGCCAATTTTGCCTCAGGTAAATATTTTGTAAGAGTTATTTATGATGAAAATAAAAATGGTGTCTGGGATACAGGAAATGTAAAATTAGGTACTCAGCCAGAAACGATTTGGTATTCACTAGAAGAACAATCAATTAGACCGAACTGGGAAGTAGAAAACACCTTAACAATTCCAGAACCTAAATAAATTAAGGATTGGTAAACCAGCCTGAATACATAATATAATTATCTGGTAACTTATTTAATAAAGCCCTTTGCTCTTCAGTGATGGGCTTTATTTTTTTAGCAGGAGTTCCAGCATACAGATAACCTGTTTCGCAAATTGTATTTTCTAAAACTACAGAACCAGCAGCTATAATGCAATATTCTTCTATAACAGCATGATCCATTACAATTGCTCCCATTCCAATTAAAACATTGTCTTGTACCTTACAACCATGTACAATTGCATTATGTCCAACGGATACACGATTGCCGATGTGTGTAGAAGCTTTTAAGTATGTTGCATGAATTACAGCACCATCTTGAATGTTTGACTCATTTCCAATGGTAATCTTGTTTACATCGCCTCTAATAACGGCATTAAACCAAACCGAACAGTTATCGCCAAGTATAACATCGCCAACGATTGTAGCGTTTTCTGCAATAAAATTATCTTTTCCTATTTCAGGATATTTATTTTTAACGGGTAGTATTAAGGGCATATTATAGTTTTTTGTTTTTAATTATTTTGTTTGAATAGTTGATTTGCAAGTCTAAAAAACTAACAAACCAGAAACAAAAAAACTAAAATACTGTGTCAATTAATTCTTCTGCATGATTTGGATAATCTGTAGTATAGTGTAAACCACGACTCTCTTTACGTTGCATGGCAGATTTAATCACCAAATAAGCGGTTTGAATTACATTTCTCAATTCACAAAGTTTAACAGAAACCTTATTCTTTTTATAAAATTCCTCTGTTTCCTGGTAGATTAAAAACAATCGGCGATGTGCTCTTTCTAAACGAAAATCTGAGCGAACAATTCCCACATAATCACCCATAATTTTTTGCAGTTCTCGAAGGTTATGCGTTACCAAAATGTCTTCATCAGTTTGTGTTACACCTTTAGAATCCCATTCTGGAATATTTTCAGGAATTATATTCTTTTCAAAATTTTCGATCGCATCTTGATAAATACGGTGAGCGAAAACGGTAGCCTCGAGTAAAGAATTTGAAGCCAAACGATTGGCACCATGTAAACCCGTTGAAGAACATTCTCCGCATGCATAAAGATTTTTTATGGATGAACGACCATATTCATCTACCAATATTCCTCCACACATATAATGAGATGCTGGTGTAACTGGTATAAAATCCTTTGTCATATCTATACCAATAGATAAGCATTTAGCATATATATTAGGAAAGTGCTTTAAAATATCAGCTTTCTTACGCATAGTGATATCCAGATAAACAAAATCATCGCCCGATTTTTTCATTTCATTATCCACCGCTCTGGCTACAATATCACGAGGTGCTAACGATTTACGCTCATCATACTCTTGCATAAACTCTTCACCGTTCTTACGACGAAGAACCCCACCAAAACCTCTGACTGCCTCGGAAATTAAGAAAGATGGATACTCTCCAGGATGGTATAAAGCTGTTGGATGGAACTGAATAAACTCCATATTTCTCACTTTTCCTTTTGCGCGGTAAACCATTGCCATACCATCGCCAGTTGCAATAACAGGATTTGTGGTAGCAGAATACACGTGTCCCGCACCACCAGAAGCCATAACCGTAACGTTTGCCACAATCTTTTCCACATCGTTAAGCTCTGTGTTAAAGGCATATATACCGTAACAGTTAATAACTTCACTACGCTTATCAACAAACTCACCAAGGTGATGCTGGGTAATTAACTCCAGTGCGAAGTAGTGTGTTAATATCTCTATGTTCGGATTCTCATGAATTTCATTTAAAAGAACCCGTTCAATTTCATATCCAGTGATGTCTTTATAGTGTAAAACACGATGCTCCGAGTGACCGCCTTCCTTTGCTAAATCATAAAAACCAGAGTTGTCTTTATCGAAATTTATACCATAGTCAATGATCTCCTGAATTCGTTGAGGCCCCTCTTTTACAACGATTTCCACTATTTTTTCATCACACAAACCATCGCCAGCAATTAGTGTATCTGTTATATGTTTTTCAAAAGAATCATCCTTATCTACAACAACTGCTACACCGCCTTGAGCATATTTTGTATTAGATTCATCTTCATTTGATTTGGTGACGATTAAAACCTTCCCAAACTTGGCAGCCTTAAGTGCAAAACTTAAACCCGCTATACCTGAACCAATTACCAGAAAATCTACTTTTCTCATTTAAAAAACATTTACTTTATCAACGATGTTGATAACTATAGAACAACTGTTAGCTTTATGTAGAAATAATGCTAACAAATAAATTTGAATGTTTAAAGCTACTGTAAAAAGACAATTTGCCACAATCTTTTACTCAATTTTTAAGCACCTTTCTACAAGTAATTAACTTTTCACACACTTATAAACAATTAACATTCCAATATTGATAAAATTTAAGTCATTTTTCGATAGTGCTGAAAATCAATCTTATCATATTATAAAAATGTAATCTAAATGTTAGTAAACGATTAACAACTTATATAAAAGAATAAATTTTCTAAACTTGCCAACAATACTAACACACTAATAAACAAACAAGATTTATTTATTTAAAATAACTTATTAATTATTGAGACGTGGAAAGCTTTATCTTTGACCAACGTCAAAATTCAAAAAAGGAAAATTTACAAATGAACATAGATGTCTTAGAAGAAATTAACAAAAAAGGTTTTGTAGAAGAAGAAATTGATCCTACGCTTGACTTATTTGTTGAGATTGAAAAATTAAAGAAGGAAAAGAATGCGATTATTTTAGCGCATTATTATCAAGAACCTGATATTCAGGATATTGCTGATTATATTGGTGATAGTTTAGGTTTATCTCAAGAAGCTGCGAAAACTGATGCTGAGGTAATTGTATTCGCTGGTGTGCATTTTATGGCCGAAACAGCAAAGATATTATCGCCTTCAAAAAAGGTTTTATTGCCAGATGTGAAAGCAGGTTGTTCTTTGGCTGACAGCTGTCCACCTCATCTTTTTAAAATATTTAAAGAGAAATATCCAGATCATTTGGTTATCACTTACGTAAATTGTACCGCTGAGCTAAAAGCTTTGAGTGATATTGTTTGTACCTCGACAAATGCTGTTCAAATTGTAGAAAGTTTACCTAAAGACCAGAAAATAATTTTCGGTCCAGATAGAAATTTAGGTGCCTGGGTTGCAAAAAAAACAGGTAGAGATTTAGTGTTGTGGAACGGGGCTTGTATGGTTCACGAGATTTTTTCGAAAGAGAAAATTACGAAGCTGAAAGAACGCCATCCGAATGCTAAATTTATTGCGCACCCAGAGTGTGAAGATGCTGTTTTACAAATGGCCGATTACATTGGTTCAACAACAGGCCTTTTGAAATATGCAATTTCTAATCCAGCAACTGAATTTATTGTTGCTACAGAAAGTGGAATTATCCACCAAATGGAAAAAGCTTGTCCAGATAAAACATTTATTCCAGCACCGCCGAATAACAGCTGTGCTTGTAATGATTGTCCGTATATGAAACGAAATACTTTAGAAAAACTATATTTATGTCTTAAAAATGGTTCGCCAGAAGTAACTGTTCCTGAACATATTATAGAACAAGCTCGTAAACCAATTCAGAGAATGCTTGATATTTCTGCAGAATTAGGACTCTAAAAAAAGCCTTCATTGCCTCGCAATGGAGAAAAGAAAATAAAAAATGAAAAACAACATTCTTAAAAATTACGCAGGCTTATTGTGGCTTTTGGCAGGTATAACTGTTGGAAGTATAGTTGGTTTAATTTTCGGGAAAAGTGTTGAAAGTATAAAACCATTAGGTGATATATTTTTAAATCTGTTGTTCACTGCCGTTATTCCCTTAGTATTTTTTGCGGTTTCATCAGCAATTGCGAATATAGATAGATCTAAAAAACTAGGAAAATTATTAACTGTTATGGTTTTGGTTTTCCTATCAACAGTTTTAATATCTGCTATGTTAACCCTGGTTGCCACTTGGGTTTTTCCTATCCATCAGCAATTAGGAACTAGCGTTTTACCTACTGAAACAGAAAAAATTCAGTCAGTTGGCGAACAAATGACGCAACTTTTAACTGTTGGAGAATTTTATGAAATTGGGAGCCGAAAAAATATGCTGGCGCTCATAATTTTTTCAGTTTTAGTTGGTTTTTCTACCTTATATGCGGAAGAAGCTGGTGATGGTTTTAAGAAATTTCTAGTATCTGGAAATGAAGTAATGAAAAAACTTATTATCCTAATTATGAAATTAGGACCAATAGGTTTAGGTGCTTATTTTGCTTACCAGGTTGGCGTTTTCGGTCCCCAACTTTTCGGCACATATGCAAAAGCTTTAGGCTTATACTACGGAGTGGGTGCATTTTATTTTATAGTTTTTTTTACTTTATATGCATTTATTGCAGGCGGTTTTAAAGCGATAAAAGTTTTCTGGAAAAATAATATTGTACCTTCATTGACCTCCGTAGGAACCTGCAGCAGTATTGCAACAATACCGGCAAATTTAGAAGGAACTACAAAAATGGGCGTTCCTGCTTACATAACAAATGTTACCATTCCATTAGGATCAACTTTACATAAAGATGGTTCGAGTATTAGTTCAATTATAAAAATTGCTGTAGTTTTTGCCATTTTTGGAAAAGATTTAGTACAGGTAGACACCATAATTTTAGCATTGGGAATTACGGTTTTAGTAAGCATTGTAGAAGGTGGAATACCTAACGGAGGTTACATTGGCGAATTATTGATGATTTCTGCCTATCAATTGCCGCCCGAAGCTTTGCCACCAGCTATGATTATTGGAACTTTGGTAGATCCGATGGCTACTTTATTAAATGCAACTGGAGATAATGTTGCTGCCATGTTAATTGCCAGATTTACTGAAGGAAAAAACTGGATGGAAAGTAAGCTATAAGCGAGAAATCGTTAAGCTGTTAAATTCAGCGTATATTTTACTTAAATGACATTTAAAGAAATTGGGGCTTTGCCCTTTTACTGCAAAAAATAAGAATATGTTTGAAAATAAGGAGCGTACAGATATAAATGAGTTAGGCGAGTTTGGTTTAATAAAACACCTAACCACTAATTTTAAAATAAGAAATGATTATTCAGTAAAAGGTGTTGGCGATGATGCGGCTGTTTTAGACGCTAAAGGGAAACAAATTTTAGTTTCGACTGATTTATTACTTGAGGGTATCCATTTCGATTTAGCTTATGTGCCGTTAATGCATTTGGGTTACAAAGCAGTTCAGGTTAATCTTAGTGATATTTATGCAATGAACGGAAAAGCAAGTCAAATTACGGTTTCACTTGGTTTGTCGAGTAAATTTCCACTAGAAGCTGTCGAAGAAATTTATAAAGGCATTGAATTAGCTTGTAATAAATTCAACATCGATTTAATTGGAGGCGATACTTCATCAAGCAAACAAGGTTTGGTAATTAGCATTACCAGCATTGGTTACGCCGATGCAGATAAAGTAACTTATAGAAATGGTGCCCAGGAAAATGATTTGCTTTGTGTTTCTGGCGATTTAGGTGGTGCTTACGTTGGTCTTCAAATCTTAGAAAGAGAGAAATTAATCTATTTAGAAAACCCACAAATTCAGCCAGATTTAGAAGGGAAAGATTATATAATAGAAAGACAATTAAAGCCAGAAGCACGTATGGATATTGTTGCGCTTTTGGAAGAAATGAATATTAAACCAACTTCTATGATCGATATTTCAGATGGTTTAGCTTCTGAAATTTTGCACCTAGCAACTGAAAGTGATAAAGGAATTACCATATACGAAGAGAAGATTCCTTTAGATCCAATGACTTATGAAACTGCTCGCGAGTTGGGGATTGACCCAACAGTTTGTGCTTTAAGCGGTGGTGAAGATTATGAATTATTGTTTACCATCTCTCAGGAAGACTATAAAAAATTAAAGCACGACGTAGACATTACTGTAATTGGCCATGTAACTGATAAAAACTCTGGCTGTAAAATGGTTTCTAAATCTAATAATGTTCACGAATTAAAGGCACAAGGTTGGAACGCATTTAATAAGTAAATTAGAATAAAATGAGATCAATCTGTCTGATTGCTTTGATGTTTATTTACATCGCAAACTGCTTTAGTCAGGAAAAAAGTTCGTCTAAAAAATTTGATGACATCACTTTTTTAAATAAAATTGATTTTGTTAATTCCAAATATGACCAACAAAAGTTCGGTTGTGCCTTTTTGCTGAAATTCGATAAGGATACTTTTGGAATTACAGCTAAGCATCTATTAAAATTTATTAAATCCCCGCAAATGGAAGGAGTTTCATTTGAGAATGGAATAAAAAGATGGAGTTTGTACGGTTTAACCAAACCATCAGAAAATGTTATAATTGATAAATTATTGAATGAAAACAAGGAAGAGCCAATCCTAGAAAAATCGACTTATGATGATGATTGGTTGGTTTTCTCATTAAAAAACAACTTTTCGAAAGCAAAAGCACTTGAAATAAGAGAAAAACCTTTAATTTCTGGTGAGAAAGTTTATGTTGTTGGGTGGACAAGAAAAATGGAAAATGGTGAACAGAGAATTTATGAATTTGAATATTATAAAACGATTGGTAAGCGCATTTTATTAAAAGATATTGTTGTTCCTGAACAGTTCGGAGGACTAAGCGGAGCACCAGTTTTAGACGAAGATGGTAAAGTTGTTGGTATTGTATCAGGTAAAACAACTGATCCAGATTCTGGAAAATCATATTTTGCTCCTTGCGCTATCATTGGATTAAAGGTATTTTTAGAAAATTTGCATCAAAAAAAATATTAAGAGTCAGCTTAATATTCCACACTCGGTGGGTGTCCTCATCCGCCGAAACTGTCCTATTCCTCCAAATATTTAATATCAATTTGTTTATTATTTTTCACTTTAGCCCCTAGCTTTTTAAGATTTTCAATTTTATTAATCATATTACCAGAGCCTTCTTTTAGTTTATTGAATGCTCCATCATAAGCTTTTTGTGTTGAGCCGATATGTCTCCCGATATCTTCCATGTCTTTTAAAAAGCCGACGAATTTTTCATAGAGAAATCCTGCTTGCTCTGCAATTTCAAATACATTTCTATTTTGCCTTTCCTGTTTCCAAATACTGGCAATGGTGCGCAATGTAGCCAGCAAAGTTGAAGGACTTACAATTACTACTTTTCTATCCCAGGCAAAATTAAATAACTCGGCATCTTTTTGTACAGCGATACTAAAAGAAGATTCAATCGGAACAAAGAGTAGAACAAAGTCTGGAGAATTGATTTTGTATAGATCCTGGTAGTTCTTTGCAGATAATTCCTGAATATGATTTTTTATGGAAGCTAGATGCGCTTTTACATGGCCTTCACGCTCTTCTTCCGTCTCTGCAGATACAGAACGTTCATAAGCAACTAAACTCACCTTAGCATCAACCACGAGATGTTTATCATCAGGTAAATCTATTACTACATCTGGCTGGTATCGCCCGCCTTCGGCGGAGGTATGCGAAGCCTGAATGCGATATTCCTGATCGCGAACTAACCCCGAGCGTTCTAGAACCTTTTCCAATATAACTTCACCCCAATTTCCCTGCTTCTTAGTATCGCCCTTTAATGCTTTAGTTAAGTTATTTGCATCTTCTTGAATTTGTTTACTTTGATCCATAAGCAAAGAAATTACACCTTTTAAGGTATTTCTTTCATCCGATTCCGCTTTGTAAACTTTTTCTACCTTATCTTCAAAAGCTTTAATATTTTCTTTTAGTGGATTTAAAATAATATCCAGATTTGTTCTATTCTGTTCAATAAATTTAGTCGATTTCTCTTCTAAAATTTTATTAGCAATTAGTTCAAAATCTTTATTAAACTTCACCTGGTTCTGCTCTAAACTGGCTTTTTGCTCAATCAGTTTTTCTTTTTCTGCTATGTAAAAAGAACGTGTACTTTCCAGTTCACGGTTAGCATCTGCAAGCCGATCTCGTTCTGCTTGTAATTCGTCAATTAAGCGTTTTTGTTCCTGTTTAAGTAAAAGAGTTATATTTTCTTTTTCAGCCAATAAATTAGAAACACGTTCATCTGCCTTAGCTAAATTAATTTTTAGCATTTCATTTTCGCCCTTTAATTTTTCAAAATCCTCAATAGAAATTAAAGAAATAGCTGCCTGTGGTTTCTTTAAAAACAAAAGCATCAAAACAATTAAAATAACGATTAGTAAAGCAATACCAGCAACTTCCATAATGATAAAAATTTTAGTAAAAATGAATATTAAAAACAGATATACCAAAAAATATTAGTTAATATGAGATGGATATAACGAAAAAAAATATTTATAATTGAGCTTTCTATATTGCAAATGAATGATTTAACAATTCTTATTTCCTGTCCCGATCAAGTTGGTTTAGTAACCAATATTACCAGGATTTTGGCTAGCCATCAATTAAATATTATCGCCATGCGAGAATTTGTTGATGAACAAAACAAAGCCTTTTTTACCAGAATAGCTTGTACTGGAGTTTTCGAAGAAACCGAAAAACTTAAAGAAAAATTATTACAAAATTTGCCTGATGAAGCAGAAGTTACCCTCATTACTAAAAAGGAAAAACAAATTGTTGTTTTAGTAACTAAAGAATACCATTGTTTGGCTGAAATACTGATTAAAAATCAATTTAAAACATTGGGTGCAAATGTTAAGGCCGTAATTGGTAATTATGAAGAATTAAGAGATTTTACCGAAAAACTAGGTATTCCTTATTTTTATGTTACCCATATTGATAAAGATAAAAGTCAGTTCGAAAAGCAGGTAAAAGAAATAATAAACCAATTCGATGCCGATTATTTGGTATTAGCGAAGTTTATGAGAATCTTATCTTCAGATTTTGTGAAGGATTATTCAGGAAAAATCATCAATATTCACCATTCCTTTTTACCAGCTTTTATTGGTGCAAACCCTTACAGGCAAGCTTTTGAGCGAGGTGTAAAAATTATTGGGGCTACAGCTCATTTTGTTACCGATAATTTGGATGAAGGCCCAATAATAACTCAACACACTACACATGTCGACCATAATTTTGGTGTAAAGGAAATGATTCGTGCAGGAAAAGAAATTGAGAAAAAAGTTTTGTTAGAAGCCTTAGAACTTATTTTCGAAGATCGTGTTTTTGTAAGTGGAAATAAAACGATTGTGTTTAAATAGTAGCATTCACCGAAAGCAATTAAGCTTATAAACTTTTCAAAACCAATTCGGCGACATCTGCACCAGTTTGCGGACCCATTGCTACGCCCATCCCATTACACCTAACAGCGCAAAAAACGTTGGGCTTGGCTTCAGTAATAATTGGATTAATTTGTTTTCCAAAAGCCATAATTCCGCTCCAACGCTGCTCTATTTCAAAATCTGTATTGGGTAAAATAACTTCTCGAAGTAAATTTTCTAATGTAGATTGTACACCATCAGTTTGTCCGAATTCAGTTGTTTCTTCGGCTTTAAAATCCAAATTTCTACCTCCACCTAACAAAACCCTTCCATTAATATTTCGGAAATAATAATAGCCTTTATCGTAATGGAAAGTGCCTTCAATTTTTAAATTCTTAATAGGTTTGGTAACTAAAACCTGACCCCGACCAGGAGTAACATCCAAATTGGGTATTAATGTATTTACAAAAGCGTTTGTAGTAACAATTGCCTTTTTGCAACTAAAATCTCCATCCTTGGTTTTGAGTAAAACAGCAGAATTTTTAGAAACTATTTTTTCTACTTTGCAATTATTAAAGATCGAGATGCCGATTTGTTGAGCATATTGAAGCAGGTTAAACATCATTTTCCCTGTATCAATCTGTGCTTCGTATCGGTTTGCTATTAAATTTTTTATACCTTTTAGCCCAAACGTCTTTATATTTTCGTTTTTTAAATAGAAAGCATTTAATCCAACTATCGTTTCAATAAGTTTATTAAAATGTTCAATTTTAGATACACACTGTTCGGTCAAATCAACTTCACTTTCTCTAAATAGTTCATACCCACCGAAAGGCATATAATCAATTGTTTTGTCACCAAGTAATTGCCTCAGTTTTAGTAAACCTTTCCATCGGGTTTCGATTAAATTCACCAAACCATCTGTA
This sequence comes from Pedobacter ginsengiterrae, assembly GCF_039537385.1. NCBI lineage: Bacteria > Pseudomonadati > Bacteroidota > Sphingobacteriia > Sphingobacteriales > Sphingobacteriaceae > Pedobacter > Pedobacter ginsengiterrae. The sequence continues at coordinate 526,162 of NZ_BAABAK010000015.1, forward strand.
CCACAAATTCTTTCCTGTTCAATCAGTTCAGAAATACTGCCGAAGCAGGCAAAACCTGCATTTTTAGTGCTTGCACCCGTTGGTAAAAAGCCACTTTCTAGAACCGAAATTTTTAAAGAAGGCGAAGATTTTTTAAGGTGAATTGCTGCATTTAAACCAACAATTCCACTGCCAATTACAACAACATCGTAATCAAAAAAAGATGTCTTTTCCCAGTAAGATAATGCGTTAGCCATGCTATAAAAATAATACATTTTATACGCCTTACAATATGGGAACGCTTTTTGATATATATGTATCTGAAAAACATACACACAAGAAAATGGGAATTTATTTAATTATAATAGTCCCGGTATTATTACTGAGCATGTTTGTACAATGGCGTTTTAGACACAAATTTTCTAAATACGCAGAAATGCAATTAAGCTCGGGCTTATCGGGTAAGGAAGTGGCGGAGCGAATGCTGCACGATAACGGCATATTCGATGTGAAAGTGATGAGTACCGAAGGGCAACTTACAGATCATTACAATCCATCAGATAGAACGGTAAATTTAAGTACCGATGTTTATTATAGCCGAAGCGTAGCAGCGGCGGCAGTTGCAGCACACGAATGCGGTCATGCGGTTCAACATGCAAAATCATATACCTGGCTTAATTTGCGCAGTACAATGGTTCCAGTGGTAAGCATATCATCGAATTTGTTGCAATGGGTTTTATTATTAGGCGTAATGTTGCTTGTATTTGCAGTTACACCAATCGTTTTGGCAATTGGAGTGGTAGGCTTAGCTTTGGTAACCATATTTAGCATTGTTACACTACCAGTCGAGTTCGATGCCAGCAACAGGGCATTAGCCTGGTTAAAAAACAACAATGGCGTAATGCAAACGCAGGAAGAGAATGCACAGGCTAAAGACGCCCTTTGGTGGGCAGCCATGACCTACGTTGTTGCAGCCGTTGGCGCATTGGCCAATTTACTTTACTATGCATCAATGCTTTTCGGAAGAAGCAGAGATTAAAATATTTTCATCTACTTATGAAAATTGAAAAGCGGCTCGGAATTAATTTTTCGGCCGCTTTCGCATTTAATACCCATGTTTCCCATTTTTATAGAATGGACCGCTCAGCGAAATAAATTAATGGTTTATAAGATTTGAAGCGGAAAACCTGTGGTACTTTTGTTAATACAGTCCCGCCAATACTTCAATCTTTTGGGCGATTTGTAGTGGTAAATTAAAGTTTACGCAACCAAAAGTATTTCCGTTTATGTCGGGCTAATGGGCAAAAATAGTACTTCTTGGTTTTCTGATGAGCAAGAATTTAAAACCCCTTATTCATTTATACTTTATGGAGAAATCTTTAAAATTAGGGTAAAGAGATAGCTTCTGTATTCACAGATTTAGCTTTGTTTAAAATCTTGAGATTTCTCTGCTGCGCTGCAATAACGGTAGCGCGACTTGCGGCCGCCAATACCACAAAGCTTTATTTTACAAAAAAATAATATAGAAATTAATTTAACCTATAAGGTGCTACCAGCTGAAATTCAGGAATATCTACATCAAATTCTGCATCATCTACAATGCGTTTCATTAAGTATTTCCCCTGCATGCTGCCCATATCTGTTTTTAAATTACATCCAGAAACATAAACGTGACTTTCACCAGGCTCGATAATTGGCTGTAAACCAACCACACCCTCGCCTTCTACTTCGCGGCTACTGCTGTTAGAATCGAAAATAAACCATTGACGGCGCATTAACTGAACTGGATAATCAGAAAGATTAGAAATTTCTACACGATAAGCGAACATAAAATGCTCGTTAGCCGGATTCGAATATTCTGGCTGATATATCGTTTCTACCGAAACCTTAATTCCATCTGTAATTGCTGTAACCATGATGATTTATACGAATGTACAAAAAGCTTTTCAAAAATCAAGCCAGTTGATTGGCAGGATCGTAGTTGGCAAATTTTTCTGCCACTTCGTCTAAAATGCTGTAAATATTGGCTATATCTCCCTCAGAAACCAATCGCATGCGGTAGGGTTTAAAATCGGGCAAGCCTTTAAAATAATTTGCGTAGTGGCGGCGCATTTCAAAAATGCCCGTTTTCGGGCCTTTCCACTCTAAAGATTTATCGAGATGGGTTCTGCAAACATTAATTCTTTCTTCAATGGTTGGGCCTGCTAAATGCTCGCCAGTTTTGAAGAAATGTTTAACCTCACGGAAAATCCATGGATAACCAATCGCAGCACGACCAATCATAATTCCATCAACCTCATATTCCATGCGCCAGTTAGCTGCTTTTTCAGGGCTATCTACATCTCCATTGCCAAAAATTGGAATTTTAATGCGTGGATTGCGTTTAATTTCTCTAATTAACGACCAATCGGCTTCGCCTTTGTAAAGCTGTGCCCTGGTTCTGCCGTGTATGGTTAAGGCTTGTATTCCAACATCCTGAAGTCGTTCTGCAACTTCATAAACGTTTTTACTATCATCATCCCAACCCAAACGAGTTTTTACGGTAACTGGTAAATGCGAAGCTTTAACCACAGCTTCGGTCATTTTTACCATTTTATCAATATCACGAAGCAAGCTAGAACCCGCACCTTTGCAAACCACATTTTTAACCGGACAGCCGTAATTTATATCGACCAAATCGGGATTGGCAGCAGAAGCAATTTCCGAAGCTTCACGCATGTGTTCAATATCTCCACCAAAAATCTGAATGCCAATGGGGCGTTCGTATTCAAAAATATCCAATTTTTGAAGGCTTTTTGCCGCATCTCTTATTAATCCCTCAGAAGAAATAAATTCGGTGTACATCAAATCTGCACCGTTCTGTTTACAAACAAAACGAAACGGCGGATCGCTCACATCTTCCATCGGAGCAAGCAATAATGGGAATTCACCTAAATCTATATTTCCTATCTTAACAGACATTTTCTATCTTCAACGATTAATAAAAACATACAAAGGTACAAATAATGAACGTTGTAACACCTAATAAGGAAGAAATCAACCCTTTCCTGCAATTACTTTTACTTTTATTTTACGCAGTTGTTGGTGCCGTAATTTTTACAATTATCTCATTTGTTTTTATTTTAGCCATTTATGGGTTCCAAATTGTAAAAGATTTTAACCTTATCGCATCTGGCGATCCAAGATATACCGATGCCTTAAAAATACTTCAAATCGGTACCTCAATCGGTATGTTTGTATTGCCACCAATTGCATTAGCCTTTACCAACGGAATAAAAACATCTAACTTTTACGCCTTTGCTAAACCGAAATTTATATTGCTAATTCTGGTAATTCTAATTATGATAGTTTCCATGCCAATTATGGAGTGGACAGCGGTTTGGAATCAGAAAATGGTTTTACCCGAAGGTTTGAAATGGCTCGAAAAGTGGATGAAAGAGAGCGAGCAATCGGCAATGAAAATGACGATTCAGTTGTTAACCGTAAGAAACAATTGGGATTTTATCGTAAACCTGATTATGATTGCAGTTTTACCTGCCATTGGCGAAGAATTAATGTTTCGTGGTGGTGTGCAGCGTTCAATCAATAAAATGTTTGAAAATCATCACGCAGCGATTTGGATTTCGGCAATTATTTTCAGCGCCATACACATACAATTTTATGGCTTTCTACCAAGATTGCTTTTGGGCGCAGGATTTGGATATTTATATTATTTCAGTGGAAGCATTTGGTACGCCATGTTAGCACATTTTTTAAATAATGCTTATGCAGTTTGTGCGGCATTATATATGCAAAAACACAATATGCCACTCGATAAAGCAGACGACCCAGTTGGTTTTACTTGGTATGCCTATTTAATTAGTGCAATATTAACCATAGCTTTGTTTATATTTTTTAAAGATACAGCACAACGTGAGCGAAAATTGGGTTAAAGTGTACACAACCGGCGATGCATTTGCCGCCGAAGTATTAAAGCAAGGATTAGTCGAAGAAGATATTCCTGCGGTTATCATCAATAAACAACTTTCTGCCTATAATATTGGCGAGATAAATGTTTTGGTAAACAAAGTCGATTTCGATAAAGCAATCGAATATATAGTTAAAAACGAAATAGAATAATTTATCGTTATAACTTTTATCTTTCACATCTTATCTTAAAACATAAATGAAAACCCGGGCAATAACCGCTTTCTTTTTTACCATTGTAATGCTTGGTTCTGTTTTTTTAGGAACTTACGTTTTTACCGCTTTTTACCTTATTTTAAGCTTACTTTCTTTGTTCGAGTTTTATAAATTGATTAAAAACTCGGGTATTAGACCCCATAGAAATATTGGTTTGGCGGCAAGTGCTTTAATATTTTTAATGGCGGCGGGTTTGCATTATTTAAAATACGATGTTAAATATCTTTTACTTTGTATCCCTTTAATTTTTTCGGTTTTTATAACCGAACTCTATAAAAAAAGCAAAATTCCATTTGCCAACATATCTTACACTTTTGTGGGTTTTGTTTACGTAACCTTTCCTTTTTGCTTTTTTCATGCATTGGGTTTTATCCACAGCTGGAGCGAATATAACTTTCATTTTCCTTTGGCCTTTTTATTAATGCTTTGGGCAAACGATACTGGCGCTTATATGTTCGGTGTAAAATATGGTAAACGTAAATTATTCGAACGCCACTCGCCTAAAAAGAGCTGGGAAGGCTTTTTTGGCGGAATGTTAACTGCTGCATTGGTCGGATTTGGTTTATCATTTCTATTTAAAGAAACTACACCAGTTGTTTGGGTTGGTATGGCTATTTTAATCGCCAGTTTTGGTACACTTGGCGATTTGGTAGAATCGATGCTTAAACGCAGTTTAGATACAAAAGATAGCGGAGGCCTGCTTCCTGGCCATGGCGGTTTGTTAGATCGTTTTGATGGCTTATTGTTATCTGCGCCTGTTGTTTACGCGTATTTGTATCTAATCTTATATTAATATTTGAAAAGGTGCTGAAGTAATGTATAATTACGGTAGTCTGGCTTTTTGTTCCAATCTTTTTTGTGAGTGTATTTTGCTCTATTCATCGTAATTACAGCAAAAAAGGATTTTCACTGCAATCCAGTTTATTTAACTTAGTTGGTGCTGCTATTTACTAGCCACAGCCGAAACAACGTAATAATCACGATTTACTTTAAAGCCTGCATTACTTTGAATTTCTTCGTGTTTCTGGGTTGATTTTATAATTTCAAAACCAGAATCTTTTAAAACTTTATGTGCTTTTAATTCATCATAAAGCTCGAAACCAAATTTAGTAAAAGGCAAGGTTTCCATAAAGCTTTTATCAGCAAAAGCAATAATTAACATACCGTTATATTTTAAAACCCGCTTAATTTCTTCGAGATATTGAATGGGATTTTGCCAGAAGTAAATGGTATTTACTGTAAATATTTTATCAAAGTAATCATCTTCAAAAGGTAATGTTGTGCCATTTGTAAGGAAGAAAGAAGCTTGCTTGTTGGTAATAAACGAAGCATTATTTTTCTCCGCCTCGGCAATAATTGTTTTAGAAATATCGGCTCCAAAATAAGTCAGGTTTTCTGCCTTATTAAAAATATCAGCGATATGAGCCGCGTTACCATGTCCAAGCTCCAAAATAACATCATTCGGTTTGAGCAACAAAGCCTCTACAGCGCTTCTTGTCATTCCGATGTTACTAATGTTCATCATCTCTCCTGTTTTAACGCCGTGCTCGCCATCAGGACAGCTCAATTGCCTGGCAATTTCCTTTAAGTGTTCTGCTGAAGGTTGATTTTCCATATTGCAATTTAAAAAAATTGAAGAACAGAAAATTTATACTTTATCTATAAATCTTTATAATATTATCAGCAATTATTTAATTACCTGTACAGGTTTCTTATTCTCATCAATTGCAACGAAAGTAAAATCGCCATGAACCGCTAATTCCCTACCTTCGGCATACATTTGCTCAATATAAATTTCTACATTAACTTTTAAGCTTGTATTGCCCACTTTGGTAACTTGTCCTATTAATTCAACAATTGTTCCTGCTGGAATCGATTTTTTAAAATCAATTCTATCGCTACTTACGGTAACCATTATTTGTCGGCTAAAACGAGTTGCAGTTATAAAAGCAACCTCATCCATCATGTGCATAGCTGTTCCTCCGAAAAGGGTATCGTAATGATTAGTTGTATTGGGGAAAACAGCTTTAAAAATACTGGTTTTCGAAGTTTCGATTCTTTGTTCTAGGGTCATGTTGATTTATATAAAATGCCACGGAAATACAGTTTTATAAAGAAATACTATGTTTCTGCGCTTCCGTGGCAAAAATAATTTAATTAATCAGATTCTCTGCGGCTAAAACATTTTCAGTTTTTCGCATTTCTTTCGCCGCTTCAACCATCTCAATCAGTGCTTTTTTGGTTTCATCCCAACCGCGTGTTTTTAAGCCGCAATCAGGGTTTACCCAAAGCTGTTCTGATGGAATTACAGCCTTTGCTTTTTTAAGCAACGTAATCATTTCTTCGCGTTTGGGCACTCTTGGCGAATGAATATCATATACACCTGGACCAATCTCGTTAGGATATTTAAAATCTGCAAAAGCATCTAAAAGTTCCATTTGCGAACGTGATGTTTCAATTGTAATGACATCTGCATCCATATCGGCAATGTTTTGAATAATATCGTTAAACTCAGAATAGCACATGTGCGTATGAATCTGCGTTTCATCCGCTACGCCTGCAGCAGAGATTTTGAAAGCATTAACAGCCCAATTTAAATATGCCTGCCAATCTGCTTTTCGCAAAGGCAACCCTTCTCTAATTGCAGGTTCATCAATCTGAATAATCTTAATTCCTGCTTTTTCCAGGTCGCAAACTTCATCACGAATGGCCAAAGCAATTTGCGTACATGTAACCGAACGCGGTTGATCGTTACGAACAAACGACCATTGCAAAATAGTAACTGGGCCCGTTAACATGCCTTTCATGTATTTTGAAGTAAGCGATTGCGCATAGGCGGTCCATTTCACGGTCATAGCTTGTGGACGAGAAACATCGCCAAAAATAATTGGTGGCTTAACGCAGCGAGAGCCATAACTTTGCACCCAGCCGTTTTTAGAAAAAGCAAAGCCATCCAGCTGCTCTCCAAAATATTCAACCATATCGTTACGCTCAAATTCGCCATGAACCAATACATCCAAATCGATTTCTTCTTGCCATTTTACAGCTTTAGCGGTTTCTTCGGCAATTAACGTATTGTATTCATCGGCCGAAAATGTTCCGTTTTTAAACTTTGCTCTCCAGCTTCTAACTTCGGCTGTTTGCGGAAACGAACCAATTGTTGTGGTAGCATAAGCAGGTAATTTTAATGCTTGTTGCTTAATTTTTCTTAAAGCGAACGGACTTAAACGATCCGCATCTCCTGCTTTAAGTTGCTCTACCCTTTGTTTAACTTCAGGATTATGAATTAGAACAGAGCTTTTGCGATTGGCTGTTGCTTTTTTATTGGCTTCGAATTTTTGCAGGGTAGATGCAGGGCTTCCGTTTGTGGCAAGTTTTTTTAGCGTTACAACTTCGGCAACTTTCTGTTTAGCAAAAGCTAGCCATTGCTTAATCTCTTCCGAAAGATTTCGTTCGTTCGTTTCGTTGTCTAAATCAACAGGAGAATGAATTAGTGAACATGATGGTGCAACCCAAACACGTTCTTTACCTAATTTATCCACTGCCGAATTGATGATTTCTAAGGAGTTTTCAAAATCATTTTTCCAGATATTACGGCCATCAACTATTCCAACAGAAAGAATTGTTTTTTCATTTAATGTAGAAATTATTTCGTCTAATTGTTTTGGCGCTCTTACTAAATCAACATGTAAAACATCAATAGGTAAAGAAGTTGTTAAAGCTAAATTATTACCTAAGCCTTCGAAATAAGTAGCCAAAATAATTTTCAGTTTTGGAAACGATTTTCTGATTTGCTTGTAAGTATAATTGTAAGCTTCTTTTTCCTTTTCAGATAAATCAAGGGTTAAAAATGGCTCGTCGAACTGAATATATTCAACGCCTAGCGAATCTAACCGTGTTAAAATATCAAGATAAACAGAAAGCAGATTTTTAATTAAATCAATTTTTTCGAAACCAGCTTCTTTTTCTTTTCCAAGCAAGAGGTAAGAAACAGGGCCGATTAAAACAGGTTTTGTTGTAATTCCTAACTGTTTGGCTTCATAAAACTCATCGATAATTTTTGTAGAGAAAAGTTTAAATGGCTGATCTTTGTAAAACTCAGGCACAATGTAATGGTAGTTGGTATCAAACCATTTTGTCATTTCCATCGCTACAACATCAAGGCCATCTTTTTGATAGCCTCGGGCCATAGCGAAGTACAAATCAAGCTCAGAATTTCCTTTTCTTAAAATAACTTCGTTATATCTTTTTGGGATAGCGCCGAAAGTTAAAGAATGGTCTAAAACCTGGTCATAAAAAGAGAAATCATTAGAAGGAATAACATCAACTCCTACCTCTTTTTGTAGTTGCCAATTTTCTTGGCGAATGTTTTTTCCAACCTGAAGTACGTTTTTGTACCCGGTTTTGTCTGCCCAATAGTTTTCGCAGATTTTTTTTAGTTCTCGGTGGCTACCAATACGCGGGTAGCCCAGATTTTGCGTTAGCATTTCTTTTAAAGATTAAGTAAATAAATCGTTAAAAGCCCTTTAAGCTATATTTTACAATGATTTTTGATAAAAATAAAAGGAAAGGTTTGTGCACAAAAAATCTTCTTCGCAGCCAGAAGGCTCAAAGCAAAACCAAATAAAACGGTTAATTTTATTGTACAAATCAGACCTGACCAATTGCTCTTTAACGCGAAAGCATTGTCAATTCGATATTTGGCAGGTCTCCTGACTTATCCTCAAATTATCGCCTTCCCATTCCGTTACCTGGTACAGTGGCATTATTGATAATTTGTTGTCTTTTTTTTAAAAAGACAGGATTTACAGTTGCGCGACAGTTCGTGATTTACACACGATTCCCTTTTAATCTACAGCTAAGTAAAACCAATATCGGTTTGATGAAAAAATAAAGTTAAGAACTTACATCAAAGGCAAATGTATGCAATATGAAGCAGGAATTTTAACGAATTTAGGTTTTTTGTGATTTAACGGCCTTTTGAAAATAACCTTTAACTGTAACAAATTTACAGCAAGGATATTAACACCATATTTCTGTTATATATTTGATATCAACCAACCAAACTTTCCTGAATATGATAAAAAACTACTTTAAAAAGTTGTGCGTGGCTTTTTTAATCTTAAGTAGCACGCTTGCTATTGCACAAGAAATCCCTAGCCCTAAATCTCACTTTGGCTTTAATATTGGAGATGATTACCAGCTTGCAACATATACCCAAACTGAGGCTTATTTTAAAAAACTAGCCGAAACTTCGAAAAGGGTTAAGCTTGTAGATATTGGTAAAACCGAAGAAGGCAGAACCCAATATATGATGATTATGTCGTCGCCTGAAAATCTAAAAAAATTAGATAGATATAAAGAGATTTCACAGCAACTGGCGCATGCCGAAATTACAGCAGAACAAGCTAAAGCTCTGGCCCAAGAAGGTAAAGCAGTAGTTTGGATTGATGGTGGATTACATGCTAATGAAACTGTTGGCGCACATCAACTTATCCAAACCGCTTACGAATTTGCCTCGAAAACCGATCCAGAAACGTTAAGGATTTTAGATAATGTAATTATCCTGTTTACCCATGCAAATCCCGATGGACAAGAATTGGTGAGCAATTGGTATATGAGAGAAAAAGACCCTAAAAAAAGATCTTTATCTGGCTTGCCGAAACTATATGAAAAGTACGCAGGACATGATAACAACCGCGATTTCTTCATGTTAAATCTTAAAGAAACCCAAAATATGGGTCGTCAGCTTTTTGTAGAGTGGATACCACAAATTATGTACAATCACCACCAGGCAGGCCCTGCGGGAACAGTAGTAGCTGGCCCTCCATACCGTGATCCATTTAACTATGTTTTTGATGCAACCATTTTAACCAGCCTTGATGCTGTGGGTGCGGCAATGCATAATAGAATGAATGTGGAGAACAAAGCGGGATATACACAAAGAGGAGGTTCGGTATATTCTACATGGTATAATGGTGGTTTGCGTACCACAACTTATTTTCATAATATGGTTGGCTTGTTAACTGAAATTATCGGTAGCCCAACGCCGTCTGATATTCCTCTAGTTCCATCAAGATTATTGCCAAGCGGCGATTCTCCAAATCCAATTACGCCACGCAAATGGTATTTCAAAAACTCAATTGATTATTCTGTTTCGTTAAATTATGCAGTTTTAGGTTATGCACAACGTTACCACGATGAATTGTTGTATAATATTTATCAGATGGGTAAAAACTCAATTGATAGAGGAAAAAAGGACAATTGGTCTTTCTCGCCTAAAAAGATAGATGCCATAAATGCTGCTGCAAAAAGCTCAACTTCTGAAGGAGCTAGCGAATTTGGACGAGGTAGAGGCATTATAAGCATGAAAGCTTTTGATACCGTGATGAAAGCGCCCTTGAACCGTGATCCAAGAGGCTATATTTTATCAGCGGATCAACCTGACTTTAATTCGGCTATTAAATTTTTAAATGCTTTAATTAGAACAGGAATTTTGGTTCAAAAAGCTACAGCACCATTTTCTATCGCTGGTAAAAGTTATCCTGCTGGAAGCTATGTTGTAAAAACCGATCAGGCTTTTCGACCTCATGTTTTAGATATGTTCGAACCACAAGATCACCCGAATGACTTTAAATATGAAGGTAGCGCTCCAACGCCTCCTTACGATGCTGCAGGCTGGACATTAGCCTATATGATGGATGTAAAATTCGATCGTTTACAAGATGACTTCAACGGACCTTTTGAGCGAATTCCTTTTGGTCAATTATTAAAGCCTGAGAACAAATTAACATCGGGATCGAGCTTTGTTTTGAGTGCTGCTCAAAACGATTCTTACACCGCTGTTAACGATCTTTTAAAAGCAAAAGCAGATGTTTATCGTTCAAATGAAAATGGCGATTTCTACGTTTCTGCTTCAGGCAATGCAAAAAGTATTTTAGAGAAAGCGAATGTTAAAGTAAAATCGGCCGCTGCACCAAAAAATAAAACTAAAATAGCAGCAGGCAGAATTGCTCTTTGGGATACTTATGGTGGTTCTATGGCATCAGGTTGGGTACGTTGGATGATGGAGCAATACCACTACAATGCAACCGTAATTTATCCTCAAGATATCGATGCAGGCGATTTGAAATCAAAATATGATGTGATTGTATTTGTTGGTGGTGCAATTCCTGCATTGCCAAATGCTGGAGCAGCTGGAAGAGGCGGAGGTTTTAATGCGCCAACACCACAAGATATTCCTGATGAATACAAAAAACAAACGGGAAGAATCACTGCAGATAAATCAATTCCACAGATTAAAAAATTCCTTGAAGAAGGTGGTAAAGTGGTAACAATTGGTTCGAGTACAAACCTGGCTTATCATTTACAGTTGCCTGTTCGTAATGCAATGGTCGAAATTGTTAACGGAACAGAAAAACGCTTACCAGATGAAAAATATTATGTTCCAGGTAGTATGCTTAATGTTGAAGTAGACAGCAAGCAGCAGGCGAATTGGGGCATGGAAAAAGAGGCTGATGTTTATTTTGATAACAGCCCTGTATTTAGGCTAACTGGCGATGCAATTGCTGCTGGAAAAATTAAACCTTTAATGTGGTTTAATTCTGCAACCCCTTTGCGTAGTGGCTGGGCTTGGGGACAAGCTTATTTGCAAGATGGTGTAACAGCTTTCGAAGCTAATATAGGCAAAGGAAAACTTTACGCCTTTGGTCCTGAAATTGCTTTTAGAGCGCAAACGCATGGAACATTTAAGTTGATATTTAATCAGTTATATAAATAACAAAACAACATTTTATAAATCGGCCGCTATCCAAAAAGATAGCGGCTTTTTACTTTCTGCTTACTTTGCTTAAATCCAGATGGGGTAATTTTACATTATGAAAGTAGAAATCTGGTCGGATGTGATGTGTCCGTTTTGCTATATCGGTAAACGTCATTTTGAACAAGCAATTGAAAAATTGCCATTTAAAAACGAAATTGAAGTAGATTGGAAAAGTTATCAGTTAAATCCTGATTATCACAACACAAGCAACGAAACGGTTTACGATTACTTATCGAGAAGCAAGGGAATGCCGATTGAGCAAGCTAAACAGATGACGAAACAGGTATCTGATATGGCTGCTAATGCAGGTTTAACTATCGATTTTGATAAAAATATTCCCGCAAATACTTTCGATGCACATCGGCTAATTCATTTGGCCGCAAAACATGGTTTGCAAGATTTAGCAGAAGAGAAGCTGTTTGAAGCTCACTTTGTGAACAGCAAAAACATTGGAGAATATAATGTTTTGGTTGAACTAGCTATCCAAATTGGTTTAGATAAATCCGAAGCAGAATCTGTTTTAAAAAGCGATCAGTTTGCTGAAGCTGTTCGATATGATGTTTACGAAAGCCAAAATTTGGGTATTCGTGGCGTACCTTATTTTGTAATGGATAGAAAGTATGGTGTTTCTGGCGCACAGCCAGTACAAGCCTTTACAGATGCGTTAACGCAAAGTTTTACAGAGTGGAAAGAAACTCAGCCTAAAACAACATTGACATCATTAAATAAAAACAACGATGCCATTTGTGATGAAAATGGCTGTGAGATATAGACTTCCGTCATTGCGAGGCACGAAGCAATTCTACAACGATCGCAAAAATATCAAAAGCATTAAGATTGCTTCGTGCCTCGCAATGACGACTTTGTGAAATAACTACCTATTCTGATTCTTCAATGGCGTTAGCAAATACTCCAATCCATTGACTCGAATTTCGAACATTGTTGCCATTAAATCACCTAATTTCCCTTTCGGGAAACCTTTATCTTTATACCAAAGCAAATAACTTTCTGGAATGTTGCAAATTAAATAGCCTTTGTATTTACCATAGGGCATTTGCATTTTAACTAAATCGAGCAATAAAGTTGGGTCCATTAATCGATTAATTCTAAAGTTTCAATGGCTTCTTCAACACTGCTAATGTTATCAAAGGCAATACGTAAAGTATTTTTAACCTCTTTTAAATTACACATTCGTGGATGATTTTGAGCAAAAGTTAAAATTTTGGTGAAAGTGTTCGAATCGAAATAAGCCGATTGTTTATCACTTAGAAAATAACCACGCAAACTGTTTTTCTTAAAACTTATTTTTTCGAAACCTAACTTTTTACCCAACCATTGTAGTCGCACAACGCTTAACATAGTTTTCACTTGCGGCGGAACAGGGCCGAAACGATCGGCTAAATGTTTTTCGAAAACAGCTAATTCGGCTTCGTCGCTTAGCTTAGAAAGTTCGGTATATAAGTTATATCGCTCGGTAATATTGGTAATGTAAGCATCAGGAATGTAAAGCTCTAAATCGGTATCAACCTGAGTAAAGCCAACAAACGGACGAGCGGGTTCATTCTCAAACAAACCTTTAAATTCTGCCTCTTTTAGTTCCTGAATGGCTTCATCTAAAATTTTATGATACATTTCAAAACCAATTTCGGCGATAAAACCGCTTTGTTCGGCACCCAATAAGTTTCCGCTACCGCGGATATCTAAATCTCGCATCGCCACATTAAAGCCACTTCCTAAATCAGAAAACTCTTCAATGGCGCTCAAACGTTTTCTTGCCTCAGAAGTTAAAGTAGAAAGCGGTGGCGATAATAAATAACAGAAAGCTTTTTTATTACTCCTGCCTACGCGACCACGCATTTGGTGTAAATCGCTCAACCCAAACATGTGTGCATGGTTAATGATGATCGTATTTGCATTCGGAATATCCAACCCAGCTTCGATAATGGTGGTTGCAACCAAAACATCTTTTTCGCCATTAATAAAATCAAGCATCACATCTTCCAAAGCATCGCCATCTAACTGGCCGTGTGCAATACCAATTCGTGCTTTAGGAACAAGTTTTTGTATCAGTCCGCCTAACTGCATCAAATCATTTACCCTGTTGTGAATAAAGAAAGCTTGCCCGCCTCTATCCAATTCAAATTGAATTGCTTCCTGGATTAACTTATCATTAAAAACGTGTAATTCTGTATTAACAGGTTGGCGGTTTGGCGGTGGAGTACTGATAATTGATAAATCTCGAGCACCCATTAAGGAAAAGTGTAACGTTCTCGGAATCGGCGTTGCCGTTAAAGTCAAAGTATCAACATTTACCCGTACGGCCTTTAACCTTTCTTTTGCGGTAACGCCAAACTTTTGCTCTTCATCAATAATCATGATGCCAAGGTCTTTAAACTTTACATCTTTGCTAAGTAAACGATGTGTTCCGATTAAAATATCAACTTTCCCGGAAGCGGCTTCGGCCAAAGTATCCTTAATCTGTTTATTTGTTTTAAAACGATTAATATAATCAACCGTAACCGGGAAATCTTTTAATCGAGATGAAAAGGTTTTGAAATGTTGTAAAGCCAAAATAGTAGTTGGCACTAAAATCGCTGCTTGTTTTCCTTCTGCTACAGCTTTAAATGCCGCACGAACAGCTATCTCGGTTTTACCGAAACCAACATCACCACAAACCAAACGGTCCATTGGGTGTGGCGATTCCATATCTTTTTTAACATCTTGAGTAGCTTTCAACTGATCGGGGGTATCCTCGTATATAAATGAAGCTTCGAGTTCAGTTTGCAAATATCCATCAGGAGAAAATGCTGTACCCGCTTGTGTTTTGCGTATCGCATAAAGCTTAATCAAATCACGAGCAATGTCTTTAACTTTTTTTTTTGTAGTTTTTTTGAGCTTATCCCAGGCGTCGGTACCTAGTTTATTCATTTTCGGTATGCCACTTTCTTTGCCGCTGTATTTTGCAATGCGATTTAATGAGTTAATGTTTACGTAAAGCAAATCATTATCTGCATAAATCAGGCGAATCATTTCTTGGGTTTTTCCGTTTACTTCAACCTTTTCCAATCCAGCATATTTTCCAATGCCATGATCGATATGGGTTACGTAATCGCCCGATTTTAGTTCACGTAAATCTTTAAGGGTAATGGCCTGACTTTTCTGATAGCCTTTTTTGAGTTTGTATTTATAGTAACGATCAAAAATTTGATGATCGGTGTAAAAAGCCATTTGAATTTGAGGATCAATAAAACCCTCTCTCAACATGCTGTTAATCGGTGTAAACTTCGCGGTTTTATCAATGTCGTCTAAAATGGCGTACAAACGCTCAATTTGCTTTGGCGAATCAGTAAAAATGAAGTTAATAATTCCAGCCTTTTCGTTTTCTTTTAAGTTATGAATAAGGAGGTTAAAATCTTTATTAAATGATGGCTGCGGTTTAGTTTCAAACTCGAAACGATTTTCTGTTTGATAAAAAAACTGTTTACCAAACTCAATTATCGGAAAATCCTGTAAGTGATCGCCAAGTAATTTCTCATCAGTAAAAGCAAATTTAGGGTCAATCCACTCTGGGTTTTGTGTTTTATCAGCAATCGATAAAGCTTTCCAAAGTTCTACGGCTTTTTTAAATCCAGCCTTAATTATGTCAAGTGTAAACTCTACATCTTTAAACCAGAGTTGCGTATCTTGATCGATATAATCTAAAATACTGATGTTGCTTTCCGTTAAAAACTTTGCCTGCACATTCGGTACAATGGTAAGCGATTTTACATCCGCAACCGAAAGCTGACTTTCGATTTCGAAACTACGAATGCTTTCTACCTCATCGCCAAAAAACTCAATTCGGTAAGGTAAATCCGAAGAAAAAGAAAAAATATCTACAATACCACCACGAATAGAAAATTGCCCAGGCTCATAAACAAAATCTCTTCGGTCGAAATCATAGTCAATTAAAAATTCATTTATAAAATCGATGCCGAGTTTTGCGCCAAGACTAATTTCGAGCGTATTTTTTTCTAAAGCAGAACGATCAATAACTTTCTCTGCAATAGCTTCTGGATATGAAACTACAATTTTGCCATACTCCGAATCATGATTCAATTCGTTTAAAACTTCGGCACGAGCTAATACATTAGCCGTATCAACCTGTGTAAAATCGAAAGATTTTCTGTAAGAAGAAGGAAATAATAAAACCTGTTTATCTAAAATACCTTCTAAATCAGATTGAAAATATGATGCCTCTTCCCGATCAGGTAAAACGAAAAGTAAAGGCTTATGAAGCAAGAAGTATGATGAAAGTGCCACTACAGCATCAGCAGAACCCACCAAACCCTTCAATTGTATCTTTGGGTTTTTGGTGCTGTTTAACGCTTTGGTAAACTCAGTTACCCTGTCGTCGGTTTTGTATCGGTTTATTAAATCGCGAATGTTCAAGGTGCAAAAATAAGCTTATCTTTTATATTTAACGGTAAAGTTATGTAAAGGTTTTTTTAAGTTTCATCTATTTTGGCTTAGTTAAATGTTGTTATTTAGTTTGGTTATCTTGGCTGCCGAAAACGCAATTCATAATTTCTTAGATTTATAAAGCCGCTTGGTCGAAATATTTGTGCCTTTCGTCGAGTAAAAGGATATTTGCGTAACAATGGGCTCTTTAAAGCCTCTAAACAATATAAAAAGCAAAAGAGATGAAAAACATTAAAAGCTTTCCACTAGAACTTGTTTTCTGGGTTACGGCTTTAGTGTTGTTAGCAACGGCAAACATACATCAGCATCACTTTACACTTTGTCCGCTAGCCAATTTAGGCTTCGAGCAGTGGTGTCCAGGATGCGGTTTAGGAAGATCGATAAGCTACATTTTTCATGGCGAATTTGCCGAAAGTTTTTCAGCACATTGGTTTGGCTTTCCTGCTTTAATAATTATAGGATACAGAATATTTGCACTAATAAAATACATAACAAATAAAAAATACTCAACATTAAACACATAAAATCATGGATATATTTCAATCACCCTTTATGTCGTTACCAGGTATAACGCCAGAAGAATACTCATACTTACAACAAGCAACAACAGGTTTAAATGAGCAACAATTGCGTAATTTCTTGATGGTTTATAGTAGCAAAAGAAAAAACCCGTCAGATATGTTGATATTCTGTTTAATCGGATTGTTTGTTGTGCCAGGCTTACAAAGATTTATCATCGGTCAAATTGGGATGGGCATATTGTACCTATTCACAATCGGATTGTGTTTTATCGGTTCAATCGTAGATATTGTTAACCATAAAAACCTGGCTTACGAATATAACCAGAAAATGGCCTTCGAAAGCTTACAAATGGTAAGAATGGGTGGGTTTCAATAAATTTTTAGAAAAGCAAAAACAATACACTTTTTAAGCGTTTGTCCTGCTATACATTACAAGTCCGCACCCGATGAAGAATCGGGTTTGCGGGCTTTTCATTTCTATCAGGGTTAAAAAAGTAAGGCTTTGTAGTTTTTGGGTTGGTTTTTCCACCTATTATAACCAGGTTGTTGACTTTAGTTTTCGATTATAATAAGGTATTCTAAAAGTTCAGAGCGGACACAAGTTTTAACTACCGGTTGGTGCCTCACCGACCGAAACTAAAAAAAAGTTAATGGTTTCATTTCAAACAAAAACTTGAAATTATATATCTTTATAGCATGAGATTATCAGAAATAACAAACTACCTTGAAAGTATAGCGCCATTAAATTATCAGGAAGATTACGATAATTCTGGTTTAATCGTCGGCGATCCGAATATGGAAGTTAGGGCTGCTTTAGTGGCTTTAGATTGTGTAGAAAAAATTGTTGATGAAGCAATTTCTACAGGCTGCAATCTCATAATCACGCATCACCCAATCGTTTTTAAAGGGTTAAAAAAGCTTAACGGTAAAAATTATGTAGAGCGGGTGGTGTTAAAAGCAATTAAAAATAATGTTGCCTTATATGCCATACATACCAATTTGGATAGCGTACATACGGGTGTAAATGCGAGAATTTGTGAAACGCTTGGATTAAGCGGCATAAAAGTACTTTCACCAAAATCGGGCTTGTTAAAAAAGCTGGTTACTTTTTGCCCGCAGGCACAGGCAGAACAATTGCGTTCGGCTTTATTTTATGCGGGCGCTGGCAATATTGGTAATTATAGCGAGGCCAGTTTTAATGCCGAAGGCTTCGGAACTTTTAAAGCGAATGAAAACGCAAATCCTTTTGTTGGCGAAAAGGGTGCACAACATCACGAGTCTGAATTAAGGATAGAAGTTGTTTTTCCAGTACAAGCCGAACGAAAAATTTTACTGGCTTTGTTCGAAAACCATCCGTACGAAGAAGTAGCTTACGATATTTATAAACTCGAAAATAAACATCAACAAGTTGGTTCTGGTATGTTAGGCTGGTTGGAATACGATATGGAAGCTTACGATTTTCTGCACATGGTAAAAGACAGAATGCAGGCTAAAGTTGTTCGTTACACATCCGTTCTTCCAAAAAGAATAAAAAAAGTTGCCGTTTGTGGTGGTTCTGGTAGTTTTCTTTTAAAAGAAGCAATTGCTGCCGGAGCTGATGCTTTTATCACTGCAGATTTTAAATATCACGAGTTTTTCGACGCAGAAGAAAAAATAATGATTGCCGACATCGGACACTTTGAAACTGAACAATTTACATCAAATTTATTGGTTGAAATTATTCAGAAAAAATTTACTAACTTTGCAATCCGTTTAACGGAGCAAAATACAAACCCCATAAATTACTTGTTTTAATGGAACAAACCGTAGAACAAAAGCTAAAAGCTTTATACGAATTACAAAATATCCACACGAAAATTGATAAAATTCGCCAAGTACGTGGTGAGTTACCAATGGAAGTTGCCGATTTGGAGGATGATGTTTTAGGATTAGAAACTAGAATTTCAAAAATCAAAGGCGAACTTGATGATCTTGAGGATTCAATCGTAACCCGTAAAAACACAATCAAAGATGCACAAGCTGCAATCAAAAGATACGATACTCAATTAAAGGAAGTTAAAAACAACCGTGAATACGATGCTTTAACTAAAGAAATTGAGATTCAAGGTTTAGATATTCAGGTTTCTGAAAAGAAAATTAAAGAACACGGTTTTGAAATCACTTCTAAAACTGAAATCTTTGAAGCTGCTAAAGCTGAATTGGATGGCAGAAAGAAAGATTTAGAAATTAAAAAAGGAGAATTAGATGTAATTACATCTGAAACTGAAAAAGAAGAACAAGATTTACAAAAGAAAGCCGATAAATCAGAGCCTCAAATAGAGGAACGTTTATTAGTTGCTTACAAACGTTTACGCAAAAATGCGGTAAATGGTTTAGCTGTTGTAACCATCGACCGTGATTCTTGCTCAGGTTGTTTCAATCAAATTCCACCTCAACGTCAATTAGATATTCGTCAACGTAAAAAAATTATCGTTTGCGAACACTGTGGTCGTATTTTGGTTGATGAGGCTTTAACTCAAGAAGTAGCAGAAGCTTAATCGACAATTAAAATTACTTATAAAAGCGGTCGCGAATATTTTCGTGACCGCTTTTTGTTTTATACCAAAATAAACGAAGCGTAGTATTTTTACGTTAATTGGAGAATGTTATTTATTTGAGGTACAGTATTTGTGTGCTTTTTAAATATTATCCATCCGATTACGAATTATAAAATGATTAAAAGCTTACGATTTATTGCCGCTTTTCTGCTCTTCGCTTTCCTATCTCCTCTATCTTCTTTCGCCAACTTTGATTTTAACGCCAATTGTTTAAATGCTTACAGAAGCATTTTCGAGTTAAAATTAGGTAATGCAAAAGCTTATATATCAACCGAAAAAAAACTTCGCCCTAATAATGCTATTATTCCTTTATTAGAGAATTACGTGGATTACTTTACTTTAATTACATCTGAAAATAAGGCTGATTTTGATCGATTGAAAGGAAATAAATCATCAAGATTAGATAAAATAAGTGATGATGATAAATCTTCACCGTATTACTTATATGCTCAGGCAGAAATAAACCTGCAATGGGCGTTAATAAGAGGTCGATACGGCGAATATTTTAATGCAGCAATGGAAATACGTAAGGCGAATAATATGCTGCAGGACAACGCTAAAAAATTTCCAAATTTTCCGCTTAATGCCAAAGGTTTGGGTTTAATAAATGCAGTACTAGGAAACTTGCCAGATGGAGCTCTAAAAAGCACATTGGCCACATTTGGTATTCGCGGAAATCTTCAAAACGGATTAAATATGTTCGAGAAACTTGCTGATAACCTACCGAAGTCTACCTACGAGCCGTTTTATGATGAAGTTGTTTTCTACTATGCCTACGTATTAACAGATGTTGCTCATAGTTCTTCAGCTTATTCGAAAACCATAAAATACACCGAACGCATTGCAGATAGTAGTCTTTTGAAATCCTATCTTCAAAGTTACGTGTGTATCAAAACCGCACACAATGACGATGCCATTAACATTTTAGCTAAAAAGCCCGAAGGCGCAACTTATCAATCTTTTCCTTATTTGGATTATCTTGAAGGAATTGCACATTTAAATAAGCTCGATTTGAATGCAGCTACATATTTTAATCGTTTTTTGCAGACCAATAAGGGAGTTAATTATATTAAAGACACAAACCTTCATCTTGGTTGGATTTCGCTCTTAAAAGGAGATAAATCTGGGTATACAAGCTATATAGCAAAAGCAACTAATTCGGGTTACACTTATAATGAAAAGGATAAGCAAGCCCAGAACGAAGCTGCGGCCCCTGTTCCACCAACAGATTTGCTAAAAGCCAGACTTTTATTTGATGGAGGTTACTTAACAAGAGCGGCCCAGGTTCTTGATGATAAAAAAACAGCCGATTACAATACAGATAAGGATAAAACGGAGTTTAATTACAGAATGGGACGAATTTATGATGATTTAGGTAAAGATGATCAAGCACTTACTTATTATCAATCAACTATAAATCAAGGCCGAAATTTAAAGTACTATTTCGCAGCAAACGCTGCTTTGCAAATGGGCAAGGTTTACGAGAAAAAGAATAATAAAGTAAAAGCTAAAGAAGCCTTCAATACCGCAATCGGCATGAAAAATCATGAATACGAAAACAGTATTGAAAGCCAGGCAAAGGCTGGCTTAAGAAGATTAAACTAAGCCTTGTTAAAATCTATATACAAAAGCGTTAATGTGCATACCTGCTCCTACGGAAGCAAAAACAGCAACATCGCCTTTTTTAACTTTATAGCCTTTAACTTGCTCTTTTAAAACTAAATCTAATAACGTTGGAACTGTAGCCACCGAACTATTACCGAGCCAGCTGATGGTCATTGGAACCAGGTTTTCTGGAACGGTATCTAAACCATAAAGTTTAAATAAACGTTTCATTATAGCAGTATCCATTTTGCCGTTAGCTTGATGAACGAAAACAATATTTACATCTTCAACAGATAAACCCGCTTTGTCAATTGCTTTTTTAATTACTTGAGGAACCTGAACAACAGCAAACTCGTAAAGCTTACGTCCGTTCATTTTTAAATAGTAATTGCCACTGGTTTCTTCTGGATGAGAACCTTTGCCCATGATTAAAAGGTTGCCATAATTTACAGCATGAGTTTCTGTTTTATGAGCTAAGATTCCGTTTTTATTTTCTGATGAAACACCTTCAAAAATTACAGCACCAGCACCATCCGAAAATATCATACTGTCCCGATCATGCGGATCGATAATACGCGAAAGCGTTTCTGCGCCAATAACCAATACGCGTTTAGCATCGCCACTTTTTATAAAATAATCTGCCTGAATAGCACCTTGAACCCAACCAGGACATCCGAAAATAATATCGTAAGCAACACAATCAGGGTTATTAATGCCTAATTGTTGCTTAACTTTAGATGCGAGTGATGGCAGAATATCAATTCGATTACTGTTTAATGGAATATCGCCAAAGTTGTGGCAAAATATAATATAATCTAATGTTTCCTTATCTATACCCGAATTTTCGATTGCTTTTTCAGCAGCTTTTGCTCCGATATGATTACTTAATTGATCAGGACAGGCGTAGCGTCTTTCTACAATTTCAGTTATTTCTGAGAATTTATGGATAATCTCAGAATTTTCTTTTTCTAAAAGATTTCCGTTTTCAAAAAAAGTTGAATTTAAAAATTCATTACCAGAAATAATATTTTCAGGAATATAGCTTCCTGTACCGATAATTACTGTATTTATTGTTGCGCTCATAATTATGATACCGCATACTAAAACGGTATGTAGTATAAAACTATGGTTAATAAATTAGAAATGGAAATAAATTCGTTTTTAGCTAGAGATTATTTTTAATCACAAAATTTAAAAACCCGCTTTTTTTATCAATATTAAGCTTTTGAATCATGTTTTTTCGGCTCGTATCGACTGTAAAAATACTAATATAACCTACAACTAAACCTATAGTATTGTAAAATATAAAGTTGTAATTCCTAAATCATCAAAAACATAATTTAAAATACCGAGTAATAATATAAGCATGGTAATTAAATAGTGCCGGGCATTTTATAACCATTAATTATCCTTTTTATTGTGCATATTGATTTAAAGCTTTATTGATGATAGCTCAACTAAAATCATCCACCAAAAACACAAATAATTCTTTTGGTCCGTGAGCGCCTAGTACTAATGTTTTCTCAATATCGGCGGTTCGACTTGGCCCCGTTATGTTGCTAATCATCGATGGGATTTGGTTGCCGTATTTATTTTTAAGCAGCTGAAAAGCATCTTTTAAATCTAAAACCAATTGGCTTGTTCTAGCAATAACGATATGATGGTGTGGAAAAATGCTTAACCTTCTGCCTGCGGCACCTTCATTTGTAACCATTACACTGCCATTTCTGGCAATTAATGCTTCGCACATGGTAATGCCAACTTCAGCCTGTTCAAAATCTTTATCCGTTTGGTAAAATGGAAATTCGTATTTCGATAAAAACTCTTGTAACTCTGGTTCCCAGCAATAAATTTTGCGCCATTTAAATCGATCGGCGAGTTGAAGCATATTTTCGATAAAATCGATTCCATCCTCGCAAAAAATAAAATTGCCCGATATCGCTGTTAGTTGCTCTGCAAATAAAACCTCAAGCTCATCTACATTTTTTTTATACAACGAACTATCTTCTAAGTTTGGATAAGGGTTTTCACGCTTTTCTAAAAGTGCTTTCCTTATCTTTTTTAGTATCTGTTCTTTCGCGGTTGTATTATCCTTCATCACTTAAAAAAATAAAACCTCGGATTTCTTACACCCGAGGTTTCAAATATATTAATATCCTTTAATATTTATTCTTTTTCAGAACTAGGGTTTAAACCTGCAGCATCTTGATTAAGATCAGGACTGCTAACGCCATCGTGAACTAAACCTTCAGCAGCTGGAGATTGATCGCCAGTTCCATTTACAAACTCATCGTAAGTTGTACGTGTATCGAACGGGCGTTTGCCTAAAATTTCTTCTAAATCAGCTTGGAATAAAATCTCTTTTTCTAATAATTTCTGCGCCAATTTTTCTAAACCATCTCTCTTATCTGTTAGTAATTGTTTTGTTTTTATATAAACATCGCCAATTAATTTACGAACCTCAACATCAATTAACTCTGAAGTTTTTTCTGAATATGGTTTGTTAAAATTGTATTCATTTTGAGGATCGTGGAAAGAAACATTTCCAACCGCTTCGTTCATACCATAAATACTAACCATCGCATAAGATAATTTAGTAATTCGCTCTAAATCGTTTTGAGCACCTGTCGAAATTTTACCGAAGGTAATATCTTCTGCAACACGGCCGCCCATAGTCATACACATACCGTCGATTAATTGCTCTGTTGTGTACAAGAATTGTTCTTTAGGTAAATATTGTGCATAACCTAAAGCAGCAACACCACGCGGAACGATAGAAACTTTAACTAAAGGATCTGCATGTTCCAGGAACCAGCCTGCAATTGCGTGACCAGCTTCGTGGTAAGCAACGATTCGTTTCTCTTCTGGCGAAATGATTTTGTTTTTCTTCTCTAAACCACCAATTACACGGTCAATAGCATCTTGAAAATCTTGCATATCGACAGATTCTTTGTTTCTACGAGCAGCAATTAACGCAGCCTCGTTACAAACATTGGCAATTTCGGCTCCAGCAAAACCTGGTGTTTGAGCTGATAATTTTTTAGCATCAACCTCGGCAGAAGTTTTAATTGGTTTTAAGTGTACATTAAAAATATGTTCACGGCCAACTAAATCTGGTTTATCGATTGAAATTTGTCTGTCGAAACGACCTGGGCGTAATAATGCAGAATCCAATACATCAGGACGGTTAGTTGCTGCAAGAATGATAATACCCGAATCCGTTCCGAAACCATCCATTTCAACCAATAACTGATTTAATGTGTTTTCACGCTCATCGTTACCACCCATCACACTATTTTTGCCACGAGCACGGCCAATCGCATCCACCTCATCAATAAAAATGATACATGGTGCTTTATCTTTTGCTTGTTTAAACAAATCACGTACACGTGATGCACCAACTCCCACAAACATTTCCACAAAATCAGAACCTGATAATGAGAAGAACGGAACCTGAGCCTCACCTGCAACAGCTTTTGCTAATAACGTTTTACCAGTACCTGGAGAACCAACAAGCAATGCGCCTTTTGGAATTTTACCACCAAGGTTTGTGTATTTTTTTGGGTTTTTAAGGAAATCTACAATTTCCATAACCTCTTGTTTAGCTTCTTCTAAACCTGCAACATCGTTAAAAGTAATATTAACCTGGCTTTCTTTATCAAATAAGGTTGCTTTAGATTTTCCAATACTGAAAATCTGACCGCCACCACCAGCACCACCACCCATACGGCGCATCATAAATATCCAGAAACCGATTAACAATAAAACTGGCAGAATGATACTTAAAAACCAGCTTGCTAAAGGATTATTTCTTGTTGTTGGTTGCGCTAAAATTCTCGAACCTTCGGGGATATTTTTCTGAGAATCAGATAAAAGTTTATCTAACGCATCTGGCGAGCCCGCAACAAAATAAACAGTAGGCCCTGTGTTTGCATTAAAGTTGCTGGTGTTTTTGTATGCTTTGTATTCTGGTTTGTTGAGGCTATCTTTTTTTATGTAAACCTCTGCCTTTACAATATCGTCAGATTTATATGAGATGATTTTCTCTACATCGCCTTTAAGCAACATCTGCGTTTCAAAAGTTCTGTAAGAAACTTCCTTACTTCCATCAGAAGTTAAGAAATAATTGCCAGCAACAATAGCTAGTATAATCGCGGCATAAACCCAAAAAATATTAAACTTAGTGCCCTTTTGAGGCTTTTTAGGGATGTTTGGTAATTTCTTCCCAGGTTTTTTGTTTTCGTTTGTATTTTGATTATCGTTCATTTGTCTTTTTCAAAAGGTTTGGTTTGGCTATGCGCTTTTATAATTTGTGCTTTCAGCATCGCCCCATAATTCTTCAATGCCATAGAAGTGGCGCTTTTCGGTTTTAAAAATGTGCACAACCACATCAAAATAATCTAAAATTATCCAGTCGGCAGATTCAAATCCCTCCTTATGTCGTGGGTCTGCTTGTGTGGCTTTGTATATCTCTTTTTCTACACTATCGGCAATAGCTTTTACTTGCGTTGCCGAATTGGCGCTCGCAATAATAAAATAATCAGCCACAGATGTATGAATATTTTTTAGATCCAACCGCACTATATCTTCTCCTTTTTTTTCTTGTATGCCATGTACGGCCAACTCAGAAAGGTATGTAGAAAGGGCTACTATATTCTTTTTTACCATTAAAATGCTTTAATTTTGGAATTACAATAAAATAAATTCAACACTTGCAAAATAACACTTTTTCGACACTATTTGTTGGTCAAAATTTTATCAAATTAAAAGAAGTTGATTCTACTAATAATTATTTAAAGAATTTGGCTTCAAATTCCGAGCCATTACCCGAAGGCACTGTAATTATGGCAGATCATCAATTTGCGGGAAGAGGGCAGCAAGAAAGTGTTTGGCAAACCGTCCCAGGGGAAAATATCAGTGCAAGTATTTATTTAAAACCGTCGTTTTTACCGCTAAATAAGCAGTTTTTCTTAAATATGGCTGTTAGTTTAGCGGTGGCAGAAGCACTATCATCTTTTCTTCCTCATCCTGTTAAGGTAAAATGGCCGAACGATATTTATTACAATAGAAAGAAACTTGGTGGCATACTTATCGAAAATACACTGACAGGTTCTACCATAAAATCTGCAGTGGTTGGCATTGGTTTAAACATTAACCAAGAGGAGTTTACCAACGATTTGGCCGAAAAAGCAACATCTTTATATCAAATTTTACATAAACAAGTAGATTTAGAGCTTGTTATGGCAAAAATATTCGTTTATATGGAAAAATACTATCTAAATTTGAAATCAGAACGATACAGTATTTTGCAAAAAAGCTATCTCAACAGGCTTTTGAATTTTAATACTGTTGCTACATATCTTCAGAATGGTCAGGTTTTTGAAGGTATTATAAAAGGAGTTGAAGATAGTGGTTTATTAATTATGGAGGTAGATCAAGAAACCACAACTTTTAACTTTAAGGAAATAGAATACATACACACAAAATAAACACACAATGAAAAAAATCACCTTAGTATTGTCAATGGTACTCTTTACCATTGCTGGCGCATTTGCCCAAATAGAAAAGCCAGTAACATGGTCTTATGTAGCAAAAAAGGTTAATAAAACCGAAGCGGTTTTATATTTAAAGGCATCAATCGATAGTAAATGGCATATTTACTCTCAAAATGTTAAAAGTGGTGGGCCAGTTAAAACAACTTTTGCTTTTTCTCCATCGAAAGATTTTAGCTTAGTTGGAAAAACAACAGAACCTAAAGCAATTGTGAAATACGAAGATACTTTTAAAATGAATGTTAGTTATTTTGAAAACCAAGTTATTTTTCAGCAGAAAATAAAACTAAACAAGGGTACTACTATTGTAAAGGGTAGAGTAGAGTTTATGACTTGTAATGATAGACAATGTCTTCCACCAGAAGAGGTTGAATTTAGCATCCCTGTTAAGTAACTGAAATTAAAATATTTATAAAGAGTCCCAAATTATTTGGGACTCTTTCTTTTTAAAGTAAAATCTACGTTTCGAATAGGTTTAAAGACCAAGCCTTTATAAAATTATTCTTAATTTCACCGCCTCAAAACACACAAATGAAAAAGGTTTTAATTTTATTACTGATGGCGGCCATGTTTATTGCATTGCCAGCTGTTAAAAGCTATGCCGCTGTAGCTCAAGATACAACGGCAACGGCTCCCCCCGAGGATCTTGTATTTACAGAAGTAGGATCTGCCCAAGATAGTGCAGCCAATAATGCGATAAAAGATTCTATATCAAAAGACACAACCGGGGCAACCGCCGTTGTTGCAAAAACACAACCAACAGAAGGAGGTTCGAATACATTGCTTTCTATTTTCGCCGCAGGTTTTATTGCGGGTCTAATAGCTTTCTTACTTCCGTGTATATTTCCAATGGTGCCTTTAACCGTAAGTTATTTTACCAAAAGAGCAGAAACTAAGGGTAAAGGTATTCAAGGTGCAATAATATATGGCGTTTCTATCATCGTGATTTATGTAGTGTTAGGTCTACTAATCACCGTAATTTTTGGCGCAAGTGCTTTAAATGAATTGGCTACCGACGGATTTTTTAATGTATTTATTTTCCTTATACTTTTAATTTTTGGTATATCGTTTTTAGGTGCATTTGAAATTACTTTACCAAGTTCTTTCGTTAATAAAATGGATTCAAAATCTGATTCTAAAGGATTAACAGGCATCTTTTTTATGGCTGCCACTTTAGCAGTTGTTTCATTTTCATGTACTGGGCCATTAATCGGAACACTTTTAGTTACTGTAGGACAAACTGGTGGATTTTTAGCCCCAATCATGGGTATGTTCGGCTTCTCACTCGCTTTAGCATTAATATTTGTTGTATTTGCCATTTTCCCTAGTTGGATGACTTCACTTCCTAAATCTGGTGGTTGGTTAAATGCAGTTAAAGTAGTTTTGGGTTTAATAGAAATTGCTTTGGCATTGAAATTTTTATCAACAGCAGATTTGGCTTATCACTGGGGAATTTTAGATAGAGAAGTATTTATCGCAATCTGGATTGTAATTGCCTTCATTTTAGGTTTTTATTTGCTAGGTAAAATTAAATTCTCTCATGATAGCGATTTGCCATATATATCAATTCCAAGATTGTTTTTAGGTGGAGCAGCATTTGTATTTGCATTTTATTTAATGCCTGGACTATGGGGCGCGCCATTAAAAGCAGTTAGTGCATTAGTTCCACCCCTATCTACTCAAGATTTTGTAATCGGCCAGGAAGGTAACTCTGGTAATCAAACAGCTTCATCAAAGCATCCTAAAAGAAAATATTCAGAATTCTTGCATATTCCACATAACATCGATGGTTTCTTCGATTATGAAGAAGCTTTAGCTTATGCAAAAGAAGTTAAAAAACCATTATTTTTAGATTTTACAGGTCACGGCTGCGTTAATTGTCGCGAAATGGAAGCAAGAGTTTGGTCTGATGCTCGAGTACTTAAAAAATTAAAGGAAGATTACATCGTTGTATCCTTATATACCGATGATAAAACAGCTTTGCCAGAGAGTGAGCAATTCGATTCGAAGGTTTTAGAAACTAAAGTTAATACCGTAGGGAAAAAGTTTAAACACTTACAAGCCGAAAGATTTAATACAATTTCGCAACCTTATTATGTACTTTTGGGTACCGACGAAAAAGAATTAGTTTCGCCTCCAATCGGGGTAGAATTTAGTATAGAGAAATATTTGCAATATCTGGATAAGGGACTTTCAGAATTTGCTAAGAAACAAACAAATGAATAAGATAAAAAACATTGGTATTTTAACCTCCGGTGGCGATTCGCCGGGCATGAATGCCGCTATTAGGGCCGTTGTTAGAGCCTCAATTTATTACGATATTGAAGTAACAGGATTCCTTCGTGGATATGAAGGCCTTATTAATGATGATTGTATGCCTATGGATCGCAAATCTGTAGCCAATATTATTCAACGTGGTGGCACAATTTTAAAAACTGCCCGTAGTGAAAACTTTAAAACAGTTGAAGGTAGAAAAACAGCCTACGAAAACTTAAAAGCAAGAAAAATAGATGCTTTAATTGTTATCGGTGGAGATGGAACTTTTACTGGTGCAAATGTTTTTGCTCAGGAATACGATTTTCCTATTGTTGGCTTGCCAGGAACAATTGATAACGATTTAGTGGGTACCGATTTTACAATTGGTTACGATTCTGCAATTAATACAGTTATTGATGCGGTTGATAAAATTAGAGATACAGCAGAATCTCACGACAGGCTTTTCATTGTAGAAGTTATGGGTCGAGATTCAGGCCTTATTGCTTTAAGAAGCGGAATTGGTGTTGGCGCCGAGGCCATTCTTATCCCCGAAGCAAATATGGGTGTAGAAGATGTTCTTCATAAATTAGAACATAGCCGTAAAGATAAAGCCTCGAAAATTATTATTGTTGCCGAAGGCGACGATGCAGGAGGAGCCTTTAAGGTTGGCGAAATTTTGCAATCAAAATACCCACATTACGATACAAAAGTTTCGGTTCTTGGCCACATTCAGCGTGGTGGTAAACCAACCTGTATGGATAGGGTTTTAGCAAGTAGATTAGGCGTTTCGGCAGTAGAAGGCCTAATTAAAGGCGAACGAAATGTAATGGCCGGACAGGTTAACAAAGAAATGATTTACACACCATTCGACCATGCAATTAAGCATATCGATGCAGAAAAAGTAAGTTCAACATGGTTAAAACTAATCGATATTCTTTCGTTTTAATCAAACCTCATTATAAAAAAGAAAAGTCATTCTCGCACCAGAATGACTTTCTTTTTTTGCTTAGTTTTCGCGTTAAGCAATATTTTAATCTTCTAAAATAACGGCAGTACCATTCGCACTAACCATCAGCATGCTTCCGCCGCTACCCACAGTTTCATAATCTAAATCTACTCCAACAATAGCATTCGCACCCAAAGCTGCGGCATACTGTTGCATTTCGTTCACGGCCGTGTCTTTTCCCTCACGTAAAACACGCTCGTAAGAACTCGCTCTTCCGCCAACAATATCGGTTATACCTGCAAACAAATCTTTAAAAATATTTGCGCCAATAATAGTTTCACCTGTAACCAGGCCAATATATTTTATAATTTTTCTGCCCTCAACTGTAGGCGTTGTGGTTACTAACATAGTTTCAGTTTTTTTAATATTTAGAATGTATTTTTTATAAAATGTTACAATTTTTTTTCGAAAAGCAAGGTTCTACACTTTTAGCTTTATTTCCTCCCGCTATTCGTTTCAATCTTTTGTTAACGTCAGCCTGATCTCGTCGAAAACTGCATCAAAAGTATTTGCACTACTATCGGGTTTATTCTACGCAGGTTCGTTCAGCTATTTTTGGTTTCCCACCCATCGCCCGAAAATAAATTTATGCAATATGTAAAAGTTTTGCATCAATATTTAAAACCTACAATTATGAAACTATCTAAAATCCTACTCATTGCCCTTTCATTATTTATCAATTCTTTTTTGCACGCACAAATGCCCGTGCTTAAAGTTCAGCGGGCAGAAAGTAATCAGCAAAACGATGCCGTAAAGCTTAAAAAGTTAAATATCGATGTGCAAATTACTGGAAACATTGCAACAACCGTAATGACCATGACTTTTTACAACAACAGCAATAGAATATTAGAAGGAGAATTAACTTTTCCAATGCCCGAAGGTGTAAGCATTAGCCGCTACGCTTTAGATATTAATGGGAAAATGCGTGAAGCTGTCCCTGTAGAAAAAGCCAAAGCAACCGAGGTTTTCGAAAGTATCGAACGCCGCCGTGTAGATCCTGGTTTACTCGAAAAAGTAGAAGGAAATAATTTTAGAACAAGGATTTATCCCATGCCTGCCAATGGCAGTAGAACTATAATTGTTGGTTATGAAGAAGAACTTAATTTTAATAACGCAAATGCTTTAACTTATCATTTACCTTTAGATTATAACCAACCTATAGAAACCTTTGCATTAAAAACTACGGTTTTCGAAAGTATTTTAAAACCCGAACTAGGCGAACAACCCGATGGAAGCTTCAATTTAAAAGTTAATGGAAATACTTATGTTGGCGAGATAAACAAAACTGATTATCAACCAAAAAAAGGTTTAACGATAAATCTTCCTAAACGCAATAATTTACCAGAAGTGCAAATGCAAAAAGCATCTAATGGGTATTATTTTTTAGTAAATGTTTTTCCAAAATCAGAAAGCAGACCCCGTCAATGGTCAAACCAAATAGGATTAATTTGGGATACATCTTTAAGTGGTTTACAACGTGACACAAAAAAGGAATTAGAACTTTTAGATTTAATTATCAAGCAAAAACAAAATCTAACCATACAACTAGGTTTGTTAAATAACGGATTTAAAAACAGTGGTACTTTTATCATATCGAAAGGAAATTGGGATGATTTAAAAAAGAAACTTGAAAACATAGTTTATGATGGGGGTACAAATTTTGGTTCGGTTAACGCTCAGTCTTTTCAGGCCGACGAATATATTTTCTTTAGCGATGGGTTATCAACTTTTGGCCGAAATTCAATTGCGCTATATAAACCTGTTAATACTATAAATACATCTTTGAAGGCAGATTACAGCACATTAAAATACATCAGTTTACAAACTGGCGGCCAGTTTGTAAACCTAAACGCTATATCTACAAATGATGCTTTTAAACAATTAGGCCAGGAAAATTTACAATTTTTGGGAATTAAAAACGGTTCAGATGTGCGTCAAACTTACCCATCAATGCATGTAAAAGTAAATGGGCATTTTTCTCTTGCAGGAATATTGAATGGTTTAAATACCGATTTTGTGTTACAATTTGGCTATGGAAATTCGATTACCTCAGAACAGCATATCCAATTAAATGCTACTGAACATGCGCTAAGTAGCATAGATGTGAGCAGAGTTTGGGCACAGAAAAAAATTTCGGAAATGGATATCCAGTACGAAGCAAATAAGGCTGATATTAGTGTGTTAAGCAAGCAATTTGGTATTGTAACGCGAAACACCAGCTTAATTGTTCTCGAAAATCTCGATGATTATTTGCGTTATGATATTGCGCCTCCAGCAGAGCTACGCCAGGCTTATGATGCAGTTTTGAAACAACGCCGAGTAGATTTTCAGGAGCGTAAAACTGAGTTACTAAATGCTGCGGTTACCATGACTAAAGATTTAAAAACCTGGTGGAACACTGATTTTAGTTATAAGGAGCCTATTAAGAGTAAAAATGACTACCCTATTCCTGTTAGAGATGCCATTGATGCCGCCCCAGTGGTAACGCAAAACATCTCAGCCACACCTCCACCACGCCCTGCAGGTACTCCGCCTGCACCACCAAGAGTAGAAAGAGCAAAAGAATCGGAAGCAAAAGGTCAATTAAATGAGGTTGTTGTTGTGGCATACGCTGCACAAGCAAAGCGAATGGAAACTGCAAGTGCCACAACAATAGTCAGGTCTCAGTCTATTAGTGCAAATTCAGCTTTGCAAGGACGAGTTGCAGGAGTAAGCATACAAAATAAAAGCACAACTACAAACGTGGAAACACAACCAACCATTGTTATTCCAGAATTTAAAAGCGATAAAGATTACATGAAAAACCTGGTTGGTAATCCCGACAGTGCTTATCGGGCATATATAAAAATGCGCCCTAATTATAAAACTACACCAATGTTTTATTTCGATGTAGCGAATTGGTTTTATCAGCAAAAAGACAGTGTTAGGGCTTTAACGATTTTAAGCAGCATTGCCGATTTAGATTTGGAAAACGCTGATTTATATAAAACACTTTCTTACAAATTGAAGCAAACAGGTAATTATGATAGCGAAATCTTTATAACTGAGAAAGTTTTACAATGGCGCCCAATGGATGCACAAAGTTATCGCGATTATGCCCTGGCTTTGGCCGATGCTGGTCAATACCAAAAGGCTTTAAATAATTTATATAAAGTGTTAACTCAAAGTTATAACTCGCAAATTGCAGATAGAGATCAGGGAATTGAAGAAATTATTATTTCGGAAATTAATAACTTAATTGCCAAATATGGCAGTAAGCTTAATACAAAAGGCATTGATAAGAGATTAATTCAGCCTTTGCCAGTTGATGTTCGGGTAGTTTTAAACTGGAATAAAAATGATACGGATATCGATTTGTGGTTAACCGACCCAACTGGCGAAAAGGGTTATTACGGCAACCCAAAAACCAAAATTGGCGGAAGAATTAGTAATGACTTTACTTCGGGTTATGGCCCTGAGCAGTTTATGCTGAAAAAAGCCATGAAAGGCAAATATAAAATCGAAGTAAACTATTATGGTGATAGACAAATAAATATTAGCGGGCCAACAACAGTTACAGCGGAAATTTATACCCGTTACGCTACGGGCAAGCAACAAAGAAAAGTAATTGTACTGCCTATGGCAGCCGATAATAGAAGTGGAAATTTAGTTGGGGAGTTTAATTTTAACTAAACCTCTTGTTGTTGTTTTAACGGGAGTACAACGAAAATGGAGAAATCTTTTATGCTAATTAAAAAGATTTCTCCACTACGTTCCAAATGAAAACATAGCAACTTTTAAAAACTAAAGTAGTAAGCCAGCTATTTCTTCCCAGTTATTTACTCTTTCGTATTCGGTAATTAAAAGGTTGTGCGGAGAAGTATACAGCAAAGGACGACCTTTTAAATTGACAAAGTTTTTTATTCTATCATCTATTAAAACATCTACTTCAACAATTTTATTTCCGCAAAACATAATGTGCTGCCAATCAATAAAAGGAAAATGTTCAGCAAGCCAATCATATTTATCTTCAAGCGAATTACGAAATTCCATAGCGGCCGAAACAATGTAAACATCGTATTTTTCTTGCAAAGCTTTAATTACACGTTGGCTATCAGGAATTACAGCTAAATCTCGAAAAAAGCCTTTCTCATTAATGTATTCGAACCATTTTTGATTAACATCTTGTGGTACCTGTTTAAAAACTTCGTTACCTGGCTCAATAACCAAATCAAGCGGAACATCAAAATCTCGGTTGTAAAGACTAATAAATTTAGGTATCACATCAGCAATAACCTCATCCATGTCTATAGCAATTCTTTTCATTTCGTATCTTCAAATATTTTGGCGCTAATATCCTTAAAACAAAGAAATTAAACTATGTTTTTAATTTACAGTATTTTAGTTATCTTTGCAGCCCCGCAGCATGAAGCTCCGGGAACTATGTTGAATACATAAATACAAAAGAAAATGGCAACTAAAATCAGATTGCAAAGATTCGGTAAAAAAGGAAAACCTTTTTTCCACGTTGTGGTAGCAGATTCTCGCTCTCCACGTGATGGTAAATTCATTGAGCGTTTAGGTTCTTATAACCCAAACACCAATCCTGCAACCATCGAAATTAATTTCGAAAAAACTTTAGCTTGGGTAAACAGTGGTGCTGAGCCAACTGATACAGCTCGTGCTATTCTATCTTACAAAGGTGTTTTATACAAAAAACACTTAGAAGGTGGAGTTAAAAAAGGTGCTTTAACTCAAGAACAAGCTGACGAAAAATTCGCTGCTTGGGTTGATGCTAAAGCTGGTAAAATCTCTGGTAAAACAGAAGGTTTAGCTACTTCTAAAGCAGATGCTCGTAAAGCAGCATTAGTTGCAGAAGCTAAGAAAAAAGAAGATAGAGCAGCAGCAATCGCAGCTAAAAATGCACCAGTTGCAGAAGAAGTTGTTGAAGAAGAAGTTACTGAAGAAGCACCAGCTGTTGAGGCTGAAGCAACTGAAGAAGCTCCTGCAGCAGAAGCTACTAAAGAAGAAGGCGCAGAATAATTTAAATTATTTTGTTGCAGAAATAGCGAGGTTTCTTTCAAAAGAGCTTCGCTATTTTTATTTGAAAGAAATTTTTCAGTGTGGTCATTGCATGGCAAGAAAGCAATCTTCTTCCCCGAAGAAAAGATTGCCGTACCGGATAAAAATCCAGATTCGCAATGATGGAAACACAATAATTTGATATGAAACACGAAGAAGCATTTTATATAGGTTACGTTACAAAAACAAGAGGTTTGAAAGGAGAGGTTCAAGTATTTTTTGAATTTGATGACTATGAAAAACTTGAGTTTGATATCGTTTTTGCTGATATGAATGGCAAACTTGTACCCTACTTTGTTGCCTCCGCAAAGTTACAAGCCAACAAAACAGGTTATTTTAATTTTGATGATGTTGATCATATTGACAAAGTCCAGCCTTTACTAAAAAAGAAATTGTATTTACCTATTGCTCAAAAACCAGAACGTGATGAGGATGAGTTTTTTTACACCGATTTAAAGGGTTTTGTAGCGGTTGATGAAACACTTGGAGAACTTGGTGAAATTATCGAAGTAAACGAATATCCTCAGCAATTCGTAGCTGCAGTTATGTATAAGGAAACAGAAATTCTTTTTCCGCTAAACGAAGACTTTATCATTGAGATTGATGATGAACAAAAGATTTTAACCCTCGATTTACCTGAAGGTTTATTGGATGTTTATCTTGAAAAATAAAAAAATTAACTTTGCCCTATGCGTTTTGATATTATAACCGTTTTGCCCGCTTTGCTCGAAAGCCCTTTTGCTCATTCTATTTTACAGCGAGCGCAAAAAAAAGGAATTGCAGAAATTGTTGTCCATAATTTAAGGGATTATGCTACGAACAAGCAAAAAAGTGTTGATGATTATCAATACGGTGGCGGAAGCGGTATGGTTATGAGCATAGAGCCATTTGCGGCTTGTATTGAGAAACTTCAGGCTGAACGTGAATATGATGAAATCATATTTATGAGTCCAGATGGAGTAACGCTAAACCAAAGTACGGCTAATGAACTTTCCATTAAAAAAAACATCATCATTTTATGCGGGCATTACAAGGGCATAGATCAGCGCATACGCGATATCTTTGTTACCCGAGAAATATCTGTGGGTGATTATGTTTTAAGTGGCGGAGAATTGCCCGCAGCTATTGTGGTTGATGCTGTGGTTCGCTTAATTCCTGGCGTTTTAAATGATGAAACTTCGGCATTGTCTGATAGTTTTCAGGGAGAGCTCTTAGATGCGCCAGTCTATACCCGTCCTGCTGACTGGCGGGGGAATAAAGTGCCTGATGTTTTGTTAAGTGGGCATGAAGCAAAAGTTAACGAATGGCGCCATGAACAGGCATTGGAAAGAACTAAAATCCGTAGGCCTGACCTTTTGGAATAGAAGCATTTACACAATCTTAATGTGGAATTCTAAAAGATTGTGGAAAAAATAAAATTAGTTTTTTTTATTAAAAAAAAATCCCTAATATTGCAATCCGAATTTCACGGGTTGAAATATCGATTTAATAGCTTAAAATCATGGATTTAGTAAAATTTGTTGAAGAGCAGGCCATCGCGAAAAAAGATTTTCCTGCGTTCAAGTCTGGCGATACAGTGAGCGTACACTATAAAATTCGCGAAGGTAATAAAGAACGTATTCAAATTTACCAAGGTGTTGTAATTCAACGCAACAGTGCAGGTGCTAACGAAACTTTCACAGTTCGTAAAATGAGCAACGGTGTAGGTGTAGAGCGTATCTTCCCTGTAAATTCTCCAAATATCGAGAAGGTAGAAGTTAACAGTTATGGTAAAGTTCGTAGAGCGAAATTGTTCTATTTACGTGCATTAACTGGTAAAGCAGCTCGTATTAAGTCTTTAAGAAAATAATATTCTTTATTACAAGATATAAACCTCCACGATCTAAATCGTGGAGGTTTTTTTGTTTATAATTTTCTTTTCAGATAATAATTTGCAAATTATTGCGATTAATGAATTAAGTACATTTCAGCTATTCAATTTTCTTTTTATGTTAGATTCGGCATTTTTTGAGCAGGTTTTTTGGGGTAATACGGTAAAAGCTTATTGCCTTTTCGGCGGAATACTTTTTGTTGGTTTAATTTTTAAAAGAATTGTTTCGAGACTTCTGAGTAAGCTCTTATTTAAACTATTCAAAAGCTTTTCAAATCAATCTCATGATGAAGCTTTTGTTGCGCTGCTGGTAAAGCCTATAGAAACCTTTATCCTTTTAACAACGCTATACCTTTCTATAAATCAGTTAAAACATCCTTTAGAAGTTGCCATATTTCACTACAGCAAACTTGTAGGTAAGGTTAAAGAACAGATTCCAGTGAGCATTGGAGATTGTATCGATAGAATATTTCTATTCGGTATCATTCTATCTACTTTTTGGATAATTTTAAGGATAATCGATTTTATCAGTCATGTTTTATTATATAAGGCATCGTTAACAGATAATAAATCTGATGATCAACTTGTACCTTTTTTAAAAGAACTTTTCAAAACCATTGTAATCTTTATTGGTTTTTTTACACTTTTAGGCTTTGTTTTCGAAGTAAATGTATTAACCTTGATTACAGGATTGGGTATTGGCGGTATAGCTATTGCTTTAGCAGCAAAAGAAAGTTTAGAGAACTTGATAGGCTCGTTCACTATCTTTCTGGATAAACCATTTATTGTTGGTGATTTGGTTAAAGTTGATGGAGTTGAAGGAACCGTAGAAAAGGTTGGTTTTAGAAGTACTAGAATACGAACATCAGAAAAAACGATGGCCACAATACCAAATCGGGGGATGATTGATGGAGTTCTTGAGAATCTTTCTTTAAGAAATTCGCGGAAGGTAGCATTTACAATTGGCTTAACTTACGAAACAAACGCAGGCTCTGTTAAGAAAATTGTTTCCGAAATTGAGGATTATATTAGCAATAGAGAAGGAACAGCAGATGTAAGTGCCTCTTTCAAAAGTTTTGGAGAATCAGGATTGAATATTGAGGTTTCTTATTTTGTTGTGATTTTAAACAATGCAGAATTTCTAAAAATCAGACAAGAAATAAATTTGGAGATTATGGATATTGTAATGAAAAATAAATCTGATTTTGCGTATCCAACACAAAGATTAATTAGCGATATACCATTAGCAGCACACGATAAAGAGGTTGGAAACGACACAACGGATTAATAATTATTAAAAAGAACAAACAAAAAAGCCGATTTAGAATTACTAAATCGGCTTTTATATTTTTATACAATCCTTTTAGCTAAGCGTAGCCAAAGTTGTTATTCCGCCTTTCACTACTTGATTAAGTTCTACGTTAACTTTTGTTCCAACGGGAAGAAAAACATCAACACGCGATCCGAATTTAATAAATCCGAACTGTTCGGTTTGAACAACCTGATCGCCTTCTTTAACGTACCAAACAATTCTGCGAGCTAACGCACCCGCAATTTGACGAAACAGTACAGGTGTTCCGTTTTTGTGCTCTACAACTGTGGTTGTACGCTCGTTTTCTGTAGAAGATTTCGGATTCCAGGCCGCAAGGTATTTTCCTGGGTGATATTTAAAGAATTTAACCACGCCTGAAATTGGATTTCGATTAATGTGCACATTTACTGGCGACATAAAAATGGAAACCTGTAAACGTTTATCTTTAAAGTATTCGCCTTCTTCTGTTTCTTCAATCACCACAACTTTTCCATCTGCAGGGCAAATAACTAAGCTTTCGCCAGATGAAAAACTACGACTTGGGTTACGGAAAAACTGCAATACAATAATAAATAATGCAGCAGAGAAGATGTAAACAAACCAACGTAACCAGGTTACATCATAATATTTGTAATCTATAAGTGCATTAATAATGAAAATAAATAATATGCTTAAAGCTATTGTTGTGTAGCCTTCTTTGTGTATGGTCATTGTGCTAGAAAATTTGAAACAAAGGTGCGAAAAATAAATTAATCCTATCTATAAATTATGCTTCTGTAGCCCTATAGATATCAGTTAAATTTCTTCCTAATCCATTATAATCTAAGCCATAGCCAACAACAAATTCGTTAGGAATCTCAAAACCAATATATTCAAGTTCTTCTATTTCATATTTAAGAGCCGTAGGTTTTAGCAACAAAGAACTTACTTTTACAGAGGCTGGGTTTTTCTCTTTTATTGTTTTTAAAATATGTGTTAAAGTTAGGCCAGTATCTACAATATCTTCAACTATAACAATATCCCGTCCTTCAATATCATCAGGCAGGCCAATTAACTCTTTAACTTTGCCAGAACTTGAAGTGCCTTCGTATGATGCAACACGCATAAATGCAACTTCACAAGGAACGTTAATTTCTTTAATTAAATCGGCCATAAATAAAAAGCTTCCGTTTAGTACGCCAATAAATAACGGGCATTTCTGCTCGTAATCAACGTTCATTTGAATGCCTAATAGGCGAATTCTTTTGCTTATCGTATCGTTTTCTAAAAAAATCTCGAACTCTTTATCCTCTACTTTTATTTTGTGCATGCTAGTATTATTTGCGACGAAGTTAACGGTAATTATCAGATAATTTATTGCCCGTTTTCCAGTTCCTTTTCTTTTCTGCGCTGTTCCCTACGCTCCTGTCTCAACTGCTTTTTAGTTTTTGCAGTGTCAATAGGTTTTGAAATTTTAGTTGTTGTATCTTTTTTTCCACCGCCGAAAATCCGATCGAATAAGCTTTTGTTTTTGTCTTGCATAACAACAGGCGCAACATCATTATCGTCGTCATTATCGAAAACTGCTGTGTCTATAACGGCTGTGTCTGGCGCTAAATAACGACGTAATCCTTCTCTTAATCGAACATTGTAAAAGCCATAACCAGAAGTATCAGATGGTGTTAATCCTCTTCTTGCCATGATGTTACCCATAAACCTGAAATAGTTGAACATATACGGCTTCAAGCTTCCATCAGCCATAAATTTGTACATTGATGCTTTAGGCTTAGGTACAATACTGGCTAAGAAAAGTCCATCACCTATCGTTAAATCAGCAGGTTGCTTACCGAAATAATATCTCGAAGCCTCACCAATACCATAAATGTTTTGGCCTAATTCCATAATGTTAAAATAAACCTCAAGCATTCGTTGTTTGCTAACCAAATGATTGTGTTCAATTAGCCAAACTATTAAAATCTCTTCAGCTTTGCGGGCAAGCGTTTTTTGGCGACTTAAATAAATGTTTTTTACCAATTGCATGCTAATTGTACTTCCGCCGCGTTTAAATTTCTTCTCTTTGAAATTTACCGCAATTGATTTACGAATAGATTCTTCTACGAAACCATTATGGGTAAAAAATGAGGGATCTTCAGCCGTTAGAACGGAGTTTACAAAATTCTTGGAAATTGCATTAAGTGGTGTAAAATTCGGATTCGACGGGCCAATTGTAATATCACGCATCGGCTTACCATATTCGTAAGGCGTATAAACAAAAGGGCTGTTAATTTTTTGTAAATCGGTTTTACCCCATTTTAAAATTTTGAAACCAACCGGCGTTAAAGTAGAACTGAAACGAACGCTATCTGGAATTGCAGTGTCTAAGTGAAAGTTTAGGTTGTATTTTATTTTACCTTGAACTTTTAAACCTTCCAACGATTCGAACAAACCTTGTGGAAACGCATCGAAAATAGCCTGTGCATCTTGTTCTTCAGCATCCAATTTAAGTTCGTAAATTTTATTTTTTCCTAAGGTATATTTAACGTATGGATGAATTGAAGCATTTTTTAAATATGCTGTAGAGGTGCTATCCAGTGCAATATAATTAGGTCCGACTAAAACATCCGCGTCAAGCTTGGCGCTTTGAACAATTATATCATTACTCGCAATTCTTGGCTGATTTATCAACATGTTTTTAACCGACCACGAGCCTGAAATTTTATAATCATCTCCGCTATATTTCGCGTTTTTTAATTCGGTTTGAAGCGTATCGAAACTTAATTTTGCATGAAGTTTATTGTTTAGATAAGGTAGCTCCAATTTCTTCCCATCGGCATAAGCGGTAATACTTAATTCCTTGCTTCCTGGATTAACATAACCATCGAAATGCCACGTAGATTCGCCGTTATTAACATTAATGGTCGACTTTAAATCGCCGCCATCTATCGTAGCCACTGTTGCAAAACTTAGTTTAGCTGTATCATTATCATTTAACTTAAACACCATGTTTTTTACATCCATATCATCAGGAATTTTGTATAAAACCTGGTTTAATAAATTACTGGCTATTTCTGATAAGTTTACTTTGCTTTTGGTTTCGGTGCTGTCTTTTTTCTTTCTTTTAAGGATGAAGTCGATGTTACTAATAGAATCTTTAAACACGATGTTTACAAAACCCTCATTAAGCTTTAGTTCTGCTAGTTTAACATTGCCAAAAATTAAAGGGAACAACTTAACACCTACGCTAAGCTCGTTAAGATTAACCAAAGTATCTCTGTCTTTAGGTACAACAGATATTGCAGTCATTTTCACGGTGCTTAATCCCGTAAATCCTGCCGAACCAATTTTAACATCCAAATTATAGTCTTTGTCAGCTTTAGCAATTGCCTTAGCTACCATTTTTTTCAAAAGTGCCTCCCTTTTGCTATAGGCAACCGCTCCAAGCGCAATGCAAACAATAAAAAACACGCCTAAAATCCAGGCACCTATTTTTAAATATTTTTTTGGGACGTTAATTTTGGGTATTCGCATATAGTGTTAAAATGGTTAATTGCTTAAACGTAACAATTAAATGTTTATTTCGTGTTAAAATTACAGTTTAAAAGCCTAAATAAAAGTATTTGTGGCTATGTTTTGTTAATTTTGGATTTAAATTAATATAATGCAGATTAGCCCACAACAAGTTTTAGATGCCTTGAAAAATGTAGAAGATCCAGATCTTAAAAAAGACCTGGTAACCTTAAACATGATTAAGGATTTGCAAATAGTTGATACTCAAATAAACTTTACACTCGAACTTACTACGCCAGCATGCCCTATGAAGGATATGTTGAAAAATGCCTGTACAAATGCAATTAAGCATTTCGTATCAGCAGAAGCGGAAATAAATATCAATATAACCTCTAGAGTTACACAGCCAACAAACTCATCTTCATTAGATAACATCAAAAACATCATTTTGGTTTCATCTGGAAAAGGTGGTGTTGGTAAATCTACAGTGGCTAGTAATTTGGCCGTTGTTTTAGCAAAAGATGGTGCGAAAGTTGGCTTAATTGATGCTGATATTTATGGCCCATCGGTACCAACCATGTTTGATTTGGTTGATGCAAAACCAGGAGCTGAAGAAACCGCAGATGGTAAAACGAAAATCTTACCTATTGAAAAATACGGAATCAAGTTATTGTCGTTGGGCTTTTTTGCTGATCCAGGTCAACCTGTGCCTTGGCGTGGTCCAATGGCTTCGAATGCAGTAAAGCAGTTATTTAACGATACCAACTGGGGCGAACTAGATTATTTAATCGTTGATTTGCCTCCAGGCACTGGCGATATACACATTACAATTACGCAAAGTTTCCCAATTTCGGGAGCTGTTGTAGTTACAACACCTCAGCAAGTTGCATTAGCCGATACACATAAAGGTTTAGCTATGTTCCGCATGCCTGGTATTAATATTCCAATTTTAGGCGTAATCGAAAATATGTCTTACTTTACGCCAGAAGAATTACCAGAAAACAAATATTACATCTTCGGAAAAGGCGGGGGAACAAAACTTGCAGAAAGATTTGACGTTCCGTTTTTAGGAGAAATTCCGATTATTCAGAGTATTGCTGAGGCTGGGGATAATGGAAAGCCAGTAGCTTTAAATGAAAACCCATTGTTGGATGTTATATTTGGAGATATAGCAAGTAAAATTGCTCAGCAAATATCTATCAACAATGCGCAAATGGTGAATTGCTAAAAAATTACTATTTTTATAAATTAATAAACAAATAATGAATTTAACAGAGCAAGTAGAACAAGCATTAGAAACTATCAGACCATATTTAAAGGCCGACGGGGGTGATGTTTCTGTTGAAGAAATTACATCAGATGGCGTGGTTAAGCTAAAGTTATTAGGTAACTGTGGTTCTTGTCCAATGAGTTTCATGACAA
The DNA here is from genome assembly GCF_039537385.1 of Pedobacter ginsengiterrae. Classification (NCBI taxonomy): domain Bacteria; kingdom Pseudomonadati; phylum Bacteroidota; class Sphingobacteriia; order Sphingobacteriales; family Sphingobacteriaceae; genus Pedobacter; species Pedobacter ginsengiterrae. The sequence goes on from NZ_BAABAK010000015.1 coordinate 569,294, forward strand.
TGAAATCGGGAATTGAGCAGGCAATTATGAAAGCTGTACCAACTATTACATCGGTTGTTGCGTTAAACATGGCCGAGCAAGAATAGCTTTAACAATATTTAACACCGAAGTTTTATTATTAAAATTACTTTTGTCTTAATGAGATATTGTTTTACCCTAATCTTGCTTGTTTTTTCTGTCACGGCTTTTGGTCAACAAAAAACCGACAAGGATAAACTGATCCAATTTTCTGGTATTATAACTGATATCGATAGCGGCAATGTAATTCCTTACGTTACTATAACGAATCTTTCTGCAAAAAGTAAAAGGGTAGGTGCCGATTACCGCGGCTACTTTACTTTTATTGTAAATCCTGGCGATACGATTTTGTTTACTGCAATTGGTTACAAAAAGTTTTCTACAATTATCCCATTAGGTACACCAGATAGTAAATACACTATCATGGTAAAATTAAGAGCAGAGGTAATTAATTTGCCTACTGTTCGTGTTTTTCCATGGGCAACTACAGAGGAATTTACCCGTGAATTTCTTTCTATGAAACTAGCGGATGACGATTTGGCAATTGCTAAAAAGAACCTTTCGCGGTCATCAATTAATGGCTTAATACAAGCGTTACCGCGTGATGCTGGAGAAATAGGAAGCCAAAATTATCGATATAATTTCGATCGGATGATTAACAAAAACATGGTTCAAACCAATCCCTTGTTAAATCCTTTTGCATGGGGTAAGCTAATGCAACAAATTTTTGATGGGGATAAACAACGAAGCGATAATTAGTAGCTAACGATGAATTTTTTGCCATTTAAGGCATTTGAATTATCTACAAGCCTATCCCCGATTCAGGTAAAGGAAAGAATAATTTCTAATACATTAGTTGTTAAACAAGAACACTTTAAGCAATACAAAAGACTATTTAAAGGATCTGTTTCTGAAAACTCGTTTAAAATTTCCAGAGTACTTTCTTACAGCAACGGTTTTAAGGCAGATATTTTCGGTGTAGTGGAAATCACAGAAACAGAAACTCTAGTGAAAAAATAAACATGAAATTGAAACCTCTTGTTTCTATTTTCTTAATAATGTGGTGTAGTTTTGTAGGTTTCGCTTTATTGGTAATTTTAATAGCTGCGATCAACGATTCTAAAATTATTTTAGGATGTTTATTCCCTTTAAATATGTTGGCATTTGCTTATGGGTTAGCAAAGATTTCATTTAATAGCGATGCTAAAACAGTAAAAAAAATCTTGATTGAGATACTTGAAGCAAGAGAACAAGCATAGAGGTATTTTATTAAATAAAAAAAGGGAAAACGTTTCCATTTTCCCTGCAATATTTTAATTAAGAAATTTATCTTTTCTTGCTTTTATTTGGAAACTTCATTTTGTAATCTGTTTTTATATTTCCCTTAGAAATTGCGTCCAGTTTGCTTTTGAGCATCGTTTTACGTAAAACACTTACTTTGTCTGTAAATAATTTCCCTTCAATATGATCATACTCATGTTGAATTACACGGGCCGACATTCCATCTACATCATCTGTGTGCTCTACAAAGTTTTCATCCAGATAATTAATCTTCACATTTGGTTTACGTGAGATATTTTCACGGATATCAGGAATACTTAAACACCCTTCGTTAAAAAACCAAGGTTCACCAGTTTCTTCTAAAATTTGTGCATTGATAAAAACCTTTTTGTAGCCAGGATTTCCATCCTCATCTTCGCCGGTATCTACAATAAATAAACGAATTGGTAAACCAATTTGAGGTGCAGCTAAACCAACACCATTTGCATAATACATGGTATCAAACATATCGCTAATCAATTGTTTCAATTCTGGATAATCTTTGTCAATATCGGTTCCTATTTTTTTTAAAACAGGGTCTCCGTAAGCTACTATAGGTAATTTCATTATGTGTTGTGTTTTTTCAGATCTAAAATCCGACTCATTAATTTGGTTTACTTTTGTCAATCTGAGTTCGTTGAAAACAGACTCAAACACCTAAGATGTTTTAGGATTACAGTAATTATTTTACAAAAATAAGAATTATTCCTCTATTGGCGAGAATGTAAAGATATTCAGCTGTTCTATATCTAAAACTTCATTAGCCACGTTTATTATTTGATCGGTAGTTACCGCGTTAATTTTCTCGAAAACGGTTGCTAAAGAATCAATTTGATTATGGTCGATTAAGCTTTTAGCCATCGAAATAATTAAGCCAATTCTATTTTCTTCGCCTAAAGCAATTTGACCGATAAATTTGTTTTTTGCCTTATGTAATTGCAGTTCGTTTAGCGGTTTTTCCTTAAGCTTTTTTATTTCTTTGAAGATTAGGGATAAGGCTTTAATTTGCTTTTCCTTATCTGTTCCAAAGTAAATTGAAAAGATCCCAGTATCACTTAAAGGAGAAAAATTTGATTCGATGGTGTAAGCAATTCCATACTTCTCTCTAATTTGAAGATTCAAAACAGAACTCATGCCATTTCCGCCAAAATAGTTATTTAACAACATTAAAGGCACTTTTTCATGCTGATAGGTTGAATAAGCCTGTGTGCCTAAAATACAATGCGATTGCATAATTGGCTTGTAAATGGCTGTACTGGATTGTTGTAGAATAGCTGGTTTGAAACGTTCTTTAGCTGGTGTATTTTCTTCAACATCGGCAAAGTGTTTTGTGCCTTTATTAACCACGCTGTTTAAAGTGTAGTTGCCCAAAACTGCGATTACGATTTCGTTGGTGCGGTAATTCGCTTTTCTGAAATTGATAACATCTTCCCTGGTAAAATTCTGAACAGAATCAGTTGTACCTAAAATGTTATTTCCCAATGCATGGCCTGCGAAAAGCATATCTTCGAAATCATCGTTAATTGCTTCTTCAGGTTGGTCTAGGTAAGATGCGATTTCATCTAAAATAACACTTTTCTCCTTATCCATTTCTTCCTCAGGAAAAGTAGAGTGGAAAATGATATCGTTAAAAAGATCTAATGTTCGATCTAAATAAGGGTTAAGAAAAGAAGCATGAACGCAAGTATATTCTTTAGTTGTGTAAGCATTTAAATCTGCGCCAACACTCTCTAATCGATTTAAAATTTGATTTGTACTACGTTTTTCGGTTCGCTTAAAAATTAAGTGCTCGATAAAATGAGCTAAGCCAGCTTTGTTTTCGGGTTCATCTCTAGAGCCTGTGTTAATAATAATGCAAGCGTGAGATATTGCTGAAGCCGAAGGCACATGCAATATGCGAATGCCGTTAGGTAAAGTATGAACATTGTATTCCATTGGATGGCAAAGATAAAGCTAATTGCTTACAATGCCTCCTACTCAGAGTATTACAATTGTAAAGAGGATATCAATTTATGATAAAAACTAAAAATCAGTTAAGCTTTTGGCCTAACTGATTTAGATTGAAGAACTATTTTTCGATACCTTCAAGAGCGCATAAAAATGCCCATCTAAGGGAAACATCTTTCAGGTAATCGAATCGCCCTGAAGCACCACCATGGCCGAATTCCATGTTTGTTTTAAGCAGTAAAACATTCTTATCGGTTTTCGTTGCCCGAAGTTTGGCTACCCATTTTGCAGGTTCAAAATATTGTACCTGACTATCGTGTAAGCCCGTGGTAACCAGCATATTTGGATAAGCTTTCTTTTCTACATTTTCGTAAGGCGAATAGCTTTTCATATAGTCGTAAGCATCTTTTTTCTTTGGATTTCCCCACTCATCAAACTCATTTGTAGTAAGCGGAATGCTTTCATCTAACATGGTGTTTACCACATCAACAAACGGCACATCGGCAATTATACCATTCCATAAATCTGGAGCCATATTTGCAACTGCACCCATTAATAGGCCTCCTGCGCTACCACCATGAGCATATAAATGATTTTTCGAAGTGAATTTTTGATCAACTAAATATTCTCCTGCTGAAATGAAATCGGTAAATGTGTTTTTCTTTTTCATTAGTTTTCCGTCCTCATACCACTGGCGGCCCATTTCTTCTCCACCACGAATATTGGCAATAGCGAAAACAAAACCTCTGTTTAGTAAACTTAATCTTGGCGAAGAAAAAGTTGCATCGGTGCTGGAGCCGTAAGAACCATAAGCATACAGCAATAATGGTGCTTTTCCGTTTTTATCCAAACCTTTTTTATAAACTAAAGCTATTGGGATTTTAGTTCCATCTTTTGCCGTCGCAAACACCCGTTCTGATACATAATCTTTTGCATCGTAACCACCAAGAACTTCTTGTTGTTTCATTAGTTTTTTATCTTTTTTCTCCAAATCATAATCGTAGGTAGAGCTTGGAGTAACTAAAGATGTATAAGAATATCGAAGCGTTTTGCTGTTATACTCTGGATTGGCTCCAATACCAGCAGCATACACAGGTTCGTCAAACTTTAAATAATAATCGCTACCGTCGTTTTTCAAAACATGAATTTCTCTTAATCCGTTTTTACGTTCAGATAAAACAAGGAAATCTTTAAATTCTTCGCCAGATTCTAATAGGACATCGTTTCGGTTTGGAATCACTTCTTTCCAGTTTTCTTTGCTGGTATTATTTAATGGGCATTCCATTAGTCGGAAGTTTTTAGCATTCCAGTTTGTTGTAATGTAAAACTTACCATCAACAGGCAACACATCGTACAAAACATCTTTAGAACGAGGCGAGAAAACTTTAAAGGCCGATTCTGGATGATCAGCATCTATCATTCTAAACTCGTTAGTTAATGTTCCAGCTGAGGAAATGAAAATATATTTGTCATTTTTTGATTTTCCAACGCCAATATAGTTGGTGTTATCTTTTTCATCATAAACCACAACATCAGTTTTTGCATCGGCACCAAGCTGATGTTTTTTAATCTTCTCACTTAATAAAGTAACTGGATTTTTCGACGTATAGAAAAAGGTTTTATTATCGTTAGCCCAAGCCACAGCCCCCTGTGTATTCGTAATGGCATCTTTATAAATCTCGCCAGTTTCTAAATTCTTAATGTTTATGGTGTATTGTCTTCTCGAAACTTTATCAACACCAAAAGCAAGTAGTTTATTGTCGGGACTAATACTAAATCCGCTGGCGCTGTAATAAGCATGGCCCTTTGCCATTTCATCAACATCAAGAAGCACTTCTTCGGGAGCAGTTAAGCTGCCCTTTTTACGGCAATATTTAAAATATTGTTTACCATCTTCGGTTTTTGTATAATAAAAGTATCCATTTTTTAAAACAGGTACAGATTCGTCTTTTTCTTTAATTCTGCCTTTCATTTCTTTAAACAAATCTGACTGAAAAGCATCGGTACTTTTCATCATAGTGTCTAAATAACTATTCTCTGCTTTTAAGTAATCAACTACTTTAGTGCTATCTGGGCCTTTCTTAAAATAATCAATCATCCAATAGTAATTATCCGCTACAGTATCGCCATGTATAATTCGATTATGAGGAATAATTTCTGCTATTGGAGCTTTAGCATCTGGCCATTTCATAGGTTTCATTTCTTTCTTTTGTGGGTTGTTACAAGCCGAAATTGCGCTGAGCAAAACCAGCGATGGTAAGATAAGTTTCATGATTGGTTCGGGATTAGTTAACGCAATTTAACAAAAAACCCGGAACCTTTTAATTTTGCTTGTGTAACGGATTTGATTTGAAGCAAATAGCTAATAAACCAATCACAAGACTATGGTGTTTAATGGTAATATCTTTTGAAAAAGATATTTCTATTTATACAGATAATTAACCAGCCTTTTGTAGTGTAAAAGCGAAGGTTGTGCCAATTCCTGGTGTGCTTCTTACCGAAATAGTTTGCTGATGAGCTTCGAGAATATGCTTTACAATTGCAAGCCCTAAACCTGTACCACCAACCTCGCGGGCACGGTGTGTATCGATACGATAAAAACGTTCAAATAAACGAAGCAAATGTTTCTCCTCGATTCCAATTCCATTGTCGGTAACTTCAATTAAGACCTGATCATGAAGCTCGAAAATCTTAATAGCAGTTTCTCCACTTTCAATACCGTATTTAATGCTGTTAACCATTAAATTAATTAGAACCTGACGGATTTTTTCTCTATCGGCCATAACAGGTGTTATTGCGGTGTATTTATCCTTGAAGAAAAGTTTAATGTTTTTAGCTTTGGCTCTATCTTCCAAATTCTCCATTACCTCCTTAGCTAATTGAACGAAATCAAATTTTAGATAATTTATTGGTGCCTCGCCAGTTTCCAGTTTAGCAATAACATCTAAGTCGTTTATTAAATAACTTAATCGTTCTACATTGCTTTCGGCTTTCTTTAAAAATTTCATAGCCATTTCGGGGTCGTCAACAATGCAATCTTGCAAAGTTTCTACATAACCTTGAATAGCAAATAATGGTGTTTTAAACTCATGAGATACATTAGATAGAAATTCTCTTCTAAATTGTTCTTGTTTTTTTAACAAATCTATTTCTTTTTTCTTTGCTCCTGCCCATTCTTTTACTTCCTGTTCTACATCATTAATTGGATCTGGACTTACATATTCGCCGAGTGCATCCTTTAAATCTTTGCCAAGCTTAAGATTATGAATTAATTTGTAAATCAGCTTAATTTTGGTGTAAATGTATTTCTCTAAAAGATAATAGAAAACTAAAAAACTACTTAAAAAAGAAACGCCAAAAGAAATGGCAAGGTAGTACAAGCTGTGTTGAAAATAAAAGTTAACCATCCCTATGGATAGGGCGACAGCCAAAGCGGTGAATAAAACCAATACACTTAATTTCATTCGGCAATTTAGTGGTTTTTATATTAATGGAATGTTAAGTGAGTTGCTTTTCAGTTAAATATTTCCAATACCTTTTTGGTACATGTTGTACATGCAATTTAGTGTTTTTACGGGCTACAATGTTTGCACTTTTAAAATAATCTTTCCAAAGTGCGGCATAAAGTTCTTCTTTTTCATCCAATAATACAGCTGCGGGGTTTGCTTTATTAATTCCATTGGTAAAACTGATCGTTATTTCTTCAACAGTGATTAAATTGTAATGCAAGCCGTATTTACGCTTTAAATCGTAAATAATCCATTGCTGATCGGCATAACGATTTTTAAAATGGTTGGAGATTAGCGGTAAAACATTGAAATCAGGATCAATACTTGCATAAAACATTCCATCGCCTGTTTTCTGGAAACGAATAAAGGCTTCCATTCTATGCTTTTCACGCTCGACACTTTTAGCATATTTAGATAAGGCAATTACATTTTCATTACCATAATTGCTTTCGGCTCCTGCAGAATTTTGGAAAATATAACAAGCAAAATGGAACAGATGATTGTAAGCTTCTGGAATTTCGGAGAGGTAGCTGCAATAAAATTTACGTAACCAGTCTTTTTTTAATTTCTTTTGTAAGCCAGCCCAAACTCTATCTGCCTTTTCTGATGCAGTTAACACCGTAAAACTTTCAGCAAATGCTTCAGGCTGAAAAATATCGATGGATTTAAGCATTACTTTTCCTGGTTTACGTTCAAACCATTCGAACACAGCAGTTAAAAGTCCAGGAAGTGATCCATCGAAAATATAGGTCATTGTAAGCCTACTAATAATTTAAAATAAAATCATTTGATTGCTATCCGTTTTTAAGTATTTACTCTGGCTTTCAGCTAAAATAAAAGCCTTAATCTGCGTGCCTTGATAATCTCTCATCTGATAAGGACTATCCACGCAAGTAATAAAATGTTTAGCTCGGTTATAAGCTACACCAATTTTTTTTAGCTGATCGATTCTCAGTTTACCAAATTTCCGTGCCTTAACAATTTTTTGTGCAGACATAACCCCAATACCAGGAATGCGTAAAATCATCTTGTAATCTGCTGTATTTATATCAATAGGAAAATGTTGCATATTTCGTATTGCCCAACTCAGTTTTGGATCAATATCTACATCCAAATTTGGGTTTGCATCATTTAAAATTTCCTGAACCTTAAAGCCATAAAACCGCATTAACCAATCGGTTTGGTACAACCTGTTTTCTCTTAAAAGCGGTGGCTGCGTACCCAAAATTGGCATCCTTGTATCATTACTAATTGGAACGTAGCCAGAATAATAAACCCTTTTTAGAGCGAAATTTTTATAGAAAGCATTAGCGGTGTACATAATATCTTTATCGCTTTCTGGAGTTGCCCCGATTACCATCTGTGTACTTTGCCCAGCTGGTACAAATTTAGGCACATGTTTAATTAGTTTCTTTTCATCGCGAAGCTGAATCATTTGTTTGTTCACAAAATCTAAAGGTTTAATTACATCGGCATGGCTTTTTTCAGGCGCTAGGAGTTTAAGCCCAACTTCTGTTGGCATTTCCAAATTAATGCTCATTCTATCAGCATAAAGGCCAGCTTCTTTAATTAATTCATCACTTGCCCCAGGGATGGTTTTTAAATGAATGTAGCCATTATAATTTTGTTCCAGGCGAAGCTTTTTGCAAACCAAGAGTAAACGTTCCATGGTAAAATCGGCATTTTTAAAAATTCCCGAGCTTAAAAATAAACCTTCTATATAATTTCTGCGATAGAAATTCATAGTCAGTTCGACAACCTCATCAACCGTAAAAGCAGCACGTTTTACATCATTGCTTTTTCGCGAAACGCAAAACAGGCAATCGTAAATGCAATGATTGGTTAGGAGAATTTTAAGCAATGAAACACATCGCCCATCTTCGGTATATGTATGGCAAATGCCTGAAGAATGACTATCTCCCAGGCCTTTACTATCATTTTTTCTTGTTCCGCCACTTGATGAGCAGGATACATCATATTTGGCAGCATCGGCCAAAATATTTAACTTTTCACGAATTCTATCAAAAGACATAGGACGACTGTTTACTAACAAAGATAGTTTAAAAAACTAAAAATATTAGTAATTAAAAGTGTTAATTCCTATTCTTTATAAGAATAAATTTAACCTTGCGCCCAGTTTTGAAAAACTTTTTTTTGTGTTTTTGGATGAGTGATCATGTATGTATCTTGATAATAACTCAAGTCATTAAAAAATTTATCAGCTTCTAATTCATTATATTTTATGGCACTGAAGTTAGCCGTGATACTTGGGTTGCTAAAAGTTATACGATGGAAATTTCTACCTGTTTTTGAACAAAATATTTCGGATATACTCGTTACATTTTCCCATCCAGAGAAAAATTCCTTTGTTTGATACAGCAAGCTTTTTTTCTCTAAAGTAAAAAAAATGCCTTCGTGGCTAATGGTTGCCTGGCATGGCACGATAATAACATTGTTAATTAACCATCTTAATGTTGCAACCATAATTAAAACGGAGATTACAATTATGGTGATAAATACAAATTCTGGTAAGTGCGATGGTAGGCTAAGTAAAATTAATAAGGTTACACCAGCGATAAGTACTGGAACAGCAATCATCGAAATCAACAAGATGGTGTTTTTATGATAATTTAGATTGAAAGTTTGCATGGTGTTAATTTTTTAATAAATGTAACACCTTGACCACTTGAATAAAATACCCCTTTTTGGGTATTTTATGGAGGGTATAAATACCCTACTCCTTTTAGGGGTTTAGTTTCCTTCCCACTCTTTGTAAAAGTGTTCAAGATACTGAAGCATAAAATTATGGCGCTCTAAGGCTATAGCTTTTCCTGCTTCAGTATTCATCATATCTTTTAACAGCAATAGTTTTTCGTAGAAATGATTAATAGTTGGTGCGCTTGTATTTTTGTAGCTCTCTTTAGTTAAATGCTGCTCGGGTTTTATAGCTGGATTATATAAAACACGGTTTTTAAAGCCTCCATAAGTAAAAGCCCTGGCTATACCAATTGCGCCTATAGCATCTAACCGATCAGCATCTTGTACTATTTGCATTTCCATTGATGTAAAACCTACCTCATCAAAACTATTTTTAAAAGACATATTTTGAATAATCAGTTTTATATGAGAAACTATGTCCTCCTCCACTGCAATCGATTTTAAAAAATCTTCGGCAATAGAAGGTCCTAATTCCTCGTCACCGTTGTTAAACTTAGGATCGGCAATATCATGTAAAAGCGCAGCCAAAGCAACAACCAAAGTATTGCCCTTTTCAACCTCGTTAATGTTTATTGCTGTTTTATAAACTCGTTCGATGTGAAACCAATCGTGGCCTGCTTCAGCATTTTCTAAGGTTTGCTTAACAAAATCTATAGTCGAATTTACTGTATTATTCATGAGGTCTAATTTCTTCAAAGGTATCAGAAATAAATACAGTAAAAAGAAATTGATTTTGCTTTTAAGAAAATAACAAACTAACTAACTGTGCTAGTTTTTTTCTCCTCAGAAGAAATACTTTTTATTAATTCTACATGATCGAGCGTAAGTAGTTGAGTTGCTTCTACATCTAAAATTTCTGCAACTTGAAACAAACGCTCTATAGTAAGTTTACTATAACCGAGTTCAATTTTACTATATGCATTTTGCGAAATCTTTAATTTCGCGGCCAGATAATCTTGAGTGTAATCTCTATATTCTCTAATTTTTCTAATGTTTCGGGCTACATTCTTCGTCTTTAAAGCCAATAGATCTTCCATAGGTAACGATATTTTTTATATACTAATACCAATAAGTACGCAAATTGTTCAACAAAGGATTTCAATAGGCGTAATTTTTACTCTAAATAGGGGTTTAGGAATGAATAAAGCAAATATTAAATTGGAAAAGAATGAATAAAAAGAATGATTTATCATTTTTCAAATACTTTATTTGCTCAATCGAATGGGTTTTTAATATGCTGCCGAATATACTGTGCCTATATACTAAGACTTACAAATTGTAGAAACATAATTTACCACGAGAATCTGAGTTCCCGTGGTAATATTTTACTTTGATAAGAGTGATGGTTGTTGCCTAATTTTCAACAAGAGGCGCTCTGCGACTTCCATCATATAACTCATATTCTAATAAACGGCAATCTAATTTTCCGTTGTAGAATTCTACTTTTTGTGATGCCTTTAATCCAATTTTCTTTGCTAAATCAGGATTTCCTGTAAAAATATAACCAGTATAACCTTTGCAATCTTTTTTCATGAAATCACCCATACGTTTATAGGTAAGCTCTAATTTGCTGTGAACACCTAACCGTTCGCCGTATTCTGGGTTAAAAACGACTACGCCAGCTTCGCCTTCAGGAACAGGTGTAATTTCGAAATCACAAACCTGAAAATCAATTAAAGTATCAACACCTGCAGTTTTTGCGTTTCTACGTGTAACCTCAACTGCATCTTCAGATAAATCGGAAGCAACAATTTTTAAGTCGATATTTTTAATTACCTGATCTTTTAAAATCCTTCTTTCAGCGAAAAACTCTTCCTCATTATAGCCCATAATATGCATAAAACCATAATTCATGCGATATAAACCTGGCGCACGATTAGTAGCAATTAAGGCAGCTTCGATTGCCAATGTTCCAGAACCACACATTGGGTTTATAAAAGGCGATTTTTTATCCCATTTGGTTGCATATATAACACCAGAAGCCAATGCCTCTAACATTGGTGCTTTGCCAGGTATTTTGCGATAACCGTGTTTGGCTAAAGTTTCGCCCGATGTATCCATAAAAACATCAGCTTCTGCATCTTTCCAGTATAAATGAACAACCGTTTTATTTGCATCTGAACCAGAATTTGGGCGAATGCCTTTTTTCTCTTTTAAACGATCTACAATTGCATCTTTAACCTTTAGATTAGCAAAAAGCGGAGTAGTAATGTTTGGGTTATCAACATTAGAAGTTACAGAAAAATAACCCGTAAAATCAATCAATTCTTCCCATTCAATAGCCGAAATTTCATTGTATAAATCGTCTGGCGTAACAGCCTTAAAACTTTTAATCGAATACAAAATCTGACTGGCACAGCGCAAGTTTAAATTTAGCTTAATACACTCTGTAAGGGTGATATTTAACTCAACGCCTGTAGCAAACGCTCTTTCAATCGTATAACCCAGAGCCGTAACTTCATCTTGTAAATATGGAGAAAGACGTTTGTTGCAGGTAATAATTACCTTGCTTTTATTGTGGAAAACTTGCATCATAATATATGCGAAGTTATCAATAAAATTATTGAGATTTGATGTTTAGAGTACAATATTAGTATTAGTTATGGAAATTAAAGGAAAAGTACACGAAGTAGGTGCCACACAACAAGTAAGTGAAACGTTTAAAAAACGTGATTTAATAATAGAATACGCAGAAAATCCAACATATCCGGAATATATCCGTTTTGAGGCATTACAAGATAAAGCGGGATTATTAGATAGTTTTAAAGCAGGCGATGAGGTTGAAGTTTTCTTTAATTTACGTGGCCGTCCTTGGACAGATAAAACAGGAAAAACATCATATTTTAACAGTTTGGTAATCTGGAGAATCAATGCTATTGCGGCTGGAGCAACAGCGGCAGCTACTCCTGCTTATGCAGCACCAGCTGATGTAAGCAATGCACCAGGTGAAGACGATGATTTGCCTTTCTAAATAAAGAATCTTTTTTAAGTAAACAATTTTGATAAATGCCAGGGCTTTTGCTCTGGCATTTTTTTTAACTAAAAACTTTAAAACAACACAAAAGCTTTGTAATCACTTTGTGTTTTGCGTGTTAAAATATGTTAAAAGCATACGTGTCAAGGGCTTATTAAGTATTTTTACAATCAGTTCGTTTTTTAGATATTGATTCGTAATTTTTTAATCGTCGTTTCATTTAAATAAAACCGACAAAGAGGGTTTAATGAAGAAAAAAAGTTTTTGGTTTATTACCGTATTAATGACGGTAGCTTTGCTTGGCGTTTTTGTAATGCAATTGTATTACATACGGGAAGCTTATAATCTAAAATCGCAACTTTTTGATGAGCAGGTAAATCAAACTTTAACATCTGTTGTTAATAAAATTCAACGCCTTAGTGCTGCAGACCGAATTACCAGAAAGGATGCAGAGAATAAAATAAAGAGAAGCCAGGATGTTAGACAGCGCTTGCTCGATATTAAAGATTTAAAGCAACAATATGCTCAGGCTGCAGAGCTTAGAGAGTCTGAACGCGAAAATCAGATAGAAAATTATCTTAACCAGCAAGATAGTTTAATTCGTACCTCTTATTCGGCACCAAAAGTAATTACCGAAAAAGAGTATGCATCGCTTTCAAGCCTGGATAAACCAGGGCTTGGGTCTGCTCGGTTAGATATGCAAATGGACGCTGTTGTAGACATTAAAAGCCTGGTTATAAAAGGCTATAGTATGCGTTCTAAATTGTTTTCGCCTGATACAAAAACTTTTAACTTCAGAACATCTCAAAATTTGCCAGATACGATAAGGTACCAGGTGTTTGAATCGAAAACAGGTAAGCCATTATTGCTTGGGTTGCCAAAAATTTCTGATGATTTAGAAAAGAAATTTAAACGCGAAGATGCTATCGCAAAGCGAAAACTTGAGATACAGATTGCGGCTTTAGGCAAGGTTCCGACAGAATATTCGAGGTATAAAATGCTGGAAGATGTTGCCAGAGAAATATCCGAAGAAAAAACACCAATATTAGAACGTATTAATTTTGGCTCTTTAAATAAAAGATTAAAGAAGGAATTTTTAAATCATAATATCACCCAAGACTATAACTTTCAGGTTAAACTTACAGAAAAAGATTCCGTGCTGTTTTTGCAAGCATCGAACCCTAATTTTGCATTTTTACCCAGTAATACTTATCGTACCGAACTTTTTAACAATGATTTATTTCGAGATCCAGGGATGTTAGAAGTTAGTTTCCCAGATAAAAACTCGGCTATTATTGGCAATTTGAGTGCTACTTTGGCTTCTTCGGTTGGGCTTTTGCTTGTACTCGTTTTTATATTCAGTTATACGCTTTATGCGATATTAAAGCAGAAAAAAATCTCTGAAATGAAAACAGATTTCATTAATAACATGACGCATGAGTTTAAAACACCCGTTGCGACTATAATGATTGCAAGCGAGGCGCTTAAAGACCCAGAGGTTACCGAAGATAAATCGCGTTTAAAACGCCTTGCAAATATTATTTATGATGAAAATGTTAGGCTCGGCAGTCATATAGAAAGAGTTTTGAGTATTGCACGTTTAGAAAAAGGCGAGCTAAAAATGGAAAATGCAGAGGTTGATATGAACGATTTGATTGTGATCGTTTTGGATAGCATGAGCCTGCAGCTTCAAAAGAAAAATGCAATTTTAACTGTAAATACCGATGCAGAAAATGCAGTCGTTTTCGGTGATGAACTTCATCTTTCGAATGTGTTGTATAATTTAATTGATAATGCAAATAAGTACAGTAATGATTCGCCAGAAATAACCATTACTACCAAAAATTCGGGTAAAAATTTAATTATAGATATTTCTGATAAAGGTATTGGTATGACTAAGGAGCATTCGAAAAGAATTTTCGACCAGTTTTACAGAGTACCAACTGGTAACTTACACGATGTTAAAGGCTTTGGCCTTGGGCTGAATTATGTACAGGATATCATCAAAAAACAGAATGGAACAATTAAGGTAAGGAGCGAAAAAGATAAGGGAACTACTTTCGAAATATCTTTACCTTTATAAACATACAAATCAATTATCGGTACAAAGCGGGGCTTTATCGATACATTGAGTAATAGCAGGGATAATTTAACTAATATGGCTTAATATTAAGTATATCCAACTTAAATTAAACCCTGATGCAAAATCTGAATCAAACCTTAAGTGGTAGCGTTTTTAGTGAAAAGAGCGTTTACACGAATAAACTAAAAAAAATGAAAAAAATACTTCTGGTAGAAGACGATCCGAATCTAGGGTTATTATTGCAAGATTACTTACAGTTAAAGGGCAAGTTCGATGTTGTTTTATGTACTGATGGCGAAGATGGTTTAAGGACATTTAACAAGCAAAGCTTCGACCTATGTATTTTAGATGTAATGATGCCTAAAAAAGACGGATTTACTTTAGGTAAGGATATTAGAAAGGTAAACGGACAGGTGCCAATTATTTTTGCAACAGCTAAAACTATGCTCGAAGATAAATCTGCGGCCTATGATTTAGGTGGCGACGATTATATCACAAAACCATTTCGTATTGAAGAACTTTTACTACGTATAAATGCGATGTTTAAACGCGTGGCAAATAAATCGAATAATGGCGATGAGGCTGAGGAAAGTTTATTCACCATTGGTAAATATAATTTTGATTACACGACGCAAATTATTACCAATGAAGATCAGATTCAAAAATTATCAACAAAAGAAGCAGAACTATTACGCTTATTGTGTTTAAAGAAAAATGCTGTTTTAACCAGAGAAGAAGCTTTGCTTACCATTTGGCACGATGATAATTATTTTAACGGGCGCAGTATGGATGTGTTTTTGAGCAAACTTCGTAAATATTTAAGAGGCGATTCTCAGGTTGAAATTATTAACGTACACGGAAAAGGCTACAAACTTTTGGTAAGCTAAACTTCGAAAATCACTATTTAAACATACAAATTTTGTTGAACCGCAGGAATTAAATTTCTTTCCTGCGCAAGGGTAAATAAAGTATCAATTGCTTTTCGGCCTTCTTGCCCTAAATTAATACTGTATTTATTTACATAAAGCTCTATGTGCTTGTACATTACAGCCTCATCCATTTCTTGTGCGTGTTCGCGAATAAACTCAATACACGATTTTGGATGTGCAAATGCATATTCTACCGATTGACGAACCAAGCGGTTTACTTTTAATTGAATTTCGCGATCTAAATTTCTGTTAATTACAATTCCACCTAAGGGAATAGCGCAGCCCGTCAGTTTTTCCCAATAATCGCCCAAATCAACAATTTTATTCAATCCCTTATCCTGATAAGTAAAACGATTCTCGTGGATGATTAGGCCCAGATCAATTTTTTCATCAATCAACGCCGCTTCAATTTCCGAGAAAACCATTATTTCTTTGTTCTGCAAATGTGGGTAAGCAATGCCTAAAAGGAAATTCGCTGTAGTATATTTTCCAGGGATACCAACCTTTAAATCGGCATTAAGTTCGCCTTGAAATTGGTTTTTGCTAATTAGCAATGGCCCAACACCGAACCCTAATGCGCTACCAGCATCAAGCAAAGCATATTTATTAGCTACATAAGCAAATGCATGAAAACTTAGTTTTGTGATATCTAATTCACCTCGTAACGCTTTTTGATTTAATGTTTCTACATCATCAAAAACAACCTCAAATTCTAAGCCTTCAGTGTCAATTTTGTTGTGAATTAACGCATCGAAAATAAAAGTATCGTTTGGGCAGGGAGAAAAACCAAGTGTAAGTTTCATACTCCAAAATTAAGGGCTTTGATAAATTACTTCGTCATAATCAATTCATATCTGTAAGAAAAGAGATTGCCCAATCGTTTAGGTTTTTTATTGCTAAACCAATTTTCCAATTATCTTTATTGCGTGGCTCAACATAGTTGGATATGCTTCGTATTTGCAAACAATTTATTTTTTCATAATGGCAGGCATATAATATGGCAGCACCTTCCATACTTTCTGTAGTTGGATTTAGCCGTTTAATTAAATTTTTAATGTTTTTGTCGTTACCGCTAACCCGATTTACCGTAACGCCCGAAACTTTTGGCAAACCTGTATTTATGGTGCTATTGCTCTTATAAGTATTCTCTCCAAAGCCTAGATCGGTAATGGCAATAAAATTTTCCCCATCTTCTGCACCAAGTTCGGCAAAAGTATCTTCAGTAATGTTAACCACTTTACCTAGCTCTACTAATCTATCAAAGCTTCCTGCAATGCCTAAGTTTAAAACCAAGTTATACTTCGGAGATAAGTGTTTGCCCAAAGAGAAAGCTGTGGCAACCATTCCAACGCCTGTAATTAAAACATCAAAGTTTTTATCTTCGATGAAATCGCCTTCCTGTAAACTAAAATGTTGATACAGGAATGTTAACTCGGCTTTGGTAGCAGCAACAACTAATGTTTTCATGGGTTTAAAGTTAAAGAAAGCACATCGAAAGTTCCGTATATTAAACGGCTAAGTTCATCATTGGTATTACATCTTCCATAATTATCATCAGCCTTTCAAGGTAATACGTATATTTGTACTTTATTTTTTTATAATGATTTATATAACAAGAAAAGCATCATTTAATGCAGCGCATAAGCTGGCCCGAACCGATTGGGATGATGATAAAAATACAGAAGTTTACGGTAAGTGCGCAAATCCGAACTGGCACGGACACAACTATTGGTTATATGTAACTGTTAAAGGCGAAATTAATCCTGAAACAGGTTTCTTAGTGGATTTGAAATGGCTAAAAGATGTAATGAATACTTATGTTGTAGACAAGGTTGACCATAGAAACTTAAATCTTGATGTAGATTTTATGAAAGGTAAACTGGCTTCGACAGAGAATTTAGCAATCGCCGTTTGGGAACAACTTTTAGCTCCGATTGCTGAAAGTGGTGCAGTTTTACATTGCGTTAAAATCTACGAAACTGAGAATAACTATGTTGAATACTTTGGTTAAAACCTATATTAATGAGCAATAAAGAAGAATATACAAGCGGTTATTCAAAGATAGATCGTTACAACGAAGATAAAATTGAGGCCGTAGCTACCCATTATAAAGATATTTTAAGTCAGTTAGGTGAAGACCCAGAACGTGAAGGATTAATAAAAACACCCGAACGCGTTGCGAAAGCTTTGCAATATTTAACACATGGCTACGATTTAAAACCTGATGAGATTTTAAAATCGGCAATGTTCGAAGAAGACTATAGCCAAATGGTTGTAGTTAAAGATATCGAAGTATATTCTATGTGCGAACACCACATGCTTCCATTTTTTGGTAAAGTGCATATTGCGTATATCCCTAACGGTCATATCGTTGGCTTAAGTAAAATCCCTCGTGTGGTTGATGCATTTGCTCGTAGACTGCAAGTTCAGGAGCGTTTAACCAATGAAATTAGAGATTGCATCCAGAATACTTTAAGTCCGATGGGCGTTGCTGTAGTAATGGAATGCAGGCACTTATGCATGGCGATGCGTGGTGTGCAAAAACAAAATTCGGTTACTACAACCTCGGCTTTTACGGGTACATTTTTAAGTAACGATAAAACAAGATCAGAATTTTTAAGATTAATAACCGCAAGTTTGGATTAATCTGCAAAGCCTAAAAGGCATTTTGAAACTGTAATTAATAATATTAACTAAACATTTAATTTCTCCTTAAGGAGATTTAAAGAATATGAAAGCATATATTTTTCCTGGACAGGGAGCACAATTTGTAGGCATGGGTAAAGATCTTTACGAGAACCCACAAGCAGCAGAATTATTTGAAAAAGCAAACGAGATTATTGGTTTCCGTATAAGTGATATTATGTTCGCTGGAACTGATGAAGAGTTAAAACAAACTAATGTAACACAACCAGCAATTTTTTTGCATTCGGTTATTTTAGCCAATGTTTTAGGCGATAATTTTAAACCTGATATGGTTGCTGGCCACTCTTTGGGCGAGTTCTCGGCATTGGTTTCGGCAAATGCATTAAGCTTTGAAGATGGATTACGACTTGTGATTGCCCGTGCAAATGCAATGCAAAAAGCTTGCGAAGCACAACCTTCTACAATGGCAGCAATTTTAGGCTTGGCTGATGATGTGGTAGAAAAAATCTGCGCAGAAATTGACGCAGTTGTTGTGCCTGCAAATTACAATTGCCCTGGTCAGTTGGTTATTTCTGGTAGTATAGAAGGGATTGATTTAGCATGTGCCAAACTAACAGAAGCAGGTGCAAAAAGAGCTTTAAAGCTAAATGTTGGTGGTGCATTCCACTCTCCGTTAATGGAGCCAGCTAAAATAGAATTACAAGCTGCAATCGAATCGACTAATATTTCGGCGCCAATTTGTCCTGTGTATCAAAATGTTGATGCAAAACCATATACAGATCCAGCACAGATAAAAGAAAACTTAATCAAACAATTAACAGGTGCTGTACGTTGGACACAAACCGTTGAGAATATGTTGGCAGGTGGTGCTACAGAATTTATAGAAGTTGGACCAGGAAATGTTTTGCAGGGTTTAGTTAAAAAAGTAAGTCGCGAGGTTACAACTGGTAGCGCAAATGTTGCTTAAATATCCTAAAAAATAATTAGTTTCAACGCCATAAACAGCTTTGTTTATGGCGTTGTTTTTTATCAATATTTAATATCTTTATCAAAATCGATGAAATTGAGCTTTGGTGTAAAAATAAGATTTCTATTGCTTGTTTTGGGTTGCTGTCTCATTGCAACCTCCCTCTCATTAAGTCGGTTTACAACAAAAGATGAACTTTTAGAACGTGATGCTAAGAAAGTTCAGGAAAATCTTCTAGTAAAGGAAGATATTGTAAATAATTTCCTTTCAGATAAAGAGCAGATTGCACAGGCAAAACATTTTGGAGAGAACGCTCAAAAAAGCTTAGATTTTCTTGAGTTTTATCGAAAAAATGGTATTAATCTTCAAACTTTTCAAAATAATGTTTTAAAGTTCTGGAGTACAATCAAGATTTCTGATATCAATCCATCATCGATTAAAGAAGGCAGCTCTGTGTTGTTTTTTTCTAACGGATGGTATGAGGTTGTTAAAAAAACTGATGGCGATTTTACGCTGATATTTTTAATTTCTATTCAATCTCAATATGCTGTTCCTGAAAATAAATATTTCAAGAATGATATGGATGGGCTTTTATCCGACTCAAAAATTATAACCCTGTCATCTTATAATGATAAAGATGTATACTCAATTAGAAGTCGCGATAATACTTTTCTTTTTGGATTAAAGGTTAAACCAGGTTATGCCGACGATTATTATTCGCAGACGCAGTTGTGGCTTTTTGTTGCTGGCATTCTTTGCATCTGTATGTTCTTTAATTCGCTATGTTCTTTAATTGCCCGTAAAGGATATTTAGTTTTTGGAAGCCTGTTGTTTCTTGCTTTTTTTCTTATCGGTAGATTAACAGATGTTAAGTATGGGTGGTTCAATCATCATTTCCCTTTAGAATTATTCGACCCTAAAATTTATGCAAATAGCGATTTAATACCCTCTTTGGGCGATTTATTAATGAACGTTGTTGCTGGAACCTGGTGGCTATTATTTGTTTACAACCATAAGGAGCAATATAAGTTTGGTAAGTGGGTAAGTGAAAGCAAATGGTTAGGCATTTTAATTCATGCTCTTTTACTTGCACATGTAGGTATTATAGCATTTTTTGTTGATGATTTGTTTTTTGGGTTGATAAACAATTCTAAAATCAATTTCGATATCATCAATATTTTAAAACTTAGTGGTAATAGCTGGGTAAGTATAGTGATTTTGTGTTTGGTCTGGTTTCAGATTTATATCATTACCATAGTTTCGATCCAAGTTAGCAAACAATTAAATGTAACCAATAAGGAGCGACTAATTCTATTTTTAATTGGCTTTGCTGGTGTTTTTGCCTATCGGCTTGTAAATGATTTTACTGCTTTCTTTATTGTTTACGCGTTGGCTCTATTTATCATTGCCAGGCTATCTTACTTAAACGAGAAACACTTTTCTGTTGGCTTATTGGCGATTCTGTTTTTCTGTCTTGCTTTCAATACTTCCATTAAATATATCAAGTATAAAGATATTAAAGAGCGTAGCGAACGGGAGTTGTTAGCAAGAAAAGTACAGTCATCAGAAGATCCAAATGCAATTATTGCCTTGGGTAAATTAGAACGACAACTGCTCGAAGATGAATTTTTAGTAAAATACTTTACCAAGGGAACAGCAAATTTTGCTACATTAAAGAACCACATTCGTGGCTATTTGGATGGTTATTTAAACCGCTACGATTATAATATCTATGATTACAATAAATTCGAAACGGCATTAAATAATTTGGGTGCTGCGCCTATTGAAAAGTATAAAAAGTTAGTTGAATCGGGCTCAATTAAAATCGAAGCTTCTAACTTTTTTTATCAAATTAATAACACTTTTGGCTACCAGGATTATTTTGGTATAGTACCCGTTTTAAAAGATAATAACCTGTTAGGAACCTTGATCATAGAGCTTCGATCTAAGCCTTATAACTACAATAACCGTTTGCCCGATCTTTTGGCTGAGCAAAAATACGGTAAGGATGAAGAGTTTAAAGGATATTCAATTGCCTTATACAATAATAACAAATTACTTAACCAGTCTGGTGCTTACACGTATCCTTTAAACGGGAGCATTTTTAAAGGTAAGTTAGATGATTTTGTAACCACAAGCGATGATGTGTTGCGCTACAGCCACCTTGTTTTTAAACCTACGCCCAATAAAATGGTTGTAATAAGTAAAGAAAAGGTTGGGTATGTAGAACGTTTAGCAGCACTTTCCTTCTTTTTTTTAGTGTTTATTATATTCTGTATTATTCTTTATGGTTTAGTTTGGCTCATTAAAAATCTCGATGATGATCGGGTGGGATGGTTTAGTATTAACCGTTCATTAATGATTAATGCGAACAAAATCCTTTACAAAACCCGTATTCAGGTTTCGATTGTATTAACAGTTGTCGCTACCTTATTAGTAGTCGGCTGGACAACTTATTTGTACATGAACAACGAATACAGAGGCCAACAGGATGTTTTGATTAAAGACAAGATTAGAAAGGTACAGCAGAACTTTGAGAAGCAAATTTTTAATAATGGAAAAATAAGTGCTGATGAAAATTCAATAGCCGATTTTAATAATTTTGCTGATGTTAATAATGCCGATTTGACCCTGTATGATACTAAAGGCAATGTAATAATGACCACCTATCCTAAACTTTATAATTTTAAAATTATAGGGCGAAAAATGGGTGCAAAAGCTTATTTGAATCTAAATGGACTTCAACGTTCGGAATTTATAAATCAGGAAGAAAAGATTGGTAACCTGACTTATGCTGCGGCTTATGCGCCTATTAGAAATGCACAAAATAGAACCATAGCTTATATAGGTTTGCCTAATTATTCTAACGAGGATGAGTATAAAGATAAAATCGCTCTTTTTGTAAGTAACTTAATCAACCTTTATGCGTTGGTTTTTGTTGCAATTGGTGTGCTTGCAGTGTTCCTGGCTAATCAAATTACCAATCCTTTAACTTTTTTACAAGAAAGCTTCAGTCGTACAAAAATCGGACAAAGAAATGAACCAATAGTTTGGCGTAGACACGATGAGATCGGTTCTCTTATCAAAGAATACAACAGCATGATTGCAGCACTCGAGGATAGTGCCACTAAACTCGCTCAATCGGAACGTGAGAATGCCTGGAGAGAAATGGCTAAACAAGTAGCCCACGAAATTAAAAATCCATTAACACCGCTTAAATTAGGCGTTCAGTTATTAGAGAAATCGTGGAAAGAGAAAGACCCAAATTTTGAGCTGAAATTTAATAAGTTTAGCAAGTCTTTTATCGAGCAGATTGATAGCCTATCTAAAATTGCTTCCGAGTTTTCTAACTTTGCTAAAATGCCCGATACCAAGCTAGAGCAAACACCAGTTTTGGCTATTATAGAGCAAGCAAGAGAGGTTTTTAAAAGCGCTGAAAATGTAGATATAACAGTTAATAACAAATCTGAAATTAACATTTATATTGAAGCCGATCGTGATCAGTTGTTGCGTACTTTTAACAACTTGTTTAAAAATGCTATAGAAGCAAATGACGGAGACGGGCAGTGCATTATAAATATCTTGGTTTATAACGATAACCGAAATGCCTACATAGAAATTGCCGATAACGGTAAAGGTATTCCTGCGATTTTACACGATAAAATATTTGTTCCAAATTTTACAACCAAAACTTCGGGCACAGGTTTAGGTTTAGCTTTTGTTAAACAAGCAATTGAAAATGCTGGCGGCAATATCAGTTTCTTATCGGTAATAGGAAAAGGAACAACTTTCTATTTGAATTTCCCTTTAGTTTAAATGGATGAAGTTTATCTTAACTCCAGTTGGGCTTTGCCCATTGTTGTGCCGTCTGTGTAGAGAATAACAGTGTAAATGCCTTTAATATAAGGTTTAGGGTTAGCCCAATCAATTGTGAAGGTACTATTGTCGTTATTGTAATTTATAAAAACAGAGTGGGTAAATTGCATTTCCTGTCCGTCGGCTTCGAAACGATTGTTTTCATTTGCCAAAAGATTTCCAGCAGGATCGAAAACTCTCAAAAATACATTATGATGCCCTTTTTCTGCAAGTTCGTTTGGAGTAACGTTGAAACGAATGCTTAATTTTTCTGCTGTAGATGATTTGGTTACTTCAATCTTCTTGCCACTAGATTTTGTTCTAAAGGCAATAATTTCAGCATTTTGAACTTTTAATGCTGCGGCCACTTTTACTTTTGCATTTAAGTTAGAGTTTTCGGCAGCTAAATTATTTGCCTTATCGTTAGCGTTTTTAACTGAATTTTCAAGGCTATCTCTCGCTGTTTTTAAAAAAATATTTTCTTTTTGGAGCTGGATAATTTGATCGTTATAATTTTTAATAAAAACCTTTAACTCATTTATTTGTGTTTGTGCTTTGTCTAGCTCATCCTGGGTAATTTGTCCTTTTTCGAGTGCGAGCTTTAATTCTGCTATTTTTTCTCTCGCTAGTTTCTGCTCGTCAAGCAGCTTGTCATTTAAATCAAGGTTAAGTGCGTTAACCTTATCTAGTTCTACTTCAATTTTTTCTACCTCTAGCCTAAGTTTATCTTTTTCGGTGCTTACCGTTACCAGCCTTTCGCCTTGTTGCTTATCTTTGAAAAATAAATATCCGTTTGTACCAATTAATGCTGCGATAACAATGATAAGGAAGTAAATTTTATTTCTATCGCCTTTATTAACGTTTTGTGATTCCATTTTTAATAATGCTCTTTCGTTTCAGTTTAATATACTTATGTCTTCACAGGTAAATGGTAACAATCAGGTATGAGTAAATGCGGCGCAAATTAAAATTTTTAATAAACATATATGAGTTTTTAAAAAAAATCGTTTAATTGCTAATGTTCAAATTGTATTATAATTTAAACAGATTAACATTTCTAATAAAATAACTAACAGAAATAATGCTTAAAAACTTTCTATACGCACTTTTATTTTTAACAATACTACCTTTTATATTAAATGCTCAATCATTAACAAAAATTGCACCAAAAAGAGAGTTTAGAGGTGTCTGGATAGCTACTTTATCGAATATAGACTGGCCTTCAAGAGCTGGTTTAACCGTTGATCAGCAAAAACAGGAACTAATTGGGATTCTAGAGCGCCACAAAAGTCAAGGGATTAACGCAATATTGTTACAAGTAAGGCCAGCCGCCGATGCTTTTTATGCTAAATCTCGCGAACCATGGAGCCAGTGGTTGATGGGTAAACAAGGCATTGCTCCTGCTGATGGTTACGATCCGTTAGCATTCGCGATAAAAGAGGCACATTTTAGAGGAATGGAATTACACGCCTGGTTTAATCCCTATCGGGCAAGTATGAATAGTGTAACACCTTTAAGCGCCGATCACATTACTAAAAAACACCCAGAATGGTTTTTTACCTACGGCGGGAAAAAACAATTCGATCCTGGTATTCCAGAGGTTAGAGAATACATTACTCAGGTTATTTTGGACGTAGTAAAAAATTATGATGTAGATGGAATACATTTTGACGATTATTTCTATCCTTACCCAATTGCAGGACAAAAAATAAACGATGGTGATACCTTTTATAAAAACCCGAATAACATCTCGAATATAAAAGATTGGCGACGTAATAACGTGGATCTTTTAATTAAAATGGTTGATGATAGTATCCATCATTATAAGAAATATGTTAAGTTCGGAATCAGTCCATTTGGTATTTGGCGTAATAAATATGAAGATGCAGAAGGTTCGGCCAGTAGCGGGCTATCTAATTATGCCGAGCTTTATGCCGATAGCCGAAAATGGGTAAGAGAGGGTTGGGTAGATTATATCAATCCACAGATTTATTTCACATTTACCAGAAAAGTTGCACCATTTGGCGTATTGTTAGATTGGTGGGGTAATAACGCATACGGAAGACATGTTTACATCGGTCATGGTGCTTATTTAGTCAATTCGAAAGCAGAAATGGCATGGAGAAATCTTTCTGAAATTCCGAATCAAATCAGAACATTAAGGGATAATAATCGGGTTCAGGGAAGTGTATTTTTCTCATCCAAATCTTTAAGTACAGTCGCCAGATCAGTTGCCGATTCGCTAAGAACAGATTTATATAAATACCCAGCTTTGCCACCACAAATGCCCTGGCTTGATGAAACGCCCCCAAATGAACCGCAAGCTTTAACTGCCGATGCCAAGAAAGATGGGGTGCATTTGAAATGGCTGATGCCTTTGAAAGCTAAAGACGGAGAAACTGCTTCAGGCTTTGTTATTTACCGATTTGCAGAAGGAGAAAAGATATCCGTATTAGATCCTAAAAACATCCTAAAAATTAGCTTTGAAGATTTTCTTTCTTTTATCGATACATCAGTTGAAAGTGGAAGACGATACAGTTATTTAGTTACCGCATTAGATCGCTTGAAAAATGAAAGCGAACCTAGTGGCCCTGTTGGTGTAGAAATTCCTTTAGCAAAGGAGTAATTACACCTTAATGATGATGTTCTTTTTGTACATAAAGTAAAGTAAAATATAGAAACCAAGTACATAGGTTATTGCCCAAACTAACGATGCGTTTATTGGCGAAAAAAACGGTGTATAACAGGTTTCGTAAAAGCGAACCAGTATGCCCGTTTTATTCCCATCAGGTTTTGTTACCTGAATTAAATTGAGCAATCTTGGCATTAATCCCGCAAGGAAAAAAACGGTTATCGCATTTACGCCATAAACAACAAATGGTGTAGTGAATTTTTTATAACCCTGAACATCAATAATCCAATAGCAGAGCGCTAATGCAGCTGAAGCCAGGCCACCAGCATACAAAACGTAAGAACTTGTCCATAGGGATTTATTGATCGGAAACTGTAGATCCCAAAGTAAACCTAAAACGATTGTAGCAATACCAGCGCTAAATAACCAGGCCACTTTAGTGGCATTATCTACGTCTTTTCTTCGCATCCATACCCCAACTAAAATACCAAAAAGGCAAGTTCCAACTGCAGGTAAAGTGCTTAAAACACCTTCTGGATCCCAGGTTTTTGATGATGCCCAGGTATGTGCTTCCGTTAATACGCCTCTATCAATCCAGGCGGCAAGGTTGGTTTCTTTTTCCATATTCGGATAACCAACTCCAGGCACAGGAACCAATGTCATTAATATCCAGTAAATAAAAAGGATTAGAATGAGGGTTTTAAATATTGTTTTTTGAGTTGCCTTTAAAAAGATAATACTACTGATTATAAAAACGATTCCAATTCTTTGCAAAACCCCTAATAACCTTACAGTTTGTAAGGCATGAGCAGGATCGTTAATCAGCTTTCCAAAAATAGCAAGGAAAAACCCCAAAAAGTATAATATTAAACCCCGTTTTATGGCCTTAATAATTGTTTTTTTATGTGTTGATGGATCTGCTTTACTGCTACTCATTGCAAATGCAATGGATACACCTACTATCCAAAGAAAAAAAGGAAAAACTAAGTCGGTTGGTGTGCAGCCATTCCATTCTGCGTGCTCTAAAGGTGCATAAATATGGCCCCAGCTACCAGGATTGTTAACTAAAATCATGGCGGCTACTGTTAAACCCCTTAAAAAATCTAAAGAGAGTAATCGTTGTTTAGGCTGGGTCATTATCAGGATGGATTAGTTTGAGGAACTAATTTAGAATATTGTTTTTATAATGAGAAATAATTCGATGTGGTAGAAGGAAACAAAAAATCCTGCTTTGAATTAACAAAGCAGGATTTCCTTATTTATAAACTGTAGTTTTTAATCCTCAAATTTCCAGCGAACAAAGGCTTCCATTGCTTCATATTCTGCTAAACCAAGTTCATCGTAGGCCATAGCTGTTTCACGATTTCTGTCTTCAGCCCTTTGCCAGAATTCTCTAGCATCATCGCCTGGGAAAACAGCTCTATCTTTTTGACTTTGGTGTTTGAAAATAGCATATTTTTTACGCTCCAGCTCTTGCGGGCTAATTGGAACGGCCATTTCGATTTCATGTGTGTCAAACTCTTGCCATGCACCGCGATACATCCATAACCAGCAATCTTGTGCCCAACTTTCAGTTTTACGCAAGCGATTAAGCGCCGCTAATATAATGTTGAAACATACAATATGAGTGCCGTGTGGATCTTCAAAATCGCCAGCTGCAAAAACCTGATGAGGTTTTACTTTTTGCAATAACTCAACTGTTAAGTCGATATCAGCATTCGTAACAGGGTTTTTTTGATTCTTTCCGCTTTCGTAAAAAGGAAGCGCCTGGAAGTGAATATGGTCATCATCTAAACCACAATAACGAGCACCAGCAATTGCTTCACCTTTTCTAATCAATCCTTTTACCGTTTGAATCTCTGGCGTATCTACCTGGTTTGGTTTTTTCTGCTCCATAAAAGTTCTCATCTTTTGATAAAGATCTTTTAGGTGTGAATTATCCATTCCCATTTTTTCTGTAAAATCTACATTAAATTCTACAAATCGTAAAGCATCATCATCCCAAACAGCGGTATTTCCAGATGTTTGATAAGCAACGTGAACGTCGTGCTTCTGATCTACCAGGCGGATAAAGGTGCCCCCCATTGAAATTACATCATCATCAGGATGTGGAGAGAAAATAATTACCCGTTTTTTAGCAGGCTCTGCCCTTTCAGGACGTTGAGAATCATCGGCATTTGGTTTGCCACCTGGCCAACCTGTTATGGTGTGTTGTAATTTGTTAAAAATGTGGATATTGATATTGTAAACTGGTCCTTTTTCGGTTGCCAGCTGTGCCATACCATTATTATTGTAATCGTCTTCAGTTAATTTTAAAACTGGTTTTTTTAGTGTGTTTGCTAACCAGATTACCGCTTTACGAATAAAATCTTCGGTCCAGATGCAATCCTTAACCAGCCAAGGTGTATTAAAGCGGGTTAATCCTGATGCGGCAGGTGCATCGAGAATAAACTCAACATTATCTGATAATTGAAGGTAAGTTGCAGGAACATCCCCAGAGATTTCGCCCTCAACTGCCTTTTTGATAATCGAAGCCTTTTTACGGCTCCAGGCCATTAAGATAATTTCTCTTGCTTTGAAGATCGTGCCAATACCCATGGTAATAGCTTTTGTTGGTACAAAAGTTTTTCCACCAAAATCGCGGGCTGCATCTCGTCTTGTTAAATCATCAAGTGTAACTAAACGTGTTCCAGAATTTGGAGCAGAACCTGGTTCGTTAAAACCAATGTGACCAGTACGACCAATACCTAAAATTTGAATGTCCAGGCCGCCTAAATCTCCAATCTTCTTTTCGTAATCTAAGCAGAATGCAGGAATGTCTTCCAATGCCAACGTTCCATCTGGAATGTGTACATTGTTCTTGTCGATATCGATATGATCGAAAAGGTTTTCGTTCATAAAGGTAACGTAACTTTGCGCCGCATTTGGCTGCATTGGATAGTACTCATCCAGGTTGAAAGTAATTACGTTTTTAAAACTTAAACCCTCTTCTTTGTGCAGTCTAACCAGTTCGGCGTAAACTGCAATTGGGGTAACACCTGTTGCTAAGCCCAGTACGGCAGGTGTGTTGTTTGCTTGTTTTGTCTTGATAAGAGCTGCAATGCGTTGCGCAACATTAACAGAAGCAATTTTTGGATTTTCAAACACGCTCACAGGGAGTTTCTCGAAGCGCGTTTCCTCCAGTAGATTTAATCTTGCCATTTTTTTTGTATGGATTATGATGTACGGAGCAGTAAATATAACTAGTTATGCCCGATTTTAACAAAGGTTATTTACTTTTATTGCAACTATTTATCAAAAATTAGGTTAAAGCCCAAAACAAACGTTTGATTGTTTTGATTAAAAATCACTCACTTATGAACCCTCAGATAGAAAAACTATATACTAAAGCAAATAAAGCAAAACGCTTAATTATTGGTTTAATGAGCGGCACCTCTATGGATGGTTTAGATATTGCACTTTGCAGTGTAACAGGAAGTGGGATAAAAACAAATATTGAGGTTTTAGAATTTAAAACAGGTGATTTTTCTGATGACTTTAGAGCAAAAATAAAAGCAGTATTTTCCAAAAGACAAGTCGATTTACAATTAGTTTGCTTAATGAATGAACACATTGCCAATGTTCATGCAGCATTGATAAATGAAGCACTGAGCGAATGGGGTTATAAAAATGAAGATGTTGATTTTATTGCCAGCCACGGACAGACTATTTTTCATGCACCAAAATCTTTGCACAAAATGGATGAATATCCAAACGGAACCTTGCAAATTGGCGATGGTGATCATATTGCAGTTAAAACAGGAATTATCACACTTTCTGATTTCAGGCAAAAGCATTTGGCGGCAGGTGGTGAAGGCGCACCATTAGCTGTTTATGGCGATTTTTTAATGTTTTCTAAACAAGATGAAGATCGTGTAATGTTAAATATTGGGGGCATTGCTAATTTTACTTACTTGCCAGGTTCTTTAAATGCCAATGAAATTTTTTCTACTGATGTTGGCCCAGGCAATACCTTAATGGACCAGTATATGCAACAACATTATAATCAGTTTTACGATAAAAACGCCACAACTGCTCTAGCTGGCGAACTAAACAAGGAGCTGTTATCTACATTGCTCGATTGTGATTTTTTTGAAGTTGGCTTTCCTAAAACCACGGGTCCTGAATTATTTAATCTTGATTATCTGGTAAACGCCCAAAAAAAATCATCAACAGAAAACATAGAAAAAGAAAATGTGATGGCAACTTTGTGTCATTTCTCGGCAGAAACAATTTCAAATGCAATTAAAAAATGCTTTGGAAATGATGCATCCGCCTACATATTTATGAGTGGAGGTGGGATGCATAATCCCTTGCTTGTTCGTTTATTAAAATCAAAATTGCCGAATTGTATTTTTTCAACAACCAGCGATTTAAATATACATCCAGATGCTAAGGAAGCTGTTCTTTTTGCTGTGCTTGCAAATGAAACGCTTTGCGGAGGCCAAATAAACTTTGGTGAGAGACAAGGTGTACCGTCTATTTGCATGGGTAAGATTAGCCTTCCTGAATAAAATATTTTGTTTGTTGGGGATTTTACTAAATTTGTTTTTATCTAATCTTCACTAAATCCTAATTTTATGGAAAAAATTTACCTCAAATGGTCATCAAGATTTTTTGCAATTTTGATGATTCCACTTCTGTTGCTATTGTTTACAGGAATAGCAAGCGCACAAAATAAACGGTATAACATTACTGGAAAAGTAACAGAAGGCGCAACAAAAGATCCAATTCCTGGAGCTGTTGTCAAAATTTTAAATACGAGTTTAACAACCAGCACAACGGCCAATGGAAGTTACAGTTTTGCTGTAGATTTATCGGCAGGCAAATATCAGATACAAATTTCTTATGTTGGCTATAAAACATTAACCCAAACAGTTGATTTGGGCAGTAGTGATCAGGTGCAATTAAACGGCGCTTTAACTGGTGATGCTGTTGGTTTGGATGAAGTAATTGTAACAGGTACATCGCAAGGAACAACAAGAAAACAACTTGGTAGTTATGTGAGTACAGTTAAAGGTGATGATTTAAATAAAGCACCAAGTGGTAATGTTTTATCTTCTTTGCAAGGTAAAACTCCTGGAGCTCAAATTAGTCAAAACAATGGTGACCCTGCTGGAGGCATGTCGGTAAGGTTAAGAGGTATTAGTTCTGTTTATTCTTCTTCTGAGCCACTTTACATTATTGATGGTGTTATTGCAAACAATTCTACGACCAGAGTAACCAATACCTCTGGAAATTATGATGGTAATAATTTTGTCGGCTCTATTGGGCAAAATAGAATGGTTGATATTAGTCCATCAGATATTGACCACATTGAGATTTTAAATGGCGCAGCTGCGGCAGCTATTTACGGTTCAAGAGCAAACGCGGGCGTAATTCAAATTTTTACTAAAAGAGGAAAGACCGGAGAAACGCAGGTAAGTTTCAATACAAGCTTAACCATTAGCGAACTTAGAAAACAAATAGAGGTTAACCAAGCGCCACTTAAATTTGGTGGTTCTGTTAACGATTTTACTCAAGATATTATTCAAACGGTTGGTAATCCTGCAGTGTTATTAACCAATACAACTCCAGTAACACGTTATAATTATCAAGACTATATTTTTCAAACAGGTGTTGGAACTGATAATTCGGTTTCTGTATCTGGAGGTAACGATAATACAAAATTTTATACTTCGGCGGGTTATTTCAAAAATCAGGGTATTATAAAAAATACCGATTTTACCAGATATAATTTCAGAGCAAATTTAGATCAGAAAATTAACAACTGGGCTAGAATGACAGCAGGCTTCAATTACGTACATAGCGACGCAAATGAAAAACCTGATGGAAATTCATTCTTTTCGCCAATGAACTCAGTAACCATAATTGGTAACTTCCACGATATTTTTGCAAGAGATGCGCTGGGTAATTTACTAGCTGTTGGTGAGCGAGGTCGTGTTAACCCAGTTTCTGTTATTGAAGATATTAAGCAACGTCAGTTTTCTAATCGCATCATTGCGAACACAGGTTTAAAGCTAAATCCTGTTAAGAACTTAACGGTAGATTATACAATGGGTGTTGATAATACCATTCAGAATGGTACAACATTTATACCGCCATTTGCCTACAATGTAAGTACAGGCTTTTATGGTGGTGGTGCTACTTTAGATCCATCACTTAATGGTTATGCTAGTGCTGCAAATGCAACTACAACTTTGTTTAACAATGAGCTAAACTTTACTTACGATGCTAAATTAACGTCGCTTTTAAGTTCTACTACACAATTAGGTGGCTCATATCAGTATCAAAAAGATTTATACAGCTTACTTAATGGTAGAGGTTTAGCGCCTTTTGTAGAAACAGTTAATGGTGCAAGTTCAATTTTGCCAAACAATGATAGACGATCAGAATTTTCTATTTCTGGTGCATATTTGCAACAAAACTTCAAATACAAGGATCATTTATTCGTAACAGGAGCAGTACGTGTAGATCAATCTACTGTTTTTGGTGAAGATAACCGTACTCAATATTATTTAAAGGGGAATATCAGTTACGTGCCATCATCTGCAGATTATTGGAAGGATTTTGGCGTTAGTTCTTGGTGGAATGCCTTTAAAGTTAGAGCTGCCTATGGCGAATCGGGTAATTTAACTGGTATTGGTCCATACGATCGTTATAATGAATATACTTCAAGTTCTTATGTAGGAAAAATTTCTCTTGTTTCGAGTGGGCAGTTGGCTAACACAAATGTTAAGCCAGAGCGCCAAAAAGAATTAGAAGTCGGTACCGATATGGGTTTTTTTAATAACCGTTTAAGCTTAACATTTAGCTGGTACAATAAAAATGTGAAGGATTTATTAATCCCAGTGGTGGTTGCGCCAACAACTGGTTTCTCTAGCTTACTAGATAATGCAGGCTCAATTCGTAACCGTGGTTTCGAGTTAATGGTTAGTGGTGTGCCATTAAAAACTAAAGATTTCAGCTGGAACACAACTGTAATTTTTAACCGCAATAGAAATAAGGCCGTTGGTACTGGCGGTTTAAGATTGCTTTCAACTAACCCAGGTGCTCCAGTAGCCATTATCGATGGACAACCAATTGGTGTTTTTTACGGTACTTTCTTTGCCCGCAATGCGGATGGAAGCTTATTGACAAACGCAGCAGGCATTCCACAATTGGAGCGAGGTGTACAAACATCCTCTACTTCGTACACGGTTCAGCGTGATGCTAATGGCTTACCAAGTGGTACAACTTTACGTAAGGTTCTTGGCGATCCAAATCCAGATTATACAGCATCTTTTGTAAATGATTTTACTTACAAAAAGCTAAGCTTACACATTCAGCTGGATGCTGTACACGGCGGTGAAGTTTGGAACGCAGATTGGCGTACCAGACAAGGTGTTGGAAACGGTAAAGTTGCAGAACAAGAAGATTTAGGTCAATTACCAAGAGGTTACATTGCTGGTGTTTATGCAACCGAGGAATGGCGGATAGACGATGGCTCTTTTGTTAAATTAAGAGAAATTTCATTGAGCTATAATTTAGGTAAAGTTTCATTTGTAAAAGACCTAACGGTTAACGTTAGTGGCAGAAATTTAATTAGCTGGGATAATTACAAAGGTTACGATCCAGAGTTAAACTCTGGAGGGCAATCAACTATTTTAAGAAATATCGATTTTGGTTCGGTGCCAATTCCTCGCACATTTTCTTTGGGTTTACAGGCTAAATTTTAATTCTTAAAAATTAATCGTTATGGAAATTATCAAAACAAAATATTTCTCTTTTATGGTAATGATTGCAGCCTCGTCTGTGCTGTATTCATGCAAAAAAGAATATAAAGACCCTAATGGGGCAATTGCTGCCGATGTTTTGGCATCATCAAAAGGTTTAACGGGTGTGTCGGTTGGTTTGCAAAGGGTTTATACGGTTAGCAGACCTGGCTTACTTTTTAACTCGATTACAGCAAATGGATTTGTAACCAATGAAGTGCTTTTACGTAATTCTGGAAATATTCCAGAATTGCAATTAAGTACAGGAGGTAGCGCTGTTGATGGAACAAATTCCATTTTACTAAACTTATGGACAAATGCAAATAAAATTGTTTACGATGCGGATAATGTAATTGTTAACTCGGCACTTTTAGCGGACAAAAATTATGCTGCTGGTTTAATTGCTTATTCGAGTATTTTTAAGGCAATGGCTATTGGCAATATGTCTCAATATTGGGAAAAGGTTCCGTCTTCAATTGGGGCTAATGTTTCTTTTGTAACACGTGTAGAGGGTTTTAATAAGGCAATTGGTGTTATCGATAATGCACTTGCAGTTATTGCTGCTAATCCAATGAGTGCAACATTTTTAGCACAAATTCCTGCAGGGATTGATATCACGAATACGCTATATGCCTTAAAAGCAAGATATGCGTTATTTGCTGGAAACTTTACGCTGGCTTTAACTGCCGCAAACCTGGTTGATTTAACCAAAAAATCATCTTTTAATTTCGATGCCATAACCCTTAATCCGATTTTTGAAATATCAACATCAACAAATAACGTGTTTCAACCAACGGATGCAAATTTGGGCTTAACAGGTGTTAATATTCCAGATGCAGCAGATAAGCGTGTTGGTTTTTACACTACAACTGCTACAACAGCGCCAACTGTACGTATCAATGGTTTTGGGGCGGCTGTTTCAACCCCTTTTCCAATTTATTTACCTGGTGAGATTACTTTAATTAAAGCAGAGGCTTATGCTCGTCAGGCTACACCGAATTTGAGTAGTGCATTAACAGAACTTAATAAGGTTGTTACTAAAACTGCGGCTGCGGATCCATTCGGAGTTGGAGCTGCCTTGCCCGCCTTAACAGGAACATATACACAACAACAACTGCTAGATCTTATTTATAAAAATCGCTGTATAGAACTCTATATGTCGGGTTTAAAACTTGAAGATATGAGAAGGTTTAATCAACCACTTACGGATAGAAAAAGGAATTTTTTCCCTTATCCTTTCCAGGAAAGAGATAATAACCCAAATACACCAGCAGATCCACCTTTTTAAATAACAAGAGCGCTCCTAATACGAGCGCTCTTCGTTTTTATTGCCTGTCATTATTTAATAGTAGCCAGCTTTGTTTTGCTTAATTATTAAGCTAATCTCAAACCTGTTAGATGGTATTTTTGTGGGGATCAAGTGCATGTCAAGTCTATAGCAAGTCCATGTTTTTCGGTAAAAAGACGGACTTATTATTTAGTGTTCTTATTTTTACTTGGAACAAGCCCCCACTATAACCACCAGATGAATGGGCTTATCTATGAAGATAGATGCCAGTTTTATTAGCGATGATCAACCCCAGGTTTACTGATTAAAGAATGTTAATGTTTTTTACACCATAACCAGCAAGCGCTTCATCATTTTGATCTAACTCTGTGATGAGATAACTAATACTTTCAATAGGGCAAACTTTTAACCTCAACGAAATGTCGAGTTTTTCTGAAATGCATAGCACAGCTGATTTTTTTGAAGCAGCCAACATCGCTTTTTTCAATTGATTAATTTCCCAGTCGGTGTCTGTTAATCCCTCTTCTGGATGAATTGCGCTTGTTCCCATCAGGCATAAATCAACTTTAATATCTGATAGTTGACCAATAACATGTCCACCATAAGTAATTTGAGAGGTTTTAGAGAAAAGTCCCCCTATTAAAATCACTTCAATATTGTTGTATTTTGCCAGTTCTACTGCTACAAGCGGACTAAGCGTAAAAAAAGTGGCTTCCAGATTCTCTGGGAGTTGTTTTACAAACTCCAGGATGGTTGTTCCGCCACCAGTTAATACAACCATGCCATCTTTTATAAGGCTTGTTGCTTTTTTTGCGATAACAATTTTACTATCTCTTGCATATACCGTGCTATCATCGAACGATGAATGATAAGATTTCGATAAAGCACCACCATGCACTTTAAAAAGACGGCCCTGATCAACAAGTTCTTGTAAGTCTCTTCGGATGGTATCTTCCGAAACATTTAGCAATTGAACTAAATCGGATGTGAGCACCCGATTGTGCAGATTGATTTGTCGCATGATAAAATCATGGCGTTCTTTTTTCAGCATAGTTGTGATTGGTTTACGCTAATGTAAAAATTATTTTAATTATTTGCGTGTTTTTGCGGTTTTGTGCAATTATATTTTGTTTCAGACTAGTAAATAGTTTGTTAAATTGTTTCATTTAATAAAAAACATTTATCATATTAGCTAAATAATTAAAAACGTGCGTTATTGTGCGTGTTTTTTTTAGCTAACTAACTATACAAACAACAAAACTTTTACTAACCATTACTGGCAGTTTATGAAAAAAAAGCTACTCTTAGTTTTTATCGGTACGTTTTTGTTGCTGGCTCATGCCATTGCGCAGCAAATAACCGTTACTGGTCGGGTTACGTCGTCTGACGGGCCTATACCTGGTGTTTCCATTAAAATAAAAGGAGGCACATTGGTATCTCAAACGGGTGCTGATGGTAATTATTCCATCAAAGCATCTAAAACTGATGTACTAACATTTTCTTATATTGGTTATACAACCGTAGAAAGAAGTGTTGGGAACAACACCACAATTAATGTTTCACTTCAATCAGATGCAAAAGGATTGGATGAAGTTGTAATTACTGCACTGGGTAATACTGTTAAGAAACGTGAGCTGGGGACTTCTCAGCAAACTGTTTCTGGAGCAGCAATTGCAGAAACACAACGTGAAAATTTTATAAACGCTTTGCAAGGACGGGTTGCGGGGGTTGAGGTAACCAGTTCATCAGGTGTTCCTGGAGCGTCCTCATCAATTACAATTCGTGGGGTAAGTTCAATCAGCGGAAGTAATCAGCCATTAATGATAGTGGATGGTTTACCCATTGATAATAAAACCTTAAATACTTCTGCATTTGTATCTGATGCAAGCTCTAATACTGCATTCAGCAACAGAGGTGTGGATTTTACCAACCGTTCGGCAGATATTAACCCTGAAGACATAGAGAGTTTGGTTGTGTTGAAAGGTCCTGAGGCAGCAGCACTTTATGGTATTGATGCAGCAAATGGAGCTATCGTAATTACAACCAAAAGAGCTAAAGCGGGTGCTGGAGCAATAAATTACAGTAATAGTTTCCGTGTAGAAACGACAAGAAATTACCCTGAAATTCAGAAACAATATGGATTGGGTGGCTCTGGTGTTCCAGGATCAGTTTCTGTATTAAACGGAGTTTATCAGTATTTTGGCCCAGCCTATCCAGCAGGAACACAATTTTACGACAATGTTAAAGATTTTTTCCAGACTGGATTTACTCAAAAGCATAATTTATCTTTTGAAGGTGGTTCAGATAAAGTAAATTATCGTATATCTTCATCATATACCGATCAGGGTGGTGTAGTTCCAAATTCAGCTTATCAAAGAATCAATTTGACTGGTGCTTCTCAAGGGATTGTGAATAGCTGGTTAAAAACAGATTTATCAATGAACTATAGTTATTCGGTAAATGATCAGCCTTTAAAAGGTAGTATTGGACCATTATTGGGTTTATTGGCTTGGCCTCAAACCAACGATGCTAGTGATTATTTAACGCCAGCTGGAACCAGAAAGTTATTAGCTTTTGGCTCTGCAGGTAATGCAGAAATTGATAACCCTTATTTTAATGTAAATAAGAACATCATCAATTCAAAAACCAATAGAATCATTTCAAATTTAGGTTTAACGATTACTCCATTTAGCTGGGTAAATATTAAAACAAATATTGGTATAGATTCATACACCAACCAAAACTTAATTGTTCGTCACCCTGAGAGTGCTTCTGCATTTAGTCGTGGTGGTACAATCGATGTGGCAAATGATGTTACAAGGAATGTTAATCTTCAAAACTTAATCAACTTTAATAAGCAAAAGCTTACCAAAGATATATCTTTCGATGCAACTTTAGGTAATTCCTTACAGAACCTAAAATCGAATGTTGATGCAGGTTATGGTGAAGGTTTCTTAGATCCGAACTTTAACTCATTAAATAATGTTGCGACTAAATTAGTTAGAACTTCAATTACTCAACGTCGTCTGGTAAGTTTCTTTGGTAGGGCAACTTTCGATTACAAAAACTATCTATTCTTGACAGGAACCATCAGAAATGACCGTACATCTACCATCCCAATTGATCGCTATTCTTTCTGGTATCCTTCAGTTCAAGGTAGTTTTGTTTTTACTGATGTGCCTGCTTTTAAAGGGCTAAAAAATGTTTTTTCTTATGGTAAATTAAGAGCGGCGTATGCAAACGTTGGTAAGGATGCAAGACCATATGCTTATGTACCAACATTAGAAAATAAAACAACTGCAAATGGTGGTTACGGCTATGGTTTTACTGGTCCAAACCCTGGTTTAAAACCTGAATTTGCAAAATCTTACGAATTTGGAACGGAATTGGGATTCTTTAATAACCGTTTAGGATTAGATGTTACCGTTTATCGTAAAGAAACAACTGATCAGATCGTAAATGATATCAGAAGCAGTTATGCAACTGGATTTATCCTGTTAAATTTAAACGGTGGTTCTACCAGGAATGAAGGTCTTGAGGTAACCTTAAGAGGAACACCTGTTAAAACAAAAGATTTTAATTGGGATGTGTTAGCTAACTTCGAATCTGCCAAAGGCAGAGTATTGTCATTGCCAAACGCTTTACCTGAATCTTATGTATCAGATACCTGGTTATATGCAAATGTTCGTAATGGTAACACACCAGGAAATTCGACCCGCTCATTAACGGGTTTATTTTACCTACGTAACCAGCAAGGACAATTATTAATTAATCCAACTACTGGAGTTCCTGTTCGTTCTACTACATTTCTTGAAGGTGGTTATGATAGACAGCCAGATTTTACCATTGGTTTAACCAACACGTTTACTTATAAAAATATGTCGCTATCTTTCTTACTTGATATTAGAAAAGGCGGGGATGTTTTAAATGCAACTCAACACTTTTTAACTACGGTAGGATTGAGTACAAATACTGTAGATAGAATGACACCAAGAATTATTCCAGGGGTATTGCAGGATGGTAAAGAAAACAGTGCAAATCCAACAGTTAATAATATTGCTTTTGTTCCTTATTATCAAAACACGTTTTATTCTACAGCGAGTGAGGAATTATTTATAGAGAAAGATATTAACTGGATCAGACTGCGTGATGTTACTTTCAATTACAGATTACCGCAAACCTTACTTAAGAAACAAAGTTTCGTTAAAAGTGCGAGTGTGTTTGTTACGGGAACAGATCTATTCTTAATTACAAATTACACAGGTTTAGATCCTGTTGTTAATGGTAATACTGCTGCGGTTGGTGGTTCTGGTGCTTCTGGTATTGATTACGGGAACTTCCCAATGCCAATTGGCTTAAACTTTGGAATTAGGATTGGATTATAATAGAAAAGATTATGAAAAAAATATATTTAATATTACTAACAGGACTTCTGTTCTCTGTTAGTGGTTGCAAAAAATATCTGGATGTAAATACCAATCCGAATGCACCGCAAACGGTAACGGCAAATTTATATCTATCTCCAATGATACATTGGATGGTTACGGCACCTCAATATGATGGTCGTTTTATTGGGAGGTATACGCAAAACTGGACTTCAACAAGCGCAGGTACTACCTGGGATTTACAAGGATATGATCCTGCATCAGACAACGGAGCGGAGCTTTGGAGAGACGTTTACTGGAGTTTTGGTCAGAATTTGGTTGATATGAACACTAAAGCTGAAGCAGAGCAACGTTGGGATTTATTAGGTGTTGGTCAAATTTTAAAAGCATGGGGCTGGCAAGCATTAACGGATGTTCACGGAGAAATCATTGTTAAACAAGCCATAGATCCGACGAAATACTTGTTCGATTACGATACACAAGAATATGCTTATCAAGAAGTACAACGCTTATTAACGGCTGCGATTGCTAATTTGGCAAGGACAGATGGTGCAGTTGATGCTGCTTTCTTAGGTAAAACAGATATACTTTATAAAGGTGATCGTGCTAAATGGACAAAGCTTGCTTACGGAATGCTTGCCTTAAACTTAAACCATTATAGTAACAAGGCAGGCTATAAACCTGATGATGTAATTGCCGCGGTTGATAAATCTTTTGCAAGCAACGCTGATGACGCATTAATGGCATATCCAGGCATTACAGGTAATGATGACCGGAACTTTTTAGGCCCAACAAGGGGTAACATGCAAACCTACAGACAAACACCTTTTATTGTGAACCTAATGAATGGAACACAGTTTACAGGTGTTGTAGATCCACGCATGAGCAGAATGCTTTCACCTGCACCAGATGGTGTTTACAGAGGAATAGTAACTGGTGCTGGGACAGCCGCTTTTACAGCTAGTCAATTACCAAATAATTTGTGGAATATTGCTTCTATTGCCGCACCAGCTGCAAATACACAGGGACGTTATATCTTTTCTGATAAATGTAAATTACCTGTAATGACTTATGCTCAGTTACAATTTATTAAAGCAGAGGCTGCATTTAAAAAAGGAGATAAAGCAACTGCTTTAACTGCTTATACCAATGGTGTTTCTGCATCTATCGATTTTGTAAATGCAAGAAACATAGAGGATAATCAGTCGCCGACTCAAATTTCAAGTGCAGAAAAAACTGCATACATGAGTTCTACTGCCATTATTCCTTTAACTTCAGCAGATTTAACTATTACACAAATTATGTGTCAAAAGTATATTGCACAGTGGGGTTGGGGGCATTTGGAAACGTGGATGGATATGAGAAGATACCATTACACAGATGCTGATCCAGTTACAGGCAAGCAGGTGTATTTAGGTTATGTTTTTCCAACTGCCTTGTATTCGGATAATGCTGGAAAACCAGCTTATAGAATTCGCCCACGTTATAACTCTGAATATGTTTGGAACCGTGCTGCTTTAAATGTAATTGGCGGATTAGCGACAGATTATCATACTAAACCAACATGGATTATTCAACCTTAATTAGCTCATTATGAAAATAAAATATATAGGTCTGCTGACGGTTGTGTTAGCATCAGTTTTTAGTTTTTCATGTAAGAAAGACAACAGTATCCAGACCATTGATGTGCCTTTGGATCTTGCAAACAATGCAAGAATAAAATACTTCAATTTTGCAGCTGGAGCCCCTTCTGTAAACTTTTACGCAAATGGCACCAAAGTATCAGGAATTTTAAGTGCGACAGGTGCAGAAAATGCAGCAGGAACTGGATACGGTGCTGTTTTTCCTACATCGAATTACAGTGTTATTGCAGGAGGTACCTATAAAATTAATGGTATTGTCCCGTCAACAGCTACCGCTAATCCAAATGTTTCCATATCGGAATTGAGCCAAGCGTTAACAAATGGAAAATACTATTCATTTTACACCAGCGGTATATATAATAGTACAACCAAAACTGCTGAATCATTTGTAATCGAAGATGTACTACCTGCTTCAACGGAAAGCAATACGGTTTCGTATGTTCGTTTTGTAAATGCAATTCCAAATGGAACTTCGGGTATGAATTTAATTATAAAAAATGCAGTTACATTGGCTGAAACAGTAGTAGCAACCAATATTGGTTACAAAACAGGTTCAGCGTTTATTGCTGTACCGATTGGTAGTTACGAACTTTATGTAAGATATCCTTCATCTGCTACTAATATTATTTCCAGAAATGGAACTACTAACGGTGTTGTTGCCCTTTTAGGTGGACGAACACTTACTGTAGGCGCAAGAGGCGATATGACAGTTACTTCGGCAACGGCAACAAACAGGCCATTGCTTGATGCAACATCTAATCAATAGTGCCTTAGCAAAAGTTTTAAAGTCCCGATGCAAATCGGGACTTTTTTGTATTTAAGCAATTCTGAAATATTTGTATCTTGTTTTACATCTGTCTTTTAGTAAATGAAAATTGGGTTTGTTTTCTTGATTTTATGTTTCCTCTGCATAAGGAGCAAGGCAGCTGTTTTCACTGTAGCTAATAACTCAAGCACAGGTGCTGGCTCTTTAAGGCAAGCCATTTTAGATGCCAATGCGAACGGAAATATAACAATGGATTTTATCTATTTCAATATTCCCTCAAGCATTCCAGGCGATGTAACCATTAATCTTACTTCAGAGCTACCTGCGCTTAGCCCAAACATTACGATTGATGGCACAACTCAATCCAATCAATTATTAGGGAGCGCTAGTATAAAAGTTAGACTGGTTCGTGCATCAGGGGCTTTTTACAATGGTTTTATTATCGATGGGGTAGACAATATTCAGATTTATGGAATTTACTTTAGTAATTTTCTATCCGAAACTGGTGTTCCAGCCGATGAAAGAAAGGCTGGTGTTTTTTTGAAAAATGCTTCACATGTAATCATTGGTGCACCAAATAAAAGTAATGGTTTTGGTGGAAATTATACCTCGATTATTTCACCAACATCCATTAATATTCTGGAAGATATAACCATTTCTTCAAATATTATTGGTTTAGATGCAACAGGCCAGAGCCCTGCAAGTAATTTTGTTGGTATAGATTTAAGCTACTTACGAAACTCAACAATCGGAGGTATAGATGCAAGTTTTGGCAATATTATCAGCGCCAATTCAAATGCAGTTTCATTGGGAGGCCTAAGTGGAAATATTAATGTTGCATTTAATACGATTGGATTTAATATTAACAAAACAACTACTTTTCCCGCAATACAATCGACAGGTATTTTTGCCAATGGTGAAACAGTAAATCTTACAATTGCAGATAATTATATTGCTGCCCAGTTTAAGGGGATTAAGCTTGATAACATTAAAAATAGATATATCTTAAGGCATAATGTTCTTGGTACTGGATTAAACGCAGAGAATTATGGAAATACAAAATATGGTATCGAACTATACAATTGTGGTGCTGGAACTATTGGTGGCTTGAGTTTAAGTGATCAAAATACTATTGCTTATAATGAACTTGCCATTTTGGTAGATTTTTCTTACCCAGTTAGTATTCTTAAAAACAGTATTTATTGCAACACCAAATCGGCCATAGAATTTAAGGATATTCCTCCTGATAAATTGATAACTCAATCAAAAATTGGAGTAATTACCCCAAATTTTGCGACTGGAACCTACCTTCCTAATTCAATTATCGAACTTTTTTACGATGATGAGTGCCCTGACTGCCAAGGCAAAGTATGGCTTGCGTCTATACCAACCAATGCGGATGGAACCTGGCAATATAACGGGCCGATTATTGGCGGACTGACCAGTACTGGAACAAATGCCGACGGTGCAACTTCTTCATTTTCTAAAGCCCTAATCAATGATGCTAATAAGATTATAACTGATGTTTTTTGCTCTGCTACTAATGGTAGCATAACCAATTTAAGCATTACTGATGCCAGTGTTTTTAAATGGTATAATTCATCTAACCAACTGGTGGGTAATGATAAAGACCTAAAGAATGTCGCTGCGGGGACTTATTACTTAAAAGCAGGCCAACCTGGAGGCTGCGAATCTATCTCAGTCAATTATACAGTTAAGAACACAGATCTAATTTTCAAGGCAAAAATGGTTGACATCAAACCAGCAAGCTGTAGGAATAAAAATGGCTCAATAAGTATACTGGCTTACGAAACTCAAACTCCAATTGTTTTCAGTTGGACTGATAATGCAGGAAACGAGGTTAGTCGTACAGAAAATTTAACAGATGTGTTTCCAGGAAACTATACCTTAACCGCCTCGAATGGGAATAATTGTACAAATGTAGTTGGGGTTTTTAGTGTTGGATCAACCGAATTGCCAATAATCAATGTGTCAAAGATGCAGCAATTTATAAGTTGTGATGGCAAAACGGTGAGCACATCAGCTATTGAGGTTATTGGAAGTACGGGGCCATACATTTATAATTGGCTTGATGCAAATGGTAACAACGTTTACCAAGGGCTGAATATTCAGGGAACAAAGCCTGGGAAATATATTCTGAGTATAACCGATAAATTTGGATGCTCTGTAAATACAGAAACTATTGATTTCACACAATTAGAAAACAAAACACTGCAAATTCCGAATTCTATAACACCGAATGGCGATGGTATAAATGATACCTGGAAAATTATTGGGGCTTCCAATTATCCTGATGCTGAATTTTATGTTTTTAATCGCAATGGCGATAAAATATATTATTCAAAAGGTTATGTTAAAGATTTTGATGGTACTAAAAATGGTAAACCATTATCGGTTGG
Source organism: Pedobacter ginsengiterrae (assembly GCF_039537385.1). Classification (NCBI taxonomy): domain Bacteria; kingdom Pseudomonadati; phylum Bacteroidota; class Sphingobacteriia; order Sphingobacteriales; family Sphingobacteriaceae; genus Pedobacter; species Pedobacter ginsengiterrae. The sequence continues at coordinate 613,187 of NZ_BAABAK010000015.1, forward strand.
AGTGTATTATTATATGATTGATTTAAAAACCGATTGTGGTAAACTCAGTGGTAGTTTAACTATTGTGAAATAATTTATTTAACCTCATAATAATAAACTGAGCGGCCAATTTGCCCATCGGCATTAATCCCTTCCAGCACAACCTTATATTTTCCAGTGTAATCAGAATTGAAAAAGGAAAGTTCAGTTGCTTTTTCAGTCGAGGTTATTACATTGGGATTCCAATAAACGGCTTTTCTGAAATCTTTATTGCTTAAATTGGCGGCATTGTAAACTGGCGAATAAAAGGTTCTATACTTTTGATAGCCTAAAACAGAGATAGGAAAAATCCCCTTTGCTATTTTACTCAAAGCATCGTTTGAATGGTCTCTGCCTCTTTTACTTGTAATGATAATTACCCCTCCAGATGTATTATACAGCCCCGCCGAAGTTCCTTTTAAGATTTCGATACTTCCAACATCATTGGGGTTTATATCACTAATATTAAAGTTTTCCTGATCTACCTCTACTCCATCAAAAATGACCATCATTGGCGGCGGTGGAGGAGGAATTCCTTGCCCAGGATCTGGGATTTCTCTTGAATAAATTTTTCCTTGAAAAGTTTTAAGCCCGTTTACATGGTTTAATAGATAGGTACTTACATCGTGCGTGGTTTCCAAATCTTTTGCCAGCACAATAACATCTGCTCTGCCTGGTCCATTCAAATTCGCCGATTCTTTTATTGGTCCTGGTTTCTTGGCCACTACATTTACCTCATCGAGATTAATTCCCTTTGATTTGTAGAATAAGGCATCAAGTTGTTTGTTTTCTGTTGGAGTTGCAATTAATTCTTCGATTAAAAAATCTTGCCCAGAAGGAATTGATTTTCGATTGGAAACGGGTTGCACTTCAAGACCAAGAACAGTTATTTTTAAGTTTTTCTTTTCCTTTTGGGTGTTCGTCGAAAGTACAAAATTAGAGGTGTCAATCAGGTTCAAATCTTTAAAACTAAAATAACCAGCCGTATCTGTTTTAGTTTGAAGTATGGTTTGCCTTAGCCCTGATTGGAATAAGGTGATCATTCCATTTGCGTAAGGTTTACCATTTGTTTGCATTACATTTCCTTTTAATTCGTTTTCTATATTATACAGCTCATTTACTAAAGGAAGTTTTTTAGACAGTTCATTTTTCCAAGAAAACTTTCTCCAGCCCTGTGTAATCAACAGATTATCTAGTTGTTGTTTCCTGTTTTCGTCTCCTGGCTTATTAAAATAATAGTTAGGCTTTTCAATAAGCCCTTTTAAATCCGAAGTAAGTAATAACTCGGAGAAAATCGAAGGCTCATCATCATCCTCTATTGGATATTCTGTTGCGTTGTAAACAGATAACGAAAGGCTGCCAATTTCATTTTTATCATCCTGGTTTTTTAAAATAATATTCATTTTGGCGAGCTCTTTTTTAGCAAAGAGGCTTTTAACATCGGTTTCAATTTTTAGGGCATCTTCGTGATCGACAAAAATTAATCGTTCTGCAACAGGAAGATTGTCGGTGTCAAATAAAGTAAACTGAACAATTCCCGAATAAAATTTATCAGCAGGAATCGAAATGTTTATTGCTGAATTTTTCATTTCGGGCTTGGAGATGTATCTGGTTACGCCATCTTGTGCTCCAATTAATATTAAGGTTCCCTTATTTACAACATCTGCCGAGCATGAAATTTTTAAAAGAAGACTATCTTTTGTTGTGCTTAAGTTGAGTATGTAGCCTGTAGTTTTAGGTAAGGGTAATTCTATCTTATTTGTTTTGCCGTCGGCAAAGGTAATCTCAGCATGATATCTTCTCATTGCCTCTGGGGTAAATTCAAAATTACCCATTCCTAAATGATCGGTTTTTATCGTACCGATTAGCTTTCCCTTTTCATCCGATATTTGCCCCTTTGCATCAATGGCAAGTCCGTTTGGAGCCGTAGCTTTGAAACCAACTCTGGTCTTTAATCCCGAAACTAAATCCCCTCCTTCTGGAAAGAATTGAAAACTACTATTTCCTGTTAAAGGTTTATTAACTTTTTCAGATTTACCTTTAATCTGAAAACTTTTTTGATACTCATAAGCCTGTCCAAAACTTTTCATCTGATCAGTATAAGCTCTTAAAACATAGTTACCTGATTTTAATGAATCGGAGAGATTGATGTAGCCGTCTGATAAGCCAAAGCTGAGTTTGTTTTTGATTTGACGGATAATATTTCCAGAAGGATCCACTAGATCGATGTTTAAGTTTTTACTGATGTTGGATGGGCGATTTAGATTTGCATTAACCACATAAGCCTTGAACCAAACGGTATCGTAAGCCATATAAAATGGTTGGTTTAAGTGTAAGTGAATTTTTTCTACCTGATTTTTTTCTAACAGTTTTTTATACACCAATAACTTTGAAATAACGTTTTCTTGAGCATTAGTCGTTGAAACGGTAACCAGCAGAGCTATAATCACTAGAAATTTAACTGTGGTTTTAAAATAAGATTCCATGAGCGTAGAATGTTAGTTGAGAAATAAAAATAATGATTTATTAATTAACTCATCGAATTATTTAAAACCACAAAAGGCAGCCATTTGGCTGCCTTTTGTGAACTATTCATTCTGTGTTATTACAAAATTTTAAATCCTAAACTCAATTGGAACAAGTTCGGTTTCTGTGTATATTTTTCACTTTTACTGATGTTTGTTAAACCAGCTTCGTAACGTAAATCAACTGAGATACTACCTACATCAACACCTGCGCCAGCCTGAACACCGAAAGCCTGGTTTTTGTAATTACTAAAATCTGTCGCTTCTTGGTAAGCCGAACTAAATGTCGAGCTATCATCTAAAACAAGTGATAGAACAGGTCCTGCCATAATACGGAAGTTTAGATTTTTAGCACCAAACTTTGTTCCTAGTAAAACAGGAATATCTAATGTGGTGAATTTCACTTTTCCTTCAGCAGCAACTTCAGTATTGCTGTTGTTGGTAAAGCTGATAAATTTATTGCCCTTGCTGCCAATGTAGGCCTCTGGTTGTACGTAGAAACTTGCGCCACCAATACGTGCCCAAGCTCCAACCTGGTAGCCTAAACGATTTTCTTCACTTGCAAAATCAGCATTAAGTTTAGCAAGGTTTACACCCGCCTTAATCCCGAGATTGAAAGTTTGAGCCTGAGCAGTAGCCCAGCCGATCGATAGGAAAACAATAGAGAAGATGAGTTTTTTCATTTTTTTTGAGTTTAAATTTGTGAGTTTTATTCCTTTAGTGTTTATAACGCACTTTTAACACAATTATCATGCTAAAGTAAACTGCTTTTAATCTTTTTTTAAAAATGCATGGAAAAGCTACCCATCAGCCATAAATATTTTTACTTTTGCATTAAATCAATTTAGAAATGGCAAATTTTCAACTAACAAAAGATAACGCAGAAAAAGTTAAGATTAAGTTCTTTAGAAAGTATCGTGATCTTGTTAATGAACCTTTAGAATTTGTGCCAGGTGGCGAAGATAAATTGGTTGAAGATATTATGCGACTTGTTAAACGCGATCGTACCTACGTTGAGTTTACGCTACAAAAGGCGCTTGCGGATACTAAAGGCAACAGACTTTAATCTCTTTCTATTTTATTATTTCGTGTTTTAAAATCTTATTCAAAAAGTAACGATTAATTTATGCTTTTGGCCGTATAAGCTGTTTTTAATCTTTATCTCTTTTTGTACATTTACCTTTTGTACTTTGCTAATCAATATAAATAGTTGCCGATAAATTCATCGTGCTATTTTGTTTTCAAGAAATAAGGGAATGAAGAAATTTAAATATGCAATTGTTGCAGCCGTATTCAGTATTGCTGCTGTATCCTTTTCTTTTAAAGAGGATTTATTTCTGGTTTCTAAAAACCTCGATATTTTTGCTTCCCTGTATAAAGAAATCAATATAAATTATGTTGATGAAACCAGTGCGCCTGAACTAATGAGGACAGGTATCGATGCGATGTTGGAAAGCCTTGATCCATATACTGAGTATGTTCCAGAATCGGAAATTGAAGATTACAAACTTAAATATGTAAGCACGCAATATGGTGGTATTGGTGCAGGAACGGTTTTAATTGAGGGTAAGCTATTTGTAAGCGAAATAAGTGAAGGCTACCCAGCAAATAAAGCCGAAATTAAAGCAGGCGATCAGGTAATAAAGATCAACAATATTGACATTAAAGGTAAGGACAGAGCACAAATAAGTCAGTTGTTACGTGGTCCAAAAGGTACTGTTGTAGATTTAGCCATTATTAGAGATGGAAAAGAAATAGCCAAGAAATTAACCCGTGAGGAAATTAAACAACCAAATGTTTCGTATTCGGGCATGGTTGGTGATGGTATAGGTTACATTAAACTGGATAAGTTTCTCGAAAACTCAGGACAAGAAGTTAAGGATGCATTAGTGAATATCAATAAAGAAAACCCCAAAGGCATCGTACTCGATTTAAGAAATAACGGTGGTGGAATTTTACAGGAGGCCGTAAAAATTGTAAATCTTTTTGTAGATCGAGATCAGTTGGTTGTAACGCAGAAAGGTAAGAATGTAGAGAAAACCATTACTTATAAAACACAAATTCCTCCAATTTCGCCAACGGTACCGCTGGTTGTTTTGGTTAATGGAAATTCGGCATCTGCTTCGGAAATTGTAGCAGGTTCCTTACAGGATTTAGATCGAGCAATTGTAATCGGTCAGCGTAGTTATGGTAAAGGTTTAGTACAACAAACCTTTAATTTACCTTACAACAGCTTAGTTAAGGTTACCGTAGCTAAATACTATACGCCATCGGGCAGATGTATTCAAAAATTAGATTATGCACATAAAAATTCTGATGGTATTGCAGAGCGTTTTGCCGATTCAACGGTAACCATGTTCCAAACTAAGGCAGGTAGAAACGTATATAGTGGCAACGGAGTTTATCCTGATGTGGTTGTTGATGCACAAAAATTAAGTCCGATTACGATTACCATGCTTAATAAAAGTATGTTTTTTAATTATGCAAATCGATATAAAAAGGAAAAACCAAGCTTGGCATCAGCAAAAACATTTCAAATTACCGATGCCGATTATAATGCTTTTGCTGCATCGCTGGCAGATAAGGATTTAAGTTATCAAAGTAGAACGGAGCGTTTGCTTACCGAATTGCGATACGAAGCAGATAAAGAAAATAAAACTGCAGAGGTTATGGCCGATTTAGAAAATTTAAAGAACAAGCTAACTTCTGCAAAGAAAACCGATTTGGCTAATCACAAAGCGGAAATAAAAAAGGTGCTCGAAACCCAAATTGTTAGTCGCTATTTCTATGAAAAAGGCAGAATAGAGCAAAGTTTTCAATACGATAAGGAGTTGGCTGCAGCTAAAACACTTTTTACCAACCAAACTCAAATGCTGGCAATTTTAAAAGGTGATGGAAGCTATAAAATAATTGGTAAACCTGTAAAGGAAGCAACCATTGTAGATTAATAAATTTTTAAGCACGTAATATGAAAAATCTATTAATTGCCATTGTTTTTCTATCATTAGGTTTAAGTGCGAAGGCTCAAAACTATGAACCTTCTGCATCCAACTTAAAGCAAAGGGAATGGTTTTCTAATGCCCGTTTTGGCTTATTTATTCACTGGGGCCCCTTTAGTATTCCTGGAAGTGGCGAATGGGTAATGAACGACCGCAAACTCACGGTTCATAATTACACCAATTTAAAAGATTTTTTTAACCCGATTGATTTTGATGCAGCAGCTTATGTAAGTATGGCTAAAAATGCGGGTATGAAATACATTACGTTAATCACCAGGCATCACGACGGATTTAGTATGTGGGATACCAAGTATTCGGATTTTAATATTATGAATACGCCATATAAAAAGGATATTGTAAAAATGGTGGCTGATGAGTGTCATAAACAAGGCATTCAACTTTATTTTTATTATTCTTTGCTTGATTGGCGCAGAGAAGATTTTCCGCATGAAACTGGAAGAACAGGACAAAATTCAGGAAGAAAAGGAAAGGGCGATTATGCAAGTTATTTGCAATTTATGAAAAACCAGTTAACCGAGCTTTTAACAAATTATGGCGAAATAGGTGGAATCTGGTTCGATGGGCACTGGGATCAAACAGCACCAGAAGGTGAGGCAGATCGCTCGTCGCGGATAGATTGGAAATATGATGAAATTTATGGCTTGATACATAAGCTTCAACCGCAATGTATGATTGGTAATAATCATCATTTAACCCCGTTTGCTGGTGAGGATTTTCAAATGTTCGAAAGAGATTTACCTGGCGAAAACGCATCGGGATTAAGTTTTCAAACCGCATCAGATAAATTGCCTTTAGAAACTTGCGAAACCATATCAAAATCATGGGGTTACAACTTAAGCGATACCAGTTATAAAACCAATAAACAATTGGTAAATATGCTGGTTAAAGCCTCAAGTTTAGGCGCTAATTTATTGCTCAATATAGGCCCAATGCCAAGTGGTAAAGTTCAACCCGAATTTCAAAATCGACTTGCCTCTATGGGCGAATGGTTGAAATTTTATGGCGAAAGCATTTATAATACAAAAGCTGGTTTTGTAAAGCCTCAGCCTTGGGGAAGTGTAACCCAAAAGGATAATAAAGTTTATATCCACATTTTAGATTCTAAAAATGCTTCTGTGGCTTTCGATAAGTTTCCCTATAAAAAAATTACGAAAGCTTATTTATTAAAGGATAAAACGCCAATTAAGTTTATCCATAAAAAAGGGCTTACTGAGGTTTATACGGGTTTTGCCAACGAAGAAATTGATAACGTTGTCGTTTTAGAAGTTGCTAAATAAAGTTAATTTTAAATTGAAATAAAGAATATGTTAGAAAGAGGTAAAACGTTTTACGTATAATTGCCTTTTTATTTTTCTTAAACCATAATAATCATGCAGTTCAAAAAAATAATTCTTTTTTTATTTGTTGTTTTGAGCGTAAATACCTTTGCGCAGCAGAAGACTAATTTTACTCAATACGTAGATCCATTAATTGGTTCGGCTCAACACGGCCACGTTTTTGTTGGTGCCAACGTGCCTTTTGGAGCAGTTCAGTTAGGGCCAAATAATATTATGGAAGGTTGGGATTGGTGTAGTGGATATAATTATGTTAGTAATACGATAACTGGTTTTGCCCACACACATCTAAGCGGAACGGGTATTGGCGATTTGGGGGATATTTCTATAATGCCTGCTACTGGAAAGTTAATTGTAGAAAAAGGTAAAACTGCTGATGGCGAAGGCTATCTTTCTAAATTCTCTCATCAAAATGAGAAAGCTAAAGCTGGTTATTACAGTGTTCTGTTAGATAAATATGGTATTAAAGCAGAACTAACCGCTACTGAACGCGTTGGCTTTCATCAATACACTTTTGAAAAGAACGCTAAAAATCCTCATATCATTATCGATTTAATTGAAGGTATTGGTTGGGATAAAGCTGTAGAATCTTCGTTAAAACAAGTTGATGCGACTACAATTGTTGGACATAGAAATTCAAAAGGTTGGGCTAACGATCAACGTTTGTTTTTTGTAATTAAACTATCTCAACCAGTTAAAAACCTGGTATTGTACGATAGTACAGTTGTCAAATCTGGAAAAGATTTAAAGGGTAAAAAGCTTAAGGCAGCAGTTGAGTTTGCTGCCATCTCTGGGGATAAATTACAGATAAAAGTTGCTTTATCGCCAGTAAGTATTGAGAATGCATTGCTAAACCTAAAAACAGAATTACCTGGTTGGGACTTCTCTTCAACAGTAAAAGCTGCAGATTCAAAGTGGAATGCAGCTCTTTCGAAAGTAAAAATTGATGCTTCGGGTACAACAAAAAAGATTTTCTACACGGCGCTTTACCATACCATGGTTGCTCCTTCATTATATAATGATGTAAACAAAGATTATTTAGGATCAGATAAAAAGGTTTACAGAAAGGCAGCATTTAATAATCTAACCACTTTTTCCCTTTGGGATACTTATCGTGCTGCGAATCCATTGTTTACTATTATTCATCAGGATAAGGTAAGTGATGTGGTGAATACCATGCTGGCAATATATAAACAACAGGGGAAATTGCCTGTTTGGCATTTAATGGGAAGCGAAACCAATACTATGGTTGGCTATCATGCTGTTCCTGTTATTGTTGATGCCTATTTAAAAGGTTATCGTGGGTTTGATGTAAACCTGGCTTACGAGGCCGTTAAACAATCGGCTATGCAGAAAACCAATGGCATAGAGTACATTCAGGAGTTAAAACATATTCCTACTGATAAAGTTGAAGAGTCGGTTGCCAAAGCTTTAGAATATGCAATTGATGATTATTGTATTGCTATGATGGCAAAAGCTTTAAATAAAACTGAAGATTATAAATATTTCAGCAAAAGAGCACAATTGTACAAAGAATATTTTGACCATGATTCTCAGTTTATGCGTGGCAAACTATCAGATGGAAAATGGCGGACTCCATTTAGTCCTGTTGCAGCTAAGCATCGTGGAGATGACTACACAGAGGGTAATGCATGGCAGTATACCTGGTTGGTGCCTCAAGATGTTGAAGGTTTGATAAAATTATTTGGTGGTGATCAACCTTTTACAAAAAAATTAGATTCTTTATTTATCGTTCCTTCTGGATTAAATGAGGCAAGTTCTCCAGATATTTCAGGTTTAATTGGTAATTATGCTCAAGGAAACGAACCAGGACACCATATCCCATACTTATATGCTTATGCTGGTCAGCCGTGGAAAACAGCCGATTTAATCAGAAAAATTGATGATGAATTTTACACAGCGAAACCCGATGGATTGTGTGGTAATGAAGACGTTGGTCAAATGAGTGCGTGGTATGTTTTTTCTTCATTGGGCTTTTATCCCGTAAATCCTGCGAATGGAGCTTATGTATTCGGTACACCTTTGGTTAAGGATGCAATAATAGAGCTCGGAGCTGGTAAAAAATTCAATATAAAGGTTGTAGATAATAGTGCTGAAAATAAGTACATCCAAAAAATTGTATTAAATGGTAAACCTTACAGTAAATCTTTCTTACTGCACAAAACCATTATGGCGGGTGGAAATATTCAGATTTTTATGGGCAGTAAACCTTCTGAAACCTGGGGTGTAAAAGCAGAAGACAGACCTGTTTCGGGCAAATAGGAAATGTATAGTTTTTTAATATTTACAATCTTATCATCTCAATAAATGAAAAAAATCAGTTTTATTATTCTTTGTTTACTATCTGCTTTTTGGGCAAAATCGCAGCAGCGTTATGAATTGAATTCTGGCTGGCTTTGCGCCAATGTAAAAGAAGTAAATGCAAACGGGTTACAGATTTCAGAAAAAGGTTTCGCCGTTAGCAGTTGGATGAATGCTACTGTTCCTGGAACAGTGCTGACCACATTATTGAATAATAAAAAAGTTCCCGATCCATTTTATGGGATGAATAATGAAAAAATTGCAGACATATACAAAACAGGAAACGATTATTATACTTATTGGTTTGTAAAGGATTTCGATGAAAAGGCAATCGGTAACGAACAGGTTTGGTTGCAATTCAGAGGTATAAATTATAAAGCTGATATTTTTTTAAATGGTAAAAAGGTTAATCCACAGATTATAGAAGGGATGCATTTGCGTTCGCAGTTTAACATTACAAAACTTCTTGCAGCTAATGGTAAAAATCGTTTAGCAGTAATTGTTCATCCGCCAGATGTGGTTGGAAATCCAAATGGTGGGCAAGGTGGCGATGGTACAATTGCACGAGGTTTAACCACGCAATATACTGCGGGTTGGGATTGGATTCAACCTATTCGCGATCGTAATACAGGTATTTGGGATAAGGTAACGATAGAGAAAACGCAAAGTATTAATATTTTAAATCCACATGTAGTTACCCTTGTTCCAGGCAAGCGCTTGGCAGAAGGGAAGCAAAAACCAGCAACAATAAAAGTTTCGGTTGAAGTTGAAAATCCAAGTGTTAAGACTGTTTCTGGGTTTTTGCAATATGCCATAGATGGACAAGTTATAAAGAAAGCGGTAACCATTAAAGCGGGTGAAAGAAGCGAAATCAGCTTTCCTGATTTTACCTTACTAAATCCAAAATTGTGGTGGCCAAATGGTTATGGCGCACAATATCTTTACGATTTAAAAATTCAATTCATCTGCGCAGCTAAAACCTTGGATCAGGAAACTTTAAAAGTTGGTGTTCGACAGATTGATAATATTTGGAATGAGCACACCAAAAGTATGGGTGCTTATGTAAACGGACAAAAGATTTTTATTAAAGGTGGCAACTGGATTATTTCTGACGCGATGCTTCGTTTTACAGATGCCCGTTACGATGCAGAAGTTCGTTATCATAAGGATATGAACCTGAATCTGATTCGGATTTGGGGTGGGGCAATTCTCGAAAGACCTGAGTTTTACAAGGCTTGTGATCAATATGGTTTATTGGTTTTTCAGGATTTTTGGTTTAGTGGCGATTGCAATGGCCGTTGGGTAGATCCAATGAAAAAGGACGACCAATGGACCAGAAGAAAATATCCGGATAATCATCCCTTGGTTTTAACTGCCATTGAAGATCAGGTTAAAATGATCCGTAACCATGCTTCTTTAGCTTTTTGGTGCGGAGGAAATGAAATTACACCGCCAGATGATATTTTGCAGCCAATAAAAAATGATATTCTACCTCGTTTAGATGGAACCCGAATGTTTTTCGATTTCTCTAACAGCGATGAGATGTCTTATAATACCATTGGTGGTAATGGCGATGGACCTTATGGAATCCAAAATCCTCGGAGCTTTTGGGGCGATAAAACTTTTCCATATAACTCAGAAGTTGGTTCTGTTGGGGTTGGTGATTATGAATCTTTAGAGAAATTCATTCCTGCAGAAAATATGCTTGCTCCTCAGTTTAAAGAGAAACCAGATTCGGTTTGGGATTATCATAAATACATTGGCTATGATGAGCATATTAATCCGTATGGAAAAGCGAAAGATGTTAAAGATTTCGCTATGAAGGCACAATTAGTCAATTATGATCAATATCGTGCTTTAATGGAAGGGTTTTCTAACAAAATGTGGGATTGGTACACGGGTTCAATCATTTGGAAAACTCAAAACCCATGGACGGCCTTGCGTGGACAGATGTACGATTACTATTTAGATCCTAATGCTTGTTTGTATGGTTTAAGAAAGGGTAGCGAACCTTTACACGTAATGATGAACCCGATTGATAGTATGGTTACGGTGGTAAATAATGGATTTACAACACGTGATAATTTACTGGTTCAGGCTAAAGCTTATGATATGGATGGCAAGGAACATTTTTATTCTCAGGTTTTCAATTCAATAGGCCCATCATCGGTTAGAAGATATTTTCCTTTAAACGATTTCTTAATTAAATTGGATAAAAAGGAAGGTGTTTTTGTTTCTCTAAAAATTTTAAACGAAGCTCAAGATGTTTTGAGTGAAAACTTATATTGGCTTCCTGGTAAGGATGGCAGATATTCTGGCTTGCAAAAGATAAAAACAGTTGTGCCCATTATAGAAGCTACAGAAAAGAGAAAAGGGCAGATTGCTGTTACGCTTAGCAACGCTAAAGATAATCCTGTTGCATTTTTTAACCGTATCGCATTAGTTGATGCAGTTTCAGGCAAACGGATCTTACCCGCATTCTACTCTGATAACTATATTAGTGTCTTGCCAGGCGAAAGCAAAACGATTACAGTCGATTATTCAGGAAGCCAGAAAACAGCTGTAGAAGTTTATGGCTGGAACGTTGAAAGAAAGAAAATCGAAGTTCGATAACTCCTACTTCGTTATTGCTAGTATGTGCTAGTCGGGATTTGTAGTCCAGACTAGGATCCGCGGATTTCAAATCGCATTTCGGCATTCGAGATTGCAAATCTCGACTAACGGACGATATAAAACAAAAAAGGCGATACTGGTTTGTGCTAGTCGGGATTTGTAGTCCAGACTTAGGATCCGCGGATTTCAAATCCGCTTTTTTGGCACTTCGAGAATTGCAAATCTCGACTAACGGAAGATATAAACAAAAAAAGCGATACCGTTTTAAGTATCGCTTTTCAATATTTTATATTTTATAGCTTAGCTTACACCATGAAGTTTCACTTTTAAACCATCCATATTATTATGTAACTGCAACTGGCAGGCTAAACGGGAGTTTGGCAATAAATCAGGCAAAGTATCTAACATTGCATATTCATCATCAGTCATTTCGTTAAGCTTTTCTTCGCCTTCTAATACATCAACACAACAAGTAGCACATAATGCCATTCCGCCACAAGTAGCCAGAATATCATATTCAGATGCTTTTAAAAACTCCATCAAACTTAAGCCCATATCTGTTGGTGCTTCGTGAGAGGTAACTGAACCATCCGGTTCTTGCATATATATTGTAATGTTGTTCTCCATTTTATTGTGCTCTACTTATATTATTAGCAAATATAGGTAATTGCTTAAAATTCAGAAACTCCGTTTACAGTTGTATATTTCATTGTGTATTTAACCCCAGGATTCATATAAGAATAAGCACTATGACTCATTAAGGCTGCCTCGTGGAAACCACAAAGAATCAATTTTAATTTGTTTGTGTAAGTGTTGATATCGCCAATTGCATAAATACCTGGGATATTTGTTGAATAATCATCGGTATTTACCTCAATAGCACTTTTGCTGATATTTAAATTCCAATCTTCAATAGGCCCTAACTTCGGACTCAAACCAAATAAAGGTATTAAATGGTCTGCTTCAACCAGAGATTTTTCCATGGTGCGGTTTTGAACGATTTCAACTTTTTCAAGTTTATCCCCACCGTGAACAGCATGAAGATTACTATTTAAAACGAGGTTAATTTTTCCGCTTTCGGCCAATGCCATAACTTTAGAAACTGAATCTGGTGCGCCACGAAAGCTTTCACTTCTGTGAACCAATGTTAATTCAGAACAAACTTCAGCTAGGTAAATTGTCCAGTCTAAAGCAGAGTCGCCACCACCAGCAATAACCATTTTCTGATCACGATATTTCTCTGGATCAAGAATCATGTAGTTTACACCTTTACCGTTCTCAAAGTTTTCAAGATTTTCTACAGCTGGTTTACGAGGTTCGAAACAACCTAAACCACCTGCTATAACCACAACCTTAGCTTCGATAATGGTACCCATGTTTGTAGTTAGAACGAAATCAGCTTCGCCACGTTTCTCCAAACCTTCGATACGTTCGCCTAAGGTAAACGTAGGATGGAAAGGTTTTGCCTGTTCCATTAAATTATCGATAAGTTCCTGTGCTAATACAGAAGGATAACCAGGAATATCGTATATCGGTTTCTTAGGATAAATTTCAGAAAGCTGACCACCAACCTGAGGAAGGTAATCAATTAAATGGCAACGCATTTTTAATAAACCGGCTTCAAAAATGGCAAATAAACCAACCGGACCAGCGCCTATTACGGCTATATCAGTAGAGATCATTCAAAAAAAATTTACGCAAAGTTACGAAATAAACTTTTATCAATATCCTTATTTAGAAATATTCCAGATAATTTTGTAAGACTGTTATATTCAGTATTTTGTATGCCTAAATTTAGGTAAAAACAAAAGTTAAAGGAATTTAGGTGTTCAAAACAAATTATAATTGGTCTATGGGTTTAGTGGGATAATCTAATTCATCGTTTTAGTGCACTAAATATTTTATTTCTTACTCTCCATAAATCGCTTCATCTTTCCTAACTACAAGTGCTTAATGGATTACCATTTCATTTCTAAATTTTGGAATACGAAACTCCAAATATCTGTGGCTTCCTCGATTAATTTCTTTGTAGGTTTTCCAGCCCCATGGCCCGCTTTTTTATCAATTCTGATTAACATTGGGTTTTCGCCTTTGTATTTTTCTTGCAAAGTTGCTGCAAATTTAAACGAATGTGCAGGTACAACACGGTCATCGTGATCGGCTGTTGTGATTAGAGTAGCTGGATAGTTTACACCTATTTTAATATTATGTAATGGTGAGTACTTTATCAGGTAGTCAAAGTCATCTTTTTGATCGCTTGTGCCGTATTCTACTGCCCAGCCCCAGCCTACTGTAAACTTATGATAACGTAGCATATCCAAAACGCCAACAGCTGGTAGAGCCACTTTGAAAAGTTCTGGTCTTTGGGTCATGCAGGCACCTACTAACAGCCCTCCGTTCGAACCACCAGATATCGCAATTTTGTCGGGATTGGTGTACTTCTCTTTGATTAGATACTCTGCCGCACCAATAAAATCATCAAAAACATTTTGTTTCTTTTCAAGCATTCCAGCTTTATGCCAAGCTTCACCATATTCACTCCCACCCCTTAAACTCGGCTGTGCATAAATTCCTCCATGTTCTAAAAACAACATCCTCGATAAACTAAAGGTTGGTGTTAAAGAAATCTGGAAACCACCATAAGCATATAAAAATACAGGATTATCGCCATTAAGCTTAATGCCCTTTTTATAAACCATAAACATTGGCACCTTTGTTCCGTCTTTCGAAGGATAAAAAACCTGTTTGGTTTCGTAGTTATCGGTGTTAAACTTTAATGCTGATTTTTTGTAAAGCGTAGATTCACCTTGTTTAATATCGTAACGATAGCTAGTGCCTGGCGTAATAAAGTTTGTAAAGGAGTAGAAAAATTCTATATCGTCTTTGTAGCCACCAAAACCTCCAACTGTGCCGATATCTGGCAGCTTTACATCTTTAATTTTATTACCGCTCAAATCAAACTGAACAATATTGGTGCTGGCATCTTTAAGATATGAAGCCCATAAAAATCCACCACCCGAACTGGCACCTTCTAAAGCAAGTTTTGATTCGGGGATAATTTTCTGCCAATTTTTAGGGTCCGAATTTTTTGGGTCGACCAAAACCACCTGTTTATTTGGTGCATTTAAATCGGTGTTGATTAAAAGCTTATCGCCATCGTTAGTAATTACGCTGTGGTTGTTTTCGAAACCT
Organism: Pedobacter ginsengiterrae; assembly: GCF_039537385.1. Classification (NCBI taxonomy): domain Bacteria; kingdom Pseudomonadati; phylum Bacteroidota; class Sphingobacteriia; order Sphingobacteriales; family Sphingobacteriaceae; genus Pedobacter; species Pedobacter ginsengiterrae. The sequence continues at coordinate 628,211 of NZ_BAABAK010000015.1, forward strand.
TTAACCAATGATTCGATCTTATTGTTTAAGCTAGTTAAATCCTGGTAGTATAAAGCATTGCCCGAAGTGCCAGCACTTGCATATAAAACTAAAAAGTGCTCGTCTTCCGTAACATCAGCTCCAAAATATAAATTTGGATTTGTATTATCTTCAAAAATTAATTTATCAGCGGTTTGTGCTTCGCCTAACTTATGGAAGTAAACCTTTTGAAACTTATTGGCGCCCGAAAGTTCCATACCCTTAGTTGGTTCATCATATCGACTATAGTAAAAGCCGTCACCTTTCCAGGCTGCGCCAGAGAACTTCGTCCACTTTAACTCGTCGGCTAATTTTGTTTTGCTGGCAACTTCCATAACGTAAATATTGCTCCAATCAGAACCCGATTGCGCTATCGAATAGGCAATGTATTTTTTATCATGTGAAAAGCCTAATAAGGAAACCGATGCCGTTCCATCAGCAGATAGTTTATTAGGATCTAAAAAAAGTTCTTCCTTACCTTCCAAACCTTTCTTTATAAACCAAACGCTTTGATTTTGCAAGCCATCATTTTTGGTAAAGAAATAATATTCTCCAGCTTTAAATGGTGCGCTTTCTTTAGGATAGTTCCATATTTCGGTTAAGCGATTTTTTATATCCTCTCGATATGGAATTTGCTCAAGGTAGTTTTGGGTGATTTTGTTTTCTTCGTCAACCCAATTTTTTGTTTCTGTTGAAGTATCATTTTCTAACCAGCGATATGGATCTGCAATTCTTGTTCCAAAGTAATTATCGGTGGTATAATCTTTTTTAGTTTCTGGATAAATCATTAATAGTGTTTTTCTGGAGCTTTCTCTGTCCTACTCAAAGGCAAATAAACTTAGAGCAAAGAAGCTTAATATGATTTGCTTTTTCATTTCGGCAATTTATTTACTAATATATGTTTTTCTCTTTGGCTAGACTGGTTTAGGCTTTATTACTTTAGCCTTTCAGGTTTAATCTTTTTCTGCTTTCCTCTTTTTCCTTTACCTTTGAAACTGTACATGAGTAAAAATATTTATTTCGCTTCCGATTTTCATTTAGGCGCACCCAACTATGCTGATAGTCGTGTTCGCGAAGAGCGGATTGTAAATTGGTTAAATTTCATTGAGCCTAATTGCGCCGAACTATTTTTAATGGGCGATATTTTCGATTTCTGGTTCGAATACGAAAAGGTAATCCCAAAGGGATTTATTCGATTGCAAGGGAAGTTGGCACAAATGGCCGATTCAGGAATAAAAATCTATTTCTTTAAAGGCAACCACGATATGTGGGTTCGCAACTATTTTACCGAAGAAATCGGGATGAAAATTATCAGCGATGAAATGATCATGGAACGTTCGGGGAAGAAATTTTACCTTCATCATGGTGATGGTTTAGGACCTGGCGATCGAAAATATAAGTTTTTACGTAAAATTTTCAGAAGTAAACTTTGCCAATGGCTCTTTGCCCGATTGCACCCAAATTTGGGTATTAGTATCGCTAACGGCTGGAGTGGAAACAGTAAAAAAAGAAAAGGCGCAGAGGAGGTATTCTTTGGTGATCAATATGAATGGTTAGCTATTTACTCAAGAGAAATTTTGCAAAAAGAACACTTCGATTACTTTATTTATGGACACAGGCATTTACCCCTCGATTTAGATTTAGGTAATGGTAGTCGCTATGTAAATACAGGCGAGTGGCTTAATTACAGTTCTTATGCTGTTTTTGATGGGGTTGATTTAAAACTCGAATATTTTAATACAGAATAAGTTTTTCGCGATTACTATATCATTTTTTACCATCCGAGGTATGTAAAAAATATAGGCTTAGAACTAGATTTCTTAAGTTTTTGAATCTCGAGAATAAAGTATTGATTTTTTCATGTCATTATCAGAATTTACTAATTGTTAAAGCAACAATCATTTCATTTTCAAGATCTTTTAATAAGCCAATTCTTTAATCTGCCTATGCATTCGGCTTTTTTACTTATTTTTGCATTTCTTTATCTATTTGTTATTTTTCAGATGGTAAAGAATTTCAATTTGATTATACTATGTTAGATAAATTAGAGGCCATAAAGCTGCGTTGGGAAGATGTTGAGGAGCAATTAAGTAATCCTGATGTAATTCAGGATATGAAGAGGTTTGCAGCTTTAAATAAAGAATATAAAGATTTAGGCAAAATTGTAGATGAATACAAAATCTACAAAAATGTGATGAGTAATATTGAAGCCAATAAAGAAATTTTAGCGGCTGAGAAAGACCCCGAAATGCGTGAAATGGCAAAAGAGGAGTTAGATTTGTTGTTAAAGCAACAAGAAGAAATGGAAAGCAACATTCGCTTGATGTTGATTCCGAAAGATCCTGAAGACGCTAAGAATGCTGTATTTGAGATTCGTGGTGGTACTGGCGGCGATGAAGCAGCTCTATTTGCAGGCGATTTATACCGCATGTACACCCGTTATTTTGAAACCAAAGGATGGAAAGTTGAAACGGTTGATGTAACTGAAGGAACTGCTGGTGGTTATAAAGAGGTAATTTTAAAAGTTAGCGGAGATGACGTGTATGGTCAATTAAAATACGAAAGTGGCGTGCATCGTGTGCAACGTGTTCCAGATACCGAAACTCAAGGGCGTGTACATACTTCGGCAGCATCTGTTGCGGTACTGCCAGAAGCAGAAGAGATTGATTTGTACATTAATCCAGCTGATATAGAATTACAAACTTCACGTTCAGGTGGTGCTGGTGGACAGAATGTAAACAAAGTTGAAACAAAGGTTCAGCTTACGCACAAGCCTTCGGGGATAGTTGTAGTTTGCCAGCAAGAGCGTTCGCAATTGGGTAACCGGGTTATTGCAATGGAGATGTTGCGTAGTAAGCTTTACGATATCGAATTGCAAAAGAAAAATGGTGATATTGCAGCTAAACGTAAAACGATGGTATCTACCGGAGATCGTTCGGCTAAGATTAGAACTTATAATTATCCGCAAGGAAGAGTAACCGAACATCGCATCGGATTAACAATGTATAACCTGCCAACGATCATGGATGGTGAGATTCAGGAAATTATTGATGGGCTTCAGTTTGCAGAGAATGCTGAGAAGATGCAAGAAGGCGCTGTAACTTAAGGTGTTGTAATTATTTGAAAAAAAAGTTTGCGAATTAAGATATTGTCTCTATATTTGCAACCTCGAAAGAGGAAAGAGGTTCTAACTTTAAAGAAGAACAAAAGGAGTGGTAGTTCAGCTGGTTAGAATGCCTGCCTGTCACGCAGGAGGTCGCGGGTTCGAGTCCCGTCCATTCCGCAACAAAAGCCTTAACTTGAAAAAAGTTGAGGCTTTTTTGTTTCAATGCCTTTTCTGATGAAAATAATTAGAATGACATTCAGTAGGTTACGGTTTTAAAAGGGGAAATCTAGCTTAGAATAGTGATAAACTGAAATTAGTATCTATATTTGCCATCCCGAAAGGGGAAGAGGTTCTAACTTTAAAGAAGAACAAATGGAGTGGTAGTTCAGCTGGTTAGAATGCCTGCCTGTCACGCAGGAGGTCGCGGGTTCGAGTCCCGTCCATTCCGCAAACGAAGTCTTAACTTGGAAAAGTTAGGGCTTTTTTGTTTTTTGGCTTAATTTTATTGTAAGGCTTTCTATGTTTATATTATTCAAAGTGAAAAAGATGGATCTTTTATAAAGGCTTTACTGAAATCCACCCTACAGACTTATCCAACATAACAATGGAGAATCGAATATACCCAGTTTAAAAATGCTATGGATTTTTGTTTATCTCGAAGAAGCAAGCTCGGAAAAAAAAGTGGATTCATTAGAGAAAAGGTGCTAAAAAAATATAGCCATGCTCAGGTTTATCAACCTATTGGCTCCTCAAAAAGTAAAATTTCACGATTAAATAGTTTAGAGTGATAATGTTGCCTGTCATCCCCAATATCATTGGGGAAGGGTTCGAGTGCTCGCGACCTTGTTTGGGACAACAAATACCTTAACTTGAGAAAAGTTGGGCTTTTTTGTTTTCCCTGAAATACATCGACATTAACCAGGTTTCGGCAAAATTTTCGCTAGGCTTCTGAAACTTTCGATTAGCCGTACTCTAGGATCAAGCAAAAAAGTTGGGGAGTTGAGAAGTTTATTTAATTTTGTTCAACATTATTATTTTGGAC